>NZ_JBEXZT010000001.1:0-663331 GCF_040631275.1 Streptosporangium sp. NPDC020145 | reverse complement strand
GAAAGCTATGAAGCCGGGCTCTATCTCCGAGGCTCGGTCATGTGGTTGAAGCTCCTCACTTCAACCACATGATCCGAACTCTAAACAGCTCCTAGCCGAGGCAGGCGGCGACCACACCCGCGCCTTCCCCGCCTACGAGCGGGAGATCGGCGACTACGTACGGCGCAGCCGCTCCTTCGCCGTCGGCGCGGCCAAGCGGCTCATCCCCACCAGCCCCGGGGCACTGCGGACCCTGACGTGGGGGATGTGGCTGATCAACCACATCCCCACCTCCGCCGCCCGCACCCTGACCGACATGGGCGCCAGGGGGCTGCGCCTGCACGACGAGGTCAGGACGAAGGACTATTCACGCGGCCTCACCCCCAGGACCGGCGTCACCGGCTGATCCGCTCCGCCGGAGGACCCCCTCTCCCACCCGTGTGCGTGCTTCTTTCTCCTGCCTGGGCTCATGAAGCGGACCGTGACCAAGGACGCCTCCGCGAGCCCTCCTCCCGGCCCGGACGCGTGGGCCGGGACTTCCGCCCTCCCCGGTTCAGGCGGACCAGTTCGGGTCGCGGCCGAACAGGCCGAGAAGGCGGTGCTGGAGCGGGGCGTCGTCGGGGACCCCTACCTCCGGCCCCAGGACGACGACCCCGGGGCCGAAGGCACCGGGGATGCGCATCTCATCGGGAATGTACTGAACATGGGGCCACATCGCCTCGACCTCGGCCGGGTCGATCGTGTCGTCCTGCCCGGTGGCCCGGGACAGATCCCAGCCGTGCAGCACCATGTCGGCGCTGACGACCTGGTCGATGTGCTGCTCGACGGACACGTTGCCGGTCGGGGTTTCCACCTTCCTCTCGGCGGTGGCCGGGTCGTCGAGCAGGGCCTCCACGTCGGCGCGGGCCGCGGTGAAGGCGGCGAGCGGGTCCTGCGCGACGGACGGCGCGGGGCTCAGCGACCGGCCCAGGGGCCTGAGCATCACGGCGTGCATGTCGATGATGTGACCGACGACGTCTCTCGCGGTCCACTCCTCACAGGGGGACGGGTCGGACCAGCGGCCGGGCTCCACAGCGGCGATCTTGGCCGCGAAGATGTCGGCACGGGTTCGATAGCGGGTGGCGATGTCACTCATGGGGTTCCCCGTTCTCGTCGGCGTCGCCAGGGACGCTACCGCGGGGCTCAGACAATATCCGGGGCCGATCTCCAGCCCCGGTGTTCGAGCCTGCGTCCGGTTCCGTCGTCTCGCAGATGGTGCCCGGCGACCCGGCAGGCACCACCGGGTCAGGCGAGGTCCAGCCGGACGATCGCACCGCCGTCCGGGGCGTTGGCGAAGCTGAGGTGCGCCCCGAGGACACGGGCCTGTCCCGCGGCGATGGTCAGCCCGAGGCCGACGCCGTCCTCACGGGCGGCCGACCCGGTGCCGAAGCGCTGTGGGCCGTGCTCGCGGAGCATGACGAGCATCGGTTCGGGGAAACCGGGACCGTGATCCCTGACCGTCACGCTGAACCCGGTGACGTTGACCCGAACGGGCGGGGCTCCGTGTCTTGCCGCGTTGGTGACGAGGTTGGCGAGGATCCGCTCGACCCGTCGCGGGTCGGTCTCCACCTCGGCCTCCCCTGCGACGACCACCTCGACGCCCGGCACCCCCGAGGCCACGACCGCCCGCCTGGCCAGCGCCCCCGAGGAGCGGACCTCCCTGACCGGCGTCTCGGCGGAGGCGTCGAGCCGGGCCACCTCCAGGATGTCCTCGACCAGGCGGCGCAGCGTCGCGGCGCTGTCCCTGACCAGTTCGGCGGGGCGCCCCGACGGTAACAGCCCTGCCGCCGTGACCAGTCCCGCGACGGGGGTGCGCAGCTCGTGGGCGATGTCGGCGGTGACCCGTCGCTCCGCTTCGAGCCTGGCCCGCAACGCGTCGGCCATCTGGTCGAGCGCCGCCCCGACGGCTGCGATCTCGTCCCGGCCCCGCGCCTCGACCCGGGCGGACAGGTCCCCCTCGGCGATGTGGGCGGCCGTTCTCGCCACCGCGCGGATCCTGCTGCTGAGCCCGCCCGCGACCACCAGCCCCACACCGGAGGCGAACAGCGCCGCCGCCACGCCGGAACCGAGGAGGATGCGGTCGAGCCGGGCAAGCTCCGCGTTCTCCGCCTCGTAGGAGCGGCGCAGCGAGAGCGTCTGCCCGTCGGCCCTGGTCGCCGCCCAGAGAGTGGTGCCGTCCTGCAGGTAGGTGGCGCGTGTCCCCTCGCCGAGGGCCGCGGCCAGCGGCGCGGGAACGTCTCCGGCCGCCAGCGGGGTGTCCTGCCCCTCCTGGTGACGGATCAGGGTGCTCGTCAGCTCGGCGTCCAGACCGCGCCGCGCGGAGTCGAGTGTGACGACGGCCGTACGTGTGTGGACCAGAAGACTCAGGACCGTGGCGACGAGCACCGACATTCCCACGATGACCAGGCTGAGCTTCGCGCGCAGACCCATGCGTCATCTCCGCAGTTTGTAGCCGAAACCGCGCACGGTCTCGATGCGGTCGTTACCGATCTTGGCTCTGAGCCGTTGCACGTGGACGTCGACGACCCTGGTGTCCCCGTCCCAGGCGTAGTCCCAGACCCGGTTGAGCAGAGTGTCCCTCGACAGCACGACCCCCGGTTCCGCGGCGAACTCCAGCAGGAGCTTCAGCTCGGTCGGCGTCAGCGCCACCCGCTCGCCGCGCAGCCGTACCTCCATGGACTCGACGTCGATCGCGAGGTCGCCGAAGGCGAGTGGCGCGTTCGCCTGCCCGGGCATGGCGACACGGCGGAGCACGGCGCGGATTCTGGCGTGAAGCACGGCGGCGTCGAACGGCTTGGTGACGTAGTCGTCGGCCCCTGCCTCCAGGGCGTTGATCACGTCGATCGCGTCGGACCTGGCGGAGATCATGATGATCGGGGTCTCGCCGCCCTCCCTGATCCGCCTGGCCAGGCTGACCCCGTCCAGGTGCGGAAGCATGACGTCCAGCAGCGCGACATCCGGTGGGCGGGCGCGGAACTCGGCCAGGCCGCCCAGTCCGTCGGACGCGGTCCGCACCCGCATGCCGTACAGCTCCAGGGCCATGCCAGTGGCCTCGCGGATCACCGGGTCATCCTCGACCAGGAGCACGTCGATCATGTCTCAGGACTCCGGCACCGTGAGTTTCCCGCCGGTCAGCTCCTTGGCCTTGTCAGGAGGGAGGCCGTCGGCCCTCACCGTGAACCGGCCGTAGTATCCGGCCCGCTCGTGCCAGATCAGCTCACTGAGCGTGATCGTCCCCCGGTAGGGCCTCTCCTGACAGCCGGGCAGACACCACGTGCCGCTCAGCTCACCCGTTCCCACGGCGCTCTCTCCTCCCCAGGACTCCCAGCGAATCCCCGTGACGCTGTTGAACTCGTCCAACGCGAGCCTGCTCGGCCGTCGCAGCGGATCTCCCAGGTAGGCGATCACGTAGACGGGCCCTCTGGGGGGCTTGGAGGGCGGCGCCGACCCCTCCACCCGCACCCCGCCGTCCGCTCCGCACCCCGCCACCACCGGAATCATCGTCAGAACAGCGGTCAGAACGGCGGCGCTCAGGGGGGCTGCTCGCTTCACACCGGTCATCATCGTGTGGAGGGTATGCGAACCGCTGACCCCTCCGCTCAGAAACCCGCAGTTCAGGGGGTGGAGAACGGCAGCGGGAGCGTCCCGCTCAGAGTGTCCTTGGGGCTGTCAGGGCGGGGGAAGTCACCGGTGATGTCGAACTTCGTGAAGTAGCGCCTCTCCCCGACCTTCCTGGCCTTGCTGAGAGTGATCGTCGCATCGTACGGCCTGGCCTGACAGCCGGGCAGGCACCACGTCCCGCTCAGCCTGCCGCCGCCGACGGCCCTCTCCGGACCCCAGCTCCGCCAGGTGATCCCCTTGAGGGTGCTGAACTCGGAGGCGACCAGGTTCGCCGGGCGCCGGGCGGGCTGCCCTTCCTCGGCACCGTACAGATTGATCACATAGACCCCGCTCTCCTGCGGAACCTCGTGGGAGACCGGCTCCGCGTCCTCCGGGGACAACGTCTGGGCCAGCGGCCGCCTGACCTCGTCGGCCCCGCAGGCCGCCGCGCAGGTCACCACCACGAACCCGAGCAGCGTGACGGCCACGGCCGTTGTGATCCTTCTCATCGTCTCCCCCTTGGGCCTCGTACGCGCCGGGACCCGACGAGAGGCGTCTCAGCACGCCCCGCCCGGCACAACGATGACGGTAGGAGGGAAACTTCTCGGTCTTCCTGCGGCTTTGTAACAGCCCTCCATCGAGAGGTTCGCCGTGGAGGACCGTCGCGTGTGCCCGTTTTCCGGTCCTCCGGCAGGAGGCAGCAAACCGGTCTGTTCCCCACGAGGCCGGGAAGCCGATGGGAGAGGGGAAACCAGGGTGGATGGGACGGTGTTTTCCGGGCAGGGGCCGACGGTGGGGATCACCTGGGCGCCGGCAGGAGGAGGGCAGCATGACGAACGACATCCCGATCGTCGTGGTCGGCCTGATGGGGGCGGGAAAGACCAGCGTTTCGCGCCTGCTCGGCGAGAGCCTCGGCAGGCCCGTGCGCGACAGCGACGAGTATCTCCGGGAACGCTACGGCGCCACGGCCGCGGAGATCGCCGAGCGTGAGGGGATGGAGGTCCTGCACGCCAGGGAGGTCGAGCACCTGCGGGCCTGCCTCGCGGAGCGGCCCGCTCCGGTCATCGCCGCCGCCTCCAGTGTGCTCGACGACCCCGGCGCCCGGACCGAGATGAAGCCCGCCCTGGTCGTCTGGCTGGACGCCGCCCCCGAGTTCGTCGCCGAGAAGATCGCCGCCAAGCCGTACCGGCCGCGGTTCGGCATGGAGCCGCTGGCCCTGGCGACCGAGCTGCACGAGCGCAGGGCCGCCTTCTTCGAGGAGGTCGCCGACCTGCGCTTCCAGCGTCCCTCGGCCTCCAAGCGCGAGGTGGCGCGAGCCGTACTGGACCACCTGGAGGGACTGCGGCCCCGCCGGAAGGTTCACGGCGGGCGTCACACGGCGCAGGAGTCCTCGGAACGGTAGGTGACCAGGCTGATCGCCGGGGCGGAGAGCACCTCGACGCGACCGCTGCCCGGCACCTCGACGTGCGCGAACCCCCCTTCGAAGGCGACGCGGGCCTGTCCCACGCGGGTGGTGGGCGCGCCGTCCTCGCCGGTCAGCAGGTATCCCTCGACGAGTTCGACGGAGGCGGTGCGCCAGGTGAGGGTCATACGGTCACCTCGGGGAAGTCCAGGTCGGGGCGGGCCAGGTGGTTGAAGTGGTTGGACAGGGTGTTGAGCGCCACGTGCGCGACGATCTCGGCGAGTTCGGCGTCGGTCACCCCGGCCTTCCTGGCCAGGGCGAGCTCCTCGTCGTCCACCCTGCCGCCCGTCCTGACGACCTGCCTGGTGACGCGCAGCACCGCCTCGGTGTGCGGGTCGTCGTCGCGGGCGTCGCGGGTGCGCTCAAGCTGCCGCCCGTCCATGCCCATCAGGCCGCCGCGCAGCGTGTGCGCGCTGACGCAGTAGACGCAGCGGTTCTCCTGGGCGACCAGCAGGGCGATCTGCTCGCGCAGCCTGGCCCTGAGCACGCCGCGGGACAGCGCGTCGCGCATGGCCAGATAGCCGCGGAGCGCGGCGGGGCCGTTGGCCAGGGCTGCGTACAGGTTGGGCACTCTGCCCAGTTGCCGTCGTGTCTCCTCAAGCAGGCCGTCGGGATCCTCGGTCAGCTGCGGCAGCCTCGGCATGGTGTCCTCCATGATCAGAGCCCAAAACGGTACCGGTCGGTTCCGTTTGAGAAGACGGTACCGATCAGTTCCATTTGCGTCAACGGCGGATAGAATCGACGACGTGCCGACCCGAGCCCGTGAACGCCTGCTGGACACCGCCGAGGAGCTCTTCTACGCCCAGGGGGTGCGCGCGGTCGGCGTCGAGCAGATCCTGACCGTCTCCAAGGTGGGGCGCGCCTCCTTCTACCGTCACTTCCCCGGCAAGGACGACCTGGTCGTGGCCGTGCTCGAACGCCGTGACCGGCGGTGGCGCGAGTGGCTGGCCGAACGGGTCGCCGCGCACGGCGGCGGGCCGCTGGCGGTCTTCGACGCGCTCGCCGAACGGTTCGCCCGCGCCGACTTCCGCGGCTGCGCGTTCATCAACACGATGGTGGAGGCCGCCGACCCCGCGGGCGCCGCGCACCGGGTCGCGGCCGGCCACAAGGACCGGGTGACCGGCTACGTCGAGTCGTTGCTCACCGCCGCCGGGCACCCCCGCGCCGCCGCGCTCGCGCCGCAACTCGTCATGCTCATGGACGGCGCCATCGTCACCGCCCTGCGTGAACGCTCCGCCGTCCCCGCCCTGCGGGCCCGGGCCGTCGCGGAGACGCTCATGGGGGCGGCCGGAGAACCGGCCGCCCCCTGAACTACCGGCCGGTGGGCACGGCCTGCCTGCGGGGTTCCGCCGGGGCGTCCGCCCGGCCGGGACGCGGCCCGACCGGTATCACGAGGTGGGTCGGCGGCGGAGCCGTGTCGTCGATGGAGGCGGTGAACTCCTTGCCGTCGTCACGGCAGACGAACTGCATGACGTGCCTGCCCGCCGCGGCGGCGCGGATCAGGCCGCCGGTGGTGGCCCACACGCCCGACTGGTAGAAGTTCTCCAGCCCGGGCAGGCCGGGGCCGTGCTTCTTGACCAGTTCCTCCAGGGTCTCTCCGCTCTCCACGAACGGCTGCCAGCCCAGGACGGTCCCGTCGTAGTTGCCGGTGTAGCGGACCTGGGTGAGCGGCGTCGACACGTCGCGTACGGCCACCGCGTCCGTGATGCCGGGGAAGCGCCGTTCGAGGAACTCCATGAGCGCCAGCCGCGCCCGGCGCTTGGCCGCGGAGTACTCGCGGCCGCGCCGTACCGGCATGGTGTGGATCTCCTCTCCCTTGTGCTTGCGGCTGGACTGCTCCGGCCCCTCGGCCAGGGCGCGCCAGGGGGCGATGTCACAGAAGTAGGTCGCGTAGACCACGGTGCTGTCCTCCGGCGACAGCTCGGGGTAGTGCATGCTGCGGAACTGCACGTTGATGCTCGGGTGGCGGATGCCGGTCAGGTCGGCGGCCTCCTCCTCCGTGAGCAGATAGGTGGTGCAGGGGTCCCCCTCGGGGAAGGGGCGCCGCAGGCCGAGGAACAGGCAGAAGTAGCCGGGGAAGACCATGCCCGGCTCCTTGATGGTCGTGGTGTACAGCTTCCGGTAGGCCTCGTTGAGGTAGCGCCCCTTGAGGAACTTCGTCATCGTGGTGTGGCCGTCACAGGCGGAGACCACGATGTCGGCGCGGTGTTCGCTGCCGTCGCTGAGCCGTACGCCGACCGCGCGGTCGTCCTCGACCAGCACCTCCTCGACCTTGGCGTTGTAGGTCACCTTGCCGCCGAGCCTCAGGTAGCGCTGCTCGATCGAGGTGGACAGGCCGAGCGAGCCGCCCTCGGGAACGCCCGCCGACAGGTTGGCGTGCGAGGCCAGCTGGAAGTAGAACGGCAGCACCGGGAAGGCGGCGTGCTTCTCGTAGAGGATGAAGTTGAACGCCTCCCGCAGCAGCGGGTCCTTGAACCTCGCCGAGTACTCCGTCATCAGCACCGCCATCGACTTGCGGATGACGTTGAAGTAGGGGACGAAGGAGGCCAGCATCCGCAGCCGTTCGATCCGGCCCATCAGGCCGACCGGCTTCAGGAAGGGGTAGACGGCCAGGCACTTCCTGAACGCCCGCAGCCCCGCGCAGAAGTCCTTGATCAGCTTGGCGTCGGCGGGCGAGAGGTCGAGCAGGTGCGCCTGGAGCCGGTCGGGGTCGGAGTAGAAGTACACCGCCCTGCCGTCGCGTCCCCGCACGATGTTGAACACGTCGAAGTGACGCATCTGCTTGCCCTGGAGCGCGCCGAGTTCGAGCCAGATCTGGTGCATCTGGTTGCCCGGCCCGTTGCCGAGCAGCCAGCTGATGCAGCAGTCGAGGGTGAAGTCACCCCGCTCCCACGCCGTACAGCAGCCGCCGGGGATCTCGTGCATCTCGAAGATCTGGGTCCTGTACCCGTTCATCTGCGCGTAGCAGCCGGTGGACAGACCACCGAGACCGGCGCCGATGATGATCATCGTCTCTCTGTTCTGACCGGGCCGTGACACGTCCCTGTTCTCCTTGGTGATCACTGTCGCCACCTATCGCACGAGCCGCTTGTCGAGCTGTGGCATGTGGCCGAACTTCCCCGGGTGCCAGGCCTCGTCGTTGTCGCTCTCCCAGGCCTTGAACTCCATCCCCAGCTCCTCGCACAGGTACTGCACGACGAAACGCCCGGTCGAGGCGGCGCGGATCAGGCCGCCCATGCCGACCCACTGACCGGCCATGGAGAAGCCGCGCAGCCCCGGCAGCCGCATACGGTCCTCGTTGACCAGCTTGGTCGCGAGGTCGTCGGCGTCGGAGAAGGCCTTCCAGGCGAGGATGCTTCCGTTGAAGTTGCCGGTGTAGCGCCTGGTCGTCGCGGGCGAGGCCACGTCGACCAGGTCGATGCGCTCACCGAGCCCCGGATAGCGCCGCTCCAGGAAGTCCCGGACGAAGTCGGCGACCTGCCGCTTACGCGCCCAGTACTCCTTGCGGTTCTCCGTGCGCAGCGTCCTCCAGTAGCCGAAGTCACTGAAGTAGGTGCAGTGGATCACCGACTTGCCCTGCGGCGCGAACCCCTCGGAGTAGCGCGAGCGCAGCTGCACGACCAGGCTGCTCTGCAGCGCGCCGGGCAGCCTGGCCCCTTCCTCCTCGGGCAGCAGGTAGGTGGTGCTGTGCGCGTCGCCGGGCTCGAAGTCGCCGTCGATGCCGACGAAGGCCGAGACCACCGCGGGGAACAGGATGCCGGGGCGGTTCAGCATCTCGTCGTAGAGCTTCTCGATCCTCGGGCTGGTGTACTTGCCCTCCAGCAGGCCGTACACGGTGGTGTGGCCGTCGCAGGCCGAGACGACGTGGTCGGCGTAGTACCGCTTGCCGCCCCGCATCTCGACCCCGACCGCGCGCCCGTCCTCGACCAGGATCCTGTCCACCCTCGCCCGGTAGCTGATCGTGCCGCCCAGCGAGGTGTAGCGCTCCTCGATGGAGCGGGCCAGCCCCAGCGACCCTCCCTGCGGGAATCCGGCGTTGCCGTTGTGGGCGCTGGCCATGTTGAACAGGTACGGCAGCACCGGGAAGCTCTCCGGGTCCTGGAAGAAGATGTTGCGGAAGGCCCGGCGCAGCAGCGGGTCCTGGAACCTGTCGGCGAAGGTGTGCATCTGCGTCGCCGCGGTGCGCCAGAACAGCCGGAAGGCGGGCAGGACCGTCCGCAGCGTGCCGAGCTTCTCCCGCGCCGTCTGCAGCGGCGGCGGCTTCAGGAACGGGTACAGGTCGATGTTCACGAAGCGCCGCAGGTCACGGCAGAACGACCGGATCAGGGCGGCGTCTGCCGGAGAGACCTCCAGCAGGTGCCGCTCCAGGCGGTCCGGGTCGTTGTAGAACGTCACCGACCTTCCGGTCTCGTCGGTGACCTTGTTGAACATCTCGAAGTTGGTGATCGTCTTGCCGTCGAGCGCGCCGAGCTCCCGCCACACCTGGTTGGCGTTGTTGCCCGGGGCGGTGCCGATCAGCCATTCGATGCAGTAGTCGAAGACGTAACCGTCACGCGCCCAGGCGGTGCAGCAGCCCCCCGGCAGGACGTGCCTTTCGAGGACGCGGGTCTCCATCCCGCTCATCTGCGCGTAGCAGCCGGTGGCCATGCCCGCGACGCCCCCGCCGATGACGAGGACCCGGGGCCTGCCTCCTGGAGGTCGTTCGCGGACGCTCCAGTCCTGTTCGGTCTCAGCCGGCATGGGTGGCGCCTCCCGCGAGGATCTCGCGGACCAGGTCCGCGTTGCGTGCGATGTGGTCCTGGCCGAGCATCTCGGCGTGCGTGCCCGAACCGCGGAAGACCTCGGTGCGGGCCTCTGAGCTGCCGTGCCAGGTGCCGCTCTCGGCGGCGGCGTAGAAGGAGACCTTCTCCTCGTCGGAGATCACACTGACCGCGGCGGAGACCACTCCGAGGTTCGGAGTGCGGCTGGAGAAGTCGATGTACTCCCTGGCCTGGCCGAGCGTCTCCTCGGCCACGATCTCCGAGCCGGTGTGCCTGAGCAGGTGCTCGCTCAGCTCACGCTCGAAGATCGCGAGGTGCTCCTCCCCGAGCTCGAAGGACTCGGAGATGCGGTAGGAGTCCATGATGACCACGTTCGGCACCTCGCGCCCCCGGCTCTGGAGCACCTTGGCCACCTCGAAGGCGAGGTTGCCGCCGAGCGAGTAGCCGAACAGGTCGCAGGGGCCCTCGGGCCTCAGGGACTCGATCAGGTCGGCGTAGTGGGTGACCTTGTCGTCCCCCGCCACGTAGTTGAACGCGACGAACCGGTACTCGGGCAGGTGCGCCGCCAGCTGCCGGTAGACCAGGCCGTGGCCGCCGGCGGGCGGGAAGCAGAAGATCGTCCGGTCCTGGTCGGGGTTGAACCACAGGTACGGCTGCGCGCCGCCCAGCCTGCCGGTGATGATGTGCTCGACCGTCTTGGCCATGCCGTGCAGGGTCGTGACCTTGAACAGGTGGCTGACCGGGATCGTGATGTTGAACTCGCCCTGGAGCCGGTAGATGAGCTCGATCAGCTTGATCGAGCTGCCGCCGACCTCGAAGAAGTCGTGCTGCAGGCCGACCTGCTCAAGGCCGAGGAGCGCCTTCCAGTGCTCGGCCATGCGCATCTCGTACAGCGTCACCGGCGCCTCGTAGGCCCGCTCCCCGGTGTCCGCCTCGGGCGCGGGCAGCGCCGCGACGTCGACCTTGCCGTTGGGCGTCAGCGGCAGCTCGGGCAGCTCGACGAAGTACGACGGGACCATGAAGGTCGGGAGGTACCCGGCCAGGTGCCTGCGCAGCTCGCGCCAGTCCAGGGACTCGCCCTGGGCGGGCACGCAGTAGGCGCACAGCGCGTTCTCGCCGCGCGCGTCCGCGACGACCGTGACCACCGCCTGCGCCAGCGTCGGCCAGGCGGCGAGCCGCGTCTCGATCTCGCCGATCTCGATGCGGTGGCCGCGCACCTTGATCTGCGCGTCGACGCGCCCGAGGAGCCGCACGTCGCCGTGGGCGTCCCAGCTCGCCAGGTCGCCGGTGCGGTAGAGCCGTAACGGTTCGGCCCCGTCCCCGCGGCCGAGGGTCACGGTGACGAAGCGCTGCGCGGTCTGCTCGGGGTCGCCGAGGTAACCGGTCGCGACGCCCTCGCCGCCGACCCACAGCTCACCGGGGACGCCGGGCGGCACCGGCTCGCCGTGCTCGTCGAGGATGTACAGCGCGCTGTTGGGGAAGGGCCGCCCGATCGGCACCATCTGGCTGGGGTCGAGCTCGTCGGCCGGGCCCTCGAAGTAGGCGCTGTCGATGGTGGCCTCGCTGAGGCCGTAGGAGTTGACCAGGCGGGTCCGCGAGCCGCACAGGGCGTGCAGGCGCCGGTACTCCTCGACCTTCCAGGCGTCGGAGCCGACGATCAGCAGGCGCATGAAGTCCAGGCGCTCGCCCTCCCGCTCGCAGTAGGCCGTCAGGCCACGGACGATCGCGGGCACGAACTCGCCGCAGTCGACCTTCTCCTCCAGCATCGTCCGGTACAGCCGCGCGGTGTCGAACAGCAGCTCACGGCGGACCAGGACCAGGTTGCCGCCGGAGCACAGCGCGCGGACCAGGTCACCGGTGAAGACGTCGAAGGAGAAGCTCGCCATCTGCAGGTGCACCCGGACGTCCTCGTCCAGGCGGTAGGCCTCCCGCCAGGCGGCGTTGACGGAGGCCAGGTTGCGGTGGGTGACCTGCACGGCCTTCGGCCTGCCGGTCGATCCCGAGGTGTAGATGACGTAGGCGAGGTCGTCGAGCCCGACCTCGGGCTCCGGCTCGTCGTCCCGCGCCTCCGCGGTGTCCCGGTGCAGTTCCTCCAGGGTCAGCGTCATCCCCGCCGCCCCGGCCAGGCTCTCCCGGCCCGACTCGTCGACGACGGCGAGCGCGGCGCCCGCGTTGCGCACCATGTAGGCCAGGCGCTCGGCGGGGTAGTCGGGGTCGAGCGGCAGGTAGGCTCCACCGGCCCGCAGCACCGCCAGCAGGGTGACGATCAGGTCGGGGGACTTGTCCAGGCACAGCGCGACCACCGCGCCCTCACGCACGCCCAGGCCGCGCAGCCTGCCCGCCAGCGCCCTGGACCGCTCCTCAAGCTCGGCGTAGGTCAGCCGGACGGTCTCGCCCGTCTCCGAGGGGGCCGTGACCGCGACCGCGCCGGGGTTCCTGGCGGCGGCCCTGCTGATCAGCTCGTGCACGGGGGTCTCGTGCAGCGTCCTGCGCCTGGCACCGCTCCAGGTCTCCAGGACCCGCTCGCGCTCGTCGGCGGCGAGCAGTTCGAGGCGGGTCGCGGGCTGCGCCGAGGAGGCGCGGGTCAGCGCGTCGAGCAGGTTGACGTAGTGCGAGGCCAGGCGCCGTGCCGTCTCGGGCAGGAACAGGTCGGTGTTGTACTTGAACACGCAGTGGAAGCGCTGCTCGGCCTCGTCCTCGTAGGCCGAGAGCGTCAGGTCGAACTGCCCCTCCTCCTCGGGCAGCTCGATGTACTCCAGGCGGTAGCCGTACTTCTCGGTGGCGACCTTGTGGGCGAGCAGGATGAACATCGCCTGGAACACCGCCGAGCGGCTGGGGTCGTGCTGCAGGCCGAGCTTGTCCACCAGCAGCACGAACGGGTACTCCTGGTTGTCCAGGCCGTTGAGCACCGTGGTGTGGACCTGCGCCAGCAGCTCGGAGACCGACGGCTCACCGGCGAGGCTGACGTGCAGCGGCAGCGGATTGACGAAGTAGCCGTACAGGGAGGCGAACTCCTCCTGGGTGCGGCCCGTCACCGGGCTGCCGACGATGATGTCGTCCTGTCCCGAGTAGCGGTGCAGCAGCAGGTAGTAGGCGCTCAGCAGCACCATGAACACGGTCATCTTGTTCTCACGGGCCAGCGCGTGGACGCGGGCGCTGAGGTCGGCGTCGAGCACGAAGAACTCGGAGGCGCCGTTGTTGGTCTGCACGGCCGGGCGGGGCTTGTCGACGGGCAGGCTGAGCAGCGGCACCTCGGCCGGCAGGTGCCCGCGCCAGTAGTCGAGCATCCGCCGCGCGTCAGGACTGGCCAGGAAGCGGTTCTGCCAGTTGAGGAAGTCGAGGTAGGTGGCCGTCAGCGGCGGCAGCTCGACCTGCTCGCCCCGGCGCAGACCCTCGTAGATGGCCAGCAGTTCCTCGATGAAGGTGAAGGTCGAGATGGCGTCGGAGATGATGTGGTGGACCGCCTTCATGATCACCCAGCGGTCCTCACCCCGCTTGAACAGGCGGAAGCGGACGAGCGGGTCCCGTTCCAGGTCGTACGGCCTGCGGTACTCACGGATGATCATCTGGTAGATGTCGTCCCACTCCTCGTCCTGCACGTCGAACAGGGCGAGGTCCTCCCTGGCCTCGGCGGAGATCCGCTGCAGCGCCTGCCCGTCCTGCAGGACGAAGTTGCCGCGCAGGATGGGGTGGCGCCGGATCAGCGCGCGGACGGCGTCGAACATCAGCTCGGGGTCGAGCTCGACCCGCACCTCGACCGCGCCGCCGATGTTGTAGGCGAAGCCGTCGGGGTTGAGCTGCTTGAGGAACCACAGCGCCTTCTGGTTCTGGGTCAGGGGGTACTGGTTCTCGTCCAGGTACACCTCGACCGCGGCGTCGGCGCCGTCGTCGTCCGCGTCCGCGGCGACCAGGGCGGCCAGGCCGTCGTGCAGCTGGGTGACCAGGTCTGCGACGGAGGTGCCGCTGAGCAGGGCGACCACCGGCAGCGCGACCTTGAGGTCGGCCTGGACCCGGGCCCGCACCTCCATCGCGAGCAGGGAGTCCAGTCCCAGGGTGTTGAGGCTGACCTCGGGCTCGACCTGCTCCGCCCGCACCCGCAGCACGCCCGCGACCAGCGCGGTGAACCGCTCGGTCACCAGGAGCCTGCGCTTGTCCTCGTCGGCCTCGCGGAAGGTGTCGAGGAAGCCCCCGCTCTCCGCGGGCGAGGAGGTGTCCGCGGCCGCGGCCAGCTCGGTCACCAGCAGCGGCGGCGAGTCGTACCAGGCCATGAAGACCGGCCAGTCGACGACGGTCGCGACCAGCAGCTGGGCCTTGTCCTGGCCGATGACGCGTTCGAGCACCGCCATGCCCGCGTCGGGTGGCAGCGAGCTCATCCCCCGGCTGTTGCGGTAGTGGTCGATCAGGCCGAGTTCCTCGATCATGCCGGTGGCCCAGGGGCCCCAGTCGAGGCTCAGCGCGGGCAGCCCCTTGGCGCGCCTGTGGTGCGCCAGCGCGTCCAGGAAGGCGTTGCCCGCCGCGTAGTTCGTCTGGCCCGCGGTCGTCAGCAGCGAGGCGATCGAGGCGAACAGCACGAAGTGCTCAAGCGGTTCGTCCCGCAGGTGGCGGTGGAGCAGGAAGGCGCCCGCGACCTTGGGGCCGTGGACGGCGTCGAAGGCCTGCCGGTCCATCTCGGGGACGAGCGTGTCGCGGACGTGGCCCGCGAGGTGGAACACGCCGCGGATGGGCGGGGAGTCGTTGCGCCGGTAGTCGTCGAGCCAGGCGGTCAGGGCCGCCTCGTCGGTGATGTCGAGCGGCGCCAGGATCACCTGGGTGCCGAGCGCCTCAAGCTCCTTGACGAAGCGCACGTTGCGGCCCGCGGTGGTGTCCGGGTCCGTCTCGCGCCATCGGTCTCGTTCCGGCAGCCGGGTGCGGCCGACGAGGATCAGCCTGCGGGCGCCCCGCGCGACGAGCGTGCGGCACATCAGCCTGCCGAGCGCGCCGAACGCGCCGGTCACCAGGTAGCCGCCGTCGGCGCGCAGCCGCAGCGGGAGCGGGCTGGTCAGGTCCGCGGCCTGCGCGAGCCTGCTGGTGTGGCGTTCGCCGCCGCGCAGGGCGATCTCTTCCTCGTCGTCGGTCAGCAGCTCACGCAGCAACGCCTCGGCCTCGGCCTTGACGTCCCCGCCCGCGGGGTCGAGGTCGACGAGCTTGCCGCGCCAGGCGGTCAGCTCCTGGTGGCGCAGCACCCGGGTGACGCCCCACGCGGGAGCGCCGAGCGGCTCGGCCGCCTCGTCCGCGGTGACGGCCTGCGCGCCCCGGGTGACGACGTGCAGCCTGCTGTCGTCCTGCCCCGCGGGAAGCGTCTGGGCCAGCGCGACCAGCGAGTAGGCGCCGAGGCCGTTGTGCCCGGCGAGTGAGTCGCGGTCGGTCTCCTCGATCGACGGCAGGTCGAGGTTCCACAGGTGCGCGACGGTGCCGAACGACGTGCCGCTCGCCTCCAGGCCGTCGAACAGAAGGGCGAGGTCGTCGGCGGAGCCGGGGACGACCGCGGACTCGCCGTCGGCGTCCTCAAGACGGTAGACCCCCGAGGGGCGGACCAGGTGGCAGCGAATGCCCCGGGCGCGCAGCAGGCCCGCGAGCTCGTCGGCGACCCCTCGCGAGTCGGCGAGGATCAGCCAGTCCCGCGTGGTCTCACCGGCGTTCTCCGCCGCGCCCTCGCCGCTTTCGGCCGCGGGCTCGTTGTACGGCCTGCGGACCCAGGTCACCTCGGCCAGCCAGCCGTCGATGGTGCTCCTGCCGACCGCCGTCGAGGCCTTCTCGACGTCGGCGGCGCGGAAGCCGCTGATCCGGCCGAGCGAGGCGCCGTCGGCGTCGTGGACGGCGATGTCGCCGACCAGTTCGTCGCCGCCGCGCCGTACGACGGTCGCGTGCACCCACAGCGGCCGGTCGCCGACGGGGCGGACGCGCACCTCCTCGATCGACAGCGGCAGGCGGATGCCGGTCCCCTCGGTGTGGCTGAGGACCAGCGGCGTCAGCAGGGTCTGGAAGCAGGCGTCGAGCAGCGCCGGGTGGAAGTGCGCGTTGGCCGCGTCGCCGCCGAGCGCCTCGGGCGGGTGGATGCGGGCGAGCGCCTCGTCTCCGCCGATCCAGACCTCCTCGATCCCCTGGAAGGCGGGGCCGTAGTGGTAGCCCATGTCCGCCAGCGCCGCGTAGCAGCCCTCTCCCCGGAGGTGGCGTTCGCTGCGCGCCTTGATCCCCTCGATGTCGAGTGCCGGGTTGAGCCTGCGGTGCTGGCCCGCGCGCACGACGCCGCCCGCGTGCACGACCCGGTCGCCCGAGCCGTCGGGCACCGTGGCCACGGTGAAGGACGCCCCCTCCGAGGAGAAGGACAGCTGGACCGTCCTGACCTCGCCCTCGGGCAGGAACAGCGCCTTGCGCAGCTCGACGTCGGCCAGAGTCGCCTCCGTGCCGCCGGTCATCGCCAGCACCGCCTGGGTCGCCATCTCCAGGTAGCCCGCCGCGGGGAACAGCGCGTTGCCCTGGATGCGGTGGTCGTCGAGGTAGGGCAGCGCCTCGGTGTCGAGCTTGACCTCCCAGGTGGGCTCGGTCATGGCCAGGCGGCGGCCGAGCAGCGGGTGGTCGAGCCTGCCGAGCCGTACCTGCCTGACCTGCTCGGGCTCGGTCCAGTAGCGGTCGCGCCGCCACGGGTAGCGCGGCAGCGTCACCGTCTCGCCCGAGGGGTAGAGCCTGTCCCAGGCGATGTCGACGCCCAGGTTGTGCAGGGCGGCCAGCGACATGGTGAAGCGCGCGTTCTCGTCCTCCTGGCGGCGGATGGAGGGCAGCGTCCTGCCCTCGACGTCCTTGGCCTCCAGGCACTCCTTGATCGAGTGGCCCAGCACCGGGTGCGGCCCGATCTCAAGGAACAGGCCGTAGCCGTCGTCGGCGAGGCGGTCGACGGCGGCGCGGAAGCGGACGCTGTCGCGGACGTTGTGCCACCAGTACTCCGCGTCCAGCTCGGGGCCGCGCGCGAGGCCCTCCTTGCCCGTCAGGTAGAGCGGGACCCGCGCGGGGTGTCCTTCGAGCCCGGCCAGCGAGGACAGCAGCTCGTCCTTGATCAGGTCCATCTGCGCGCTGTGGTAGGGCACCCGCACGGTGAGGAACTTGGCGAAGATCTGCTCGGCCTGCAGCTCGGCCTGCAACCTGCCGAGCGCCTCCTCCTCGCCCGCCAGTGTGATCGCGGTCGGGCTGTTGACCGCGGCGACCGAGATCAGGTCGCCGTAGGGGGCGACGCGGCTGCGCGCCTCGTCCTCCGGCAGGCTCACGGCGAGCATGGTGCCGGTGCCGACCAGCTTCTGCTGCAGGCGGCTGCGGTGCAGCACGACCCTGACCGCCTCGCGCAGGTCGTAGACGCCCGCCTCGTGGAAGGCGGCGACCTCGCCGGTGCTGTGCCCGACGATGGCGTCAGGGTGCACGCCGTAGGAGCGCCACAGCGCCGCCAGGCCGATCTGCACGGCGAAGTTGGCGGGCTGCGCCAGCCAGGTCTCCGCCATGTTGGAGTCGGCCTCGGCCGCGCCCATCTCCTCGATCAGCGACCAGCCCGCCTGCTGGCGGATCTCACGGTCGCAGTCTTCGATCACCTCGCGGTAGACCGGCTCGCTCTCAAGGAGCTGGCGGCCCATGGCCCACCACTGGGGGCCCATGCCGGTGAAGACCCACACCAGCTCGGGCCGCGGTCCCTCGCGCCGCTGGTCCTGCAGCACGTACGGCCCCTGCTCGCCGCGCAGGTAGTCGGCCAGGCGCTCGTCGAGCGACTCGGGTGAGGAGTAGACCACGGAGAGCCGTGATTCGAGGTGCTGACGGCGGCGGGCCAGCGTGTAGCCGAGGTCGCCGGGCGAGACACCGGCCGCGAGCTCCTGCCTGACGCCCCTGACCAGTTCGGGCAGGGCCTGCGGGTCGCGCGCGGTCAGCGGCAGGATGGCGTGTCCCGTGTCGCGCGCGGGGGCGGGCTCGGCCGGGCGTGACGGAGCCTCCTCAAGCAGGACGTGCGCGTTCGTGCCGCCGAAGCCGAAGGAGTTCACTCCGGCGCGCGCCGGTCCCTCGTGCTCGGGCCAGTCGGTCGGCTCCGCCGGGATCTCGTACGGCATCGACTCCAGGTCGATGGCCGGGTTGACCTGTTCGAGGTTGATGTGCGGGGGGATCTTCCTGTGTTTCAGGGCCAGGGTGGTCTTGATCAGACCGGCGATCCCCGCGGCCGACTCGGTGTGCCCGATGTTCGTCTTGACCGAGCCGACGTAGCACTTGGCGCCGGGTCTGCGGCCGATGGACAGCGCGCGGCCGAGCGCGCCCGCCTCGATCGGGTCGCCGACCGGTGTCGATGTGCCGTGCGCCTCCATGTACTGCAGGCTGCCGGGTTCGACGCCCGCCTCGGCGCAGACACGCTCGATCAGCCTGACCTGGGCGTCGGGGTTCGGCACCGTGATGCCGTTGGTACGGCCGTCCTGGTTGACCCCGCTGCCCACGATCACCGCGTGGATCGGGTCGCCGTCGCGCAGGCTGTCCTCAAGGCGCTTGAGGGCGACCACGGCGACGCCCTCGGCGCGCACGTAGCCGTTGGCCGAGGCGTCGAAGGTGCGCGAGCGCCCCTCGGCGGACAGGAAGCCCCCCTTGGTCTCCGCGACGGTGTACTGCGGCGTCATGTGCAGCAGGGTGCCTCCGGCGAGCGCGAGGCTGGTCTCGCCCCTGCTCAGGCTCTGGCACGCCAGGTGCACGGCCACCAGCGACGAGCTGCAGGCCGTGTCGAGGGAGACACTGGGGCCGCGGAAGTCGAAGCAGTAGGAGATGCGGTTGGAGACCATCGTCATCATGGTCCCGGTGGCGGTGTGCGCCGCCAGGGTCTCGAAGCTCAGGTCGGCGAACTGCAGGATCTTGTAGTCCAGGGTGAAGGCCCCGACGAACACTCCGACGTCGGTCCCGGCCAGTTCACCGGGTTTCTGGCCGCCGTCCTCCAGCGCCTCCCAGGCCACCTCGAGCAGCTTGCGCTGCTGCGGGTCCATGTGGTCGGCCTCGCGGGGACTGATGCCGAAGAAGGCGGGGTCGAACTCGTCGAAGCCGTCGATGTAACCGCCCCTGCCGCCGACGAGCCTTCCCGGCTTCGTCTTGTCCCGGCTGCCGAGCGTCGCGACGTCGTAGCGGTCGGCGGGTGTCGGCGTGATGCAGTCCTTGCCCTCGATCAGGTTCTGCCAGAACGTACGGTGATCGGAGGCTCCTCCGGGGAATCTACACCCGATACCGATAATGGCGATCTTGTCACGGAGAGTAGCATTACTGAGGTCCGTCACGATTGATCCTTGTGTGATGGCGCTGTGCGCGAGCATGAGGGGAAAGCGGACAACAGTGGACGCGCCCGTACGGCGCGCGTTCCCGGCCTGGTCAGGCGGCCGGGCCACCGGCCTCCGGCGACGAAACCGCGGGGCGTCGGCGCCAGGGGTGGGAGAAGGTGGCAAGGACTGCGTCCGTCCTGGGGAAGGACGCGGGGTCCGTCAGCCCTACGGCGACCGGTGTGCGGCCGGAACGCCATGTGAAGCTGCCGAACATGAGATCCCAGATCGACAGGTCGGAGCCGTAGTGACCGGCTTCCGACAGGTCGGTGCTGTGATGGAGACGGTGCTGCTCTGGACTCGCGAAGACGTAGTTGAGCGGGCCGATGCGGATGTCGGCGTTGACGTGTACGAAGTAGCCCTGCGCGACGACGAACAGGCCGACCGCGAAGACCGCCTCCTGGGAGAAGCCGGCCAGCGCCAGCGACAGCTGCACGATCCCTTGCTCGAACAGGACGTCGAAGGCGTGGTTGACGCCGTTGTTGGCGACGTTGACCTTCTCGGGGACGTGGTGGACACCGTGCAGGCGCCACAACAGGGGGCGGGTGTGCGCGAGCCGGTGGACCACGTAACTGGCCAGCGAGCCGACGAGAAGGGCCGTGGGGATCTCCGCCCACAGGGGGATCATCGGGACCCGGACCGCCAGGACGCCGACGAGGGTCGTCACCAGGAACTGCGCCACGCTGCTGGTGGCGAGCGTCAGCACGAGGTAGAGACCGTACCAGCCCCATTCGCGGCGGTCGGGATGCCAGCCACGCTCGTAGGGGACCACCCGTTCGAGCAGTGCGAGGTATGCGATCGTGCCGGCCAGGAAAAGAGCGCTGACCTGACCGAAATCCAGGTGGCAGCCTATGGCCACCACGGCTGTCGAAACGACGGCGACGAGAAGGACGGGGTAGGCGCAACGGCGCACGAGACGGCGCGCCGGAAACGTGAAACTATTTAACCTTCGCCGCCGTTGCGACACTTGTTCGAACATAATACCCATGCCACGCATCCACCTAAAAAGACTCGAACGACCGCAAATCGGTCAAAGGAACGGCGGATACGGAAATCACGGCGGCGACCTCCGGCGGAACGGGAGAGCTCCCCCGAAGCCCGTCATCTTCACCCCCCCTCCCCCGAAGACGCTCTCGCTCATGACATCCCTCTATCAAGAGTCCGGACAACGTCACAGTACTCCAAAATGGCTTTGACCTGGGCAGATTTGGGCTGTCGACAATTTTCCCATGTTCGGACAATGCGGTAATTCATCCCCCATCGTTCGACATTCAGACGTAACCACAGGCACCAACCGGAATCAATATGACGCGGACCAGATTTTTTGCAGGCCACCCTCAACCCATAGAAGCAATGACAGAAACCCGGGTTTGCGGGCGCAGTTAATAATCTATTCTTTCAGTCCCAAATCGGATTTACGGACAACCATTTCTGGTTTTACATGAGCAAGTAATGGACATAAGGTGCATGCAGTGCAAACCATGTAAACCATTGGTTAACTTAATATTTCGCGCCAACCTTTGATGTGTATTCGTGGCGGCGGATAACCTCGTCCCGGATTTCCGAAAAAGTTTCGGCCGCGACACCCGCCGTTCCCCCTCCCGCACCCGGTGCGCCGCTCCGCGCGGAACGGCACGGAGCGGCACTGAGCGGCACTGAGCGGCACGGGTGGAGGGAACACCGTGGGGAACAGGGACGGACTCCGGAAGGCCAAAGTGAATCTGACCATGGGGCAACGCTCGAATGACCGTTCGTGGGGCACAGCGAGAAGATGAGCAGCGGACGGCCGGGTCCTGGCGCGACGACGGACGCCCGGGGCGCCCCGCGCGCCAGACCCTCCCTTCCGGATGCGACGGGCGGGATCCTGCTGACCGTCATGGTCGCGGCGCAGGTCGTGTCCGGTCTCGACTCCCGGCCCGCCCGGCTGACCGGTCTGATCGTGCTGTTGCTCACGGTCTGTGCCCTGGCCTTCGCCGCCGGGACGTACGGTCCGTTCAGGGCCTCTGCGGCCCTCTGCGCCGCGGCCGCGGCGGGATACGCCGCCGAGTGGGTCGGCGTCAGAACAGGGCTGCCGTTCGGCGGCTACGCCTACACCGACGTCCTTTGGCCGCAGCCGGGCGGGGTGCCCGTGATCGTGGCTCTCGCCTGGGGCGGCATGGGACTGGCCGCGCACGCGACGGCACTGGCCGCCACCACGGTTTCAAGGGGCGGCCGGGTCACACGGATCGTGCTCGGCGCCTGCGCGCTCACCGCCTGGGACCTGTTCCTCGACCCGCAGATGACGCGGCTCGGCCTGTGGACCTGGCATGTCCCCGGGCCCTACCGCGGTGTCCCGCTGAGCAACTTCGCCGGCTGGCTGCTGGTCTCGCTGCTGGTCATGGTCCTGATCGACGGAATCACCGCGGCAGGCGCCACGACGAGCGCGGGACTCGTGGGTCTCTACACCGTGATGGCCCTGATGGAGACGGTCGGCTTCGCGGTGGTCTTCACCCCGCCCGACCCCCTGGTGGCCGTCCTGGGAGGGGCCTGCATGGGGTGCTTCGCCGTGGCCGCCTGGTCGGGCGTCAGAAGAAGGAGCCGCGCGTGGCAGACGTGATCGTGGTGGGAGGCGGCGTCGGCGGGATGGTCTCCGCCCTTCTGCTGGCAGGGCGGGGCCACCGGGTGCGCCTGTACGAGCGGCTTGACCGCCTCGGCGGCAAGCTGGCCGAGCACCGGCGTGACGGCTTCGCCTTCTCCCTCGGCCCGTCGCTGCTGACCATGCCGCATCTGTTCGCCGGGCTCGGCCTCGACCTCGTCGAACCCCGGGAACTGTGCCGCTACCGCTTCGCCGACGGCTCGGTGCTGACGGCCCGCCGTGATCCCGGCGCCATGGCCGCGGAGGTCGACCGGCTCGCGCCCGGGGAGGGCCGAAACTGGCTGGCCTTCCACCGCTGGGGACGGACCTGTCTTGAGGCGTCGCACCGCACGTTCTTCGCGGGCCCGATCGACCGGCCGCCCGCGCAAGCACGACTGTCCGACCTGTTCGCGGTCGCGCCAGGCCGTACGCTCGACGGTCTGGCCAGGCGTTTCTTCACCGATCCCCGCCTGCGGCAGTACACGGGACGGTACGCGACCTACGCGGGGGCGAACCCCTACCGGGCTCCGGCGGCGCTGGGATGCGTCCCCGCCCTCGAACACGGGCAGGGAGGCTGGTACGTGCGTGGCGGCCTGCCCCGTCTGGCGGACGCCCTGCGGGCACGGCTTGAGGAGGCCGGGGTCGAGGTGACACTGCGCACCGGGGTCACCGACGTGCTCGCCGACTCGGAGCGGGTCCTGGGGGTGCGGCTCGCCTCGGGAGAACGCGAGCGGGCCGACGTGGTGATCGCCAACGTCGACGCGGCGGCGCTGTACGGGCGGCTCCTGCCTGACCGGCGGCGGCTGCGGCGGATCGCCAGGCTCGGCAGGTCGTCCTCGGCGTTCCTGCTGCTGGCCGGCGTCGAGGGCAGGACCGAAGGCCTGGCGCACCACTCGGTGGTCTTCTCAGCCGACTACCGGCGGGAGTTCGCCGACATCTTCGAGCGGCACAGGCCCGCGGAGGATCCGACCGTCTACGTCGGCTGCTCGGCCGTCGACGACTCGTCGCAGGCACCGGACGGCGCGGAGAACTGGGTGATGCTGGTCAACGTCCCCGCCCGTGATCCGCTGCGGTGGCCGATGTCGCCGTCCGCCTACCGGGACCTGGTTCTGGAACGCCTGGCCGCGCGTGGTCACGACCTGTCGGGAAGGCTGCGTTTCGTCGACCTGTTCACCCCCGCCGATCTGCGGGACCGTTACGGCGCATGGGGCGGGGCTATCTACGGCGGCGCCTACGACGGCCCGCTGGCGCCCTTCAGGCGTCCGGGCAACAGAGGGCCCAGACGTGGCCTCTACCTGGTCGGCGGTTCCGCGCATCCCGGCGGCGGGCTGCCGCTGGTGACGCTGGGCGGTCGCATCGTGGCCTCGCTCGTGGAGGAGGACTTCTCCCTGAAGCAGGACGCCCGCCGTCCGCGTATCCGGACGCGCCGATGAGGACTCCGATGAGGGCACTGACCGTGCTCCAGGCGGCGGCCGCGGTCACCGCCGCGGTGCGGCTCGCCCGCGGCCGTGACCGCCTGCCTCGGCTGAGTCCCACGACGACGGATACGCCGGTCTCCGTGGTCGTACCGGCCCGCGACGAGGAGGAGCGCATCGGTCCCTGCCTGAAGGCGCTCCTGGCCGATCCCGCGGTGGCCGAGGTCGTCGTCGTGGACGACGAGTCACGGGACGGCACCGCCGCCCTGGCGGCCGGGCTTGGCGCCAGGGTCGTCGCGGGCACGCCGCCGCCCCGTGGCTGGGTCGGCAAGCAGTGGGCGCTGCGGCAGGGGGTCACGGCCGCGGTCAACGACGTCGTGGTGACCCTCGACGCGGACACCAGGCCCGCCCCCGGCCTGGTCGGGGCGCTCGCCGCCGCCCTGGCGCACCACGACCTGGTCAGCGCGGGTCCGCGCTTCGTCTGCGACGGGGTCGCCGAGCAGGCACTGCACGCCTCCTTCCTGGCGACGCTGGTCTACCGGTTCGGCCCGATCGGGCCGTCAACGCCACCGCCTCCCCACCGGGTCGTGGCCAACGGCCAGTGCATGGCCTTCCGCCGTACGGCGATGCTGGAGGCGGACGGGTTCGGCAGGGTGCGCGGGCACATGACCGACGACGTGGCGCTGGTCAGGCTCCTCGCGGCGGACGGCTGGGCGGTCGCCTTCCTGGACGCGGGCGGGCTGCTGGAGGTGGACATGCACGAGTCCGCCGCCGGGGTGTGGCGTGAGTGGGGCAGGTCGCTGCCGTTGCGCGACGTCACCGGGCCCGGCTGGCAGGTCGCCGACCTGGCGGTCGTCTGGCTGACGACCGCCCTGCCCGTCCTGCGGCTGCTCTCCGGCAGGCCGACCCGTCTCGATCTGGGACTGCTGGCCGCGCGGACACTGCTGGCCCGCGCGTTGCGCGGCAACTACGCCGTACCGGGGCCCGGCGTGCTGCTTTCTCCGCTGCTGGATCCGCTGACGGCCGTACGGCTGACGCAGGCGACGCTGCGCCCCGTGCGCTCGTGGCGTGGCCGCCGCTACCCCGCCGCGGAGATGGGCGCTCTCACGTACCGTCCGCCGTCCGGCCCGCGTGGGAGGACCGGGCGGCCTGTCCGAAACGAAGGCCGATGAGACACATCAGCGCCCCCGTCGCGGCCACCTGCCCGATCGGGGTGAAGAACAGCTGGAGGAGCGGCAGGCCGAAAACCGCGACCCTGGCCCCGACCGCGAAGGAACGCGCGGTCAGGGCGGTCAGGACCAGGACCACGACGCCCAGCAGGAAGGCCGGGGGGCAGATCACGGCGAAGCCGCCGACGAAGGTGAGGACGGACCGGCCGCCCCTGAATCCGGCGAACACCGGCCATGCGTGCCCGGCCATCGCGGCGGCCACCGCCAGGTACACCGGCACGACGCCGCCGCCGGCGACCACGCCGGTCCCCGTGGTGTGCGCGCCGCTCACCGCCAGGGCCAGCCCTGCGGCGAGCGTGCCCTTGAGGGTGTCGCCCGCGAAGACGGGTACGGCGGCCCGCCAGCCGAGACTTCGCATGACGTTCCAGAAGCCGGGGTTGCGGTCCCCCGTCTCGCGGGGATCGAAGCCGTGGGTCCGCCCGACCAGTACGGCGACCGGCACGGATCCCAGGAGGTAGCCGCCGATGAGAGCCACCAGCGCGCAGAGCGGTCCGGGAGTCATCGCCTCATTCCATCTCGTCAGATATGCGGATCTGGGGGCTGCCGGTCACATGGCCTTCGACCGGCCTTCACTCACGGGCACCGACGGGCTGGTGTTCTGGCGGCTGCTCGGCACCGGCCGTGGCGCGTCGATGAGCCTGGGCGCGGACCTGCGCCGCTGGGCTCTGTTCGCGGTCTGGCGGCACGAGGCCGCCCTCGACGGCTTCCTCGCGACCTCCCCGATCGTGGCGCGCTGGCGCGGGCGGGCCGTGGAGGCATGGCAGGTACGGCTGAGGCCGCTGGCCTCGCGTGGGAGGTGGGGTGGCGTCGAACCGTTCGGCTCCGGCATACCGGAGGCGGGCGGAGACGACGCGGCGGGCGGCGGGCCGGTGGCCGTACTCACCCGGGCGTCGATCCGGCCGTCCCGGCTGGTGGCGTTCTACCGGTCCGTTCCCCGGGTCGACCGTCTCCTGCTGGGCCAGGACGGCTGTCTGGCCTGCGTCGGCGTCGGCGAGTGGCCGCTGGCCAGACAGGCGACGTTCTCGCTGTGGCGCGACACGGGCGCGGTACGGGACTTCGCCTACCGGGGACGGGCGCATCGGGAGGTGATCGAGCGAACCAGGGCACAGCGGTGGTACTCCGAGGAGTTGTTCGCCCGGTTCGCGCCGTACGCCAGTGAGGGGACCTGGAACGGCGCCGACCCCATCGCCTGAGGGGAGCGCCCGGCTCATCGAACGGACTCGGCGGCGGGCCAGTCCCCGGGGCGGCCGGTGACGCCGCCGTCCGCCAGGGCACGGGCGAGCACGCAGGCCCGTGCGATCGTCGCAGCCCCGGACGCGCCGTGCGCGACGACGACGGTGCCGCGCAGACCGAGCAGCGCCGCCCCGCCGTGGGTTTCGGGGTCATAGCGGCGGGTGACCTCACGCAACGCCTCGGAGGTGGCGATTCCCCCCTCCGCGACCAAGGTGAGCGCCGCGCGCACCGTCCCTTCGACGTTCTTGAGCACGATGTTGCCGGTGAACCCGTCGGTGACGATCACGTCCACGGTCCCGGCCAGCACATCGTGTCCCTCGACGTTGCCGTGGAAGCGCAGGGGCAGGCTGGACAGCAGCTCCCCCGCCCCACGGGTCACCCGGTTCCCCTTCCCGGGTTCCGAGCCGATCGACAGCAGGCCGACGGACGGGTCCGGCACGCCGAGGACCAGCCGGGCGTAGGAGGTGCCGAGCATCGCGAACTGGGCGACCATCTCCGGCACCGGATCGGCGGTCGCCCCGGCGTCGATCAACACGGTCGCGCCACCGGTCACCGAGGGCAGGGCGACGGCCAGGGCAGGCCTGAGCACGCCCGGCGCCCTGCCGATGCCCCGGACAGCGCACGCCACGACGGCCCCGGTCGGGCCCGAGGACACGAACGCCGAGGCGTCGCCCCGCCCGACCAGTTCACAGCCGATCCTCAGGCTTGAGGCGGCCTCGGTGGCCGCCGCGCCCGGCTCGTCCATCGGGATCACCTCCTCCGCGTGCACCACGCCGATCTCCCCGAGGGCGCCGTGGCGCGCCAGGTGCCGGCGGATCTCCCCGGATCTGCCGACGAGCACGACGGGGACGCCGTACTCGCGGCTGGCCACGACCGCGCCGCCGACCGTCTCGGCTGGGCCGTGGTCTCCGCCCATGGCGTCGACGGCCACCGGATCAGGCATCGCGCCCTCCTTGGGGACTCCGGGTGACCACCCGGCGTTCGGCCCTGTCCGCCACACAGGCCGCGTACAGGTGCCGGGTGAAGACGGCCAGCCTGCGGCCCAGCGGCACGACCGCCCTGGCTCCGAGGACGTCGTGGCGGGCCGCCTCAATACGGCTGAGGATCTCGCCGTACAGCTCGTGGGCGGCGCGGACGCACGGCTGGGAGGAGGGGATCAGCAGGTCGATCCCCTCGGCCGCGCGTCTGTAGTGCTCACGGGCCCGCTCGGTCTCGAAGGCCAGCAGCTCGCGCAGGGCGCGGGTGGGGGTGGGCCGCCCCAGGTCTGCGACCCGTACCCCGAACCTCTCCAGGTCCTCCAGCGGCAGGTAGACCCGGCCACGTCGCAGGTCCTCGGACACGTCACGCAGGAAGTTCGTCAACTGGAAGGCGAACCCGAGCTGCCTGGCGGGTTCGCGGGCCCGTTCCACCATGCCGGGCAGCGCCTCCAGAACCGGCAGCATCATGGTGCCGACGACCGCCGCCGACCCCTCCATGTAGCCGAGCAGGTCGTCGTAGGTGGTGTAGCGGCTGACGGTCAGGTCGGCCCGCATCGAGGCGAGGAAGGACTCGATGTCGCCGTGGTCGATGCCGAACGAGCGCACGGTCTGCGCGAACGCCGGAAGCACCGGATCGTCCTGGGGGACACCCGCGAGGGCGCGGGCCGTACGTACGGCGAACCCGTCCAGCGCGGCCGCCCGGTCCCCGGTCATCGCGAAAGAGTCCACGATCTCGTCGGCACGGCGCGCGAAACCGTACAGGGCGTGCACGTGGGGACGTTTCCAGGCCGGCAGCAGCCGGGTCGCCAGGTAGTAGGAGCGGCCGTGGCGGGCGTTGAGTCTGCGGCAGAGTTCGTAGCTGGTGGTCAGCGTCACCGGAGGAGCCAGGGTCATCGGGGTGTCCTCAGGATGCGTTCCGCGGCCAGCCTGCCGGAGATCAGCACCGGCGGCACGCCGACGCCGGGGGCGGTGTGCATTCCAGCGAAGTGCAGGCCGGGGACACGGCCGGCCGCGCCCGCCGGTCTGAACCAGGCCGTCTGTGTGAGGCGGTGGTCCAGGGCGAAAGGGGTGCCCGCCGAGTGGCCGAGCCCGGCCCAGGCGGGCGGGTCGAAGGTCAGCCGGGAGTCCTGCGAAAGGTCGCCGTAGCCGAGGCCGGCCAGTCTGCCGAGCAGACGTTCGCGCAGGTACGGGGTCAGACGGGTCCAGTCTCCTTCGCCACGCAGGTTCGCGGTCGGCTCCAGCACGGTGAGTGTCGCGTGGCCCTCGGGGGCGGCGGAGGAGTCGGACTCGGGGTAGGTGACCAGCAGGCTGGGGTCGGGCTGTGGCCTGCCCGCGCGCAGGGCGGAGAAGCCGGAGTCCCAGTCGCTGCCGAAGTGCAGCGTGTGGTGAGCCTGGTCGGCCAGCCTCCGGTCGAGGCCGAAGTGCATGACCAGGCACGAAGGTGAGAAACGGGGGCGGCGCAGACGCCAGTCCTTCGCCTCGGGCGGCAGCAGCCCCTGATGGGCGCCGGGCAGGTCGCAGGCGACCACGACGTGCCGGGCGGGCAGGCGTTCGCCGGTGTCGAGCCGTACCGCGCGGACCCCGTCGTGGCCGGTCTCGACCCTGACGGCCCGCGTGCCGTACCTGATGCGTGCCCCGGCCTTCCGCGCCACGTCGGCCAGTGCCCGCGGGATGGCGTGCATGCCGCCGTCGGCGGGGAAGAAGACACCGCCGACGGTGTCCATGTGCGCGATCACGGCGTAGATGCCGAGGGCCTGACGAGGGGACAACCCCACGTACAGAGCCTGGAAGGTGTGCGCCCTGATCAGCCTGGGGTCGGTGAGGTGGGCCTTGACGAGCCGGTCGAGGCGTCGCAGACCCCCCAGAGAGGCCAGCCTCGCCAGGGCGAGAGGGCGCAGCAGGCTCCGCAACCGGGTCACGTCACGGTCGATGAAGTCGTGCCACTCCGCGGTGAAGAGCTCGCCGAGCCTCGCCCTGAAACGGAGATACCTGTCGGCCTCGGCCGCTCCGCACAGCTCGCGTACCCGTTCGGTCATGGCGTCCCGGCCGGCGACCACGTCCAGGTGGGAACCGTCGTGGAAACGCAGCCGGTAGTAGGGGTCCAGACGCCGCAGCGGCAGCAGGCTCTCCATGTCGTGCCCTGCCGCGGCGAAGACGTCGGCCAGCACCTGCGGCATGGTCAGCACGGAGGGACCTGTGTCGAAGCGGTAGCCGTCCAGGCTCACGGAGCCGCAGCAGCCTCCAGGCACGTCCCTGGCCTCGACGAGCGTGACGTCCCTGCCCGCCGCGGCCAGCCTGACCGTCGCCGCCAGGCCGCCGAGCCCGGCGCCGACGACCACGACCGGGCTCACGCCCGCCTCCGCGTCGCCAGGTCGGCCAGCTCGCCGAGCCCGCGCACGACCTCCGCCGGCAGGTCCGCCTCGTCCAGGGCCGCCCTGGCCAGGGATACCAGGTCCGTGATGCGTTCCTCGGCCGTCTCCAGGGCTCCCGTGGTGACGATCAGCCGTCGGGCCGCCGCGACGTCCGCCTCGTCGTGGACGTCGTCGAGCAGCGCGGCGTCGTACCGGCCCGCCCGCTCCCTGGCCGTCGCGGTGAGCCAGGTGTGCTTGCCCTGGCGCAGGTCTGCGCCGACGGGTTTGCCGGTGACCTCCGGGTCGCCGAAGACACCGAGCACGTCGTCGCGCAGCTGGAACGCCTCCCCGAGGGGCAGGGCGTAGGCGCTGAGCGGGGCGCGCCGCCTCGGGTCGCCACCCGCGACGGCGTGGCCGAGGTGCAGGGGGCGCTCGATGGTGTACTTGGCCGACTTGTACGTCGCGACCCGAGCGGCCTCGACCGGGCTGCTCGCTCCCCCGGCGGCGTAGGCGAGGTCGAGATACTGGCCGCCGACGACCTCGGTCCTCATCCGGGTGAAGACCTCGAACGCGTCGGTGAGGTGGGGCCCGGCGCGCAGCAGCGCCGCGTCGGCCCAGGTGTAGGCGAGCATGCCGAACAGGGTCGCGGCCGACTCCCCGAAGCGCCGCCCGTCCCCCCGCCAGCCCCGTCCGCCGTGGTGCTCGGCGAGCGCGAGGTGTACGGCGGGCCTCCCTCGCCGGGTCTCCGCCTCGTCCATCACGTCGTCGAGGATCAGCGCGCACGCGTGCACGAGCTCGACCGCGCAGCCCGCGGCGAGCACGGCCTCGTCCCCTGGTTCGCCGCCCGCCGCCCGGTGCCCCCAGTGGACGAAGGCGGGCCTGAGACGTTTGCCGCCCTGGCGGACGAAACCGAGCAGGGTGTGCCGTATTAAGTCGAGGTCCTCACCCAGGAAGGCCATCTCCGCTGTCTCCCGCTCCAGGAACTCGTCCAGGTAGCGGCTCATCCGCTCGCGAAGATGATCGGTTTCGCGGGTGACGGTGGCCATGGGCGTCGCTCCTCTGTCTTGTTGGGGGTAACTTCGCAGCCGCAACCGCATTCGGATGCGCCTACCGGAGAGCGAGCCGGAATGGGCCATGATCATCGCATTCCCTGACGATCCATCCCCGGGCTCCGTGCTAATAAATCACCCCATCACGCAAGAAGTCGCAAAAAAGGCCATAAAACGCCCTGGTGTGGTCAAGCGTGCTCCGGCACGTCCACGGGCCCGGCGGCCTGGGCGGACTCCAGGAACTGGACGGAATCGAGGAAGAGGTCGTCGCCGCCCACGGTCTCGACGTCGGTGCCGTCGCACTCGACGCAGACGGAGCGCGGGACGAACGCCGCCGCGGTCTGGCCGCACCTGCGGCAGATGAGCTGGGCGGGGACGATGAGCAGCTCCACCTTCGCCCCCTCGGCCAGCGAGCCCTCCGCGACCTTGGCGAAGGCGTGGTTGATCTCCGGCTCCGTCACCCGGAGCAGGGCGCCCGCGTGCACCCTGGCCCGGCCCACCCTCCGGCCCTCCGCGCGTTCCTCGACCGCGATGAGGATCGCCTCCGCGACCCCGAACTCGTGCATGCCCGATTCCCTCGTTCCCGGTTTGTCCTGTTCCTCAGCGGCTTCCCGCCGCGCGGAGTGTCACGTCCCACCGTTCTCCGGGCGGCCGCCCCGGCGCCCGAGACGGGGCAGGACCCGGTAGACCACCCAGCCGGCTCCCGTCACCAGCGCCCTCGTCACCACCGTCGTCGCCGCTGTCGTCACCGCGGTCAGCGGCCGTCGCGGCAGTCCTCCTCCCATGGCGAAGCTCCTCACGCGATGGCCTCCTCATCCCCCGCCTGCGCGGGGTCGTCCGGGTGGTCGGGCAGGACCACGGGCGAAGAAAGCACCGCGTCACGGTGCCCCGGCTCACCGACCAGCGCGGGCCAGGTGTGCTCGTTGCGGCAGGCACGGGCGAACGGCCCGGCCCATTCGGGGGGATCGGCGAGCGAGACGAAGCCCCCGCCGTCCGTCTCGACGATCAGGTGCGCCGAAAGCAGCGACCGCCGCAGCGCGTACTCGCCCGAGACCCCCCGCCCGATCAGGAGCGCGGTGTTGCGCGCCACGACACGCAACCGGATGAGCCCGCACGGCCCGGCCAGGCGTTCGGCGCTCATCGTGAGGGCCGCGTCCAACGGCAGGTGCTCGCAGACCACCCGCCCCTCCGGTCCGCCGCGGGGGCCGCGGATCTGCTCGGTGAAGCGGTCCCCGGGGACGTTCACCTCCGTCGTCCGCTCCCCGCCGAGCAGTACGGCCAGCGGGAAGGACACTCCGATCTCGCGCTCGGTCGCCTCGTCGTAGGACAGGAAGGTCCCCTCTCCGGACTCCGGCCGGGTGCGCTCGACACCGCACCTCCTGAGGTGCAGGAAGCGCAGGCACAGGTGGACCGAGGCGTCCTGCGCCCGTTCGAGCAGGCACTCGGTCATGCTCCACGAGGTGCCCTCCTCCTCGGGACGTCCCGGCGGCACCAGCGTTCCCGGCCGCTCCCCCGGGGCCGCGGGCGATCGGTCCCGGTACAGCACGGCGTCGGCGACCCTGCGGGCGATCCGCGCGGGCACGCCGGAGGGGATCCCGTCTCCGGTCCACGCCGTCATGCCGCCTCCCGCCACCTCGCGCCCGTCGCCCGCCGATACCCCGTCGCCGCTGTGCCACCGTCCTGTGTCTCTGTCCTGTGTCTCTGTCCTGTCGTCGCCCGCCCTCAGCCCGTGCCCGGCGGGTTCACCCCGAGCGCTCGCTGGGTGAGTTCCCACAGCACGTGGTAGACCGTCGCCTGGGCCTCCTGGACTCGGTGCGCCGACGACGACGGGATGACGAAGAGATAGTCGAGCAGGCCGAGCCCGGCCATCCTGCCGCCCTGGTCCCCGGCCAGGCCGATGGTGAGCATGCCCTGGTGCGCGGCCTCCTCCAGGGCCCGCAGGACGTTGAAGGAGCCGCCGCTCGTGGACAGGCCGAGGGCGATGTCGCCGCGCCTTCCGAGCGTGGCCAGCTGACGCGCGAAGACGGCCTCGAAGCCCACGTCGTTCGAGAGCGCGGTGACCACGGCGACGTCGCCGGTCAGGCTGAGGGCGGGCAGCGACAGGCCGTAGGCCGGGTGCAGGAAGGCGGTCGCGACCTGCTGGGCGTCGGCGCTGCCGCCACCGTTGCCGAAGGCGAACAGCCTGCCTCCCGCGGCGAACCTGATGGCCATCTCCTGGGCGCACTCGGCCAGTTCGTCGCCCGCGACCTCGGCGACCTGCCAGCGCAGCCGTACGATCTCGGCCGCCTTCTCCTCGGCCGACCTGCGGGCCTCGGCCAGCGCCGCGGCGGAGTCGGATCGTGCGGGGGCGGCGATCCGCCGTCCCGGGGCGGGAAAGGGGTAGAGGGCGGGCACCGCCCCGGCGGCGGGATCCTCAAGCGTGCTCATCGCGCTCCCTCGCCCACGGGTCCCGCCTTCTCGAAGAACACGTGGACCAGTTCCCACAGCAGGTGGCAGAGGGTCACGTGGACCTCCTTGACCACGGCGGGGTCGTCGGAGTCGACCGCCAGCAGATGGTCGGCAACGCCCCGCCCGGCCGTGATCCCGCCGTCGCCCCCGGTGAGCGCGACGGTCAGCAGGCCCAGTTCCCCCGCCGTCTCCAGACCGCGCAGCACGTTCTCGCAGCGGCCGTCGCGGGAGATCCCCAGCGCCATGTCGGCCGGGTCCGCCCAGCGGCGCACCTGGTGGGCGAAGGCCTCGGCGAGGCCCTCCCTTCCGCTCACCCCGGTGACGGTCGCGCAGTCGTTGCTCAGCGCCAGCGCGGGAAGCGTCCGTCTGCCGACGATGACCGGGTGCATGAACTCGGCGGTGATGTGGGCCGCGTCCGTGCCGCAGCCGCCGTTGCCGAAGACGATCAGCTTTCCGCCCCTGCGGAACCGCGACGCCATCTCACGGCAGGCCAGGGCGACGCGTTCGGCGTCCGCCGCGAGTGCCCGGCCCGCGCGGTCGCGTCTGAGGAAGGCCGCGCCGACAGCCGGATGCATGGTCGATGTCACTGGCATGGGTGAACGCTCCGTTGTCCGCGGTAGTCGTCAGGCTACGACGCGTGTCCGAGACGCCGACACCTCCGGCGCTGCAAACCGGGGTAAAGGTCTGATCATGGGCATGCCGCCACCGGCCTCCCGCTCCCGAAGTCACACGTCGCAGATATACCCTATAAATCGGTAGGTAATATTGACATTATGGAGTCGGTCTGGTCGGGTGATGGCGTGGCGGGCGACAAGTCGGCGGTCCGGTGGAAGCGGGTCCGCACCGCGCGTGAGAGAACCACATGTGAGAGAACCGCGCACGGAGGACGGGCGCGGCCGCGGTCGGGCTCGCCCCACGAGGGGACGGGCCGGGGCATCGCCGCGAGACCCACGCCCGCGTGTACGGATCACGAGCACCTGACGGCCCTGGGCGAGGCCGCCGCGGCGGTCATGGAGTCGGCTCCGGGGGTCGCCGCCTGCTGGCTGCGGGCCGCGCTGAACACCTTTCCCCCGGAACAGCGCGGCGGCCGGGAGCACACCCGGCTGCTCGGCCTGCTGGAACGCGCCCTCACCCTCTCCGGGGACCGGCGCCCGCCCTGACCCGCCCGTGCCGTACGGCCGTGGCTCCCCGAACCCACCCTCTTGGTGATCGCGGGGGTTCCGGATATCTTCCTGGCATCGGGGCGGACGGGGACGGAGGCGGCGACGCCGTACGGCGCGGCCGCGTGGGCCCGCCCCGGCGGACGACCCCCGGGCCGCCGTGGCCCGGGAGACCTCTGAACCACCGAGGACGGTGCAAGCATGACCTCGCTGCTGGCCATCAGCGACCTGCACATCGGATACCAGGAGAACCGGAGGATCGTCGAGGGGCTGCGGCCGGACTCCCCCTCCGACTGGCTGCTGGTCGCCGGGGACGTATCCGAGGCGGTCGCCGACGTCGAGTGGGCACTGCGCCTGCTCTCCGAGCGCTTCGCGAAGGTCGTGTGGGCGCCGGGCAACCACGAGCTGTGGACCCATCCCAGCGACCCCGTCCAGCTGCGCGGCGAGGAACGCTACCGGCACCTGGTGAAGGTCTGCCGGAACCTGGGGGTGGTGACCCCCGAGGACCCCTACCCGGTGTGGGAGGGGCCCGGCGGGCCGGTGGCCGTCGCCCCGCTGTTCGTGCTCTACGACTACACCTTCCGGGTGCCCGGCGCGGCGACCGAGGAGGAGGCGCTGGCCCTGGCGTACGAGAAGGGGGTGGTGTGCACCGACGAGATGTTCCTGCACCCCGACCCGTACCCCTCCCGTGCCGCCTGGTGCCGGGCCAGGATCGCCGAGACCGAACGCAGGCTCGCCGGACGCCCCGAGGGCGTGCCCACCGTGCTCGTCAACCACTATCCGCTGGTCCGTGAGCCGACCAGGATCCTGCGGCACCAGGAGTTCGCGATCTGGTGCGGCACCGAGCTGACCGCCGACTGGCACCTGCGTTTCGACGCCGCCGCGGTCGTCTACGGCCATCTGCACATCCCCAGGACGACCTGGCACGACGGCGTGCGCTTCGAGGAGGTCTCCCTCGGCTATCCCCGTGAGTGGCGGCCCCGGCCGACCCCGCCCGGCAGGCCGCGCCTGATCCTGTCCTCCCCCGGGGCGGCCTCGTGATCGACAGGATTCTGCCGTCCTGGGTGGCGAGCGCCGAGGCCTTCGACGACCCGCCCGAGGCCACGCTGTTCCCCGAGGAGGAGGCCGTCATCGCCCGCGCGGTCGGCAAACGGCGGATCGAGTTCACCACCGCGCGCCACTGCGCCAGGCGGGCGCTGGCCGATCTCGGACTGCCGCCCGTGCCGATCCTGCCCGGCGAGCGCGGGGCACCCACGTGGCCCGGCGGGGTGACGGGCGCCATCACCCACTGCGCGGGCTACCGCGCCGCCGCCGTCTCTCTTGAGGCCCTGACCGTCGGCATCGACGCCGAGCCCCACGAGCCGCTCCCCGAGGACGTGCTCAGGGCCGTCTCCTCGGAGGGCGAACGCAAGGAGCTCGAACTGCTCGGCGGGGACGTGCACTGGGACCGGCTGCTGTTCAGCGCCAAGGAGAGCGTCTACAAGGCCTGGTACCCCCTGGCCCGGCGCTGGCTCGGCTTCGAGGAGGCCCACGTCACCTTCGACCCTTCGGGCGTCTTCAGCGCCCGCATCCTCGTCGAGGGCCCGCTGGTCGAGGGGCGCCCGCTGACGGGGTTCGACGGCCGGTGGCTGGTGTCCGGCGGCCTGCTGATGACGGCCATCGCACGCCCCCGCACGGCATGAGCCGCCTTTTCCTGATTTTTCAGGATTACGGTGCTGTCCCGTCGCCCGCCCTTCCAGGACGGGGTTCGTTCAGGGCTGGAAGCGGTAGCCCATGCCGGGTTCGGTGAGCAGGTGGACCGGGCGGGCCGGGTCGGGCTCCAGTTTCCTGCGGATCTGGGCCATGTACTGGCGCAGGTAGTGGGTCTCCCTGACGTAGGCGGCGCCCCAGACCTCGGTCAGCAGCTGGCGCTGGCTGATGAGTTTGCCCGGGTTGCGCAGCAGGATCTCCAGCAACTGCCACTCGGTCGGCGTCAGCCGTACCCCTCCGGAGATCGTCTTGCCCGCCAGGTCGACCACGTGCGCGCCGACCTCGACGCGGGCGAGTTCGGCCTCGTGGACGGTGGTCCTGCGCGTGACGGCCCTGATGCGGGCCAGCAGTTCGTCGATGTTGAACGGCTTGGTGACGTAGTCGTCGGCCCCGGCGTCCAGGGCCTCGACCTTGTCCTGGTTGCCCGCCCGTCCCGACAGCACGATGATCGGCACCTTGGTCCAGCCGCGCAGCCCGTGGATGACGTCGATCCCGTCGATGTCCGGCAGCCCGAGGTCCAGGACGACGAGGTCGGGGTGCCAGTCGGCGGCCTCGCGCAGGGCGGCGCCGCCGCCGTCGGCGACCGCGACCTCGAAGTGCCTGGCCAGGAGGTTGATGCGCAGCGCGCGCAGGATCTGCGGTTCGTCGTCGACGACGAGGACGCGGGTCATGTCCGCTCCTCGGGGGCGATGGGCAGCTTCAGGATCATGGTGAGGCCTCCCCCTGGTGTCTCCTCCGGCGTGAGCGTCCCGCCCATCGCCTCGGCCAGCCCTCTGGAGAGGGCGAGGCCGAGGCCGACACCGGTGTGGTTGTCGCGGTCGCCCAGACGCTGGAAGGGCATGAAGATCCGGTCGTGCGCCTCCCTCGGCACGCCGGGGCCCCGGTCGATGACGCGGACCTCGACGCTGTCGCCGTAGGAGCTGGCGGTGACCAGGACCTTGTGGTCTCCCGGGGTGTAACGCACCGCGTTGGACATCACGTTGACCAGGATCCGCTCGACCAGGGCCGGGTCGGCGACGACCTCGGGCAGGCCGGGCGGGATGTCGCCCTCGACACGCTCGCCGAGCGGCCCGAGGTCGTCGACGGAGCGCGGGACGACCTCCCCCACCGCGACGGGTTCGAGGGCCAGTCCGAGCACCCCCGCCTGCAGGCGGCTCATGTCGAGCAGGTTGGCGACCAGCCGGTCGAGCTTGACCAGCGACTCGTCCGCGGTGGCCAGCAGTTCCCGCCGGTCCGTCTCGCTCCAGTCGATCTCGGTGCTGCGCAGGCTGTCGACCGCGATCCTGGCCGAGGCCAGGGGGGTGCGCAGGTCGTGGCTGACGGCGGCGAGCAGCGCGGTGCGCATCCTGTCGGCCTCGGCCAGCGGCCCGGCCAGGTCCGCCTCACGCCGCAGCCGCTCCTGGCGCAGGGCGACGGCCGCCTCCGCGGCGAAGGCCTCCAGGACCCTGCGGTCGGCCGCGTCGAGCAGCCTGCCGCGCGCGGCGAGCACCAGGTCGCGGTCGATCACCACGTCGGTGTCGGCGGCGCCGGGGGTGGCGCAGGGCGGCCCTCCCGAGGTGGCCGCGATCCGCCACGCCGCGGGCTCGGAGCGGTCGTCGGGGGCGGGCTCGCCGGTGCGTTCGAGCAGCGTGACGGAGGTCAGCCCGAAGGTCTCGCGCAGCCGCGCCAGCAGGGAAGCCAGCGCCGCCTCCCCTCTGAGCACGTGTCCCGCCAGGGTGGACAGCACCTCGGCGTCCGCGCTCGCCCTGGCCGCCTCCCTGGTCCGTCTGGCGGCCAGGTCGACCACCGCGCTGACCATGACGGCGACCAGCACGTAGACGCTGAGCGCGAAGATGTTCTCCGGGTCGGCGATGGTGAACCGGTCGACCGGCGGGGTGAAGTAGTAGTTGAGCAGCATGAACCCGGCGACGGCCGCGGTGACCGCGGGCCACATCCCTCCGGCGAGGGCGACGCAGACCACCATGAGCAGGAATATCAGGATCGCGCTCGACAGCTTCAGGCCGTCCCTGAGCGGGGCGAGCAGCGCGGTGATCGCCGGGATGCCCAGCAGCGCCATGGCCCAGCCCGCGATCCTGCGTCCTCGGGTGAGCGCCGCCCTCGGCCGGTCGCGCCCGGCTCCTCTGCCCACCTCGCCGTGCGTGATCATGTGGACGTCGATGGAGCCGGACATGGCGGTGGTCGTGACCCCGACCCCCCGGGAGAAAAGCTGCGCGAAACGTCCCCTGCGGGAGGCGCCGAGCACGAGCTGGGTGGCGTTGACCCCGCCGGCGAAGTCGAGCAGCGCGCGCGGGACGCTGTCGCCGACCACCTGGTGGTAGGTGCCGCCCAGGCTCTCCACCAGGGCGCGCTGGCGGGCCAGGTGCGCCGGGTCGGTGCCGTTCAGCCCGTCGGAACGGGTGACGTGGACGGCCAGCAGATCGGCGCCCTTGGTCCTGGCGGCGATCCTGGCGGCCCGCCGTACCAGGGTGTCGCCCTCGGGGCCGCCGGTCAGCGCGACCACGACGCGTTCGCGCGCCTCCCAGGTCCCGGCGATGCCGTGTTCGGCGCGGTAGCGGTCGAGCTGGTCGTCGACCTTGCCCGCGACCCACAGCAGCGCCAGCTCCCGCAGCGCGGTGAGGTTGCCGACCCTGAAGTAGTTCGACAGGGCCGCGTCCACCTTCTCCGGAAGGTAGATGTTGCCGTGGGCCATCCTGCGGCGCAGCGCGTCCGGCGCCATGTCCACCAGCTGTACGGCGTCGGCCTGCCGTACCACCTCGTCGGGGACGGTCTCGCGCTGCGGAACGCCGGTGATCTCCTGGACGACGTCGTTGAGCGACTCCAGGTGCTGGATGTTGACGGTGGAGATGACGTCGATCCCCGCGTCCAGGATCTCCTCGACGTCCTGCCAGCGCTTGGCGTTGCGCGAGCCGGGCACGTTGGTGTGCGCCAGCTCGTCGATCAGCACCAGTTTCGGTTTGCGGGCGATGACGGCGTCCACGTCCAGCTCGGTGAAGCTCGCCCCCCGGTGGACCAGGGTCGCGCGGGGGACGGTCTCAAGGCCGTCGAGCAGCGCCGCGGTGCGGGGCCGGTCGTGGGTCTCGACGAGCCCCACGACCACGTCCGTGCCGCGTCCCAGGCGCCGGTGCCCCTCGTCGAGCATCGCGTAGGTCTTGCCGACGCCGGGGGCCGCGCCCAGGTAGATCCGCAGTTTCCCGCGCGCCCCGTTCATCGCCCGCTCATCTCCTCTCGCCTCTTCCTACGATCATCCCCTGTCGAGGGCGAGGTTGAGTTCCAGGACGTCGACCGCCGCCTCGCCCATGAAGCCCAGGGGCCTGCCGGTCGTGTGCTCCCTGATCAGTTCCCTGACCCGCGCCACGCCCAGGCCGCGTTCCCTGGCCACCCGGGGGGCCTGGAGTTCGGCGTAGGCCACGGAGATGTGCGGGTCGAGCCCTGAGCCGCTCGCGGTGACGGCGTCGGCGGGCACGACCGCGACCCCCGTGCCGCGGACCGGGACCGTACGGCCCGCCGACAGGTCCTCCCCCGGCTTGGCGCAGGTGACCCTGACGCCCTGGTAGGCGGTGAGGAACGGCGTGACGGGGCAGGCCTGGTTGGCGCTGACCACCCGCTGGGGGGTGCCGGTCGTGGGGAAGACCTTCAGCACCGCGCCGACCCCGTCCGGCGTGCAGTACGGCCTGGCGCCGCTGACGCCCTCCAGCTCCCCGACCGCCCTGGAGCGGGCGCAGACCCGCGTCAGCAGGGACGGCCTACCGGCGTCACCCGGTACGGGGAGGACGTCCAGGACGTCCTCGGGGCCCAGGTTGCTCGCACCGCTGGCCAGCGGGTCGTAGCCGTCGCCCGCCGCCGAGGGACGGCTCTGGAAGTACTTCCCGACGGGGGTTCCGTCCTTGCCGGTGAAGTTCTGGCCGATCAGCTCGCTGCCGACGTCCTTGCCGTCCTTCTGGACGGGGGATCCGTCGGCCTGGTGGCCGAACACGGCCTGGGCGACTCCGGTGACGAGAAGGGGGTAGGCCAGCCCGAGGAGCAGGGTGAGGACGAGCAGCGCGCGCAGCGCGGCGAGGTGACGGCTGAGCCAGCCGGGCAGGCGTTCCATTTAAGACATCCCTGGAAGGAACTGGATGAGCAGGTCGATGACTTTGATTCCGGCGAACGGCGCGACGACGCCGCCGAGGCCGTAGACGTACAGGTTGCGGCTGAGCAGCCTGGAGGCGCTGGCCGGGCGGTAGCGCACCCCGCGCAGGGCCAGCGGGATGAGCGCGACGATGACGATCGCGTTGAACACCACCGCCGACAGGATCGCCGACTGCGGGCCGGCCAGCCGCATGACGTTGAGCGCGTCCAGGCCCGGGTAGACGGCGGCGAACATCGCCGGGATGATCGCGAAGTACTTGGCGACGTCGTTGGCGATGGAGAAGGTGGTCAGCGCGCCCCGGGTGATGAGCAGCTGCTTGCCGATCTCCACGATCTCGATGAGCTTGGTGGGGTTGGAGTCCAGGTCGACCATGTTCCCGGCCTCCTTGGCGGCGGAGGTGCCGGTGTTCATGGCCACCCCGACGTCGGCCTGGGCGAGGGCGGGGGCGTCGTTGGTGCCGTCGCCGGTCATCGCGACCAGCCGCCCGCCCTGCTGTTCCTTGCGGATCAGCGCGAGTTTGTCCTCCGGGGTGGCCTCGGCCAGGAAGTCGTCGACCCCGGCCTCGTCGGCGATGGCCCTGGCGGTCAGCGGGTTGTCGCCGGTGATCATGACGGTGCGGATGCCCATCCTGCGCATCTCGTCGAACCGTTCGCGCATGCCCTGTTTGACGACGTCCTTGAGGTGGATCACGCCGAGCACCCTGGCGGTGCCACCGGGGCCGCCCGTGATCTCGCCGACGACCAGCGGGGTGCCTCCGGAGGCGGAGACGGCGTCCACGATCGCGCCGACCTCGCCGGTCGGGTGGCCGCCGTGGTCGCGCACCCACTTCATCACCGCGGTCGCCGCGCCCTTGCGGACCTGGCGGCCGTCCACCCCGACCCCGGACATGCGGGTCTGGGCGGTGAAGGGCACCCACTCGGCGTGGGCCAGCTCACCGGGGGCGCGTTCACGCAGGCCGTAGGCCTGTTTGGCGAACACGACGATGGAGCGGCCCTCCGGGGTCTCGTCGGCGAGGCTGGACAGCTGGGCCGCCTCGGCCAGTTCCTCGGCGGAGACGCCGGGCGCCGGGACGAACTCGGCGGCCTGCCGGTTGCCGAGCGTGATGGTGCCGGTCTTGTCCAGCAGCAGCGTGGAGACGTCCCCCGCGGCCTCGACCGCGCGGCCGCTCATGGCCAGCACGTTGCGCTGCACGAGCCGGTCCATGCCCGCGATGCCGATCGCCGACAGCAGGGCGCCGATCGTGGTGGGGATGAGGCAGACCAGCAGGGCCGCGAGCACGATCCCGCTGACGCCGTCGGCGGTCAGGGCGAGCGAGTCGGGGACCCCGGGGTTGACGGCCTTGGAGTAGATGGCCAGGGGCTGCATGGTGACGGTCGCGGTCAGGAAGATGACGGTCAGCGCGGCCAGCAGGATGTTGAGGGCGATCTCGTTGGGGGTCTTCTGCCGGTCGGCGCCCTCGACCAGGGCGATCATCCGGTCGATGAAGCTCTCCCCGGGCTTCTGGGTGATCCGTACGACGATCCGGTCGGAGAGGACCTTGGTGCCGCCGGTGACGGCGGAGCGGTCGCCGCCGGACTCGCGGATGACGGGCGCTGACTCGCCGGTGATGGCCGACTCGTCCACGCTGGCGATGCCCTCGACCACGTCACCGTCGCCGGGGATGATCTCCCCCGCCTCGACGACCACATGGTCGCCCTGCCGCAGTTCGGGCGCGCCGACCTGGTCGTAGGAGGGCTCCTCGGAGCCGGGCCGCCAGTCCCTGAGCCTGCGGGCGACGGTGTCGCGCTTGGCGGCGCGCAGTGTGGCGGCCTGCGCCTTGCCCCGGCCCTCGGCCACGGCCTCGGCGAGGTTGGCGAAGAGCACGGTCAGCCAGAGCCAGACCACGACGGCCCAGGCGAAGAACGAGGGGTCGAGGATCGCGAGGGCGGTGGTGAAGACCGCGCCGACCTCGACGACGAACATGACGGGGTTGCGCCACAGCGTGGCCGGGTTGAGCTTCGTGAACGCGGCGGGAAGGGAGGTGATCAGCTGGGCGGGGTCGAGCAGGCCGCCGCCGACCCGGCTCTCCTTGCGCGGGCTCCCCGGGGCCGGGGCCTGGAGCGTTGGGGTGGACACGTCTACCGGATTCCTTCTGCGAGCGGGCCGAGCGCCAGGGCGGGGAGGAAGGTCAGCGCGACCAGGACGACCGTCACGCCGACGACCATGCCGACGAACTGCGGCCGGTGGGTCGGCAGCGTGCCCGCCGAGACCGGAACCGGGTCCTGGCGGGCCAGGGAGCCGGCCAGGGCCAGCACGAACACGATCGGCAGGAACCGGCCGAACGCCATGCACAGCCCGAGCGCGGTGTCGTACCACGGCGTGCTGACGGTCAGGCCGCCGAAGGCCGAGCCGTTGTTGTTCGAGGCGCTGGTGAAGGCGTAGAGCACCTCCGACAGGCCGTGCGGCCCGCCGTTGAGCATGCTCGCGCGCTGTTCGGACGAGCCCATCGCCAGCGCGGTGCCGACGAGCACCAGGACGGGGGTGACCAGGAAGTACATCGAGGCGAGTTTGATCTCGCGGGCGCCGATCCGCTTGCCCAGGTACTCGGGGGTGCGGCCGACCATCAGCCCGGCGACGAACACCGTGATCACGGCCAGTACCAGCATGCCGTACAGACCGGAGCCGACGCCGCCGGGCGCGACCTCACCCAGCATCATGTTGACCATCGTGACCATGCCGCCGAGCGCGGTGTAGGAGTCGTGGAAGGAGTTGACGGCGCCGGTCGAGGTGAGCGTGGTGGCCGCGGCGAAGGTCGCGGAGTTCGCGACGCCGAAGCGCACCTCCTTGCCCTCGGTCGCGGCACCGACAGCCTGCGGGACGGTGCCGTTGTGGGCCAGTTCCAGGCCGGTCAGCACCGCGACGCTGACGACGGCGAGGGTGGCCATGATCGCGACGATCGCGTATCCCTGCCGCCGGTCGCCGACCAGGCGGCCGAAGGTGCGCGGCAGCGCGAACGGGATCAGCAGGATCGCGAAGATCTCCACCCAGTTCGTCCAGCCGGTGGCGTTCTCGAAGGGGTGGGAGGAGTTGGCGTTGTAGAAACCGCCGCCGTTGGTGCCGAGTTCCTTGATGATCTCCTGGCTGGCGACCGGGCCACCGGTGATCGCCTGGGTGCCGCCGGTCAGGGTGGTCACCTCGTACGGCGCGGCGAGGTTCTGCACCAGGCCGCCCGCGACCAGCACGAGCGCCCCGACGAAGGCGATCGGCAGCAGGATGCGGACCGAGCCGCGTACGAGATCGACCCAGAAGTTGCCCAGTTCCTCGCTCCGGCCGCGGGCGAAGCCGCGGACCAGGGCGATCGCCACGGCCATGCCGACCGCGGCCGAGACGAAGTTCTGCACCGCGAGCCCGGCCATCTGCACCAGGTGTCCCATGGTGGACTCGCCGGAGTAGGCCTGCCAGTTGGTGTTGGTGACGAAGCTGACCGCGGTGTTCCAGGCGACGTGGCCGGTGACCGGGGGCATGCCCAGGCTCAGCGGCAGCCGTTCCTGCAGGCGCTGCAGGCCGTACAGCAGCAGGACCGAGACCGCGGAGAAGGCGAGCACGGCGCGGGCGTAGGCGCTCCAGCGCTGCCCGGCCTCGGGGCGGACCCCGGCCAGCCGGTAGATCACCCGCTCGGCGGCCAGGTGCCCGGGGGCGGTGTAGACGCGGTACATGTAGTCGCCGAGCGGGCGGTGGACCACCGCGAGGGCGACGATCAGGGAGGCGATGAACACGATCCCCGACAGGGCCGGTGACATCAGAAGCGCTCCGGGAACAACAGGGCGGCGACCATGAGGGCCGCCAGCACGACGGCCACGACCAGGCCGATGGCGTTGACGGCGCTCACAGCCGTTCCACCGCCTTGACGACGAGCCCGAGGACCGCGAAGATCGCGATCGTCAGGGCGACGAAGATGACGTCGGCCATCCTCACTCCTTGTTGGCGCATACGTTCCCGGCCGCCGTTTGGCGGCCATGCGACAAGGAAATCGCGGGATTTATGGGTTTTTGCGCGCCTTGATGCGTTCCATACGCCTTCGCACCGTTTATTGACGCGTTCCCTACGCCCCGCCGGTCTCCGGCTCCGCCAGGCCGACGCGGTAGGCGTAGGTGACGGCGTGGACCCGGTCGCGCAGCCGGGCCTTGGCGAACAGGTTGTTGATGTGCGTCTTGACGGTGGCCTCGCCGATGAACAGGACGGCGGCGATCTCGGCGTTCGACAGTCCCCTGGCGATGAGGCGCAGCACCTCCGCCTCACGCGGGGTCAGCCCGTCGGGCAGCGGCCCCCGCCCCCGCCGCTCCTGCCGCTCCCGCTCCGCAGGCCGGGTACGGCCCGGCGGCGGGGACGGCTCCCCCATCACGGCGTTGAGCAGGCGGCGCTGCACGCCAGGGTCGAGCTGGGCGTCGCCGTTGACGACCGCCGCGACGGCCCTGCCGATCTCCTCCGCGCCCGCGCTCTTGGTGAGGAAGCCGCGCGCCCCGGCGCGCAGCGCGGCGAAGACCGACTCGTCGTCCGCGTAGGTGGTCAGCACCACGACCTGGGTCGCGGGGAAGGCGGCACGGATCTCCCGGGTCGCCTCGACCCCGTCCATCCTCGGCATCCGCAGGTCCATCAGCACCACGTCGGGGCGCAGTTCCGCGACCAGCCGCAGCGCCTCCAGCCCGTCCCCGGCCGAGCCGACCACCTCGACGTCCGGCAGCAGGCCGAGCAGCAGGACCAGCCCCTCGCGGACCACGGCCTGGTCGTCGGCCACCAGCACCCGGGCGCTCACGCGGGCACCCGCAGCCGGACCAGGAAGATCCCCTCCCGCTCCCCCGACTCCAGCGTCCCGCCGAGAAGCTCGGCCCGTTCCCGCATGCCCACGATCCCGTATCCTCCCCCGGGCGTCCCCGGGGAGTCCGCCAGGGGGTTGGTGACCTCCAGTTCGCACGAGCCGCCGTGGAAGCCGAGCCGTACGGTCGCCGGGGAGCCGGGCGCGTGCCGGCGCACGTTGGTGACCGCCTCCTGGGCGGTGCGGATCACCGCCAGCTCGGTCTCCGGTGGCAGCCGCCGCTGCCTGCCCGACGTCAGCAGGGCGCACTCCTGCCCGGTCGCGGCGTGGAACTCCTCGGCCAGCCTCCGCAGCGCCTCGGGCAGCGGCGGCTGGTTCTCCCGCAGCGCGGACACGGCCCTTCGTGCCTCCTCAAGCCCGTTCCTGGCCAGGTCACCGGCGCGCTCGACCCGCTCCAGGGCCTCTCCCGGCCGGTCGGCGCGCAGCAGCATCCTGGCCCCCTCCAGGTGCACGATCTGCGCCGACAGGCTGTGGGCGAGGATGTCGTGTATCTCCCTGGCGATACGGGCGCGCTCGGCGAGCACCGCCTCCCGCTCCTGCGCGCTCCTGGCGGCCCTGCGCTCCCTGATCGAGTAGGCGATCATGAAGACCATGCAGAGGCTGAAGGCCAGGCTGAGGTCCCGCTCCAGGGCGCCGGTCACCGCCCCGGCCACCAGCAGCCCGCCCAGCGCGAGCCCTCCGATCGGCAGCGAGCGGGCGAGGGGATACCTGACCGCGGCGGTCCCCACGCCGAAGAGCAGGACCGCGACGGCCGGTCCGTCGACGGCCACCGTCTCCAGCCAGAGCGCGAGCAGCACCGCCAGGCCGAGGGCCACGACCTTGACCGGCACCCCGAGGAGCGGCATGCGCGGCGAGGGCCCGGTCGCCGACGGCAGGATCGCCACGGCGAGGAACCCGGCGACGGCGAAGGCCAGGAGCGTGACCGCGAGCCTCTCCCCCGACAGGCCGAACCCGGCCCCGGCACCCGCCTGCGCGATCAGGAACAACACGATCACCCCGGCCCGCAGGACAACGGGGGCGATCGTGGTGTCCCTGAGTCGCGTCGTCACGCCACGGACGTTACCGATCCCGCCCGGCCGGCTGCGAGGCGGGCACCCACGCCGGTACGGCCTCGCCGAGCATCCGCCCCCTCCTGGCGACCAGGACGGCCTGGGCCGCGACGGTCAGGCCCGCGAAGACGAGGGCGGCGGCCGGCCGGTAGGTGAGGCCGAGCGCGCCGCCCGCGGCGAACAGGGCCAGGCGGGCGGCGAAGGAGACCACCCAGGCCGCCAGGGTCCATGCGGTGCCCCTGGCCCAGGCGACCCCGTCGGCCTCCCGCCACACCCGCACGGTCCAGGCGCGCAGGGCGCCGAAGGCGACGGCCATGACCGCCTCGACGGCGATCACGGCGACGCCGAGGACGGACGGGCTCTCCTCCAGGAGGCCGCCGCCGTACACCCCGGCCACCGTCAGGATGAGGCCGAAGACCAGCAGGCCGCGTCCCGCGGCGGGCCGGGTCCGCATCTGGCGGTAGACGACGAGGGCGAGGACGACGAGGGAGAAGACGGCGATCTGCAGCGAATCCATGTCACCGACGGTAGGGACGGTGGTCCCGGCGCGGATCGGAGCACGGGTGGAGACAGGAGAACTCCACCCGTGGGTGGAGACGCGGGTCGTGTGGCCCCGATGTCAGGGGAGGCCCACTTTCAGGACAGTTGTCGGCGTCTGAACCGTTGCGGACACTCTGATGGTCGCCGCACGCCGGACGGGGGGACCGATCCGGCGGGCGTTCACCGGGGCCCGTGACGCGGAAAACCGTTTGACGGGGGTTTTAGCCTTTACGGGCCCTTCTGCGAGGACAGTGCTGAACCCAGTAAGGAGTGTGCTGCCTGCTGATGCCCCCCGATACCGTCGCCTCAGCGCGAGAATCCGGTACCACCCGTTCCCCTCTCCCCCACCCCCGCCGCGCCAGGATCTCGTCACTGTGGCGGTTGCGGCCCTACCTCCGTCCCTACACGACCCGGCTGATCGTCATCTGGCTGGCCGCCCTGGCCGGGGTCGGGATCGGCATCGTCATCCCGCTGATCGGCAGGGAGGTCATCGACGGCCCCGTCGCCAGCGGTGAGACCGGCGCGCTGCTCCCGCTGTTCCTGCTCGCGCTGGCCCTCGGCGCGGGTGAGGCGCTGCTGGTCCTGCTGCGCAGGTGGATGCTCGGCGAGGCCGTCCTCGGCGTGGAGACCAGCATCCGCGACGACCTCTACGCCCACCTCCAGCGGCTGCCTATGGGCTTCCACGGCTCCTGGCAGTCCGGGCAGCTGTTGTCCCGCGCGACGACCGACCTGTCGGCGATCCGGCGCTTCCTCGGCTTCGGCATGCTCTTCCTCGTCCTGATCAGCGTCCAGATCGTGACGGTCACGGGCCTGCTGCTGAACATGTACTGGCCGCTCGGCCTGCTGGTCGCCGCCTCGGCGTTGCCGATCGCCCTCATCTCGCTGCGTTTCGAGCGGGGGTACGTCGACGCCTCACGCCGGGTCCAGGACCAGCAGGGCGACCTGGCCACCCTGGTCGAGGAGTCCGCGGCGGGCATCCGCACGATCAAGGCCTTCGGGCGGGGGCCGTACGTCGGCGGCGTCTTCGGCGACGCGGCGCTGAAGATCTACCGCACCGCGATGGAGAAGGTGGGCCTGTCCTCCCGCTTCTTCACCTTCCTTGAGGTCGTCCCCAACGTCACCCTCGCCGTGGTGCTGCTGACCGGTGCGCTCGCGGTCGGCACGGGAGCGCTGACCCTGGGCACGATGGTGGCCTTCACCACGCTGATGCTGCAGCTGGTGTGGCCCATCTCCGCGCTCGGCTTCATCCTGGTGATGGGCCAGGAGGCGATGACCGCGGCCGACCGGGTGATGGAGGTCCTGGACACCGAGCCCGCCATCGTCGGCGGCACGGACGCGGTCGAACGGCCCCGCGGGCACCTGCGCTTCGAGGGGGTCGGCTTCACCTTCCCCGGCGCGGACAGGCCGGTGCTGCGCGACGTCTGGCTGGACGTCCGTCCCGGGGAGACGGTGGCGGTCGTCGGCGCGACGGGGTCGGGCAAGACCACGCTGACCTCGCTGGTGCCCCGTCTGCACGACGTCACCGAGGGCCGGGTCACCCTCGACGGACACGACGTGCGGGACCTGTCCCTGACCGCGCTCCGCACCATGGTCGCCACCGCCTTCGAGGAGCCGACGCTGTTCTCGATGAGCGTCAGGGAGAACCTCACACTGGGACGGCACGACGCCACCGAGGAGGAGATGGCGGCGGCCGTCGAGATCGCCCAGGCCGGGTTCGTCCACGACCTGCCGTGGGGGCTGGAGACCAGGATCGGTGAGCAGGGCATGTCGCTGTCCGGTGGCCAGCGTCAGCGCCTGGCCCTGGCCCGCGCCGTGCTGGCCAGGCCGAAGGTCCTCGTCCTCGACGACACCCTCTCCGCCCTGGACGTCGAGACCGAGGCCCTGGTCGAGGAGGCGCTCAGGCGGGTGCTGCGGGACGCGACCGGGATCGTCGTCGCGCACCGCGCCTCGACGGTGCTGCTCGCCGACCGGGTCGCCCTGCTGCTCGACGGCACGATCACCCACGTCGGCCCGCACCACGAGCTGATGGCGACCGTTCCCGAGTACCGCGAGCTGCTGTCGGCGGCCCTCGACGAGCCGCTGGACGAACAGGAGGCGCTGCTGTGAGCGGGACCACGAAGGAGAACCAGAAGACGGAGACGACCGGCGAGAGCCCGGGCTGGCGGGGCGTCGCCGCGGAGAACCAGGACGAGCTGTCCGAGCGGGCCTCCTTCCTGCTGCGCGCCCGGTCGCGACGGCTGCTGGCCGAGCTGCTGCGGCCGTACCGGCGGGAGATCGCGGTGCTCGTCGCGGTCATCGTGGTCTGCAACGGGGCCTCGCTGGCCATCCCGTTCCTGGTCAAGGTGGGCATCGACTCGGGCATCCCGCCGATGACCTCGGGACAGGGACCGGGCACGCTCGTCACGGTGGTCATGGCGGTGCTGGTGGCCGCGGCGCTCCAGGCGGCGACCCGGCAGGTGTTCCTCAGGCGCTCCGGCCGTATCGGCCAGGACGTCCTGCTCGAACTGCGGCGGCGGGTCTTCGCCCACTTCCAGCGGCTTTCGCTGTCCTTCCACGAGGACTACACCTCCGGCCGGGTCGTCTCCCGGCTCACCTCCGACATCGACGCCATCTACGAGATGCTCGAATCCGGCTTCGACGGGCTCGTCACCGCGGTGCTGACACTGACCGGGACCGCCGTCCTGCTGCTCGTCCTCGACGTACGGCTCGGCCTGGTCGCCCTGCTCCCGCTGCCGGTGCTGCTGCTGTTCACCCGCTGGTTCCGGCGGCAGTCGAGCATCGCCTACCGCAGGACACGGGAGACGGTCGCGCTGCTGATCGTCCACTTCGTGGAGTCGATGGCCGGTGTCAGGGCGGTCCAGGCCTTCCGCAGGGAGCCGCGCAACCAGGAGATCTTCGGCCGGCTCAACGTCGACTACCGCGACGCCAACATCCAGGGCATGCGCCTGATCTCGATCTTCGCACCGGTCGTCAAACTGATCGGGAACGTCACGATCGCCGCGATCCTGCTCTACGGCGGGTGGCTGGCGCTCGGCGGCCACGTCACGGTCGGCGTGCTGGCCGCGTTCCTGCTCTACCTGCGTCAGTTCTACGAGCCGATGCAGGAGATCAGCCAGTTCTACAACGCCTTCCAGTCGGCGGGCGCGGCGCTGGAGAAGCTCTCCGGCGTGCTGGAGGAGAGACCCGACGTCGCCGAGCCGCGTGACCCCGTGCCGCTGGTACGGCCACGCGGTGGTGTCCGGTTCGAGGCGGTCGAGTTCTCCTACCTCGACGGGACCCCCGTACTGCCCAGGATGGACCTGACGATTCCCGCCGGGCAGAGTGTGGCGCTGGTCGGCACGACGGGGGCGGGCAAGACCACCCTGGCCAAGCTCGTGGCCAGGTTCTACGACCCGGTCGCCGGGCGTGTGCTGCTGGACGGGGTCGATCTGCGCGACCTGGACGACGAGACGCTGCGCGCGGCGGTGGTCCTGGTGACGCAGGAGAACTTCCTGTTCACCGGGTCGGTCGCGGACAACATCAGGTTCGGCAGGCCGGAGGCGTCCACGGCCGAGGTCGTCGAGGCCGCCAAGGCGGTCGGCGCCCACGGCTTCGTCTCCGCGCTCGCCGACGGCTACGACACCCAGGTCGGCAAGCACGGCGGACGGCTCTCCGCGGGACAGCGGCAACTCGTCGCCTTCGCCAGGGCCTTCCTCGCCGACCCGGCGGTGCTGATCCTCGACGAGGCGACCTCAAGTCTCGACGTACCGGGGGAACGGCTGGTGCAGCGGGCGATGCGCACGATCCTCGCCGACCGGACCGCCCTGATCATCGCGCACCGCCTCTCGACCGTCGAGATCGCCGACCGGGTCCTGGTCATGGAGGGCGGCGAGATCGTCGAGGACGGGCCGCCCGATCGGCTCGTCCGGGACGCGGGCCGGTTCGCGGACCTGCACCGGGCCTGGCGCGAGAGCGTCTCCGACCTGCCGGGCAGGCTTCCCGGATAACGGCGGGGGCGGTGGCCCGGACCCTCACAGGTCCGGGCCACCGCCGGGTGCTCGCTCTCCGGTTTCTTGGGGTGTTCCCGCTAGAAGGAGATGCTCCAGGAGTTGACCACTCCGGTGTCTCCCTGGAAGTAGTCGCCGACCATGAGCGACCAGGTGCCGTTGCCGAGCCCGGAGGGGTTGCTCACGGTGAAGGTGACCGGCCCGTCGTAGGGGGTGCAGGCCTCGTAGCCCTCGTACTTCAGCACCCGGGCGGACCCGTTCGGCTGGTACAGGGTGATGCGCACGTCCTGCGAGCAGGTGTGCTGGATGTCGGCCGTGACGGTGAACGTGCTTTCGGGTTCCCCGTCGAGGGCGACGTCGATGTCGGTGTAGTCCTGGTAGCCGTCGTTGATCTCGAAGGGCGTGTCGTTGGTGAAGGTGCGCCCGCCGCCGGTCCCGCCGACGGTGAGGGTGAAGACGGCCGAGCGGTTGGCGCTCGTCCCGTTGCCGTTGAGGCTGATGGAGTAGGTGCCCGCCGGGGTCGCGGACGAGGTGGTGATGCTGACCGAGGAGCTCTGCCCGCTGGTGATGGTCGCCGGGCTGAAGCTCACGTTCGCGCCGGAGGGCACGCCGCCGGCGTTGAGCGAGACCGACTGGGCGTTGCCCGAGGTGACCTGGGTGCTCAGCGTCGCCGAGGCCGATTCACCGGCCTGGACCGTGGCCGAGGACGGGCTGACCGAGACCGAGAAGTCGTCGGTCGGGGGCGGGGTGTCGCCGCCGACGGCGCCCTTCCAGACCGCGTACGCTGCGGCGTCGGCCGCCCGGTCGAGGATGGTGTCGTTGATGTTGCTGGTGGTGTCACAGGAGGAGTGGTAGCAGGAGTCGTACGCCCTGCCCGACGTACCTCCCCACTTGGTGGCCTGGGCCGAGGTCTTGATGTCGCTGGCACCCGCGGCCACACCGGAGGTGGCGATGCCCGCGTTGCGGAAGGAGGCGTCGTCGGAGCGGTTGGCGCCCTCGACGTTCTCCTCGGTCTGGACGCCGATCTTGGTGTAGAAGGCCTTGAGATCGGCCGCCGCGGCGGTGGCGATGTTGTTGATGAAGTAGCCGCCGTTGGGCGAGCCGACCATGTCGTAGTTGTAGTAGACCTTGATCTTGGAGCGCTCGGCCGAGCTGAGCGAGCCGACGTAGTACTTCGAGCCGAGCAGGCCCTGCTCCTCGTCGGTCCACCAGCCGAACCGCACGTGCTTGGTCATGGTGGGGTTCTTCGCGGCGAGGGTCAGCGCGACCTCAAGCAGGGTGGCGGAGCCCGAGCCGTTGTCGTTGATGCCGGGACCGGCGGAGACGCTGTCGAGGTGGGCGCCGGACATGACGACCTGGTTGGCGTCGCCGCCCGGCCAGTCCGCGATCAGGTTGGGACCCGCGCCGCCGCTGCAGCCGGAGGTGCAGCTCTGCCGGGTCACGGTGTAGCCCGCGGCGCGGAGCTTGTTCTCCACGTAGCTGACCGACTGGGTGTAGCCGGCGCCGGTCGAACGGCGGTTGCCGCCGTTGCTGCTGGCGATGCTCTGGAACTGCTGCAGGTGCGCCTTGACGTTGGCGAGGCTGATGTCCGGTGCCTCACCGCCGCCGGGCGGGCCGCCGCTGACCGTGAGCGAGTACGTCGCGGTCCTGTCGACGTCGGTGCCGTCCGCGGTGACCGTGATCGACGAGGTGCCGTTCGGCGTGTTCGACGAGGTCGTGACGCTCAGCGTCGAGCTCTGGCCCGCGGTGATGGTCGGCGGGCTGAAGGAGGCGCTCGCCCCCGAGGGCAGACCGGAGGCCCGCAGCGTGATGGACTGGGCGCTGCCCGCCGTCACCGTGGTGCCGACGGTCGAGGTCGCCTGCTGGCCCGCCTGGACGCTGCCCGAGGTGGGGTTGAGGGAGACCGAGAAGTCGTTCGGGTTCTGGATGGTGCAGGTGCCCTCACCGGAACCGGCGGAGACGTTGACCGCGCTCCAGGCCGCCCTGACCGCGTTCCACTCGACGCAGCTGTTGGGGAAGAGCTGCTTGGCCGCGGCGACCGTGGCGGCGCGCGCCTTGGCGTGGGTCCACGGCGAGGTCTTGTTGTTGAGCCCGGCCATGAAGATCTGGCCGGCCTTCTGGATGCCGATGCCGGTCAGGTTCGACGATCCGGAGCAGACCGGGCTGGTGGGCTTGCCACCGCCGGGGTTGGTGCCCTCAGCCAGCAGGTAGAACCAGTGGTTCTGCGGACCGGCCGCCGCGTGCACCTCGGTGTTCGGGATCGAGGAGCTGTAGCAGTCCGGGTCACCGTTGGTGCTCGGCTTGTACATGTAGCGGATCGGCCCCTGGCCGACCAGGTTGACCTCCTCGCCGACCTGGTAGTCCGCCGGGTCGTTGGGGTTGTTGGCGTAGCTTTCGAGCAGCGCGCCGAAGATGTCACCGGTCGACTCGTTCAGACCGCCGGCCTCGTTGCCGCTGCCGCCGTCCCCGGAGCCGGAGAACTGGAAGATGGCGTGGCCGAACTCGTGGCCGACGACGTCCATCGGGGTCGCCTGCTGGTTGTTCGACTGGTTGTGGCCGAAGTTGGTGTAGGACCCGTTCCAGTACGCGTTGACGTCGTTGAGCCCGACACGGATCGGGAAGGCGCTGCCCCGGCCGTTGAAGCCGTTGCGGCCCAGCCAGTCCCTGAGCATGTTCCACTCGGTCTGCGCCGCGTAGAGGGCGTCGACGCAGGCGGTCTCAAGGTTGGTGCCGGAGCCGTTGCCCCAGGAGTCGGTGCTCTTGGTGTAGGCCGAGCCGTTCTGGCCGCCACAGGCCAGGCCGCTGCGGGTGGTGTCACGCATGGTGTAGGAACCGGACGACCCCGAGGTCTGGATGGTGACCGGGTTGCCGTTGTAGAAGCTGTTGCCGGTGCCCGCGCGGACCTCGTCGTAGGAGTCCAGCACCGAGCCGGTCAGCGCGTCGACGAAGACGTGCAGCACGCTGGGCGCCTTCTCGGTGGCGCCCCTGACCACGACCTCCCAGGCCAGCTTCGGCTGGGTGCCCGCCGCGTGGACCAGCAGGGTCGGGGCGTCGGCGCTCTCCACCTTGGCGAGCTTGGCGCGGGCGGTGGCCGCCGCCGCCGAGGGCCTGACCCTGGGGGTGACCCCGACCTTGATCTCCGCCCGCTGGCCGGAGGCGACCTGGCCGAGCTGGTCACCCGCCCGGTCGGTGGTCACGATCACGTCGCCGCCGTAGACCGGCAGCCCTCGGTGGGTGCGGGCGTAGGTCAGGTACTGCAGGCCGTACGCGCCGTCGATGGTCTTGGCCAGGGTGAACTTGTCCTGTGCGCTCTTGCGCAGTGTCCCGGACTCCGCGGCCAGCGCCTTGCCCGCGTTCGCGATCGCACGCTCGCGGCCTCTGGCGTTGGGCGGGGTGAACGCCCTGTCGAGTTTCTGCGCCGCTCCCACGGGGGTGGGCTTCGCGTCCACCGCGGGCTTGGCCGCGTAGGCGCCGGGCGCGTTCGCGAACGTGGAAGCCGCCAGCGCCGCTGTCGCCAGTACGGCGACGGCACCTGTTCTGAGCTTGGATCTCACTCTGGATGACTCCTCTCACAAGTCCCCTGGGGGGAAAGGGACCAAGGAGCCGTGGCCGGCCAGGGCTGGACCAAAGGTGCCATTACTACGACATGTCAGGAACCCTCCAGCTGCCCATAGTCCGCCACTATGGGGTGATCAGGCGTTCATCTCTTGACAGGGGGCAGGCGCGTATTCACTGGTCAGCGGACACCCGTTACCCATCGGATGAGCGGCTGAAATCGTCGGTGTCATATGCCGGCCGACGGTCGCACGACCAGGCCGTTCTTGAGTGTCCGCAGGTCATTCCCCATCCCGCGAACATCAGGGGTGGCGCCAAAGACCTCCGGCACAACCGGAGTCAATGTCGTTGTCAGGCCCGGTCATCGCCCACGGGAGAACGACCGGGCCGGTCAGCGCCCCGAGGCCAATGGCCACACGAACCTCCGGGGGGTACGGCGGAGCGGCCGGGATGCGGAGAGACTGCGCCCCGCACCGTGGACACGCTGCGCTGACAACATTATTAAATAGGAAACCTTCCTGTGCAATGAATAACGGCGGCGCGTTTCGGACACACCTTTTCCGTCCGGGCCGACCACCGCAAAGACGGGCGCCGTTTCCCGGACCGGGTTTTCCCCGGGCCGTCCGGGCGGCCTCCACGGAAAGGTTCGCCCGGAGGAAAAGAGAAGAGGGCGGCGCCGCACGGTCGCGGGCCACCCTCTCGAATCCGGCTAACGACAGGTTTCGTATTCCAGCGCCGGAGCGTACATCCAGGCCAGGCGGCCACCGGCCAGGTAGACGGCACGTCTGCCATTGACCTGGTTGGGCTTCATCACATAGGAACTTGGCCCGGTAACGGGGGAATCATCCGCCTTCGGATCCTGATAGACCAGCTCGGCGCCCATGTAACTGACGTACACACTCGACCCGCCATGACCTGTGTTGACCTTGTAGATGTTGACGGTGCAGGGGGCCGCCTGGGCGGGAGTGGCCGATACGGTGGTCAATCCGCTCCCGAGAAGCGCCGCGACGGCGGCGGCCGTCGCGGCGCTTCGGAGCGATGAGCGATAGAGCTTCATTGATCCTCCGGAATCGTGTTCTGAGCCGCTGATCATTGCGGCGTTTCCACGATGTCAGAACATGAGCAGCAGCGGTCTAATCCCATGGTTTGTGGCCTCAAAAGCATCGGCCACATCCTTCTCGGCACGCTCATCCGGAAGATGAAAATCTTTCCCCTTGATATGATACGTCTTCACTTTTCCAATTTTTTCACTCGAACCAGATTTGCCGCATGAACCCCATCAAGACGACCGGCATGGGACACTACGGAAAACGCAGGGGCTGTCCGTGGCGTTCGAGCCAGGCCGCGTAGACGGGGACCTTCAGCGCCTCGCTCCAGTACCTGCGGATCGCACTGCTGATCAGGGAGACCACGTGCTCGGCCAGCGGACCGTGCCGGGTCCAGGCGATGATGTAGCGGAACAACATGGGGGTGCCCACCAGCGGGCGGACCACGATCCCCGGGTGCGGCTGGTAGATCGCCTGGAACATTCCCACACACCTGCCCGCTCTGATCAGGTCGTAGGCCAGGGCGGGGCTGACCGAGAAGTTCAGCCTGGGGGCGAAGCCGTGCTTCCTGCAGGCGTCCCAGAAGTGCTCCCTGTGGCCCACCTCCGCCTGCGGGGGCATCGCCCAGTCGTCGCCGGCCAGGTCGGCCAGGTCGATCTCCTCCTGCCGGGCCAGCGGATGGGACTCCGCGAGCCCGATGAAGATCGGTTCGATCACCGGGATCTCGTACACCACCCCGGGCGGCGGCGTCAGCTCGTAGCCCGGATAGTCACCCAGGACGGCCAGTTCCAGCCTGCCCGTCTCCATGAAGGAGTGCAGGGTGTCCATGCACTCCTCGGTACGGATGGTGAAGTCCACCCCGGGCACCAGGTCGTACATGCAGTTGCTGACGTATCCCGCCAGCGACATCGGCGCACAGCCGACCCGCACGAGAGGTTTCCCCGTACCCCGCTCGACGTAGTGGCGCGCATCCCGTTGCAGGGTGCCGAAGGCGTGCAACAGCGAACTCGACCGCTCCAGCATCCATCCGCCGAGCGCGGTCGGGCGGCTGCCCTCGTGGGCCCGTTCGAACAGCTGGCCGCCGAGCATGCGCTCTATGCGCTGCAGCTGACCGGCCAGCGCGGGCTGGGACAGTCCGAGGGAGGAGGCCGCCTTGGAGATACTGCCGTGCTCGGCGATCGCATGGATGACCCGAAGATGGCGCATTTCCATGTCCATGCGGCGATGATAGGGAGAAACCCTACCATTTTAAATCAAAATCCAATAGCGATTTCACAGGGTTCCAAGACTGTGCGCATCTTTCCGGGTCAAACGAGAGAGCGCTCCCCGGTCCGCCGCCGCCCCGCGCGCCCCGGCGCCCCCCACCGCGCGGTACGGCGGCACCGCCACCTCGCCCCCGGCGGGCCCCCGCCGGGCCGTACCGGGACCCGATCCGGGCGGCGCCCCTCGGGGCCACGGGGCGGCACCCAAATGAAGTTCGCGTTCTCTCCATAAGCCTTATATGGCGAACTATCCGCTCTTTTATGGTTTTTCCCTTTCGTACGGCCTCGCCAACGCGATCGGTCCCCGGGGGGACTTTCTTCCGCGAAAGGGGGAACTCTCCCTCCTCTCATGACCGTTTCTGTCGGAGACGTCGTTCACACTCACTGCTTCGACCCCCTGACGACGGGAGCTGACACGATGGCGGACCGGCGACCGGCCGGAAGAAGACGACCCTCGGGCGCGGGAAAGCGCGGGAAGGGAGGCGAGACCGGTCTCCTGCTCTGGCTCTTCGGCGCCGCGCTGGTGTTCCTGCTGCTCAGGGCGGCCCTGCCCTTCCTGCAGCGGAACTGGCCGTGGTTCGTGGCCGCCGCCGTCGCCGCGCTCGTCCTGGCCACGGCCTTCGCCGTGGCGCGCGCCAGAGTGACGGCCGAGCGGGAGCGCAGGTGGTTCCGGGAGAACTCCGAGCTGGAGCGGGTCGACCGGCTGACGGGGGCGGAGTTCGAGAGGCTCACCGCGGAACTGCTGCGCCGGGACGGCTTCCGTCATGTCAGGCTGCTCGGCGGCGCGGGCGACCGGGGCGTCGACCTGACCGCGATCGGCCCTGGGGGCCGCCCCTTCGCCTTCCAGTGCAAGCGCTACACCGGCAGCGTCGGCGCCCCCCAGGTCCGCGACTTCCTCGGCGCGCTGGCCCACGCCTTCGCCGGGCACACCGGCGTCCTGGTCACCTCCGGCCGCCTCACCCGCCCCGCCCTGACCGAGGCGAACCAGGGCGGGCTGATCCTCGTCGAGCGTGAGCGGCTGGCCGCCTGGCTCGGCGGCGAGGCCCTCCTGCCCGGCCGTACGGCTCGCGGGGGCTGAGCCCTCCCACCGGGGCGTGACTCAGGCGCTGTATGCCTTGGTATATGTCATATTTCTCACTTCGACCGGCGTAATGATCTATGTTAGTCAGGTCGAAAAGTAAGGACATAATGGGATTTTGACGCGTTCATATCACGGCGAGACCACCCCGTTTCCTCGGTGCCGGGAAGGGCAACCATGATCGCGGTTTCAGTGGTCGACGACGACCGGATGCTGCTCGACGGACTGACCGCCTGGTTCTCCGGAGTCCCCGACATACGCCTGGCGGGCACCGCCCGCACGGTCACAGAACTGCTCTCCAGAGGACACGCCCCCGCCGACGTGGTGATCCTCGACCTGCTCCTGGCCGACCGCTCCGACCCGATCGGCAACGTACGCAGGATCGTGGCCACGGGCAGCCGGGTGCTCGTGGTGAGCGTGATCACCTCACCGAGCATGGGCTCCCAGGTCGTCAGGGCCGGGGCCGGTGGATACCTCACCAAGGACCACGACCTGAGCGTGCTGACCTCCGCCGTCCGCGAGGTCGCCACCCGGGGAAGCACGCACTCCCCCGAACTGGCGCTCTGCTGGCTGTCCGACCGCGCCGCCGACCGTCCCGTGCTCTCCCCCCAGGAACGGGCCGTCCTGCTGGCCTACGCGTCGGGGATGACGCTGTCCGCGGCGGCCCGCAGCGCGGGAGTCCAGCCGGGAACCGCCAAGAACTACCTCGACCGGGTCAAGGAGAAGTACCGCAGAGCGGGCAGACCCGCCTACACCAAACTCGACCTCGCCACCCGGGTGAGGGAGGACGGCTGGTTGAGATAGCTGTGTCTCTTTGCTCCGCCTTCGGCGTCGCGGGTTGTGTCTCTTTGCTCCGCCTTCGGCGGCGCGGGCTTGGGCGCTTTCGAGTCGGTGCTTTCCCTCGTCACTCCGTCGCTGCGCTCCTGCGTTCCTCAGTCCAAGCACCGACGCGCCCAAGCCGAAACCCCTCACGCACGACACCGGGAAAGTACAAGGTCAAACCCCTCGCGCATGGCACCGGTACGGCGCTCTTCACTTCTGGCGTCGGAGGCAGCGGGGAAACTCCGTAAGGCGCCTCACAGGCGGGGGGATCCCTTGAGGGTCCTTCTGCGGGCCACTTGGTGGGGGGCACGACGGGGTCGTGACCGCGGGTCAGCCGTGTGCGCCGCGGTCGCTCTGACGACCGGCCCCTCCGGGCCCGGTGGGGGGCCGGGCTCCGTCTCGGTTGACGTGACCGTCGAGGACCGGCCCCGTCCCGCTCCCTGCCGGGTCACCGGGCCAGACCAGTTCGACGCAGGTGCCCTCGCCTTCGGCGGACAGGACGGTGACCTGACCGCCGACCTCCCGCATGCGGCCGGCGACGGAGGAGGCGAGCCCGAATCCCGGGGCTGTGGAGGCCGGGTCGAAGCCTCTCCCCCGGTCCACGACGCGCACGGTCACCCGACGGCCCCGGCCGTCCTCAGGAACGTTCCCGTGCGCGTCCTCGCCGATGACCGTCAGCCAGGCCTCCTTCGTCGCCGAGTGCAGGGCCACGTTGTTGAGCGCCTCCTGGGAGGCGTCCGCGAGAGCGGAGACGACGGCCGCGGGCACCCGCTCGGGCAGGCAGGCCGCGGCGTAGCGGACCCGCAGCCCGAGCCCGGAGGCCCTGGTGATCACCTTGGCCAGGCTGTCCTCCAGGCGGGCGGCCGTTCCGGTGCCCTCGCGCCCGATGAGCAGCCTGACGTACTCCGCGTCGGCGGCGCAGCGCAGCCGTACCTGCTCCTCCCTGTGGTCGAGACCGCCGCGGGCGATGGCCGTCAGGGTGGTGAGCACCGTGTCGTGCAGCCGCCGGTAGTGCGCCAGACGCTCGGCGGAACGCGCCTGGTCGGCGACGTGGCCCGTCTCTGTGGCCAGCCGCCGGTCGGCCAGGTCGTCCAGGCGGTTCGCCTGCGCCCGCAGGTAACGGTGGATGAAGCAGACGATGACCGCGAACCACAGGTAGGAGTTCAGGCGCACTGCGATGTCGATCGGCAACGGGTACCTGCTGCCGAGGTCGCCCGCGTGCGCCACCAGGTAGGCCAGCGCGGGCGGCAGCAGCGCCCACGCCCACGCGAGGGACTCCGCGACCGCCCCGGTCAACGCCCCCGTGGCCATGAGGGCCGACGACGACCAGTTCGCCGGGGCTCGGGAGTCACCGAGGCAGTTGGCGCCTACCGCCGGCAGGAGCCCGCAGGTCACCGCGACGTCCGCGGCCACCGCCCAGCGGGCGAACCAGCCCCGGCGCCGGGTGGTCACGACCAGCGCGGCGTTCCAGGCGACCGCGACGGCCAGCAGGACCACGTTCAGCGCGGCGCTCCGGTAGAGGCGGTCGGCGCTGAAGACTCCCGCGACGGCGGGCACCAGGTAGCTCGCGCGCTGCAGGACCAGCAGCATCACGACGAACCGGTTGACCCGATCCCGTCCCGGCCGGGCCGCGAGGTACTCGGAGTCACGCCAGCCAAGGGAGCATGAGCGCCGCACCCGTTCTCTCCACTCTCCCCGGCGCCGTTCCGGGGTCCGCCGACCGTCACACCCCCCGTCACACCCCCGTGTACTTCCCCGTCAGTCTTCACCGAAGACGCGGCCCGCGCCATGCGGAGGGCGTGGCCACCTCAGGCCGCGCCGCCCGCGGAACGGTGCGAACCCACGGTTGTCCCGGTCCGGGCGTGTCCGGACGGCGCGGCGGGGTCAGCCGTTGAGCAGGTCGTTCCTGGCGTGGCGCAGGTCGTCGAAGGAGGACAGGTCGGGGACGGTCCAGCCGTTCAGGTCGTACTCCCCGAGGCACCGCTCGACGAACGCCTTGTAGTCGTCGATCTGCCCCGACGCGCCCTGCCCGAGCAGCAGCTCGACGCGGGTGCTCTCGTGGTTGCCCGCGTAGTTGAGCTCGTACAGCTCGTGCCGGCCGCCGAACTCGGTGCCGACCGCGTCCCACAGCAGCTTCATGACCTTGACCCGCTCGACGGCGTCCACCCCGTTCGAGCCCCGGACGAATCTGTCCAGGTAGGGACGGATGTCCGGGTTCTTGAAGTCGTCGGCGCTGGAGTTGACGTAGATCAGCCCGCTGGCGACGTCCTTCAGCACGATCTCCCTGATCCTGGGGTAGCCGACCTGCATGAACCACCGGTAGGCCATGCCGTACTGGGGGTTGGGCAGCACCGCGCCGTTGCGCCACGGGACGGGGTTGCGCGCGGCGGCGTCCGACAGCGCCCAGAAGAGGTTCCGCCAGGCCAGGACCTCGCCCATCCTGCTCTGCACGCCCCGGAAGTCCCTGGTGCCGGTGATCTCAAGCGCCTTGGCCAGCAGGCCCGCGATGAACTCCAGTTTCACCGCCAGGCGGGTACAGCCGTGGAAGGTGAAGCGCTCGATGAAGCCGGAGTGCCCGGTGAACAGCTGGACCTTTCCCACGTCGCCGTAGACGAAGACGTTCTCCCAGGGGATGAGGACCTTGTCCAGCACCAGGATGGTGTCGTTCTCGTCGAGGCGCGAGGAGAGCGGGTAGTCGAAGGGACTGCCCATCACCGCCGCGGCGGCGGTGTAGGAGGGGCGGCAGATCAGCTTCATCCCCCGCGCGCCCATCGGCACCGTGGCCACCAGCGCGAACTCCCGTCTCTTGATCGGCAGTCCGTAGTGGGCGATGAAGTTGTAGTGGGTGAGCGCCGAGCCGGTGGCGACCACCTTGGCCCCGCTGACGACCAGGCCCGCGTCGGTCTCCCGCTCCACGTGGACGAAGACGTCGGCGACCTCGTCCGGCGGGCGGCTGCGGTCGACCGGGGGATGGACGATGGCGTGGTTCCAGTAGAGGACCTTCTCCTGCGACTCGGCGTACCACCGGCGCGCGTTGTCGGCGAAGGGCTCGTAGAAGTCGGCGTTCGCGCCGAGCGTGCCGAGGAAGGAGGCCTTGTAGTCGGGGCTGCGGCCCATCCAGCCGTAGCTCATGCGCGCCCACTCGGCGATGGCCCGCTGGTCGGCGACGAGGTCCTCGGCGCTGTGCGGCGTGGTGAAAAACCTGTGGGTGTATCCGCCGCTTCCCGTGTCGGTCGGCGCGGTGAGGACCTCGCGCCTGGCCGGGTCGTGCAGCGCGTCGTAGAGCCGCGCCGTCATCCGGATGGGGTTGCGGAAGGCCGGGTGGGTCGTGGGGTCCTTGACGCGTTCGCCGTACACGTAGATCTCACGGTCGTCGCGCAGGCTCTCGATGTACTCCTCACCGGTCAGCGGGCGGGTCACGGGGCCTGTCTGCTCGTCTCGCACCTCGACTCCTCGGGGAAGTTGTGGGCGGCGCCGCGGAACTCAATGGTGACACCCGGTGGTGGCGATGCCTTTCTCCCAGATTGCGCTGATCACCGCGGTTCTCCCGGACAGCGCAATCCGAGAGATGCGGGGTCCCGGGGCCGGGTGGGACGGTCGGAGGGTGAGCACACCGGAGGCGGTCGCCGCCATCGCCGGTGGATGACAGTGGATGACAGGGGCGTCCGGCTCCGGGCGGTTCCCGACCGTCTCATGGGGACCACCGTTCTCCCGCCTTCCGTGACCGTACGAGCGGCACGCCTCCCGGTTCTCATCCGCTAGTTCCCAGCTGGTTCCCAGGAGGAAATGGTGCTGACCGCCGACGTTCCCGCATCAGGACGGCCGACCGGCCGCGTGTCCGAGTCGCCCCCGGCCCGGCGGGAGGACCCGTCCTGTCCGCCGGGGGACGACAAGGAGACGGAGGGTGTGACCTGGACCCTGGCACGGAGGAGGGCGGCGCGTGCCCGCGCGTGCCCGTCCCCCGCCTGGGAGATTCCGGACGAGGCCGCCTGAGACTTCCCGACGACCATCGGACAGCCAGGAGAAAGGGAGAAACATGACAACGACCAGCCCCTCGGACGCTGACAGGGCCGCCGTGGCGGCCGTCCCCCAGCGCGTCGTCGACGCGTGGGCCGAACACGACGCGGAGGCCTTCGCCGGCGTCTTCACCGAGGACGGGAGCATGATCCTGCCCGGCCTCTACCGCAAGGGCCGTCAGGAGATCCACTCGTTCATGGCGGAGGCGTTCGAGGGCCCGTTCAAGGGCACCCAGGTGACCGGGCGCCCGATCGACATCAGGTTCCTCGGCGAGACGACCGGGGTGCTGATCACGCAGGGCGGCGTGCTGGCTCCGGGTGAGACCGAGGTCTCCCCGGAACGCGCCATCCGGGCCTCCTGGCTGGTCGTCAAGGAGGACGGCCAATGGCGGCTCGCCGCCTACCAGAACAGCCCCGTCAACCCGGCCTGACCCGCTCGCGCGGACGCCGCCCGGCCCCACGGCCGGGCGGCGTCCTCGTGCCGGGGCCGGTCAGGACCAGGCGAGCATCAGGAGCGGATCCTCCAGCATGGCGCCGATCTCGCGGAGCACCGTGGCGCCCAGTTCGCCGTCCACGATCCGGTGGTCGAACGACAGCGCCAGCGTGGCGACCCTGCGTACCGTGACCCGTCCCTCGTGTACCCAGGGCATGTCCCTGATCTGGCCGAGCGCGAGGATCGCCGACTCACCCGGCGGCAGGATCGGGGTTCCGGCGTCCACCCTGAAGACGCCCGTGTTGGTGATCGTGACGGTTCCCCCCGACAGGTCCCCGGGGGTGGTCCCGCCCGCCCGCGCGGTCTCGGTCAGCTCCGTCAGGGCGCGGGCCAGGGCGGGCAGCGACAGGTCGTCGGCTCCCTTGACGTTGGGGACGATCAGCCCGCGTTCCGTGGCGACGGCGACGCCGAGGTTCACCCGCCGCCAGAGCGCGATCTCCTGGGCGGCCTCGTCCCACGAGGAGTTGATCATCGGGTTGCGCCTGACCGCGATCACCAGCGCCCTGGCGACGGGCAGCAGCGGCGAGACCCTGGTCCCGGCGAAGTCGGCCAGCCCGCGCAGCCTCGTGACCAGCTCCGTCATCGCGGTGACGTCAACCTGCAGCCAGGTGGTCACGTGCGGGGCGGTGAACGCCGAGCGCACCATCGCCTCCGCCGTGCGCCTGCGCACCCCCCTGACCGGGATCCGCTCCTGCCCGCCGCCGGGCTCCGGGTCCGGTACGGCCGCCGCCCGCCGGACGTCCTCGTGGGTGACCGATCCTCCCGGGCCGGTCCTGGCGAGGGCGGCCAGGTCGACGCCGAGGTCCTTGGCCAGTCTGCGGACGGTCGGCTCGCCCGCGCCACCGTCTCCGCTCCCTCCGGGCCTTTCGGATCTCCCGGGCCTTTCAGGGGCGGTCCGCCTGCGCGGTCTGCGGCTCGTCGCGCCCGGCATGGCCCCGTACCCGACGAGCACGGGAACCCGCTCCTGCTCCCGAGAGGCGACGGGCGGGGCCACCCGGGGGGCGTCCCCGCCGACGGCCACGGTGATGAGCGCTGTGCCGACCTCGACCGTCGTGCCCTCCTCGACGAGGAGTTCCCCCACGACGCCCGCGAAGGGGCAGGGCAGCTCGACGACGGCCTTGGCCGTCTCGATCTCAAGGATGATCTGGTTGACCCGCACGGGCTCGCCGGGGCGCACGTGCCACCTGACGATCTCCGCCTCGACGAGCCCCTCACCGACGTCGGGGAGCGCGAACCGTCTCAGCTCACTCATGCTCACCAGGCCATGGTCCGGTCGACGGCGTCGAGGACGCGGTCGAGGTCGGGAAGGTAGTGCCGTTCGAGGCGCGAGGGCGGGTAGGGCGTGGAGAAGCCGCCGACCCGCAGCACCGGGGCCCGCAGGTCGTAGAAGCACCGTTCGGTGATCCTCGCCGCCAGCTCCGCGCCGTACCCGCTGAACACCGGGGCCTCGTGCACGACGACGCACCGGCCGGTCCTGCGCACCGAGGACAACACCGTCGCCTCGTCCAGGGGACTGAGCGAGCGGACGTCGACGACCTCGACGGAGCGGCTCCCGTCGGCCTGGGCGGCTTCGAGACAGGTCCGTACGGCCGGGCCGTAGGCCAGCAGCGTCACGTCCCGCCCCGGGCGGGCGACCACGGCCCGGCCGAGGGGCACCGCCCCCGACGGGTCGAGCTCGACCGGCGCCTTGTCCCAGTAGCGCCGTTTCGGCTCGAACAGGATCACCGGGTCGGGGCAGGAGATGGCCTGCTGGATCATCGTGTAGGCGTCGGAGGGGTTGGAGCAGGCGACCACGCGCAGGCCGCCGGTGTGGGTGAAGTACGCCTCGGGGGACTCGCTGTGGTGTTCGGCGGCGCCGATGCCGCCGCCGAACGGGATCCGGACGACGACGGGAAGTTCGAGTGTGCCGAGGGAACGCAACCGCATCTTGGCGAGCTGGGTGGTGATCTGGTTGAAGGCGGGGAACACGAAGCCGTCGAACTGGATCTCGCACACCGGGCGGTAGCCGCGCAGCGCGAGCCCGATGGCCGTGCCGACGATGCCCGACTCGGCCAGGGGCGTGTCGATGACCCTGCTCTCGCCGAAGTCCTTCTGCAGGCCGTCGGTCACCCGGAAGACACCGCCGAGCCTGCCGACGTCCTCCCCCATGACGAGGACCCTGGGGTCGCGTTCCATGGCCTTGCGCAGGCCCTCGTTCATCGCCCGGGACAAAGACAGGGTCTCAACGCCCACCGTCGTGCCTCCCTTCGCGTGTCTCCCTCATCGCGGCGTGTCCTCGAAGGAGGCGAGGTAGGCGGCGAAGGCGGCGCGCTCGTCCTCGACCAGCGGGTGCTCGGCCGCGTAGACGTTGTCCCACAGCTCGTCGAGGTCCGGATCGGGCAGTTCCCGGCACCGGGTGCGCAGGTCCGCCCCGATCCGTTCCGCCTCCGCCTCGACCTCGGCGAGGAAGGCCTCGTCCGCGGCGCCGCAGGCCAGCAGGTAGGTCCTGACCCGTTCGACGGGGTCCTTGAGCAGCCAGGCCTCGGTCTCGGCGCGCGGGCGGTAGCGGCCGGGGTCGTCCGTCGTCGTGTGGGCCCCCATCCGGTAGGTGAACGCCTCGACCAGCGTCGGCCCCTGCCCGCTGCGCGCGTTGTCCAGCGCCCTTGCGGTCACCGCCAGGCAGGCCAGCACGTCGTTGCCGTCCACCCTGACGCCGGGGAAGCCGAAGCCGTCCGCGCGCCGGTGCAGCGGGACGCGTGACTGCCGCTCGGTGGGTTCGGAGATCGCCCACTGGTTGTTCTGGCAGAAGAACACGATCGGCGCGTTCTGCACGGCCGCCCAGGCGAACGCCTCGTTGACGTCGCCCTCGCTGGTCGCGCCGTCGCCGAAGTAGGCGATCACCGCGTCCTCCGCGCCGTCGCGCTGGACGCCCATGGCGTAGCCGGTCGCGTGCAGGACCTGGCTGCCGATGACGATCGTCGGCAGGTGCAGGTTGTGCTCCCTGGGGTCCCACCCGGCGTGGTTGATCCCCCGGAAGGAGCCGAGTTCCCGCACCGGGTCGACGCCCCTGCACCAGGCGACGCCGTGCTCGCGGTAGCTGGGGAAGGCCATGTCCCCGGGATGCAGGGCGCGGGCCGAGCCGACCTGCGCCGCCTCCTGGCCGCGCAGCGAGGGCCAGACGGCCAGCTCTCCCTGCCTGGCCAGGGCCAGGGCCTCCTCGTCGAGTCTCCTGACGATCACCAGGTCCCGGTAGAGGCTCCTGACCTCCCGCGCGGTGAAGACGGCGTCGTAGTCCGGGTGCTCGACCCGCCTGCCGTCCGGGGTGAGCAGCCGGACGGGTTCCTGCGGGGGCGGCGGGGGCGGCGGGGGCGCTGTGACGGTCCCCGGGGGCGTACCGCGCGCGGCGTCGATGGTCACGTGCCACTCCTCGTGCGTTGCGGTGGTCGGGAACCGGCGCGCGGCCGGTTGCCGGTGGTGTCCGTGGGTGCGGGCCCCCGCATGTCCGCGGAACCCGCGAACGGCCGGTGAGGGACCCGTGCGGATCGCGGCGTACGGCCCCGGCCTGGGCGTTCAGCGCGGGGTGTCCAGGTGGGCGGCGAGGTCACGGGGCCGGGTGTCGGTCCAGTGCCGCCTGACGTGGCCGAGGCAGTCCTCACGCCCCGCGGGGCCGTGGGTGACGGCCCATCCCGCGGGCACGGCGGCGAAGACGGGCCACAGGGAGTGCTGGCCCTGTTCGTTGACCAGCACGAGGAAGGTTCCGTCCGGGTTCTCGAAGGGGTTGGCCATCTCGTTCTCCTTCTCCGTTACCGGGCTTCGGACGCGAGGGCTCGAAGAGCTGACAAGCCGTCAGGCGCCGCCGAACCGCGCCGCCAGGCCCGCGACCGTCGGGGTGTCGAACAGGGCGCTGATCGGCAGGTCCTCGCCCAGTTCCGCGTGGATGCGGCTGATGAGCCGCATCGCCAGCAGCGACTGGCCGTCGAGGTCGAAGAAGCTGTCGTCGACGCCGACCCGCGTCACGCCGAGCACCTCGGCGAACAGGGCGCACAGGGTCTCCTCAAGCCGGCCGCTCGGGGCGCGGTAGGCGGGCAGGCCCGTGAAGTCGGGCGCGGGCAGCGCCGCGCGGTCCAGTTTCCCGTTGGGGGTCAGCGGCAGGGTGTCGAGCACGACGAACGCGGCGGGCACCATGTAGTCCGGCAGCGCCCGCGCCGCGTGGGCGCGCAACGCCTCGACGTCGGCGCCACCGGGTCCGGGCACGACGTAGGCGGCCAGTCTTCTCTCTCCGTCCTCGGCCCGTCTGGCGACGACCGCGACGTGGGCGAGCCCGGGGTGTCTCGCCAGGACCGCCTCGATCTCGGCGGGTTCGACCCGGAAACCCCGGATCTTCACCTGGTCGCCCGCGCGGCCGACGAAGTCGAGCTGTCCCCTGGCGGTCAGCCGTACCAGGTCGCCGGTGCGGTACATCCGCTCGCCGGGTCCCGCGAACGGGTCGGCGACGAAGCTCTGCGCGGTCAGGTCGGCCCGGCCCGCGTAACCGCGCGCCAGGCGGGTGCCGCCCACGTACAGCTCGCCGACCGTGCCGGGCGGGACGGGGGTGAGGGCCTCGTCGAGGACGCGCAGCCGTACGTCGTCGAGCGGGCCGCCGACCGGTACGGCGCCCTCCTCGGTGTAGGGGGCGGTCATCGGGCCGTGGGTGACGAACAGCGCCGTCTCCGTGGCGCCGTACATGGCCCTGACCACCGTGTCCGGGCAGGCGTCGAGCACCCGCCGTACGGCCTCGGGCGCGATCACGTCCCCGCCGGTCAGCACCTCGCGCACCCCGGCCAGGCACTTGGGCGCCTCCTCGGCGAGCACCCGGAACAGCCCGGCCGTCAGGTGCAGACCGGTGATCGCCTCCTCGGTCACGAGCCTGCCCAGGGTGGCCACGCCGAGGACGCCGGGGGGCGCGACGACGATCCGGCCGCCGTTCAGCAGCGGCACCCACAGCTCGTAGGTGGAGACGCTGAAGGCGTGCGGCGCGACCATCAGCACCCGTTCGTGCCGCCCGCCCTCCCAGCAGGAGTCGAAGGCCAGCCCGAGGACGCCCCGGTGGGTGACGCCGACGCCCTTCGGCTCTCCCGTCGAGCCCGAGGTGTACATCTGGTAGGCGAGCTGGTCCGGGTGGGAGTCCACGCCCGGGTCGGCCGGGGACTCCCCCGCCGACTCACGGCCTCCGTCGACGACGACGAGCGGGCCGCCCTCCGGCAGGCCGCGCCCGAGGGTCGTCGCGTCGGCGAGCAGGATCGGCGCGCCCGCGTGGTCCATGATCCACTGGATGCGCTCCGGCGGGTGGGAGGTGTGCAGCGGCAGGTAGAACGCCCCGGTCTTGAGCACCGCCAGGATGGCGGCGACCATGTCGGCCGAACGCTCCATCAGCACCGCGACCGGCCTCTCCGGACGGGCTCCCCGTCCGAGCAGCAGGTGCGCGAGCCGGTTGGCCCGTTCGTCCAGCTCCCGGTAGGTCAGGCGGAGGTCGCCGAAGGAGACGGCCGTCGCGTCCGGGGTCAGCGCCGCCTGGGCGGCGAAGCGTCCCTGGACGGAACCCTGGGTGGAAGGGGAAGCCATCGCGTACTCCAATCCGTTCGTTCCGCCTGAGCCCGCCGTGCGGGCCGCCCGCGCGGGCGGGAACCGGGGGCCGGGGGCGGGGCGGATTCGCGGGCACGACGGGCACGGGCGGGCGCCGGCGGCCGGGGCCGTCACCCCCGCCGTGGACGGCCGCCGTCGCGTCCGGTCACGCAGTCAGCGTCACATCCGCCCGCTGTACAGCGCATCTCCCGGATTGCGATGCTCTCCAGCGCTCTCCGGCGCTCTCCGGTGCGGCTCTCCGCCGAGGTCAGGCGGGCAGCCAGGCGGCGCGGCCGTAGGCGGGCGGCGGGCAGGGGACGTGGACGACGGCGTACGGCCCGGCCGCCAGGTCGAGCGCGTCGAGCACCAGCAACCCGCCCTCTCGCCTGGCGTCGTCCCGGACGAAGACGAGGAGCCAGCCGTCGCCCTCAGCCGGCCCCCGGGGCACGAACACGGGGTCCCCGGCGCGCTTCCCCGCGCCGAGCCGGTGTTCCCGGAGGCCGCCGGTCCTCAGGTCGTACCGGACGAGCGCGGCGCCCTCCCGCGGGTCACGGGAGCCGAACACGTGGCGGTGCGCGCGCCCCGTCGCCCGTTCGTCGGCCAGGGCCGTCTCCACCCCCGGTGCCAGCTCCCGTTCCCCGACGGCGCCGGTGACCGGGTCGAGTGTCCAGCGCCACAGCCGCGGCGACCCCTGCGGGCCGGGGGCCCCGTCATAGGCCCGGGGGTGGCGCACGGCGTCGACCACGACCTTCCCGTCCTCCTCGTAGGCGTTCACCGCCCGGGAGACGTGGCAGGGGCCGATCTCGAACCAGCGCGGCTCCGGCGCCCCCTCGCGGGGCAGCAGGCCGACGCGCGCCCTCGCGCCCGGCCGCCAGGAGTACGGCGGGCGGGTCCCGGCCAGGGCGGCGGCGCGGTCGTGGAGGACCGGCGGGTCGAACACGACGACGTGGTGCCCGGTGAGGGCGGCGGCGCTCATGAGGGGCGCGCCGTCGAGGGCGAAGGGCCGGGCGTGGCGGACGGCGCCGCCGGAGTCGGCGACCAGGTGCTCGGCGTGTCCCAGCCCGGGGTAGGAGGCGACGGCGTGCCACCGGCCGGTGGCGGGGTCGCGGACGGGCCTGGCGAGCGAGAGGGGCCCGGGGACCCGGCCGCCGGGGTTCGCGGGCCGTACGGCGGGGGCCAGGGCGGGCACCGGCCCGAAGGGGCTCGCCGGAGGGACGGTCGTGCGGGCGCGGTGCCGGAAGGCCTCTCCCCCGCGCAGGCCGACGCCGGACAGGAGGGTCCTGCCGTCGCCGAGGGGATGCGGGAAGGCCTGCAGGAAGCACCCGTCGAGCCCCTCGGGAAGGGCTCCCTCGACGGGGAGCCGCAACGGTGACGGCACCCAGGTGGGGGCCGGGCCGGACGCGCGAGCTGGGGCGGCCATGAGGCGCCTCCTCCGGGCGGGGTCAGCAATACCATAACGGTGTTGTGCTTAGAAACATATCGGCGTTATGTAATACTTGTCAACATGAGTCCCCGCCGGGCAGACCCCAGGACACGTCCCGCACTGGTCGACATCGCCGCCCGGCTGCTCGCCGAGGAGGGACCGCAGGCCCTGTCGACCCGGCGGCTCGCCACCGAGGCCGACAGCTCGACGATGGCGGTCTACACCCACTTCGGGGGCATGAGCGGGCTGGTGCGGGAGATCGTGCACGAGGGGTTCGCCCGGCTGCAGCGCCATCTCACCCACGTGCGCCAGACCGGTGACCCGGTGGCCGACATGGCGCTGCTCGGCAGGGCCTACCGCCACAACGCGCTGGCCAACCCGCATCTGTACGCGGTGATGTTCGGCGGGGCGTCGCTGGCCGGCTTCTCCCTGACGGAGGAGGACCGCCAGCACGGGCGCTACACGCTGGGCAACGTCGTCAAGTGCGCCACCCGCTGCTTCGAGGCGGGCCGGTTCAGGGCGGAGGACGCCGAACTCGTCGCCCACCAGATGTGGAGCGCGATCCACGGGCTGGTCACCCTGGAGCTCGGCGGCTACCTCATCGCCCCCTACGACGCCGAGCGCTGCTTCGAGGCCCAGCTCACCGCCCTGATGGTCAGCTCGGGGGACGACCTGGACAGCGCGAGGAGATCGGTCGCCCTGTCCGGGGACCGGATGCGGGCCGAGGTCGAGGAGACCGGAGGTCAGGGCCTGTTCCGCGAGGCACCGCCTGCGTGACCGCGGCGGGCGTGAGGCTCCGCGGAACGGAACCTAGAGGGGGATGTTGCCGTGTTTGCGCTGCGGCGGCGTCTGGCGCTTGTTGCGCAGCATGGCCAGGGCGCGCGCGACCGCGGCGCGTGTCTCCGCCGGGTCGATCACGTCGTCGACCAGTCCCCGTTCCGCGGCGTAGTGCGGGTGCATGAGCCGCTCGGAGTACTCGGCGACGAGTTCGGCGGCCAGTTCGGCCGGGTCGGCCGCGGCGGCCAGCTCCTTGCGGAAGATGACGTTGACCGCTCCCTGCGCGCCCATCACGGCGATCTCGTTCGTCGGCCAGGCCAGGGAGAGGTCGCAGCCGATGGAGCGGGAGTCCATCACGATGTAGGCGCCGCCGTACGCCTTGCGCAGGATGACCTGGACGCGGGGCACGGTGGCCTCGCAGTAGGCGTACAGCAGTTTGGCGCCGTGCCTGATGATGCCCGCGTGCTCCTGGTCGGGGCCGGGCAGGAAGCCGGGGACGTCGACCAGTGTCACCAGCGGGATGCCGAAGGCATCGCAGAAGCGGACGAACCTCGCCGCCTTCTGTGACGCCGCGACGTCCAGGACCCCCGCGAGCACCATGGGCTGGTTGCCGACCAGGCCGACCACCTCGCCGTCGACGCGGGCCAGCGCGCACACCACGTTCGGCGCCCAGCCCTCCTGCAGTTCGAGGAACTCGCCGTCGTCGACCAGTTCGGCGACGACCGAGCGGATGTCGTACGGCCTGTTCGGCTCGACGGGCACGATCTCGGCGAACCCGGGCCGGTGGTCGGTCGTGGCCTGGCGCGGCGGCCCGGCGGGCGGCGGCTCCAGGTTGTTGCTCGGCAGCAGGGACAGCAGGTAGCGCACGTCCTCAAGCGCGCTCTCCTCGTCGTCGTGCACGAAGGTGGCCACCCCGGAGCGACCGCCGTGCACCTCGGCGCCGCCCAGTTCGTCGTGGGTGACCCGCCTGCCGCTGACCGCCTCGACGACGTCGGGGCCGGTCAGGTACATCCGCGCGGTCTCGCGGACCATGAAGGTGAAGTCGGCCAGGGCCGGGGAGTAGGCCGCTCCCCCGGCGCAGGGGCCGAGGATCACGCTGATCTGCGGGATCACGCCGGAGGCCTGGACGTTGCGGCGGAAGATGCCGCCGTAGCCGTCCAGGGACATCACCCCCTCCTGGATACGGGCGCCGCCGCTGTCGTTGAGCCCGATGAGGGGCGCTCCGGTGGCGATCGCCAGGTCCATCACCTTGTGGATCTTCGCCGCGTGCGCGTGGCCCAGTGAGCCGCCGAAGATCGTGAAGTCCTGGGCGTAGACGAAGACCCGGCGCCCGTCCACCGTGCCCGAGCCGGCGACCACCCCGTCGGTGTGCGGGCGCCGCTCACCCATCCCCAGGTCGTTCGCCTGGTGGCGGCGGTACATGTCGATCTCGGTGAAGGAGCCCTCGTCGAGCAGCAGGTCGAGCCGCTCCCGCGCCGTCCGTTTGCCCAGCGACCGCTGCCGCTCGACCGCGGCCCGGGAGCCCTCGGCGATCCGGCCGCGCAACCTGCCGTGCCGCTCACGCAGCAGGTCCATCGAGCGCGGCGGCTCGCCGGGCCCGTCCTCCCCTCGCGCGTCGGAGAGGGCGGGCACGTCTTTGACGTCGTCCCGCAGGCCGGTCCGCCTGCCTGCCGGGGTCACGACGCCCTCACCGGCGTCAGGTCCCCGCGCGCCGTGCCCGCCTGCCGGTCCGACAGCGACCCGTTGGCGTGCAGCCAGCGCACGGTCTCGCCGACCGTCTCGGCGACGGGACGCGGGACGACGCCGCCGGTGCTCGCCCCCTCCGCCACCCGTGTCGCGCAGGCGCACACGTAGACGGCGCCGTACTGCGCCGGGATGTGCCAGGGGCACACCCGCTGCGCGAGGTCGGCCAGCAGCCCGGCCGGGAGCATGGCGCGGGCGGGCAGGAAGAGCGTCGGCAGGCGGCGTCCGGTCACCTCGCGCAGCACCTCCACATAGCGCCGGGTCGTCAGGTAGTGGCCGGGCCCGAAGTGCCTGGCCGGGCCGCCGCCGTACGGCGTGAGCAGTTCGGCGTGCAGCGCGGCGGTGTCCCGCACGTCGCCGAGGGGCAGCCCGCCGAGCGGCCAGACCGGCATCAGGCCCCGCAGGACGTCACGGAGCCTGGCGGTCTGGTCGCCGAGCCTGGGGTCGTGCGGGCCGAGCAGGGCCGGCGGGTAGGTGATCACCACCGGGGCGCCCTCCCGCTGGTGGCCCCGGGCCACGGCCTCGGCCGCCGCCTTGCTCGCCATGTACGGCTCGCGGGGCCTGCCGACGGGGGTGTCCTCGCGGACGACCCCGCCGGGGGCGGGGAACAACGCCGCGACGCTGGAGACGTGGATGATCGGGTCGGCTCCCGCCGCGCGCGCGGCCCCGAGCACGACCTCGGCGCCCCGCTCGTTGGTCCGCCGCACACTCGCGCGCCGTCTGCTGTCGAAGGTGTAGACCGCCGCCGCGTGCAGCACGGCGTCCGCCCCCCGCACCGCCCGGCCGACCGCCTCGCCGTCGGTGACGTCTCCGGTCACCACCTCGACGGCGTCCCCGAAGGTGTCCGAGAAGGTGTCCTCGTCGGCGTTCCCGCCCGGCGCCGGGCCGGGCAGGAGAGGGGCCAGGGCGCGGGCGACCCCGGACGGTTCGCGGACGAGCAGGCGGACCCGGTGCCCCGCCCGCAGGAACGCCGCGACCGAATGGGCCCCGACGAATCCGGTGCCGCCTGTCACGCTCACCAGCATCAGAAATACCTCGCTCATGGCGGAATCACTGGGCGTTTCGCAGCAAGCGTGCACGAGTGAAGATCCCATTGTCTTCTCCCATTGTGCTTTCAGCGGACCGGCGTTATCGTCCGCGTAAGGCGAATTCGGCAATCCAGGAGAAGAAGCGGCCGATTCGGCACCGCTACGGTTGACGACGTTGTCGTCGCAACGTCAGAGAAATTGTTCGGCGCGAGAGCGGAGGTTTCCGCATGGCTTCTGAGGCGGCTTCGGCGGGTCGCTTTCCTGGAAGAATGGCAATTGTCAACGGACCCCGGCACAGGACCTGGCTGAACGTCTTCCTCGTGCTCGTCGTCGCCCACTGGGCAGAGCACGTGGCGCAGGCCGTGCAGATCTACGTCCTCGGCTGGCCGGTCCCGCAGGCGCGCGGCGTGCTCGGGCTGCCGTTCCCGTGGCTGGTGACCTCCGAGTGGATGCACTACGGCTACGCGTTGTTCATGCTCATCGGTCTCGTCATGCTCAGGAAGGGGTTCACCGGCCGTTCCCGCACCTGGTGGAACATCTCACTCGGCATCCAGGTCTGGCACCACTTCGAGCACCTGCTGCTGCTCCTGCAGGCGATGACCGGCAACCACCTGATGGGCAGGCCGGTTCCCACGAGTGTCCTGCAGGTCTTCTTTCCCCGGGTCGAGCTGCACCTGTTCTACAACGCCGTCGTCTTCGCCCCGATGGTGGTCGCGATGGTCCTGCACCGCCGTCCGAACGAATCCGAGCGGTCGGCCATGGCGTGTGGCTGCGCGACGGCGCGCACCTGAGGGCCCCCGGAAAAGGAAAGCTTTCTCGAATGTCCGGCCGCGGCGCGTTTCCCGTGCCGCGGCCGGGCGTTTTCCACCGGCCGGGGAAAGGGGTTCACGGACTTTCCCCGCGCGTCCAGCCGCCCACCGTCCTGGCCGCGGCCATGCTCGCCCACCCGGTCAGTTCGACCAGCTCCCGGTCTCCCGTCCCGCGGCTCTCCCTGAAGGCGTCCACGTCGGCCTCGCCGACCCGGTAGGAGGCGAAGGCCGTCAGCAGGGCCAGCCGCCCGGCGGGGCGGTCCTCGGCGGCCAGGTCCGCGACCGCCTCCTCCGCCCACGCCCCGCCGAGCCCGGGGTGGCCGCCGTCCCAGGCCGCCAGCCTGGCCGTCAGCAGGTCACGGACGGGGCCCGGCACCGAACGGCGGCCCGCCGCCTCGATCGCCGAGGCCGCGCGGGCGAAGGCGCCCGCGACGCCCGGCGCGCCCGCCGCCCAGGACAGGTCGCCGGGCAGCGGGGCCATGGGCAGCAGGTCGAGCGAGCCGCCCGGCTCGACGCCCCCACCGGTCGGCCGCATGAGCCGGCCCAGCGTCCGCATGAGGGTGCCGCGTGCCATCCCCGGTGTCCGCGGCGGCAGCGGCGTCTCGTCGAGGAACACGTTGACCATGCGGTTGAGGTAGTGGAAGGTGACCGCGACCCCGACGAGGACCCCGACGGGCTCGGCGGCCTGTTCCCCGGGGAACGGCGTCGCCCGCCCGCGCGTCCCGCTCGCCCTGGCCCACTCCTCGACCGGCGCGAGATCACGCCGCGCGCCGCCCTCCGGGGGGACCAGGCCGCCCAGGGCGGCGCCGTGCACGCCCGCGCAGTAGGGGCAGGCGTTGCCGAGCGAGACGCCGGTCGCGACCGCCTCCCTGACCGCCCGGCCCGGTCCGCCGCCGGTCAGCAGCGTCTCCCGCAGCATCATCCAGCAGGCGGCCAGGATCTCCGGGGCGGGCGAGTGCAGGGCGACCGGCGGCGCCAGCATGCCGAACTCCCGTTCCGAGCGCGTGTACACCTCGGCGACCAGGCCCCGCGCCCGCGCGGGCGGCACCGGGCGGACGTGCCTGACCTGGCGGAGCGAGCCGCGCAGCGGTTTCCTGAGGACCCGCCGCAGGAGTGTCGTTTCCATCGCGCGCTCCCTGAGGTCGGCCGGGCGCGGGCTCACCCGCCCGCGCCCGGGGGGCTACTTGTGCGTCAGGCTGGGCACGAACGGCAGCGCGGCGCGCCTGCCGCTCGTGGCGCCGTCCGGGGAGGGGGCGCCGTAGGTGACCTCGACGCCGCGCTGCCTGGCGGCCCGCACGATGCCCGGGACGGCGCGTTCGGCCAGCGCCGCGATGGTCATCGCCGGGTTGACCGTCAGCGCCCCCGGCACGGCCGAGCCGTCGGTGACGAAGATGCCCGGGTGCCCGCGCAGTTCGTGGCGGTCGTCGAGCGCCGAGGTGCTGGGGTCGTCGCCGATGCGGCAGGAGGCCAGCGGGTGCACGGTGTAGGCGCCGACCACGTCGTTGGTCCACGGCATCACCCTGGACAGCCCGTCGCGCTCCAGGATGTCGCGGACCTCGGCGTCGGCCAGTTCCCAGCCGCGCAGCGTGTTGGCGGTCGGGCGGTACTGGATGGGGCCGCGCCCGAGCATCTGCTGTGAGATCCGTACGGCGTTGCCCGTCGGCGGAGGCGGTCCGAAGACGCCCTCGTTGTCGTCCTCGCTCATCGTGAAGACGGTCAGCCACGACTGCCAGCGCCGTACGATCTCCTTCTTCTCCGCGCCGAACCAGGTCGGGCCGGTGGCGTCGGGCACCTGGGCGAGGATGGTGCCGAAGCCGGGCGGGAAGTAGAGCTGCTCCAGCGAGTAGCGGGAGTACTCGGGCAGCGTGCCGTCCAGGCGGTCCCAGCTCGCCACGCACGGCCCCTTGCCGATCTGGGAGGCCGCGTAGGCCGGGCCGTCTCCGCGGGACAGCCCGAGCAGGTCACGGACCCTGTCCTCGTTGAGGATCGCGGTGTTGAGCCGCTCGCCGTTGCCGGAGAAGTACCTGCCGACCGCGTACGGCATGGCCCCCAGGTCCGGCGCGGAGCGCTGCAGGATCACCGGGGTCGCCCCGGCGCCCGCGGCCAGGATCACGATCTTGGCGTCGATCGTCCCGCTCCCGGTGTGCACCCGGTAGTCCTCGTCGTCGACGATGTCGTAGTGCACCCGGTAGCCGCCGTCGTCGTTCCTGGTCAGGCGCTGCACCTCGTGCATGGGCCGTACCTGGGCGCCGTGCGCCACCGCGGCGGGCAGGTAGTTGAACAGCAGCGACCGTTTGGCGTCGAAGCGGCACCCGGCCATCATCCAGTTGCAGTTGGTGCACCTCTCGCCGTCGATGGCGACCGGCACCGGGTTGGCCGTGCGCCCCGCGTGCGCGCACGCCGCCGCGAACAGGCCGCCCGAGTAGGTGACCGCGTCCCAGTCCTGCCTGGTCACGGGCAGTGCCTCGGCCACCCGGTCGTACCAGGGCTCCAGGGTGTCGCGGGTGACGGCCTTGGGCCACATCCTGCGGCCGATGGCCCCCCTGCGGTCGAAGACGAAGCGGGGGGCGCGGGGCATGGCGGCGAAGTACACGACGCTGCCGCCGCCGACGCAGTTGCCGCCGAGCAGGCTCATGCCGTCGCCGACCACGAAGTCGAAGATCCGCGTGTAGCTCGATCCGAGTTTGAAGTCGTGGTCGAAGTCCTCGCCCTGCAGCCAGGGACCGCGTTCGAGCACCACGACCCGCGCGCCGCCCGCCGCGAGGTGGTAGGCCGTGATCGCGCCGCCGAAGCCGCTGCCGACCACGAGGACGTCCGTCGTCTCGGTCACGGTCATGCGGGGCTCCCCGTTGAGGTCGTCGCCGGGTGGAGGCGGGCCAGTTCGCGGCCGTAGGAGTAGACGGGGAAGCGCCACAGGCCGTCCTCCTGCGGCCCGGAGAAGCCCATCGCCGTCAGCCCCGGGTGACCGGCGGCCAGGGCGTCGAGGGTGTGCATGTGGGCCGCGGTGTCGAAGGCCATGTTGCTGAACAGCGCGACGCTGACCCACACCTCCCGCTCCGGGTGACCGGGGGAGGTCAGTATCCCGACCAGGGCGGTCCGATGCGGGAACGGCAGGGCCACGAACGGCGGCAGCGCCGCGGTCAGGTCGATCCCGTTCTGGTCCGCGTAGGCCCGCGCGTGCTCGTTGAGCAGCCGGGCGAGGTCACCGAGCGCGGGCGCCAGCCCGGCCGCGGGGGTTTCGAGCAGTTCGACGGCGCCCGCGGCGACCGCGCCCCCGCCCGCCGCCGCCCCCGCGACCGCCTCGTCGCCGGGTGAGCGCTTCTCACCGGGGACGATCGTGTCCGCGAAGGCCTCCAGCGTCATGGTCCTGGCCTGTTCTTCGTCTGGGATACCCGGTTGCACCGGCGTTTCCTCCTGTCGGCGAGGGGGTGCGGCGTGGGGGCCGGAAGCCGGCGCGTCGGCCGAACCCTCGTTTCACGGACCGGCCCGGCAGCGGGCACGGGACGTCGAGGCCCTGGCCCGGCACGGCGGGATCTGCGACCAATTGGAACTCACATATCGAATTCAGTTCCGGTCTGATCCATCGTCCGAGCGGCACCCCGTCCGACGCATCTTCTGAATTGCCGTCCTGTCAAGCCTCATTCTTCAGGGTTTTCTGTGGCGCACTAACACCCAATTAACGCCGCTCACAACCTAGAGTAGCAGCTCAGACACGGTGAGCACGCTTCACTAGCACAGTTGACAGCAGTCAGATGTTGATTTAGAAATATTGATGCCGATCTTTTTTATTAGTCGTTCGACTGGCACATACAAGCCCCGGAAGGGGCGAATGAATATGGGAGTCGAACTCTCCGAGACGACCAGCCGACTACAGGCCGACCTTTCCCGTCATTCATATTGATGAATATTCAACACACGGAGAGGAATGATGGAGGAAGTTCTTGAGAAAGCTGTGAGACGAGTTATCGAGACCATGCGTGAGCATCTCGGCGACGAGCTCACCATCGATGACATGGCCCGCACCGCCATGTTCAGCAAATTTCACTTCTCCCGGGTCTTCAGACAGGTAACCGGTATCTCACCTGGGCGTTTCCTGTCGGCGTTGCGGCTGCAGGAGGCCAAACGGCTGCTCCTGTCGACCTCGCTGAGCGTCGCCGACATCAGCATCCAGGTCGGCTACTCAAGCGTCGGCACCTTCAGTTCCCGTTTCAAGAGCTGCGTCGGTCTCGCGCCGACCACCTACCGGCAGCACGGCGGTTTCGCCCCGCTGATCCTCACCAGCGGCAGGAACGACGGTGAGGAGACCCGGCTGACGACCGTCCAGGGCAAGATCTGGGCTCCGACCACGGGTCAGTGCGGCCTCATCTTCGTCGGGCTTTTCCCCACCTGCATCCCACAGGGGCCGCCGGTCCGCTGCACGGTGCTGCGCAGGCCCGGCCCCTACGTGCTTGAGAGGGTGCCCCAGGGCACCTGGCATCTGCTGGCCCACTCCGTCGCCCCGGGAAATGAGAAGATCATCAGCAGTCTGGGCAGGGACCCGTCACTCTACGTCGGGAGCTACGGACCGATCACGGTGCGGCGCGACGTCGTGGTCAAGCCCGCCGACGTACAGCTGCGGCCGATGGGAACCCTCGACCCCCCGGTGCTGCTCGCCCTGCTCGACGTGCGCCTGGTGGCGCTCAACTCGGTGGCGAGCTGACCTCCCGCGCCCATCGGAAACGGCCGCAGCCATGAAGGCCTGCGGCCGTCGCCGTCCCGGGAACCTCCCGCCCAGAAAACCCCCTCACCCGGCCGGGCGCACCGTCATCGGGAGCCCTCCGCGCATCCTGAGCGAGAGCATGGGCTCGGCGACCACCCGGTGGCCGGGAACCCCGGTCAGGCGCAGCTCCCTGGCGACCATCGCGACCACGAAGACCGCCTCCATCATGCCCAGGCTGTTGCCGACGCAGAAGCGGGGACCGGCGCCGAAGGGAATGTAGGCGTACCTCGGCCGGGAGGCGGCTCCCTCGGGGGCGAACCGTTCCGGGTCGAAGCGCTCAGGGTCCCTCCAGAACCCCGGATGCCGGTGCAGCGTGTAGGGGCAGATCAGCACGTCCGCCCCGGCCGGCACGTGGTAGGCGCCGACCAGGTCGTCCCGCTGCGCGCTGCGCGTCAGGATCCACACCGGCGGGTAGAGCCGCATGGCCTCCTCGACCACCATCGTGGTGTACCTCAGCCGGTGCAGGTCCTCGTAGCCGGGCAGCCGGTCACCGAGCACCTCGACCGCCTCGGCGTGCAGCCCGTCCCACACCCCGGGATTGCGGTCCACCAGATGGAAGGTCCACCCCAGGGTGCTGGCCGTCGTCTCGTGCCCGGCGAGCATCAGGGTGATCAGCTCGTCCCTCATCCGCCTGCCGCCGACCCGGGGATCGGCCTCCTGCCCGGTCGAGACGATCAGCCGGGACAGCACGTCGTCCCCCTCGGCCGCGCCGCGCGCCGAACGTTCGGCCACCAGGCGGTCGACGACCCGCTGCAACTGCTCACGCGCCCGGCGGAAGCGCAGCTGCCTGGGCAGCGGAAGCCATGTCGGCACCGCGCCGAGCGTGACCATCTCGAACATCGCCTGGTCCTGCACGGCCTCGAAGGAGTGCGCGACCGAGCCGAAGGCGCCCAGGTCGGCGTCCAGCAGGGTACGGCCGAGCACCCCGAGCGTCAGGGCGGTCACCTCCCCCAGCACGTCGACCGGCTCGCCCTCCCGGTGCGCCCGCAGCCTGCCGACCAGTCCCGCCGCCTCCTCCGCGACGGCACCCGCCTGCTGGGCGATCCGCCGGTGCTGGAAGGCGGGCTGGATCATCCTGCGCTGTTTGCGCCACAGCTCGCCCTCGCTGGTCAGCAGCCCGTCCCCGAGGGCACGGCGCGCCTGGACCAGTCCGATCCCCTTGTGGTAGCCGGCGCTGTTGTCGGCCAGCACGTGCTTGGCGTGGTCGGGGTGGTTGAAGAAGTAGAGCGTCTTCGGCCCGAGGGAGATCCGGACCGCGTCGCCGTACCGCTCGGCGGCCGACGTCATCAGCGAGAGCCGGTCACGGGCCAGTTTCAGGAACAGGCCCATCGCGGCTCTGCGCGGCGGTCCGGGCGGTCTCAGCCGGCCGGGCGCCGGGGACGACGCCCCGCCGCCCGGCACGGCCGCGGCGCCTCCTCCGGTGGGGTTCAAGCTGTCACCTCGCTTCGATCTGGGATGATCCGGCGGAACCTGCCGTGGAAGAACAGCAGGCCGTCCCGGTCGTCCTGCTGTTCCATGGAGAGCACCCGCCCGACGAAGATCGAGTGGTCGCCTCCGTCGTAGGCGCGCCACAGCTCGCACTCGAAGCGCGCGAGTGTGCCCGCGAGCAGCGGGGCGCCGGTGAGCGGCCCGGGAAGCCAGTCGACGGTGTCGAACTGGGCGGCTCCCAGGGGCCGCCACCGGTTGGAGAAGTGCCTGGCCAGGGGCTCCTGGCCGGCGGCCAGGACGGAGACCCCGAAGGTCCCCTCCGCGGCGAGGCAGCCGTGCATGATCGCGCCGCGGTCGACGCAGACCAGCACGAGCGGCGGGTCGAGCGAGACCGAGGTGAAGGAGTTGGCCGTCATGGCGTGCGGACCGCCGCCGCCGACGGTCACCACGGTGACGCCGGTGGCGAACATCCCGAACGCCCTGCGCATCGCCTTGGGGTCCGCCACGGCGCTCGTCCCGGTTTCCGGCTCCGGTCCGGCGGAACCCGTCTCGTGGGACGGCTCAGGATTGACGCTCATACTGATCTCCCCGGTTGGCCGTTCCTAGGACAGGTATGGTTCGAGCGCGCGGGTCAGCGGCTCGGGGACCCTGGCCGGGACGGTCCGGCTGTTCGGGCCGCGCATGCACGCGACCCGCTGCCTGCCCCTGGCGACCAGCGTCTCCCCGCATGGGGCCTCTCCCGGGTCGAGCCGGACGTAGTCGAAGCCGAACTCGATCTGGGTCTGGGCGAGGTCCACCAGGCGCATCCTGATGGACAGCTCGTCGAAGGCCGTGATCTCGGCGAAGAACTCGCAGTCCACCCGCAGCGTGAACAGCTTCAGGTCCTCCTGCAGTTCGCCGAGCACGTCGGGGGCGTGGAGCTTGAGGAACATCTCCCGGCAGCGCCCCTGCCAGCGCAGGTAGTTGACGTAGTAGACGTTGCCGACGAGGTTGGTCTCCTCGAAGCCGACCGTGTGCAGGTACTCGAAGTAGTTGCCCATCACCGCCGCCCCTCGGTGAGGATCGCGAAGACCACCGGCTCCACGGCGTCTCGCAGCGTCGTCACCAGCGTCGCGACCCGCAGGCCGCCGGAGGCGAGGACCGTCCACGCGTCCCGCCGCTCCGAGGTCCAGGTGAGCGGCGCCCCAGGGGGCAGGCCCGCCTTGCGCAGGCACTCGGCGGCGGCCCACACGCGTGTCGCCGCGGCGTCCAGGCTGCCGCCCAGCTCCATCGCGACCAGCTCGGCGAGCCCGAAGTGCGGGCCGAGCAGTCCCCGCCAGTCCTCGACCGTCCGTTCCCGCACGGCCTCGACGTCGCAGCCGGTCGTGCCGACGGCCACGACGCACAGGGTCAGCCCGGCGCCGTGGGAGGCCGAGACCGTCCTGCCGCCGTCCACCTCGGGCCGCCCGTCGGGGCGGTGGCGGACCTCGACGGGACGCCCGAGGGCGCGCCCGGCCGCCACGGTGGTCATGGCCCTGCGCTCCGCCGTGCTCCCGGTCCGTTCCGGCAGGTGGGGCAGGTCGGGCAGGCTCCGCAGGTCGGGGCCGGGCCCAGGGTCAGGCTCGGCGGGGCCGGGTTCGACGACGACGGCGACGGCGGCCCCGGTCAGGTCCTCGACCGTACGCTCCAGGTAGGGGCCGAGCAGCGGCGCGACCCACGGCCCCCGCCCGTCCCCCTTACGTACGGCCCGCAGCCGCAGCCCGTCCCAGCGCTCGACGACCCGGCCCGCGCCGTCCCGCACGGCGATGTCGTAGACGTAGGTGTCGCCGTCGCGCAGCCGTTCGGTCGCGCAGTAGCGCAGCCCGCCCGCCTCGGTCAGCGCGGCGCCGCCCGGCTGGAGGCGTTCGATCCCCGAGGGCAGCAGCGTCGCGTCCGGCACGCAGACCTGGTTGCCGTGCATCAGCGCGTCGCGTACGCCGGGGTCGCCGAGCAGCAGCTCACCGGAGAGGAACCCGGCGAACCAGCCGGTGTCCCCGTCCGCCGCCACGTCGGCGTCGACGTGCCTGGCCGCGGCCCTGTGGTAGCGGCGCAGCCGCTGGAAACGCCCGCCCTGGAACAGGATCTCGCCGTACAGGTCGGCCGCCGGGTCGAGCGGTACCGGGGGCAGCCCCTCGGTGACCTGCTCCGGCGGCCCGTCCTGGGCCGCCTCCCCGTCGAAGCGCAGCCGCGCCCTGAAGTGGTCGGCGTCGAAGCCGGTCTCCGCGCTGCGCACGGCGACCTCGACGGTCTCGTCCCCGGTGACGGCGGCGGCGATCCTGATCGTCGTCGTGCCGTCCGGCGGCACCACGATGGGCCGCAGGAACTCGGCCTGCTCGATCGTCGGCGGCCGCTCCCGGGCCGTGCCGAGGGTCGCCACGGCCACCTGGGTCATCGCCTCCATGCCGAAGACCGCGGGGAAGAGCAGGTTGCCGTCGAGGTGGTGGTCGGCGAGGTAGAGGTCGGTGCCCGCGTTCAGCTCGGTCTCGACGACCAGTTCGACGCCGTGGTAGCGGACCAGCGGCCTGCCGACGAAGCGCAGCAGCGGCAGCGGGGGCAGGTCGTGGCGGACGGTGCCGACGCCCTCGGTGCGCCCGCTGACCACCACGACGGTGGGCGTCTCGGGGTCGGCCAGCAGCCTGCGCATGATCCTTACCCCCTGGTCGGGGGTGATCGGGGTGACGCCGTCCCGGGACAGCGTCTCGACGACGTCGAGCCGCTCCCCCATGCCGACACCCGACCAGACCGACCACTCGACGCACAGGGCACGGCAGCCGGGGTGGTCGCGGGCGACCTCCTCGGTGAGGCAGGCCAGCCACTCGTTCGCGGTGGCGTAGTGCCCCTCCCCGCGCAGTCCCGCCCGGCCGATGATGCTGCCGAACGTCACCAGCAGGCGCAGCGAGCCGGGATCGACCGCGTCGAGCACCGCCCGCAGCCCGTCAACCTTGGGGGCGAGGGTGCGGTGGAAGGCCGCCATGTCCAGGCCGGTGATCGCGCCCGGCTCGTTGCGTCCCGCGCCGTGCAGCACCGCGGTGACCGGCCCGGTCTCCGCCGTCGCCTCCGCCACGGCCGCGCGCAGCCCGTCCGCGTCGGTGACGTCGGCCCTGGCGTACCTGACGGTCACCCCGGTGTCGGACATCCGCCGCAGGTTGGCCGCGAGTTCCTCGTCCCGCTCCGGGTCGGAGCGTCCGACGACGACGAGGGCGGCGCCGCTGTCGGAGGCCAGGGCGAGCGCGCACTCGGCGGTGATGCCCTTGCCGCCTCCGGTCACCAGCAGCACGTCCGTACCGTCCAGCGGCTGGACGACCCGGGTGGGCCGTACGGGCATGGCGCGCAGGGTCGGCACCCGGCGTGTGCCCTCCTCGTCGTAGTGGGCCTCCGCGTAGCGCGTGGTCGCCGCGACCTCGCCGACGACCCAGCCGACGGCCTGTCCGGTCACCGGCACGTGCGCGACGGTCGTGCGCAGGTGGGGCGCCTCAAGGAAGAGCGTCCTGGCCAGTCCGGCGGCGCCTCTGCCGTGCTGTACCAGGACGAACCGGGTCCCCGGCTCGGCCGCCAGGGCCGCCTGGGCACCGAGCAGGGCCTGCTCCAGGTCCTGCCGCGCGCACTCGGGCGGCAGGCAGACCAGGACTCCCCGGCCGACGCCCGCCCCTTCGAGCTCCCGGCGCAGCGTCTCGGCGAAGGGGTGCTCCCCCGCCGTGTACAGCGTCCAGCGGCCGTTGTCCTCCCGTACGCGTGCGGCGGGCGGCGGCACCTCGTCGAGGTCCACGGCGAACGACCTGGCCCAGGCGGCGGCGCCGGCGACCGTCGCCGCCGTCTCCTGGCCCTGTCCTGTCTCGGCGAGCGTGCCCAGGGCGTCGGCCAGCTCCATCACGGTCGCCGTGGCGAAGTTGGTCGGCGCCTGCGCCGAGGACAGGCCCATCCGCCGGGCCGCCTGGTTGACGATCTGCCCGACCGTGATGGAGCTCAGGTGCAGGTCGTCGAGCAGGTGGCTGTCGGCACGCACCATGTCCATGGGCAGCTCGGCGCGCTCCGCGGCCAGCCTCCGCAGCATGTCCAGGGCGCTCTCCTCCTCGCCGCCCTCCTGCGGCGGCAGCGGGGCCCGCGGGGTCTCCCGCCGCTCCGCGGGCCGTACGGCGGAGCTCAGCCGTACCTCGGGGGCCCGCTCGCAGGGGCTCTCGAAGAACGACAGCGGCGCGCCGAGCCGCAGCGGCCTGACCAGCCTGCCGTGGAAGAGCGCCTCGTGCGCGACCGGGGCTCCGGCGACGTAGGCGGCGGCGACCACCCGCAGCAGCCCGGCCGACGACTCCTCGTCGGTGTCCAGCGCGACCGCGGGCACGTCGGTCACCGCGGCGGCCAGCCCGCTGAGCACCCGTCCGGGGCCGACCTCGACGAACAGGTCGATGTCCTTGGCCGCCAGTTCCACCGCCTGGGCGAACAGCACGGGGTCGGTGACCTGCCTGCGCAGCAGCGCCGGGATGTCGGTCTCCGGCGTCAGCGCCTCCCCGGTGACCGTGGAGACGACGCGCGCCCCGACCCGGTCGAACTCCTCCCCTGCCAGCCGTTCGCCCAGTTCCCGCGCGGCGGGCGCGACGAGCGGCGAGTGGAAGGCGTGCGACACCCGCAGAGGGGTCCACTGCAGCCCCTCCGCGAGGGCCCTGCGCCCGGCCTCCCGTACGGCGTCGGCCGGCCCGGCCACGACGGTCTGCCGAGGGCCGTTGTATCCGGCGATCACGACGGGCAGGTCCCCGGTCAGGGCGGTGACCGCGTCCGGGGAGGCGGCGATGCCCGCCATGGTCCCCGAGGCGGCGTGCTCGGACATGGCCCTGCCCCTGGCCGCGGCGACCCGCAGCAGGGTCTCCTCGTCCATCGCCCCCGCCCAGTGCAGCGCGGACAGCTCGCCCAGGCTGTGGCCGACGGCGACGTCCGCCTCGACGCCGAGGACGGCCAGGGCGCGCAGGCCCGCGACGGAGCCGGTGACGATGCGCGGCTGGGCCACCTCGGTCGCGACCATGTCGCCGCCCGAGGGCAGGTCCGCCCTGAGGTAGACCTCCTCGACCTCGGCGAAGCGCCTGCGCAGGGCACCGCCGCTGGTGCCCCTGCCCGAACCCTGCCCGGGGAAGAGGTAGCCGATCCTGCCCGGCCCGCTCACGTGGCCGAGGAAGCCCCTGCCGTCGGCGGAGAACAGCGGGATCTCCCCCGCGTCGAGGGCCGCGAGCACCCGGCGCAGCCCGCGTTCGGCGTCCTCGGGCGAGGAGACGACGACGGCCGCCCGGTACGGCAGGCCGCGCAGCTCACGCTGGAGCGTGGCGGCCAGGTCGCCCAGCTCCGCGTACGACAGGGCGGGCACGAAGTCCGCCAGCTCGGCCAGGCGTTCGCGCAACTCGGGCGGTGAGGCGCCGTCGAGCATCAGCAGTTCGGCGTCCTGGGCCGAGGAGGCGAGCGCCCTGGTCCTGCCGTCGAACCTGGCCTGCCTGCGCGGGCCGGGCTTCTCAAGGACCACGTGGGTGTTGATGCCGCCGAAGCCCATGGCGGTCACGCCCGCGCGCACCGGCGTCCCGCCGGGCCACGGCTCCGCCTTGCGCAGCACCCGCAGCCGCGCCGTCTCCTGCGTCAGCACCGGGTGCGGGTCGACGCAGCCCGTGGTCGGCGGCAGCACCTGGTGGTGCACCGCCAGGGTGGCCTTGATGAGCCCGGCGACCCCGGCCGCGGCCTTGGTGTGCCCGATCATCCCCTTGATCGAGCTGATCGCCGCACGCGGGCCGTCGGCGTGGGAGAGGGCCTGGGTCAGGGCCGTGAGCTCGGTCCTGTCGCCGACCTCGGTGCCGGTGCCGTGCCCCTCGAACATGGCGACGGTCTCGATGCCGAAGCCCGCCCGTTCGTAGGCGCGGCGCAGCGCCAGCCGGTACCCGCTGACCTCGGGCCTGGTGATGCCGCCCCTTCCGTCCGAGGAGACGCCCCACCCGGCGACGGTCGCGTAGATCCGTCTTCCGGCCTCGACGGCGTCCCGCTCGCGCATCAGCACGACCATCCCGCAGCCCTCGCCGGGCCAGAAGCCGTTCGACCCGCGGTCGTAGAGCCGCATCTCCCCCCTGGCCAGGGCGCCGGTCTTGGCGAAGCCCACGATCTCGAACGGGTCGATGGACAGGTCGACCCCGCCCGCGACGGCCACGTCGAGGTCGCCGTCGGCCAGGGCCCTGGCGGCGGTGACCACCGACAGCAGTGAGGAGGAGCAGGCGCCGTCCACGGTGTAGCCGCCGCCCTTGAGGTCGAAGTGGTTGCAGATGCGCCCGGCGATCGTGTTGGAGAGCCCGCCCGCCAGGGTGTCCTCGTCGGGGACGGGGAAGGGGCTCTTGTAGGCGGCCTCCAGGTCGTCGAGGAAACCGGCGAGCCGTTCGTCGTCCCAGTCCCGCTCCTTGAGCGCCGCCGCGACGGTGCGCCGCACGTACGGCCAGCGCAGCCGCATCAGGTTGGCCCTGGCGAACTCCCCGGTGAGGGTGTTGCCGACGATGACGCCGGTGCGTTCCCTGGCCAGTCCCTCCGCGCCGGGGAAGCCCGCGTCGGCCAGGGCGAGCGCGGCCGTGTCGAGCGCCAGCCAGTGGGTGAGGTCGGTCGAGCGGTAGGTGCTTCCGGCGATCTTGTAACCGATCCGGTCGAAGGCGTAGCCCTCGATGACGGCCGCGTTGCGCGCGTAGAAGCGGTCGGGGGCGGCCGGGTCGGCGTCCCAGTAGTCCTCAAGCCGCATGCGCGTGTCGGGCAGCCTGCGGAACGCCCGCCGTCCGGCCAGGACGTTCTCCCACAGTTCCCTCGGCGAGGCGGCGTCGGGATAGCGGCACGCCATGCCGACGATCGCGATCCTGCTCATACCGAGGCGACCTCCTTGCCGGTGCTCGCCAGGCCGTCCTGGGCGCGCGCGGTCAGGCGCGCCAGGGTCTCGCGCTGCTCGCGCCCCTTGTCCACGAAGTGGAGCGACCACAGGAAGACCCCGCGGACGAGGCAGACGGCCGCGGTGGCGAAGAAGATGCCGTAGGGGATGTGCACGGCCGTGAGGAGGCCGTACGTCAGGGCGACTCCGCCGCCGAAGAGCATCTGCGCCGCGGGTCTCGACGGGCTCGTCCCCGGGTCGGTGACCATGTAGTTGGTGAAGAGGATGAAGGCGACGCCGGTCATCATGCCCAGCGCCCCGGAGATCGAGGTGCCGAAGAACAGGCCGCGCAGGACCGCCTGCACGGCGAAGCCGCCGACCCAGGCGGCGATCAGCCACATCCGCCCGGTGAGCTTGCCGTTGATCATGCTGCCGCCGAGGATGATGATCGCGGGAATGAGCCAGTCGATCCAGGTGTCGACGTTCTCCGTGAAGTGGTACGGCGGCGCGATGCTGGCCCAGGGCAGGATCAGCAGGATGACGGCGATGCCGAAGTTCGACGGGTTCATGAAGTGGCGCATCTTCCCGCGGACCGGTGCCCGCAGCACCCACTTGGCGCCGACCGCGACGACCACCCCGAAGATCATCACCAGGATCTGGTCGTTGACGTAGATGAGCATGTTCATGGCCAGGCTGGTGATGTGCGCCGGGTAGAGGAACTCCACCAGGCCGCGCGGGCCGTTGCCCGTGTAGCGCGGCGCCCGTCCCTCGGCCCTGGCCGAGACGAACTCGAGCGCGATCTCCACCACGTAGCCGGTCGCCACGGCGACGAAGGGCCACAGCCACGGCTGCTCGAACCCGAGGAGGATGTAGCCGACGGTGTTGAAGACCGTGATGGATATCGCGAAGTTGCGCAGTGCGATGGTGACCTTGGGGTCGTGGCGCGGGGGGTTGTGCGTCCTGTCAGACATCTCGGTCATCTCTCCTTGGCCTGGCCGCCGAGTTCGAGGCGGTGCCTGCCCGGCGTCAGCTGAAGATCCTGGTCGTGTACCTGTCCGGCCCGGTCGCGCCAGCGCAGGTTGACCCGCACGGGACCGGTGACGTTCCTGCCGAGCCCGATGTGCACCTCGCTGCTGCGCTTGCCCGAGTGCCCGCTGCCGCCGTCCACCCTGCCGAGGAGCCTGCGCCCGTCCGGTGTCGTCACCGTGACCTGCGCGCCGGTCACCGGCGAGCCGGGGGCGGGCAGCGCGCCGGGAACCGGGGTGGCCTCGCGGGTCAGCCGCAGTTCGAGGAAGGCCCCGGGTGAGGGGCTCTGGTTGCGGTAGAAGACGGGCTCGCCCCACTGCCTGGCGACCGCGAAGTCGAGCCTGCCGTCGCCGTCGGCGTCACCGGTCGCGACCCCCCGCGTCGGCACCGGTACGGCCAGCCCGAGTTCCCTGGCCACGTCGACGTAGGTGCCGTCGGGACACCTGACGAAGAAGTGCAGCGTCTGGGTTCCCGCGACGTCGTCGCCCGCGCGCACGTTCGGCCACCAGTAGGGGTTCTGCAGCAGCTGGTCGTTGGCCGTGGCCAGTTCCTGCAGCTGCGGCCAGCGGTCGACCTCGCCCTTCACGAACCCGGTGGCCTGGACGATGCTGAGGTCCCCGCCGTTGTCGAAGTCGTCGATCTTGACGTCCCAGCCCCAGCCCGACCAGGCGGTGCGCGCCTGGGCGCTGCGGTCGGTCCACGGCGCCTCGCCCCGGCTGAGCCTCTCGCGCAGGGCGGCCTTGTCGCCGGAGGCGGACATGAACTGGAAGTTGCTCTCCTCGATGCCGAAGGAGGTGGTGATGTTGCTGACGAACATGTCGTAGACGCCGTCGCCGTTGAGGTCGCCGAAGTCGAGGCCCATGCCCTTGAAGGAGTCGTGGCCGATCGTCTTGGACTTGGGGATCAGCGGCGAGCGCACCCCCTCGACGAGCGAGAGCCTGATGTGGCCGGGCGTCGAGCGGTTGTAGAACATCCGGTCGGGGCCGAAGTCGTTGGCGAGGTACAGCTCGGGCAGCTGGTCGCCGTCGAGGTCGGTGGCGGCGGCGGCGAGCTCCCACCCCTTGGAGGCCGTCTCGGGCAGGACGTCGTCGAGCCGCTGGTAGGTGACCGAGGGGTCGGCTCCGGTGACCGAGCCGGTCCAGCGGAAGAAGAAGTCGTCCCCGCCGTTGTGCGCGTCGGACATGGAGTGGTTCATGCGCACCAGGCCGGTGCCGCGGGAGTCGAGCACCGCGCTCTGCGGGAAGTAGTTGCCGATGAAGACGTCGTCGTGTCCGTCGCCGTCGAAGTCCGCCACGGTCGCGGCGTTGGTGTTCCACTGCGGGCCGCTGTAGAGGCCGCCGGTGGCGTTGGGGCCGGGCACCAGCTCGACCGGCCGGTAGGCGCCGGGGCCGAGCCTGGTGGCGCCCGGCCTGGCGAGGTAGAGGATCGGCGTACGGCCCCACATGTAGACGAGCAGGTCGAGGCGGCCGTCCTCGTTGAAGTCGCCGGGGACGCACCCCATGGGGGCGATGTGGTCGTTCATGGGCAGCGTGCCGGGGTCGAGCGCGAAGGGCGCGTACCTGTCGGTCTTCCCGCCGGGGACGGGGGTGACCACGGTCTGGTCGATGCGCGGGTCGACCAGGCACAGGTCGTTGGACAGGCCGTCCCCGTCGAGGTCGTTCATCGCGATCGCCGCCCCGACCGAGGAGATCCACGCGTCGATGTGCGTGTAGTCGGGGTGCACCCCGCGGATCTCCTGCTGCCGGAAGCCTCCGGGCAGGGCGATGGACATCGGGGCGAAGGAGTACCTGCTCGCCATGCGGGCCGTGTCCGCGGCCGAGGGCGTGGGAATGCGGGCCACCACGAACGCGCTCACGATCAGCACGAGCGCGAGGACTCCGGGGAGCTGCCTGCGCAGCCAGCCCGCTGTCGCTGTCACGTCCTAACACCTCCCAAGGGATGCGAACTCGTCGGCGATGCGCCGCCGCCACACCTCGTAGGCGGGCACCTCGCCCTGGACGGGCCCGTCGGGACGGGCCTTCTCACTGATCCGCGCCGCCTGTTCCGGGGTCATGTCGCAGAAGACCCGGGTGGCCAGGAGCGTGTGCGGCACCACGAGGCCGGCCCGTTGCCTGGCCTCGGCCGCGAACGCGCAGCCCTGGGCGATCTGCGGGCGGTATCGGCCCGCGCGCTCCCAGAAGGCCAGCAGTTCCCCCTCCTCCGCGCCGCCCGCGTAGCTGGCGGCCAGCCCGGCGCCCGCGTACAGGTCGGCCCTGCGTTCCTCGGGGAATCCGTCGATCATCGTGGCGACGAGTTCCACGTCCGTCCCGCCGACGAACCACATGGCCCGTCCCACGCCCTGGTCGATGGCGTGCCCGGCGTACCAGCGGAAGCGGTCGGCCGTCCAGGGGAAGTCGGGATCGCGGAAACGGGCGTGGACGTAGCGGCCGGTGTGGAAGTAGGCCTGGTGGAAGCCGTACCCGTCGAGGACGAGCCAGCGCAGCAGCGGATCGTAGGCCGAGACGTCGGGCCACAGGAAACGCGGCAGTCTGGCCATCGCCCAGCCGACCCCGACGTAGACCATGTAGAGGTGGTCGTCACCGCGCCCGGCGAGGAGGTCTCCCGTTCTGCGGCCCCCGGTGAACGGCAGGGCGTCCAGTACGGCGGAGCCCATGCCCGCGCCCTCGTAGGCGAAGCCGCGGAAACGGGTGGGAATCGTCTCAAGCCGCTGTTCCGCCTCACGGGCCGAGCGTGAACCGGCCACGTGCGCGTAACCGGCCAGAAACGATTCACCAATCGTTTCCAGCAATTCCCTCGCCTGTGGGCTTTTCTCATTGAAACCGCGCGTCCCGAGTTTCGTGGCCGAGACGCCCGGGGTCAGAATTCGGCGCCTCAGCGCCCTCAACGCATTGGCCACTTGCCGCCTCACGCCCCTTATTCCGGATAGATTCGTCTCCTCGCCCATCTGACGACAAATCTACACAGGCACCTTGACCGACTGTCTACTTCAAACGTGCTCACGGAAACGCAAAGGAAGCCTTCCTGCAATCGGGCGCATGATTAACGGCGACGACAGCGGATGGTCCCGCGCCATCAATTCACAAAAAGGCCGCAACAATTACGCGGAAATGCGGCGTCCGCCGTCAGCCCGTCCGCAGGGACAGGTGGGCGCGCACCTTCCCGCGCCACAGCTCGTAGGCGGGCAGCCCGCCGGAGCCCCGCTCGACGGCCGAGTCGTCCGCGAGCGCGACCGCGGCCTCCGCGGTCAGGTCCGCCAGGGCCCGGACCGCCGTCTCGGTGTGCGGCGGCACGAACCCCGCGTAGTGGCGGGCCTTGGCCGCGAAGACCGCGCCCTGGGCCAGCTCCGCCCCGTGCCCGGCGGCCTCCTCGCGCAGCGCGGCCAGATCCTCCGCCTCCGCCCCGCCCGCGAACGCCGCCGCCAGCCCGACGCCGCTCCACAGGTCGGCCCTCCGGTGTTCCGCGAAGCGCCCGACCGTGGCCGCGACGTCGCCGGGACGGCCTCCGTGGACGAACCACAGCGCCCGGCCGACCCCCTGGTCCGCCGCCCTCGGGAAGTAGTCCGGCATGCCCTCCCACGGGTAGGGCGCGGCCACGCGCTGCCGGCCGACCCAGCGCGCGGTGTCGAAGTAGGCGCGGTCGAAGCCGTACCCGTCGACGGCCAGCCAGCTCATCGTCGGGTGGTACGGCAGGCCCGTCAGGTCGGGAACCGCCCTGCTCCACAGCACCCTCGGCAGCCGGGCGAGCGCGAACCCGATGCCGATGTAGGTCAGGAAGAGGTGCGGCCTGCCGGGGCCGAGCAGGAGGTCGCGGGTGCGGGTGCCACGGCCGCCGCCCATCGCGTCGAGGACGGCGCAGGCCATCGTCGCGCCCTCGTAGGCGAAGCCGCGCAGTTCCCGGTCGACCATCGCGAGCCTGCGCTCGACCTCCCACTGGTCCCGCGCGTTGACGCCCCACTCGAACCCGCACACCACCGCCTGGGGGATCGCCTCCAGGCGCCGGGTCGCCTCGGAGGGGACGACCTGGAAGCCGCGCCCCGCGAAGGTCACCTCGGCCAGGGAGGGCGCGAGCAGCAGGCTGCGCAGCGATCCGAAGACGGTGGGCATGGGACCTCCCTGCTCGGGTGACCCTTTCATGCTCCCTTCCCGCGGGTCGTGACGCATCTCTTGGATTGCGCCACCCCGGCGGACGGATCACGTCATCCGCCTCACGCGTGCGCGGCCCGGGGCGCGCCCGTCGTGGGCGCGCCCCGGGCCGCGCGGGGTCGTCGTGGAGGTCGTCGCGGGTTTTCCGTCAGCGGGTGGCGAACTGTCCCGGGGCACGGCCCTGGCCTGCGGGCCCCCGGTAGGCCTGGGCGATGTCCAGCCACCGGTCGGCCTCCGCCCCCGAGGCGGTGAGCGCGAGGTCGGCACGGTGCCTGCGCCTGACCACGAGCAGGCAGAAGTCGTGGGCCGGGCCGACGACCCGCTGCCCGGCGTCCTGGGGCCCGAAGGCCCACGACTCGCCGGAGGGCGCGGTCAGCTCGAAGCGGAACTCCTCACCCGGCGGCGTCAGGCCCCGCGCCTGGTAGCCGAAGTCCCTGGTCAGGGTGGCGAACCAGGCCAGGTGCCTGATCCGGTCCGTCGGCTCCCGCCGTACCCCGAGCGCGTCGGCGATGTCCTGGCCGTGCCCGAAGAGTTCCATGTATCCGGCGCAGCCGAGCACGGCGGGCGGAAGCGGCCTGACCAGCCACGGCACGACCTGGTTCTCCGGCACCGCGGCGAGCGCCGCGAGCGAGGCCGCGCGTCCCGCCCGCCAGCGGGCCAGCAGTTTCTCCGGCGGGTCGTCCAGATAGTCCGCGAGGGCGGCGTTCACCGCCCCGTCGAAGTCCTTGCCCGCCCGCGCGGCCAGCGCCCCGAACGTCTCGGGGTCGGAGGCCGCCAGTTCGGCCAGGCGGAAGATGAAGGTGAGGTGCGCGATCTGGTGTCTGATCGTCCATCCGGGCGCGGGGGTGGGAAGCGCCCACCCGTCGGCGTCGAGGCCTTCGACCATGCGGTCGACTTCCTCGCCCTCCGCGGCCAGGTCGGAGATCACGTCCTGCAACTGGGTCACGAGCCTGTCCTCTCGCAGGGAAACTCGCAGGGAACCTCCAGGGAAGGAGGTCTGCCGAACACCTCACCGCGGCGGCGCGTTCTGCCCCAGCATGCATCGGTGCGAACCGGCTGTCTTCTCCCTGTGTGCTGTCCGTGGTCACCGGGTGGTCACCGGCAGGGTGGCTCGTACGGCATGTCGGGGAAGTGGTGGCCCCACTCGGCGCGGGTGATCCTGGGGTGCGCGACGGCGCACACCAGGGCGGCGGCACGCTCGGAGTCGATCTCCCACAGCCGCACCGTGCGGTCCCGGCCCGCGGTGGCCAGGGTGTGCCCGTCCGGGCTGAACGCCAGCGCGTGGATCCCCTCGGTGTGGCCGCCGAGGGTGGCCAGTTCCACGGGCAGGCGCGGGTCGGTCGTGTCCCACAACCGCACCGTGCGGTCGGCTCCGGCTGTGGCCAGGATGTGGCCCCGGGGGGCGAACGCCACGGCGTAGACGGTGTCGGTGTGCGGGGTCAGCGTGGACAGGGGCCGCGCGTTCCCCGGGCGGGAGACGTCCCACAGCCTGGCGGTGCGGTCGAAGCCGGAGCCGGCCAGCACCTTCCCGTCCGGGGAGAACGCCACCGCGCTCACCCCGTCGGTGTGACCCGTCAGCGTCGCCACCGGCTCCGGCCGGACCGGACGGGAGACGTCCCACAACCGCACCGTACGGTCCCAGCCGCCGGTGGCCAGCGCCTTCCCGTCCGGGGAGAAGACCACCGCGCTCACCCCGTCGGTGTGACCCGTCAGTGTCGCCACCGGCTCCGGCCGGACCGGACGGGAGACGTCCCACAACCGCACCGTACGGTCCCAGCCGCCGGTGGCCAGCGCCTTCCCGCCCGGGGAGAAGACCACCGCGCTCACCCCGTCGGTGTGACCCGTCAGCGTCGCCACCGGCTCCGGCCGGACCGGACGGGAGACGTCCCACAACCGCACCTCGCGGTCGGGTCCCGCCGTGGCCAGGAGACGGCCGTCGGGCGAGAAGGCCACCGCGTTGACGTCGCCGGCGAAGTCCGTGAGCGTCGCCAGGGCCTTCGGACGGAGCAGGTCGGTGACCTCCCACAGGCGCACCGTGCGGTCGCGGCCCGCCGTGGCCAGGACACGGCCACCGGGGGCGAAGGCGAGCCCGCACACCGGGCCGCGGTGCGCGGTCAGCTCGCTCAGCGCCCTGGGCCTGAAGGGGTCGGCGACGTCCCACAGCCACGCCGTACGGTCCGATCCCCCGCTGGCCAGGGCACGCCGGTCGGGGCTGAAGGCGACGGAGCAGACCGTGTCGCGGTGCGCGGCGAGTACGGGACCCGGCAGGTCCCACACCCAGACGGTGTGGTCGTCGCTGGCACTGGCCAGGCTCCTGCCGCCGGGGGCGAAGGCCACCGAGACGACCGCCCCGGCCTGGCCCGACAGCACGGCGGGCTCCTCGGCGCCGGAGTCGGACACGTCCCACATCCGCACCGTGCGGTCCGTGCTCGCGCCGGCCAGGTCGCGTCCTCCCGGGCTGAAGGCCACCGAGCGCACGCCGTCGGTGTGGCCGCGCAGGACACGCCTCTCCCGGACCTTCCCGGGGTCGCCGGTGTCCCACAGCCGGACGGTGCGGTCCTGGCTCGCGCTGGCCAGCGAGCGGCCGTCCGGGCTGAACGCCACCGCGTTCACGGTGCCGGTGTGCCCGGTCAGGACCGCCGCCCGGGCAGGGGCCCGCGGCCGGGTGAGATCCCACAGCCGCACCGTGCGGTCCTGCCCGGCGCTGGCGAGGGTACGGCCTCGCGGGTCGAAGGCGACCGAGACGACGGCGTCGTCGTGCCCGGTCACGCGGGCCAGCGGTCTGGGGCGTGCGGGGTCGGCGACGTCCCACAGGCGCACCGTGCGGTCGGTTCCCGCGCTGGCGAGCACCCGTCCGTCGGGGCTGAACGCCACCGCGTTCACATCGCCGGTGTGCCCGGTGAGGACGACCGGCGCCGCGGCGCGGCGAGGGCCGCCGAGGTCCCACAACCGCACCGTACGGTCCTGCCCGGCGCTGGCCAGCGTGCGCCCGTCCGGGCTGAAGGCGAGCGCGCCGACGCCGCCGGTGTGCCCCGTCAGGACCGCGAGCGCCGCCGGGCGGTGGGGGTCGGTCAGGTCCCACAACCGCACGGTGCGGTCGCGGCTCGCACTGGCCAGCGTGTGCCCGCCGGGGCTGAAGGCGACCGCGCCGACGTTGTCGGTGTGCCCGGTCAGGCGGGTGGCGTAGGGGGTGGCGAAGGCGCTCAGCAGGGTCCCCCTGGCCTGCTCCGTCGGCACCAGCCGGTAGGCGGCGAGCCCGATCTGGGCGGCCAGGGCGGGGTTGGTCGCGCGCAGCGCGGCGGCCTCGCCCGCGGCCTTCTGGGAGACGGCGATGTTGCGCTGGCGGGTGGCCGTGCCGTTGGCGTCGGCGGCGTAGACGACGGCGGTGACGGCCAGCAGGAGCAGCGCGGTGAGCGCGGCGACGAGCTGGCGCAGGCGGCGGGTGTGCCGCCTGCCCGCGTCGAGCTCGGCGGCCCGCGCGGCCAGGCTGGCGTCGAGGAAGGCGCGCTCCCTGCCGGTGAGCACGGCGTCTCCCGTCTCGGCCCAGCTCTGCGCCTGGGCGAGCCCGACCCCCCGGTAGAGGGCTCCCGGGTCGTGGCCGAGCGACTCCCAGGTGCCGGTCGCCTCGGTGAGCCTGCGGTGGACGCGCAGCCCCTCACGGTCCTCGGCCAGCCAGCCGCGCAGCCGGGGCCATGCGCCCAGCAGTGCCTCGTGGGAGATCTCCACGGTTTCGCGGTCGAGGGTGATGAGGCGCGCGGCCGCCAGGCGTTCCAGGACGACCGGGGTGTCGGGGTCGTCCTGGTCGAGCTCACGGCGGAAGACGGGCCGCTTGGTGTCCTCGGTGCCCTCGCCGAGGGCGGTCAGCCGCAGGAACAGGCTCTTGACCAGCCGCTGCCTCCGGGGGCCGAAGGCGGCGTAGAGCGACTCGGCCGTCTGCGCGAGCGCGCCGTGCAGGCCGCCCGCCGCCTGGAAGCCCGCCAGGGTCAGCGTGTTCCCCCTGCGTCTGCGCCAGGTCTCCAGCAGGGCGTGCGAGAGCGAGGGCAGCGTTCCCGCCTGCCCGTTCGCCTGGGCCACGACGGCGGTCAGCAGCGCGGTCTCGACCGTGCAGCCCGCGCGGACCGCGGGCTGCACGACGGCGCGGCGCAACTCGTCGGTGGTCATGGGTCCAACGGCGAGCTGCGCGTCGGCGAAGGCCTCGACCAGGTCCGGGTGGCGGGTGCAGTGGGCGTAGAAGTCGGCGCGCACCCCGAGCACGACCCGGCAGCGGCTGTCGCCCGCGCCGGCCGCGGTGACCAGCGCCGCGAGGAAACGGCCGCGCTCCGTCTCGTCGTCGCAGAGGGTGAAGACCTCCTCGAACTGGTCGACGACCAGCAGCAGCTCGGCCTGTTCCGGCCGGCCGGCCAGGGCCCGACGGACGATCCGGTGCAGGCCGCGCGGGCCGGCCGCCAGTTCTTCGCACAGCCCGCCCGGGGTGTCCCCGGTGAGCCGGGCGAGCTGGAGCGCGCACTCCTCCAGGGGGCGCGGACCCGGGGTGAACAGCACCACGGGGCCCTGTCCGCCCTCGGCCCTCCTGCGCGGCACCAGCCCGGCCCGCAGCAGCGAGGACTTCCCCGCGCCCGAGGTGCCGAAGAGCGCGACCAGTCTCCGCCGCGCCAGACGGGTCCGTAACTCCTCGACGAGCCGCTCGCGGCCGAAGAACCGGTCGGCGTCCTCACTGCGGAAGGCCGCCAGGCCGACGTACGGCGGTTCCTGCCCGGCCGCCCGTTCCCCTGTCCCCCGCGGGCCGCTCCCCGAGAGTTCCGCGGCCACCTCGTGCCAGCGCCGCTCCCACTCGGTGCCGTCGCCCCCGCAGGCGCCGACGTAGGCCAGGGTCACCGCCAGGCTCGGCAGTCTCCTGCCCGCCGCCGCGCCGGACAGCGTCGCCACCGAGTAGTGCGCCCTGCGTGCCAGCAGCCGGTACGGCGGGCCACCCGCCTTCTCCCTCAGCTCGCGCAGTTCGGCCGCGAACCGCAGCAGCGCGCTGTCTCCCTCGTCCAGTGGTCGCTCGCCACGCGGCAGCGCCCCCACCTCCTCGGTCCGGTCCCCCGGTGCCCGCGCGAGGTGACGCCGGGAGACAGCCGGAGGCGGCCGTCCGAGCCTCCGGCGGGCCCTTCGGCACCGGGAACTCGCCCGGCGATTGTTGCACACGCCCCAACAGGCCGGAAGCCGGTTCTCCTCGCGTCTCCGGCGAGATCATCATCCATCACGACAAGCGCTTTCACGGCATGGCGGCCCGCCGTACCCCTCGTTGCGGGTCATCTTCCGGTCGCCGGCCGAGAACGTTGACGACCTGGACCCGCCGCGCCGCGTCGCGGGTGTTTCCGGGTCGTTCCCCACCGCGTTCCAGGAACGCCGACGAGGAAGGGAGCGAAAATCACGCGTCCGATGAGGGATCTCCTGTCCCGAGGGGCCGGAACCGTCACAGTGACCACCGTTGTGCCCGCCGCCGTGTCCTTCTCGGTGGCGTGCGGCCGCCGTACCGCGCGCCCCACCGGCCCCGGATGTCCCGCGCCACGCCGCCCCTGAGTGGCCGCAGCACACCCGTGCAGGACGTACGTTGAAATGCACAGGTGTTTGCCCTGCCGGCTCCATGAAGGATGTGATCGCCGTGACGGCCTCCGCTGAGGAAAACGTGCTGATCTTGGCCGACGACGATGACGAGACGCCCGACGCCCTGGTGACGGTCGCGGGTGCGAGTGTGGACCCGGTCAAGGACTACCTCCGGCAGATCGGCAAGGTTCCCCTGCTCAACGCCGAGCAGGAGGTCGAGCTGGCCAAGCGCATCGAGGCCGGCCTGTTCGCCGAGGAGCAGCTGGAGGTCGAGGGCGACCGGCTGCCGGTCGACGTGCGCGCCGAGCTGGAGTGGATCGCCGAGGACGGCCGTCACGCCAAGGACCACCTTCTTGAGGCCAACCTGCGTCTGGTGGTCTCGCTGGCCAAGCGCTACACCGGCCGGGGCATGCTCTTCCTGGACCTGATCCAGGAGGGCAACCTGGGCCTGATCCGCGCGGTGGAGAAGTTCGACTACACCAAGGGGTTCAAGTTCTCCACCTACGCCACGTGGTGGATCAAGCAGGCGATCACCCGGGCGATGGCCGACCAGGCGCGGACGATCCGCATCCCGGTCCACATGGTCGAGGTGATCAACAAGCTGGCCCGGGTGCACCGGCAGATGATGTCCGACCTGGGCCGTGAGCCGACCTCGGAGGAGCTGGCCCGCGAGCTGGAGATGACCCCGGAGAAGGTCGTCGAGGTCCAGCGGTACGGGCGTGAGCCGATCTCCCTGCACAGCCCGCTCGGCACGGAGGGCGACAGCGAGTTCGGCGACCTCATCGAGGACTCCGAGGCGATCACCCCCGACGAGGCGGTGGCGTTCGGGCTGCTGCAGGAGCAGCTGCACGCCGTCCTCGACACCCTGTCCGAGCGTGAGGCCGGGGTGATGGCCCTGCGGTTCGGGCTGACCGACGGCCAGCCGAAGACGCTGGACGAGATCGGCAAGGTCTACGGGGTCACCCGGGAGCGTATCCGCCAGATCGAGTCCAAGACCATGTCCAAGCTGCGTCACCCGTCCAGGTCCCAGGCGCTGCGCGACTACCTGAGCTGACGGCCGTCCGGCCTACCCCGTCAGGCCGTCGAAGGCGACCCTGAGGTGGCGGGGGCCGCGCAGGACCGGATTCCGCCGGTAGGGCGGCGGGTCTTCGGCGAGCCCGGGGTCGCTGAGCCTGCGGGCCAGCTGGGTCAGCGCGATCTGCGCCTCAAGGCGGGCCAGCGGCGCGCCGAAGCAGTAGTGGACTCCACTGCCGAAGCCGAAGTGCTGGTTGTCCGCCCGTTCCGGGTCGAACCTGTCGGGCTCGTCGAAACGCCTGGGGTCGCGGCTTCCCGAGGCCAGTACGAGCCAGATCGGCGCCCCCTTCGGGATGACGGTCCCGGCGACCTCGATGTCGGCCAGGGCGGTGCGCTGCGGCAGGAACTGCACCGGCGGCTCGAAGCGCAGCAGCTCCTCGACCAGCGGTACGGCCAGCTCCGGCTCCTTGCTGAGCCTGGCCAGGGCCTCGGGGTGGCGCAGCAGGGTGAGCATCCCGTTGGTGATGAGGTTGACGGTGGTCTCGTGGCCCGCGATGAACAGCAGGACGGCCGTTGTGATCATCTCGATCGGTGTCAGGCGTCCCTGCGGGTCCTGCGCGGTGACCATGGCCGACAGCAGGTCGTCGCCGGGTGTACGGCGGTGCTCCTCGGCGAGCCCGGCGAGATAGCGGCCCAGCTCGACCCGGGCCTGCTGGGCGGTGAGCTGCCGCTGCGCGGGGTCCTCGGACGAACTCGGGTCGATGCCCGCGACGATCCTCTCCGCCCAGACGTGGAAACGCGCCTCGTCCTCGTGGGGCACACCGAGGAGCCTGCAGATCACCATCACGGGGAAGGGGTAGGCGAAGTCGTCGACCAGGTCCGCCTCCCGCCTGTCCCCCAGGTCGTCGATCAGGCCGGTGACCATCCGGCTGAGATCCCCGCGCATGTCGTGGATGCGCCGGGGGGTGTGCGGAGGCCCGAACGGCCGCATCGCCAGCCGCCGCAGCCGGTCGTGCTCGGGCGGGTCAAGCCTGATGAAGCTGGGCGGCAGGCCCGTGTCCTCCTCGGCGTCGGGCGGCAGGCCGCCCGCCGCGCCCGGCAGCCGGTTACGGATGTCGGAGCTGATCCTCGGGTCGTGCAGCAGGCTGAGGATCTCCCAGTAGGTGCTGACCGCGTACACCCCGTCGTCCTGCCGTGAGACCGGTGTCCTGCGGAGTTCGGCGTACAGCGGGTAGGGGTCGGCGCGGTTGGCGTAGTCGGTGATCTGCCGCAGCAGGGTGCCCTGCGTCATGGCTGCTTCCTCACGGTCCTCACGGTCCTCACGATCCTCGGGCGTCGTCTGGCGCGTCGCCGGTCAGGCGCGGGCCGGGGTGAACTGGAGTCTGCGCTCGCTGGGCGCGTATCCGCTCAGCGTCACGGTCGGGCCGTGGCTCGGCAGGGAGGGGTCGGGGAAGTCGGCGGGGATCGGCCGGATGCCCCCGGCGCGCCTGTCCACGTTGGGGAAGTCGGGCGGGAAGGGCGCCGCCGACTCGATCAGCCTGCGGTAGAAGTCGATCCATCTGGCCTGGTCGAAGGCGACCGCGGCGATGACGCGCCCCTGGAAGCCGTACGTCACGACGAAGCGGTCCTCCTCCAGGGCACCCTGCGTGACGACGATCTCCTCCCCCATGGGCGGGACGCCGATGGACTTGATGTTGACCCCGAACTGGGCGGACCAGAAGGCCGGGACCCACAGGTAGGGGCGGCGGTCGAGCCCTGAGTTGATCATGTTGTGGGCGGCGATCTCGGCCTGCTCGACCGCGTTGCCCCAGTGTTCGAGCGAGAGGAACTGGTAGCCGAAGAGCGGGTGGGGGGACCTGGCGACGTCCCCGGCGACGAAGACGTCGTCGGTGACGATGCCGTGGACGTCGAAGGCGCGGCATCCCGCGTCGCAGGCGACGCCCCTCGGCCCGGCGGCCAGCCCCGATCCGGCGAGCCACTCGGTGTTGCGTATCGCGCCGAGCCCGACCACCGCGACGTCGGCGTCGATCGCGCTCCCGTCGGAAAGGTGGGCGCGCCTGAGCCGTCCCGCGGCGTCGCCCTCCAGGGCGGTCACCGTGACGCCGCAGCGCAGGTCCACGCCGTGCTCACGCTGCAGCCGCGCCGCGACCGCGCCCACGACGCCGCCGAGCGCCCCGACGAGGGGGGCGGGGCCGCGCTCGGCGACCGTGACCTCAAGGCCCCTCTCCCGGCAGGCGGAGGCGATCTCCGAGCCGGTGAACCCGGCTCCGACGACCAGCACCCGGCGGGGGCCCGCCGCCAGATGCCGGTTGAGCCCGGCGGCGTCGTCGGCGGTGCGCAGGACGAACACCCCGTCGAGGGCGGCCTCCGTCTCCTTGAACCACGGCCTGGCGCGGGTGCCGGTCGCGATGAGCAGGCGGTCGTACTCGATCTCGTCGCCGTCGGCGAGGCTGACCCGCCGTTCGGCCAGGTTGAGCCCGGTCGCGGCCACGCCGAGCCGCCAGCGGACGTCGAGGTCGCGGGCGCGCGGCAGTGTGGTCGCCTCCGCCGCCGTCCTGCCCAGCAGGACCTGCTTGGACAGGGGCGGCCTGTCGTACGGCTCGCGCGGCTCGTCGCCGATCACGGTCAGCGATCCGGTGAAGCCTCCGGCGCGCAGCGCCTCGGCTCCGTGCAGCCCCGCGAGGGAGGCTCCGACGACGACCACCCGGCCCCGCCGTCTGAGCTCCCGTGCGGCCGTCTCAGCCGACATCGGTCAGCGCTCCCCCTGGCCGTCGCGCGGTGTCCCACTCGACGGTGATGGCCTGCACCGGGCAGGCCGCCGCGGCCCGCAGGACCTGTTCGCGCCGCTCCTCGCCGGGGCCCGGGTCGTACATCAGGGCCTCCTCGCCGTGCATGGAGAAGACGTCCGGCGCCAGGAAGGCGCACTGGGCGTAGCCCTCACAACGGTTGAGATCGACGACAATCCTCACGGAACCCCCCGGCCCCTTCGGCCGTCCCCGTGGCGGGAACGGCCCTTGGGTGATGTCCAGACTAGGGCGGTGACCTGGGAGGACAAGGTCGGCGATTACCGTGTTACGACCCTTTTGCGGGACCTTTGCCGCTTCCCAGGGGGATAGTGGGACTTCATCCTGGTCGTCATCCGCAGCCGGGAACGGACCTGCCGAGGGCCGTGGCATAGGCGTCGCGCAACAGCGCCGCCAGCGCCCCCTCGTCCTGCGCCTGGTTGACGGTCGCCACGACCGAGATCCGCCGCGCGGGCGCGTAGGCCGCGACGGCGCCCCAGGCTCCGGGGTGGAACCACAGGACCTCGTCGCCGGATGTCAGGCGCTGGATGCCGAGGCCGTAGGTGCCCTTGCTCTGCGGCGTCGCGGTCAGCATGGCCCGCAGTGTCGCCGGGTCGCGGAAGACCCCGCCCTCGAACAGGGCGCGGAAGAAGGTGGTCAGGTCGGCCGCGGTGGAGACCAGGCCGCCTCCGGCGAAGGTGTCGAAGGTCGGGTTCCAGTTCCTGGTGTCCACGGAGCCGAGGTAGGGGTGCGAGAGCGGCGCCCCGCGATGCCGTTCCCAGTGTTCGAGGTAGGTCCCGCGCAGCCCGAGCGGGTCGAGGAGCAGCGTGCGGTAGGCGCGGTGCAGGGGCAGGCCGCTGACCTTCTCGATGACGTACCCGGCCAGGATGTAGCCGGTGTCGGAGTAGTGGTAGCCCCTGCCCGGCCTGAAGTACGGCCTGCCGTGGGCGAGAGCCCAGTCGACCAGCCGTTCCGGTGTCCACGTCCTGCGGGGATGGGCGGCGACCTCGGCGATCCACCTCTCGTCGGCGGCGTAGTCGTACAGGCCCGCGGTGTGGTCGAGCAGCTCGCGCACGGTGATCCGCGCGCCGTAGGAACGGCCGCCGAGCACGTGCACCCGCCCGACCAGGGAAGGGTCGAGATATTTGCTGATCGGGTCGTCGAGGCGTAGCTTGCCCTGTTCTGCGAGCTTGAGCACGGTCGCAGCGGTGAAGGTCTTGGTGACGCTGGCCGCGCGGAAGGCGTCCGTCGGCCGCAGGTCCCTGCCGCCGAGCCGGAAGGCGCCGGCGGCGCCGGTGTAGGCGACCCCGGGGCCCCGGACGTCAAGGATGACCCCGGGGACCGGTGGCCTGGCCGCCCTGCCGACGAGGCAGGCGAACCCGGCCTCGGCGGCGGCCACGGGACCCGCGGTGAGGAGCAGGAACAGCGCGGTGAGAACGGCGACCACGGCCGAGGTTCTGCCGGGCGGACGCATCAGGGGACCTCCAGTGGATCGGTGACCGGCGGGACCGTACGGCCCAGCCGGGTCCTGACCGTGTACGCCAGCAGCGTCACGGCCAGGATGACGCCGACGCCGAGCACGACGGGCCCGACGCCGGGAGAGACGGAGACGGCCAGCAGGGCCGCGCCGAGCAGGACGAGCACCGTCCAGCTCAGCCAGGGGTGGCCCCACATGCGCACCTGCAGCGTCCCCGGGTCGGTGCGGGCGCGCAGCCGTAGCTGGCTCACCGCGATGAACAGGTAGAGGACCAGCGTGAGCAGGCCGGAGGCGTTCAGCAGGAAGGCGAAGATCTCATCAGGGCTGACCAGGCCCGCGACGGCCACGACCACCAGCGCGAGACCGCTTCCCGCCAGGATCGCCGGGGCGGGCACCCCCGAGGGCCGCACCCTGGCCAGTACGGCGGGCGCGTCCCCGCGCTCGGCCAGGGACATCAGCATGCGCGAGGAGCCGTAGATCCCCGCGTTCAGGATCGACAGCACGGCGACCAGGACGACCGCGGTCATCAGGCCGCTCGCGCCGGGGACGCCGAAGGCCTCGATGGCGGTGGCGAAGGGGCTGTCCTCCCCGTTGGCCGGGACACGGTTCCACGGCACGACCGCGACGATCAGCAGGATCGAGCCGACGTAGAAGACCAGCACCCGCCACACCACCCTGACGGTCGCCCGCGCGACCTCCCTGGCGGGTTCTGCGGACTCCGCGGCGGCGATCGTGACGATCTCCGCGCCGAAGTAGGAGAAGACCACCGTCACCAGCGCGGCCAGCACCGCCGCCCAGCCGTTCGGGGCGAACCCGCCGTGCTCGGTCAGCGCGGACAGGCCCGGCCCGCCGTGCGGCCACAGCCCGGTGAGGTACAGCGCGCCGACGGCCAGGAAGGCGACGACCACGACGACCTTGACCGAGGCCAGCCAGAACTCGGTCTCGCCGAACACCCGCACCGAGACCAGGTTCGCCACGGTGAGGACGGCCAGCAGCGCCGGGGCGCCCAGCCACACCGGCAGGCCGGGGACGATGCCGGAGGCCAGCCTGGCGCCCGCGACGGACTCGAAGGCGATCACCGCGACCGCGAAGTACCAGTAGCCCCAGCCGACGAGGAATCCCGCCCAGCGGCCCAGGGCCAGCTCCGCGTAGCGGGAGAAGGACCCGGTGGTCGGGTGCGCCGCGGCCATCTCGCCGAGCATCCGCATCACCAGGACGACGATCACGCCGCCCACGGCGTAGGCGACGACCGAGGCGGGACCCGCCATGGCGATCACCGAGCCGCTGCTGACGAACAGGCCGGCGCCGATGACGCCGCCTATGCCGATCATTGTCATGTGCCGCCGCCGCAGTCCGCGGCGGAGCGCTGTCTCACCTTGCGCCATCGAGGCTCCTTGGTTTCGTGGCCCCCGAGCGGGTTTTTCCGGCGTCACGGGTCCGGGCGCGCGGTCACGCCAGGGCCGCCTGCGGCCACGGTCGGCGGGCAGGCGAGGTGCGAAGGGACGGGGGATCTCCCGGAACGGTCTGCGGGCTTCACGGCTGTTCCGGGAACGGCGCGGCCGGTTCGGGGTTCCTCCGCGCCGGCGCGGCCGTTCCGGGTGAGCATGGCCGGTCCGGGCCGGCGCGGTCGTGCCGGAGTGACACGGCCGTTCCAGAGCGGGTGTGGTGGAAGGGGCGGCGGCCGGTTCAGTCGCCGTGGAACTCGGGGCCGCGCCCGTCACCGAAGGCGTGCAGCCCCTCGGCGAGGTCGGCGCTGCGCAGGCAGGCCAGGCAGCCCTCGACCTCCAGGGCGAGCACACCCTCCAGGTCGAGTTCCCAGGTCCTGCGCAGGTGCCGCCTGATCAGGCCGACCGGCACAGGGGCGGCCGACCCGATGGTCTCGGCCAGCGCGACGGCGGTGGCGAGCAGGTCCTCCCCGGGCACGACCCGGCTGACCAGGCCCGCGCCGAGCGCCTCGGCGGCGCCGATCCGCTCTCCCGACAGCAGCAGGTCGGCCGCCCTGCCGTGCCCGACCAGGCGGGGCAGGAAGTACAGCACGCCGTTGGTCGGGTAGAGGCCGCGGCGCACCTCCATGAAGGCGAACTCGGCCTCCTCCGCCGCGATCCGCAGGTCGCTCGCTATCGCCAGCTCCGCGCCCACGCCGACCGCGATGCCGTTCACCGCGGAGATGACGGTCTTCGGGAAGGCGACCAGGCGCCTGGTGACGTCCTGGAAGTCCTCGACGGTCGCGGCCAGGTCCCGCGACGCCGTACGGCTCAGGCGTTCGCGTGTCTCGGTGAGGTCGACGCCCGAGGAGAAGGCGCGTCCGCGCCCGGTCAGGACGACCGCGCGCACCGTCTCGTCCCGCTCCGCCTCGTCCAGGGCCGCGCCGAGCTCGGCGAACGTGCGGTCCCTGAAGGCGTTCAGCACCTCGGGGCGGTCGAAGGTGACCACCAGGGCCGCGCCGTGGCGGGCCGTGAGGATGTCTTTGACGGCGTCTCCGACGGTGTCCTCGGCCGTGTCCTCCGCGGTGTTTTCGGCGGTGTCGCTCACACGGCCTCCCCGAGCGCGTCGTACTCGTTCTCCCTGCCTGAGGGCAGCAGGTGTTTGGCGATCCGTTCTGACGGGGTCATGGGGAACTCCTCGACGTACTCCACGAAACGCGGCACCTTGAAACCGGCCAGGCGCCCTCGGACGAACTCCACCAGTTCCCCTGGTGGCACGGGGGTCGCGACCTGGACGAACGCCTTGACCTCCTCGCCCCGCAGGTCGTCCGGGACCGCGACGACCGCCGCGGCCCGGACGGCGGGGTGCCGGGCGAGGACCGCCTCGACCTCGGCGGCGGCGACGTTCTCACCGCCGCGGCGGATCATGTCCTTGCGCCTGCCCACGAGGTGGATGTAACCGCGTTCGTCCCTGCGGCCGAGGTCGCCGGTGTACAGCCTGCCGTCGCGGATGCGTTCCGCGGTGGCCTCGGGGTCGTTCCAGTAGCCGAGCATCATCGGGCTGCCGGTGACGACGATCTCACCGTCGATGATCTCGACCTGTTTGCCGGGTACGGGAACCCCCGCGGCCCCGCTGCCGACACAGGCGTCGTCACCCGCCGGGACCGCCAGGTCGACGCCGGTCTCGGTCATGCCGTACGCCTCCCGCCAGGGCGCCCCCCAGCGCCGTTCGAACGCGGCGTGCAGGTCGGCGACGATGCCCGAGCACAGGACGAGCCTGACCCGGTGCGCGTGGTCCAGCGGGTCCTCCGGCTGCCGGTACAGGTAGACCGGCATGGTGCCGAGCAGGTAGAAGAACGTGGCGCCCTCCTCACGCGCGGAGCGCCAGAACGTCGAGGCGGAGAACCTCGGCAGGATCACCAGCGGGATGCCCTTCATCAGGCACAGCACGGTGTTCCACTGCGGGTCCATGTAGGAGAAGGGCTGGGCGGTCAGGTCGACGTCGTCCTCACCGGCCCCGACGATGCCCGCCGCCAGCTCCGCCAGGCGCAGCCAGTAGCCGTGGGTGAGCATGCACCCCTTGGGGAACCCCGTCGTGCCCGAGGTGTACTGGAGGTTCGCCAGGTCCTCGGGGCCGACCTGCGGAGGTTCGAGGTACGGCGAGGCGGCGTCGGCCTCCGCTCCCGCGTCGAAGGCGCCGGGGACCTGTTGCCCGAAGGGCCCCGCGCCGGCCGGGTCGAGCAGCCCGACCTGCCCGACCCGGGTGCCGAGCAGCGCCCGCGCGGCCTGTGCCGTACCGGCGAGGGCGAGCACGGCGCCCGAGTCGGCGATCACGTGGGCGAGGTCGTCGCTCCGGTAGCCTGCGTTGACCGGGACGGTGACCGCGCCGAGCTTGCCCACGGCCAGCCAGGCGACGGGGAAGCCGACGCCGTTGGGCAGCATGACGGCCACCCGGTCGCCGCGGCGCACCCCGTGGGCCCGCAGCACGGCCGCCAGCCGGTTGGTCCGCTCCTCGACCTGCGCGACGGTGGTGGTGACGCCGCCGAAGCGGAACAGCGGCCGTCGCCCGTCGGTCGCGGCCCGCCTCCTGAGCAGGTCGCCGAGGCTGGTGGCGCTCACCGGGCCTCCCCGGGGGCGCTCGCGCGGGTGGCCAGGTCGAACATGTCGGCCAGCTCGGCGGCGCACCCGGCGAGGTCCACGGCCGCCTCGTCGAAGACCCACTGCAGCATGACGCCGTCGATGGCGCCCTGAACGGTCGAGGCGAGCGTGCGGGGGGTGAAGTCCCGGAAGTCGCCGTCCTGCTGTCCCCTGCGCAGGATCCCCTCGATGTGCCTGCGGCAGGGGTCGTAGGCGGTGGCGTTGAAGGCGCGTTTCGCCTCCACCGTCCCGAAACTTCCCCAGATGTCGACCATGGCGACGAAGTTCTCGCGATGGTCGGCCATGAAGGCGAAGCTCGCCTCGATGTAGGCGCGGAGCCTGGCCGGGCCGCCGGTCTCCCGCTCGACCCTGGACCTGATGAACCGGTTCGACTCCGCCAGCAGGGAGGTGACGATCTCCTCGATCAGCTCGTCCCTGCCGTCGAAGTGGTAGGAGATCACGCTCTTGCTGATCCCCACCTCGTCGGCGATCCGGGCCAGCGACGCCTGGGCGAGCCCCGCGCTGGCGATCGTCGTGATCGCGCCGCCCACGATCTGACGCCTGCGCGTCTCCTCGATGAACGTGGACTTCTTCCTGCCCGGTGTTTTCCGGCCATCCGGCGTAATTTTCGACCGCATGGCCTACATTTAGGCCGTACGGCCGCAAACCCGCAAGGGGCCTGCGCCAACTCTCCGGTTTTCCCTACCTCCAGGAAGACGGTGTGCCATGGATGACCTTCCCCCGCTCCGCCCCCGCGAGAGGGAGGTGCTCGCGCTGATGGCGCAGGGCTGCTCGAACGCCGAGGTCGCGGCGCGGCTGCACCTGTCGGCCGCGGCCGTGGAGAAACACGTCTCCGGTGTGTTCACCAAGCTGGGCCTGCCGCCGACCGCGAGCGGGAACCGCCGCGTCCTGGCGGTCCTGCGTTATCTGGGTCATCAGGGCCTTTCCGGAAACCCCTGACCCGGCCGGAGCCGGGTCAGGGGTGTCTCCGTACCGCACCGTCTCCCAGGCGGGCCTATTCGTGCGGGAGGATGCTGCCGGTCGGGGTGCTCCGCGGCGCGGGGGACCCGCCCCCACCGCCACCGCCGCCGTTGCCGCCCCCGCCGCCGCCGTTGCCCCTGGCCTGCTGCAACATCTCCAGGTGGGCCTGCACGACGGGCTTGGCCTCCGAGGCGACCTTCTTGACCGCGGCGGAGGAGCCGTCCCTCAGCTCGGTGTTGATGACCGTGAGGGTCTGGCGGTGCCCGGCGATCTGCGCCCTGATCCAGGCGTTGTTGAAGGCCGCGCCGTTCAGGTTCGACAGCTTGTCGAGTGTGGCGCGCTGCTTGGGCGCGGGCTGTTCGGGAAGCGTGACGCCCGCCCGTTGCGCCTCCCGTTTGACGGCCGCGTCCAGTTTGAGGTGGTCGGCCACGATCTTCTTGGCGATGTTCTGCACGGCCTGGTTGCTCGACTTCCTCTCGGCGAGCCTGCCCGCCTCGATCTCGGTCAGGTTCGACCGGTGGGCCTGAGCCAGGAAGGTCTTGTCCTGTTCGTTGAGGCTGGGCTGGGCGAGGACTCTGGTGGCACCGCCACCGAGTACGACGGCCACGGTGGCCAGCAGCACGATGATCCTTCTCATCATTGAAACCCCCGCGGATCACTCCTTAGGAATATTTAGGACCTCCTCCCCATATGCACCGATATTCACCGAGATATCAGCATTAATCAGCAAATGAAGTCCAAAGTTCCGCGGAGGACCCCGGCGAGCCGAGCCGTACGGATCGCACGGGCGAGTGCCCCGCTGAGCGGGCCGTCCGGTCTCGGCCCGGTCGTTCCCACCGCCGGGCACGGGCCGTACGGCGGGCGCCCCCGGCCATGTCACAGTGGTGATTGTTTTTGGGCCTGCGGTAAACCCCCGCACACCCTGCCACGTCGGTTTGACATGCGCACCAAAAGCCGGATTAGCAAGTCCAATTCCCGATATCAAATGATTTGCCAGGGTTTAGGGTAATTTCGGGATTCCCGGCCGGGAGCTCCAACGACCGAGAGGACGCCGGCCCTTCGTGACGGAGCCCGCACGGGCCGTCCGCCCCGACCGGCGTGCGATCGATCGTCCCGACCAGACCAGATCAGGAGGGTTCCCCTCCCATGCCCGCGGACGCGGTCTGACATCGGATCGAACAGAAAGCACGGATGTGAAGCGACTCCAGGCGAAGCCACGATTCGTCCCCGCAGGAAGGGTCCTCGACCCGCTCGTCATCGGCGGGCGGCCGATGGCGCGTCCCGTCACCGGGGCGGTCCCCGACGCGATCGGGAAACGACCGGACAGTGAGCTCGACGGCGCCGACCTGCCGGAGCTGTCCGTCAGGGCGGCCTCCGTCAGAGGGGAGGCCAACCGCCGCGACGGGGCTCCCCGCAGGGACGCGATGGGGCTGTGGCAGATCGACGGCTCCCGGCTGCTCGCGTGCGCCGCGGGAGGACTCGCGGACGCGGAACTGTCCCACGTCGGCGCGGCCGAGGCCTGCGCCTCCGCCCGCCGCAACCTGCTCGGCCTGCTGCGGCACGCCGAGGACGGCGCCCCGGTGGAGGACTTCTTCGCCGCCGTCACCCGTGACCTCGCCGAGCGGGCCGAGCGGACCGGCGTTCCCGCCGCCGCCCTGCGCACCACCCTGCTGGCCGCGATCATCGACACCGCCGAGCACCGCGTCCACGTGGCGCGGATCGGCGACGGCACGGCGTCGCTCCTGCGCGAGGGGCACTGGTCCCCGGTCCTGCCCGCCGGGGACGGCGCACGGACGCCGGACGCGCTCCCCGGGGACGGCCCTTCCGGGACCGCGATGGCCGATCTCCTGCGGGACGACATGCTGCTGCTGTGCACCGGCGGCCTGGCCAGGCCGATGGGCGAGGAGGAGGTCAGCGAGCAGGTCTCCGCCTGGTGGTCGCAGCCCTCGGTGCCGTCCCTCCCCGAGTTCTTCTGGCAGCTCAGCTTCCGGGACGAGTCCCACGAGGACGACCGCACCGCCGTCTGCGCCTGGAGACGCTGAGTCCCGTCCCCGGTGCCCCCGGTCCGGCGGGGGCACCGGCCTCGGGCGGAAGGACGATCCCGGGCAACCGGAAATACCCTCCGGTTCGTTGGGGTTGCCACTGTCATGGCTGAAGACATCATCCGAGGTGTGGCCCGGGGGGCCGCCGAGGTCCCGCTCTCGATCCTGGAGCTGGCGGTCGTCGGGTCGGGAGTGAGCCCGACCAGGGCGTTGCGGGCGAGCACCGAGCTGGCCAGGAGAGCCGAGGAGTGGGGATACCACCGCATCTGGGTGGCCGAGCACCACGGCATGCCCTCGGTCGCCAGTTCCTCCCCCGCCGTGCTGATCGCCCATCTCGCCGCGGCGACACGGACCATCCGGCTGGGTTCCGGCGGCGTGATGCTGCCCAACCACGCCCCGCTGGTCGTCGCCGAGCAGTTCGGCACCCTGCACGCGCTGCATCCCGGCCGCATCGACCTCGGGCTCGGCAGGGCGCCGGGCACCGACCAGGCGACCGCTCGGGCGCTGCGCAGGAACGGCCCGGACGCCGACGACTTCCCCGAGCAGCTGGCCGAGCTGACCGCCTTCCTCGACGGCTCCTTCCCCGAGGGGCACCCGCTGCGCAAGGTCGTCGCCACCCCCAGGACTCCGGAGTCGGGGCGCCCGCCGATCTGGCTGCTCGGATCGAGCGGCTTCAGCGCCCAGCTCGCGGGCATCCTCGGCCTGCCGTTCGCCTTCGCCCACCACTTCAGCGCGGCCAACACCCTGCCCGCCCTTGAGCTCTACCGTTCCGCCTTCCAGCCCTCCGCGGTGCTGGAGCGGCCGTACGCGATGATCGGGGTCTCCGCCGTCGCCGCGGAGACCTCGGAGCGGGCGCTGAGCCTGGCGCTGCCCGGCGCGCTGTCCATGCTCAGGCTGCGCAGAGGGGCTCCCCAGCCGGTGCCGACGCCCGAGGAGGCGCGGGATCACCCCTACACCCCGGCCGAGCGGGTCTTCGTCGAGGACTACCTGTCCAACGTGGTCCTGGGCGACCCCGGGGAGGTCAGGGAGGGCCTGAACGCGCTGCGCAAGCGCACCGAGGCCGACGAGTTGATGATCACCACGATGGTGCACGACCCCGAGGACAGGATCCGCTCCTACGAAATTCTCGCCCAGGCCTACGACCTGCCCCGCGGACCCGTCGGCTAGCGTCGGCTCAGGAAGTCTTCGGGGAACCGTACGGCTCACGAGGGAGTCACCGTGAACGACCTGCCGATCTGTGTGACCTGTGGTGTTCAGTACGCCACTCTCAGGGAGAACTGCCCGATCTGTGAGGACGAGCGGCAGTACGTCGGCTGGCAGGGGCAGCGCTGGACGTCGCTGGCCGAGCTGAGCGCGGCCGGCCACAGGGCCGTGGTCGCCGAGGAGGGGCCCGGCGTCGTCGGCCTGGGCACCGACCCGGCGACCGCGATCGGCCAGCGCGCGCTGCTGGTGCGCTCCGCCGGGGGCAACGTGCTGTGGGACATGGTCACCCACTTCGACGAGGAGGTCGTCCGGCAGGTCCGCGAACTGGGCGGGATCAAGGCCATCGCGATCAGCCATCCGCACTTCTACGGCTCGATGGTCGAGTGGGCGCACGCCTTCGACGCGCCGGTCTACATCCACGCCAAGGACCGCGCGTGGGTGGCCCGCCCGGACGAGTCGGTCGTGTTCTGGGAGGGCGAGACCCTGGAGATCGGCGACGACCTGACCCTGGTCAACGCGGGCGTGCACTTCGAGGGCGGCCAGGTGCTGCACCGGCGCGAGGGGGCGCACGGCCCGGCGGCGCTGTTCTCCGGCGACATCCTCCAGGTGGTCTCCGACCGGCGCTGGGTCTCGTTCATGTACAGCTACCCGAATCTCATCCCCGAGCGCCCGAGGACGGTCCGCCGCGCCCTGTCGCTGCTTGAGCCCTACGACTTCGAGCGGGTCTACGGCGGCTGGTGGAAGCGGGTCGTGCGCACCGACGGGGCGCGGGCCGTGCGGCGCTCGGCCGAGCGCTACCTGCGGTTCGCCCTCGACGACGCCCCCGGCGATGCCTCAGCCGACACCCCCGAGGGCGGCTGAGGCTCCTCAGGGTCGTCGACGTCGAGCTCGGGGTGCTCCTCGGGCCAGTCGGCGGGCTCGATCAGACGGCGTACGGCGTCGCCGTCGAAGATCGAGGACAGGACGCCGGCCACCCCCTCCCCCAGTGGCCGCAACGCCTCGACCACGGCCTGGGCGCGGGCGCCCGCCTCCTGCAGCAGCCCCTCGACCAGGGGTGGCAGGGGTGGTGTGGGCAGCGTGAGCCGCGGTCTCGGCGCGGGTTTCTCCGGTGGCGCCCAGCGCATGGAGTCCTCGCTCATGGCGAGCCACTCGTCGACGACTCCGTCGATGGCGTCGAGCACATGATCGGGATCGCTCGGCATGGCGTCTCCCCCCGTGTCCGGGATTCGATACCTCGACGCTACCCTGCAAAAACCCCTCCTACCAGCCAATACTCCCCAATCTGACAGAACACCTCTCATGGAGTAAGCATCACGAAAAAGGGGTAAGACCCGGACGTGGCGGGCCAGATCGGGTCGTCCGCCGCAGTCGTCGTGAGTCGTCGTGCGAGGGGAGCGCCATGGCCAGACTGCGGACGGGAACCGGCCTTCTGCGCCGCAAGCCCATCGAGCACATCGAGGAACCCGAGGGTGGGAGAACCGAACAGCTCACCCGCGTGCTGGGACTCTGGCAGCTCACCGCCATCGGAGTCGGCGGCATCATCGGCGCGGGCATCTTCACCCTGGCGGGCGCCGTCGCCAACGGCATCGCCGGACCGGCCGTCGTCGTCTCCTTCCTCATCGCCGGAATCGCCAGCGCGGCGGCGGCCTTCTCCTACGCCGAGTTCGCCGGGCTGATCCCCAAGGCCGGATCGGCCTACACCTACGGCTACGCGGTGCTCGGCGAGATCGCGGGCTGGTTCATCGGCTGGGACCTGCTGCTTGAGTACACCGCGATCGTCGCGGTCGTCGCCATCGGCATCTCGGGCTACTTCTCCTTCCTGCTCGGCGACCTGGGCGTGAACCTGCCCTCGTGGATGCTCGGCGCGCCGGGGACGGGCGCGGGGCACCGGGTCGACCTGTTCGCCGCCCTGCTGTGCCTGCTGATCGCCTACCTGCTGAACCTCGGCATGCGCAACGCGGCCAGGTTCGAGATGGCGGTCGTCGGCCTGAAGGTCGCCGTGGTGCTGCTGGTCATCGTGGTCGGCCTCTTCCACATCAACACCTCGAACTACACCCCCTTCTTCCCCTACGGCATCGGCGGCGCGTTCACCGGCGCGGCCACGGTGTTCTTCGCCGTCTTCGGCTACGACGCCATGAGCACGGCCGCCGAGGAGTCCAAGGACGCCCAGCGCCACATGCCCAAGGCGATCATCTACTCGCTGGGCGTCTCGATGGTGCTGTACGTGCTGGCCTGCCTGGTGCTGACGGGCATGCAGCACTACACCGAGATCGACAAGGAGAGCGGGTTCTCCACGGCGTTCAAGGCGGTCGGCCTGCGGGGCCTGGCCGACGTGATCGCGGTCGGCGCGATCGTCGGCATCCTGACCGTCATGTTCACCTTCATGCTCGGCGTCAGCCGCGTGTGGTTCTCGATGAGCCGTGACGGGCTGCTGCCCAGGTGGTTCGCCAAGACGCACCCCACCCGGCACGTGCCGACCCGGGTGACGTGGATCGTCGGCGTCATCTCCGCGCTCATCGCCGGGTTCCTGCCCATCGTCGAGGCGGCCGAGCTGACCAACATCGGCATCCTGCTGGCCTTCGTCGTGGTGTGCGCCTCGGTGATCGTCCTGCGCTACCGGCGGCCCGACCTGCCCAGGACCTTCCGCTGCCCGGGGATGCCCGTCGTCCCGGCGATCGGCATCCTCTTCTCACTCTGGCTGATCACCTTCCTGCAGTGGCAGACGTGGGTCCGCTTCGCGGTGTGGTTCGTGATCGGCCTGGTCGTGTACTTCGCCTACTCCTACCGGCACTCCGCCCTGGCCGCCGAGGAGCGCGCCGGGGAGGGCTAGCCGGGTCAGCAGGTGTGGTGCCCGGAGACGGTGTCGCCCAGGCCGCGCACCGCGGCGTTCACCCGTTCCAGCGCGTCCTCCCGCGCGAGTTCCGGCCGTCCCGGCGGGGTGCCCGCGCGCACGTCCCGCGCGATCCCCTCAAGTGAGGCGACCGCCGCCCCGACCGCCCCGGCCGACGGCCGCGGGGCGCCGTGCTCGGTCCTGGCGACGGTCGCGGCGGTCGCGTCGGCCACCCGTTCGAGGGCGGTCATCGCGGGCATCCACGTGGTGACGCGCCTGCTGACCACGGCCGGTTCCGTCATCGCCCGCTGGAAGACGGTGCGCAGGTCGGCCAGGGCGTCGTAGACGCGGTGGCGCAGCGCCGCCCTGCCGGTGTGCCCGGGGTCGAAGGCGTGCCGGAGATAGTCGGCGGTCGCCGAGACCGCGTCGGCGAACCTCGGCCCGACCGGCGCCTCCCAGCTCGCGGGCCACGGCAGGTATCCCAGCAGCAGGACGATCAGGCACCCGGCCAGCGTGTCGACCAGCCGGATCTCGGCCAGCCTCGGCCCGCCACGGGTCAGCAGGTCGACCAGCAACAGCACCAGCGGCGCCTGGAAGGCCGACATCAGCCCCCAGTTGCGCTGCATGCCGTACGGCAGGAGCGCGGCGAAGACCGCGACCGGGACCAGGAGCGCGGGGCCGTACGGCACGGCGACGAGCACGACGGTGCCGATCACCGTGCCGGCGAGAGTGCCGAGGGCTCGCTGCACGGCGCGGGCGAAGACCGAGCCGAAGTCGGGTTTGAGCACCAGCGCGACGGTCAGCGTCGTCCAGTAGGACCGTTCGACCAGGTGCAGTTCGCTCAACGCGCTCGCGACCCCCACGCACAGCGCGAGCCTGACGGTGTAGACACGGGTCAGACGGCCCGACCACACCCGTTCCCAGGCCTGTCTGAGGCGCTCGCCCCGGTCCCGCCACTCGTACGGCGGGCCGTCGGCGGGCGGGTCCCCGCCGTACAGCAGTTCGACGGCCCCTCCGAGGGCCGAGCCGAGGGCGCGGGTCGCGGGCGAGTCCGGCCCCTCCCGCGGTGTCCTCGCCGGAAGCGGCCCTCCGGCGAGCGCGTCCGCGACGCCGTCGACGGCCGCCTTCGTGCCCTCCGGCGGGTCGCGTCCCTCAAGGTCGAGGGAGATCAAGGCGTTGCGGACCAGCGAGGCCTGGTTCAGCAGGGCGACCGCGCGGGTGCTCCACGGGTCGGTCCCCGCCGACGCGGAACGGGCGCCGAACACGGTGTCGTAGGCGTTCCTGAGGGCGGTGTCGAAGGCGACGACGGCACCGGCGTCACGCCCGGCGGCCAGGGCGCCGAGCGCCCGGTAGGCCGCGATCACCGCCGCCTCCTCCGGCGCCCTCGGGTGCAGCGGCCAGTCGGCCAGCGCGAGCGCCAGCGCCCACGCCGAGCCGAGCAGGAACAGCAGCGTGCCCGCCCCCGGCGGTCCCAGCGGGACGCCGGTGCCGAGTACGGTCATCACGAGGAGCTGGAGCCCGGCGCTCGACCCGGCGGCGCCGGTGGTGCTGACCAGCGCGGACAGCACCGCGACCGCGACGGTGACCAGCACCGCCCACCAGCCGGTCTCCCTGGCCGCGGCCCCGACCAGGAAGCCCGCCGCGCCGCCGAGCGCGGTGGCGCCCATCCTGACGACCCTGGCCCGGTAGGAGCCGCCCTGGTCGGCCAGGGCGGTGCCCATGGCCCCCATGGCGGGCAGCAGCCCCAGGGCGATGCGCCCCACGGCGAGTCCCGCCAGCAGCGGGGCGACCACGGCCAGCGCCGTGCGCAGCATCGGCCACGGGCGGGGCGCCGCGGGCCTGATCCGCACCGTCTCGACGAGCCAGCCGGGCGCCGCGTCCGCGAGCCTGCCCGCGGTGTGCCTGAAGATCAGCGCACGAGCCTGTCGATGCGGATCGGCAGGTCGCGGACGCGGACCCCGGTCGCGTGGTGGACGGCGTTGGCCACGGCGGCGGCGGTGCCGACGATGCCGATCTCGCCGATGCCCTTGGTCCCCATCGGGTTGAGGTGCGGGTCGTCCTCCTCGATCCAGACGGCCTCGACGTCGCGGACGTCGGCGCAGGCGGCCACGTGGTACTGGGCGAGGTCGTGGTTGAGGTAGTCGCCGAACTCACGGTCCATGACGCTCTCCTCCAACAGCGCCATCGACATGCCCATGGTCATGCCGCCGACGAACTGCGAACGGGCGGTCTTGGGGTTGACGATCCGGCCCGCGGCGAACACCCCGAGCAGCCGCAGCACCCGTGTCTCCCCCGTCGCGGGGTCCACCCCGACCTCGGCGAACTGGGCACCGAAGGCGTGCTGGGCGAAACGCCGTTCCCCTCCGATCTCCCGCGCGGTGTCGGCGGAGACCTCGACGCCGTCCGGGGGCACCTGGCCGTCCCGCTCCCGCAGCGCCGCGGTGAGCGCCTCGCAGGCCCTGACCACGGCCGTGCCCCAGGAGGCGGTGCCCATCGAGCCGCCCGCGAGTGAGGCGTCGGGCAGCGCGCTGTCGCCGATCTCCACGCGGACCAGGCCGGGCGGGACGCCCAGCGTGTCGGCGGCGATCTGGGTCAGCGCGGTCCTGGCGCCGGTGCCGATGTCCATCGCGGCGATCCGGACGGTGAACGTGCCGTCGGCCAGGGCCGTCGCGCTCGCCTTCGAGGGGCGGCGGTAGACCGGGTAGGTGGAGGCCGCGACGCCGGTGCCGACCAGCAGGCCGTCCCTGAGCCTGACGCCGGGGGCCGGGTCGCGGTCCGCCCAGCCGAACCTGCGCGCCCCCTCATGCATGCAGGCGACCAGGTTGCGGGAGCTGAAGGGCAAGCCGCTCTCCGGGTCGGTCTCCGGCTCGTTGCGGACGCGCAGTTCGATCGGGTCGATCCCGCAGGCGAAGGCCAGTTCGTCCAGCGCCGACTCCAGGGCGAACATGCCGGGCGCCTCGCCTGGGGCACGCATCCAGGAGGGCGTGGGCACATCCAGCCTGACCAGCCGGTGGGTGGTGCGCCGGTTGGGGGCGGCGTACATCATCCGGGTGGGTGTGGCCGTCTGCTCGGCGAACTCCCTGATCCGTGAGCTCTGCTCGAACACGTCGTGGACGATCACCCCGAGGTGTCCCCGGGCGTCGGCGCCGAGCCGTATCCGCTGGATGGTCGGGGTGCGGTAGCCGATCACCGAGAACATCTGGCTGCGGGTCACCGCGAGTTTGACGGGCCGCCCGGCGTGTTTGGCGGCCAGCGCGGCGAGCACGACCGGCGACAGCGGCGTGCCCTTCGACCCGAAACCGCCTCCCACGTGCGGGGAGACGACCCGGACGTTGCCCGGCGGCAGCCCGAACAGCGGCGCGACGATGTCACGGACCGAGGTCGCCCCCTGGGTCGAGTCGTAGAGGGTCAGCCCGTCGCCGTCCCACACGGCGACGGTGGCGTGCGGCTCCATCGGGTTGTTGTGCTCGGCGGGGGTCGAGTAGACCTCGTCCACCACCACCTCGGCCGCGGCGAGGGCGGCGTCCGGGTCTCCCTGCTCGGTGTCGGCGGGGTAGACCGGGTTGACCCGTTCCGGACGGTACATACCGGGGTGGTCGGCGCGCAGTTCGACGTCGTGCTCCTCGACGTCGTAGTCCACCCGCAGCAGCCTGGCCGCCTCGACGGCGTTCTCCAGCGTCTCGGCGACCACGACCGCGACGTACTGGCCCCGGTAGGCGACCCGGCGCGACTGGAGCACCGAGAGCTCGGCGTTCTCCGCGGGGGCCAGCCTGGGGGCGTTGCCGTACCAGATGGCGGCGATCACGCCGGGAAGCTTGAGGGCGGCGTCGGCGTCGACCGCGCGGACCTCTCCCCTGGCGATGCCCGCCTGCACGGGCGCGGCGTAGACCAGGTCGTCCGGAGCGTACTCGTAGGCGTACTTCGCCCGGCCCGTCACCTTCTCCAGACCCTCGACCCGGTCGAGGGCCGAACCGACGGAGGAGGCGGCACCGGGGCCCGCGAGGGTGGTCATGACGCCTCCGCGAGGTCGACGAGGGTGCGGACGAGCACGTTGCGGGCCAGAGGGACCTTGAACGCGTTGCCGGGCAGCGGCCGTGCGGCGGCCAATTCGGCCTCCGCGGCCCTGGTGAACTCGGCCTCCGTCGCAGCCGCGCCGCGCAGCGCGGCCTCGGCCGTCTCGGCCCGCCAGGGCGCGTGGGCGACGCCGCCGAACGCGATCCGGCAGTCGCGCACCGTCCCGTCGGCCACGTCGAGGACGGCGGCGACGGAGACGACCGCGAAGGCGAACGACGCCCTGTCCCTGACCTTGCGGTAGCGCGAGCGGCCGGGGAACGGCAGCGGCGACACCTCGACGGCGGTTATCAGCTCGCCCTGGCCGAGCACGGTGTCGCGTTCCGGCTCCTCCCCCGGCAGCCGGTGCAGTCCGGGCATCGGCACGGTCCGCGGCCCCTCGGCGCCCTCGACGTGCACGATCGCGCCGAGCGCGGCCAGCGCGACGGCCATGTCCGAGGGGTGGGTGGCCACGCAGTCGTCCGAGTGACCGAGGATCGCCAGGTTGCGGTGCTCTCCCGCCCTGGCCGGGCAGCCGGTGCCGGGCAGGCGTTTGTTGCAGGGTTTGGTGACGTCCTGGAAGTAGGGGCAGCGGGTGCGCTGCATCAGGTTGCCGCCGACGGTCGCCATGTTGCGGATCTGGCCGGAGGCCCCGGCGAGCACCGCCTGGGACAGCAGGGGGTGGCGGCGCCGTACCAGGGGGTCGGCGGCCAGGTCGCTGTTGCGCACGCCCGCGCCGATCAGCAGGGCGCCGTCCCCGGTCTCCTCGATCGTGCCGGAGGCGATCCCGCTGACGTCGACCAGGACGTCGGGGACGGCGACACCGAGCCGCATCAGGTCGACCAGGTTCGTGCCGCCCGCGAGGTACATGGTGTCCGGCCTGCCGGCGGCCGTGGCGACCGCGCTCGGGGCGTCCGGGGCCCTCAGATAGGAGAAGGGCCTCATCCCGCCACCTCCCCGATGGCCGCGACGATGTTGACGTAGGCGCCGCAGCGGCACAGGTTGCCGCTCATGCGCTCGCGGATCTCCTCCTCGTCGAGGTTCACGCCGGAGCCGGTGCCGTCGTCGCGGGTGACCGCGCTCGGCCATCCGGCCGCCGCCTCGGCCAGCACGCCGACCGCGGAGCAGAGCTGGCCCGGGGTGCAGTAGCCGCACTGGAAGGCGTCGTGTTCGACGAACGCCGTCTGCAGCGGGTGGAGCCCGTCGCCGTCCGCCAGCCCCTCCACGGTCACGACCCGCCTGCCGTCCAGGGTCACGGTCAGTGTCAGGCAGGACTTCACCCTCCTGCCGTCGAGCAGTACGGTGCACGCCCCGCACTGCCCGTGGTCGCAGCCCTTCTTCGCGCCGGTCAGCCCGAGCCGCTCGCGGAGCGTGTCCAGGAGTGTCTCCCTGGTGTCCACGGTGATCGGGTGCCGCTCCCGGTTGACCGAGAGCACGAGGTCCGCCGTGATCGGGGAGGGCGCCGGTGCCGGTCCTTCTGATCCCGTGATGTGCGTTTCGCCGTTCACGGGCGCTCTCCTACCCACTCATCCGGTTCCTTACCTCCCGGACGCGTCACGCGCAGGGCCAGGTCAGAGCACCCCGACCTCGTCCAGGGTCCGCTGCGCCACGGCGAAGGCGGCGTTGGCCGCGGGCACCCCGCAGTAGACGGCGCTCTGCAGCAGCACCTCCTTGATCTCGTCGGGGGTCAGCCCGTTGCGCAGGGCCGCGCGGACGTGCATGGCCAGTTCCTCCAGGTGGCCCCCGGCGACGAGGGCGGTCAGGGTGACGCAGCTGCGGGTACGGCGGTCCAGCCCGGGACGGTTCCAGATCCCGTCCCAGGCGTAGCGGGTGATGAACTCCTGGAAGTCACGGGTGAAGCCGGTGGTCGCGGCCTCGGCGCGGTCGACGTGCGCGTCCCCGAGCACCCGCCGCCTGGTCCTGGCCCCCTCGGCGGCGCGTTCGCCGCCGAGGTGGCGGACGATCGCCGCGGTGACCTCCTCCGGCCGTTCGACGCCCGCCAGGTGGGAGGCGCCTGGCACGACCGTGAGCAGCGCGCCGGGGATGCCGGCGGCGAGGGTGAGGGCGTGCGCCAGGGGCGTCGCCGGGTCGTCCGCGCCCGCGACGACCAGGGTCGGCGCGGCGACCGCGCCCAGCTCACCGGTGAGGTCGTAGTCCGCCAGCGCCTCGCAGCAGGCGGCGTAGGAGCCCACGTCCACCCCGTACGGCATCCGCCGCACCTCGGTGACGGCCTCAATGACAGCATCCGAGCCGGTTTCCGGGGCGCTGAACCAGCGGGCGGGCAGCACGTCGGCCAGCGGTTTCATGCCGTCCCGCCGTACGGCGTGCGCCCGCTCGTGCCACGGTCCGGGCTCGCCGAAGCGGGCGGAGCTGCAGCACAGCACCAGGTGGCTGACCCGCTCGGGGGCCGTGACGGCGACGGTCGCGGCGACGGCGCCGCCGAGGGAGATGCCGCCGACCGCGAACCTGTCGGCCTTCTCCTGGGTGGCCAGGGCGAGCACGGCGTCGGCGAGCAGGCCGACGGTGACCTCGCTCACGGGCGCCGAGCCGCCGTGACCCGGCAGGTCGTAGCGGAGCACCCGCCAGGAGGCGGTCAGCGCCTCCATCTGCGGGTCCCACACGTGCAGGGTGGTGCCCAGCGAGGGGCCGAGCACCAGCAGCGGCGCCCAGGCGGGCCCGTCGACGCGGTGGCTGAGGATCGTCAAGACTGCTCCCGGTAGGCGGTCAGAACTCGGTCGATGAGGGGTTGCGCCGCCCCGAGGTAGCCCGCGGGGTCGAACGCCTCCTCGGGGACCTCCCCCGCGAGCGTCCGCCTGAGTGGGCCCTCCTGCGCCGCCGCCCGGTCGAGCCGGTCCCTGCCGAGCAGGGCGGCCAGGCGTTCGGAGACGACGCGGTCGCCGGTGAGGTCCAGGTTGGCGCGCATCCGCTCAGGGAAGACCCGCAGCCCGGCGAGCAGTTCCGCGGTGGTCGCGGCGGCGCCGCCGGTCAGCCGCAGGCACTCGCGCGTCGCGTGCCACTCGGCCTGCCAGGCGCCCGCGGCCCGCTCGTGCTCGGCCAGCTGCGCCGAGGCCAGGAGCTGGCCGTACACCGGGATCTGCAGGGCCGCGGAGCGCACGAGCACCGCCAGCGCGGGGTTGCGTTTGTGCGGCATCGCCGAGGAGCCCCCCGTGGAGGACTCGGCGACCTCGCCGACCTCCGTCTGGGCGAGCATGATCACGTCGAGGGCCGTCTTGCCGAGGGCGCCGGAGGTCTGGGTGAGGGCCGCGCCCAGTTCCGCGACCGGTGACCGTTCCGCGTGCCAGGGCACCGGCGGCGCGGCCAGCCCGAGTTCCTCGGCGAACAGCGCGGGCAGCGCCGGGTCGCCGCCGAGCGCGGCCAGGGTGCCCGCGGCCCCGCCGAGCTGGGCGGGCGTGCGCAGGTCCCGCAGCCGTGCCCGTGCGGCGAGCAGGCCGGACAGCCATCCCGCCGCCTTCAGGCCGAAGGTCGTCGGCACGGCGTGCTGGCCGAGTGTCCTGGCCGCCGTCAGCGTGTGGCGGTGGGTCTCGGCGAGCCCGGCGAGGGTGGCCATGGCCCGGTCGAGGTCGGCGCCGATGATCCCGATCGTGTCCCGGCAGACGAGCATGGCGGCGCTGTCGAGGATGTCCTGGCTGGTGGCGCCGTGGTGGACGTACCGCGCAGCCCCGGTGGCTGCCCCGGTGGCCGTCTCCGCGACGGCCCGCCGCAGGTCGGCGACCAGCGGCACGACGGGGTTGGCCGACTGTCTGCCCCGCAGGGCGAGGTCCGCGGGGTCCGGGGTGAGCGCGCCCGCGACCCGGCCGATCACCGCCGCCGCCTCGGGCGGCACCGTGCCCGCGCGGGCCTGGGCGCGGGCCAGCGCCGCCTCCGCCGTCAGCATGGCGCGCAGCCACGCGCGGTCCGAGGTGGCCGCCTCGGCCGCCGTGCCCGCCCTGACCGGGCTCAGCAGGCCGGTGTCCTGCTCGGAGCCCGAAGCGGGGCCGGAACTCAAGGAAGGGTCAGAACTCAAGGAAGACCGTCTCCCCTTCCCCTTGGAGCCTCACGTCGAAACGGTAGCCCCCCTCCCCGTCGGGCTCGGCGATCAGGGTGGCCCTGCGCGAGGGGTCGAGCGCGTCGAGCAGCGGGTCGGGGCCGTCCTGGAGGTAGACGCGGGTGGCGACGGAGCGCAGCAGCCCCCTGGCGAAGACCAGCATCGCCAGGTACGGCCCGGCGGGCCTGGCGGTGCGGAACCGGTAGGACCCGTCGGCGTCCGTCGGGCAGCGCCCGAAGCCGGAGACGCCCTCACCCGCGCGGTCCAGCGCCCTTCTGGTGCCCGTCTCGCCGAGCCACAGTTCGAGCATGGCGTCGGGCACGGGCTCGCCCGCCCCGTCGAGCACCCGCCCGGTGACGGTGATCGCCCCGGGGTGCCCCTCCGCGACCAGGTCGGGCCCCTGGGGGTAGGGCAGCGCGTAGCCGAAGAACGGCCCCACGGTCTGCGACGGGGTCGGTGGCACGGCGCTCACTGCTCCTCCGTCGGGGTGCGGCCCAGGACGATGTCGAACCGGTAGCCGAGCGCCCACTCGGGTTCGGTGACGTCCAGGTCGAAGTGGGCGACGAGCCGCTCGCGGGCGGCCGGGTCGGGGATGGACCGCATGATCGGGTCGTAGGGGAACAGCGGGTCGCCGGGGAAGTACATCTGGGTGACCAGGCGCTGGGTGAACGCGGTGCCGAAGACGGAGAAGTGGATGTGCGCGGGCCGCCAGGCGTTGTGGTGGTTGCGCCACGGGTAGGCGCCCGGCTTGATCGAGACGAACCGGTAGCGGCCCTGCTCGTCGGTCATGCACCGCCCCGCGCCGGTGAAGTTGGGGTCGAGCGGCGCGGGGTGCTGGTCGCGCCGGTGCGCGTAGCGCCCGGCGGCGTTGGCCTGCCAGACCTCCAGCAGGGTGCCGGGGACGGGCCTGCCGGCCGAGTCGAGGATCCGGCCGGTGACGATGATCCGCTCACCGATCGGCTCGCCCGCGTGGTGGCGGGTCAGGTCGGCGTCCAGTTCTCCGATCTCGTCGTGCCCGAAGACCGGGCCGGTCAGCTCGACGGCGTCCGGGTCGGCGCGGAAGGCGACCGGTGGCCTGGACGGCGCCCGCAGCACGCTGCTGCGGTAGTCCGGGCTCAGATAGGGAGGGTGGTGGGTCATGACCCTTCTGTTCCTTCCAGGACGAGCGCGAGTCCCTGTCCGACGCCGATGCAGAGCGTGGCCACGCCGTACCCGCCGGTCCTGGAGAGACGGTGGGCCAGGGTGCCCGCGAGCCTGGCTCCCGAGCAGCCGAGCGGGTGGCCGATCGCGATGGCGCCGCCCGCGGGGTTGACGAGTTCCGGGTCGAGGCCGGGCCATTCGGCCATGCAGGCCAGGACCTGGGCGGCGAAGGCCTCGTTGAGCTCCACGGTCGCCAGGTCGCCCAGGGAGAGTTTCGCCCTGTCCAGCGCCTTGGCGACCGCGTGCACCGGGCCGATGCCGAAGCTGACCGGGTCGACGCCCGCCACACCGGTCGAGACCACCCTGGCCAGGGGGCGCAGGCCGTGCTCGGCCAGCCCCTCGGCGTCGGTGACCAGCAGGGCCGCCGCCCCGTCGTTGAGCGGGGAGGAGTTGCCCGCGGTGATGGTGCCCTCCGCGGTGAAGGCGGGCCTGAGCCTGGCCAGCCCCTGCGGGGAGGTGTCGGGGCGGATGGACTCGTCGGCGGTCAGGTCGCTGCCCTCGACGAGCGCGGTCTCCGCCTCCAGCGCCCCCGTCCGCCACGCCCGGTCCGCCAGCCGGTGGCTGCGCGCGGCGTACTCGTCCTGGGCCTCACGGGTGACGCCGTAGCGGGCGGCGAGCGTCTCGGTGGCCTCGCCGAGGGAGACCGTCCAGCGGTCCGGCATCCTGGGGTTGACCAGCCGCCAGCCGAGCGTGGTCGAGTGGAGCTGTTCGTGGCCGCGCGGGTAGGCCCGTTCCGGTTTGGGCAGCACCCAGGGGGCGCGGCTCATGGACTCGACGCCGCCCGCCACGACGAGGGAGGCGTCGCCGACGGCGACCGCCCTGGCGGCCTGGATCACCGCCTCCAGGCCCGAGGCGCACAGCCGGTTGACCGTGGCGCCGGGCACCGTGACGGGCAGCCCGGCCAGCAGCGCCGCCATCCGGCCCACGTTGCGGTTGTCCTCGCCCGCCCCGTTGGCCGCACCGAGGACGACGTCGTCGATCCTGGCGGGGTCAAGGCCCGGGGAACGGTCGAGCAGCGCCCTGACGACCCCGGCGGCCAGGTCGTCGGGACGGACCGAGGCGAGGGCCCCGCCGTACCGGCCGATCGGGGTGCGGACGGCGTCCGCGATGTAGACGTCCTTCACAGTGTTCGTGCTCCTGTCGTTTCCGGGAGGTCACGCTCGTACGGCAGGCCGACGTAGTTCTCCGCCAGCGTGGTCGCCGCGGCTTCGGAGGAGGTCACGTAGTCCAGGTGGGAGATCTGCAGCCGCCGCCCGTAGGCGTCGTCGGTGTCGAAGGTGTGCAGCAGCGTCGTCATCCACCAGGAGAAGTGCTGCGCCCGCCAGACCCGCCTCAGGCAGGTCTCCGAGTAGGCGTCGAGCAGGTCGTCCGAGCCGGTGGCGTACCGGTGCGCCAGCGCCTCGGTCAGCACCCGCACGTCGGCGACCGCGAGGTTGAGGCCCTTGGCGCCGGTCGGGGGGACGATGTGCGCGGCGTCGCCCGCCAGGAACAGGTTGCCGTGGCGCATGGGCTCGGCCACGAAGCTCCGCATGGGCGTCACGCCCTTCTCCAGGATCTCCCCGGTGGTCAGGGTGAAGCCGGGCACCGTCTCAAGACGGGCGCGCAGTTCGGCCCAGATCCGCTCGTCCGGCCAGTCCGCGATGTCCTCCCCCGCGGGGACCTGCAGGTAGAAGCGGCTGATCTCGGGGGTTCGCATGCTGTGCAGGGCGAAGCCGCGCTCGTTCCAGGCGTAGATCAGCTCCTCGGCGGACGGCACGGCCCTGGCCAGGACGCCGAGCCAGGCGAAGGGGTAGTCCCGTTCGTAGACGGTGAGCTCCCCTTCGGGGACACTCGCCCGGGACACGCCGTGGAAGCCGTCACAGCCCGCGATCACCTCGCAGTCGAGCCGCCCCCCGTCGAAGGTCAGGTAGGGGGCGTCGGTCCCGGCGTCGTGCACGGCCACGTCGCCGACCTCGAAGCGGATGTCGCCGCCCGCGGCGAGACGGGCGGCGATGAGGTCCTTGACGACCTCCTGCTGGCCGTACACGGTGATGGCGCGGCCGGGGACCAGCCGTTCGAAGGCCACCCGGTGGCCCGCGCCGCCGTAGCGCAGCTCGATGCCGTGGTGGACGAGGCCCTCCCTGACGAGGCGGTCACCGACCCCGGCGGCGACGAGGGTGTCGACCGTCCCCTGTTCGAGCACCCCGGCCCTGACCCGCCGTTCGACGTGGTCGCGGCTGCGGCGTTCCAGCACCACCGAGTCGATGCCGCGCAGGTGCAGCAGGTGGGACAGGAGCAGCCCGGCGGGCCCCGCTCCGATGATCCCGACCTGTGTCCGCTGGGGATGGGTCATGGGGAGAGCATCGTGGACCCGGCGCGGAAAACCGAGCCCCGCCTTCCACTGGACGGAAGACAGGGGGGAGGATTGTCCTTGGGGGCGCCTTCCGTCCGGGCGCCCCGGGACAGGGGGACGTGATGGCCGGGGGGTCGCGGGAGCCGGGACGTTCGGTGACGTCGAAGGTCCTGGCGATCCTGGGCGCCTTCGACACCGGCCATCCCCATCTCAGCCTCTCGGAGGTCTCCCGGCGCAGCGGGGTACCGCTGGCGACCGCGCACCGCCTCGTGGGCGAGCTGGTCGCCTGGCAGGCGCTGAGCCGTACGGCAGACGGCCGCCTGCGGATCGGGCTGCGGCTGTGGGAGCTCGGCCAGCTCGCGCCGGGCAGGCTGCAGGAGGTCGCCCATCCGTGGCTGCAGGAGCTCTACGCCGACACCGGTGAGAACGTGCACCTGGCCGTGCGGGACGGCCTTGAGGTGCTCTACGTCGACAAACTGCACGGCAGGCGGGCCGTGCGGCTGGTCTCCAGGACGGGAGGCCGGCTGCCGATGCATCCGACGGGGGTCGGCAAGGCCCTGCTGGCCCACGAACCCGAGTGGTTCCAGGCCGCCTATCTGGGGCGTGAGCTCGAACGGCCGACTCCGCGCACGATCGTCGAGCCGGGACGGCTGGCCCGGGAACTGGCCACGGTGCGCGCCCAGGGGTACGCGCTGACGTTCGAGGAGATGAGCCTGGGCTCCTGCTCCGCGGCGGCGCCGGTGCTCGTCGACGGCCACGCGGTCGCCGCCGTCGGGATCGTCCTGTCCTCCCGGCGGGCCAGAGGACTGCAACGCCTGGTCGAGCCGCTGCTCAGGGTGACCGCGGGGATCGCCCGCTCCTACTCCGGGATCCCCCCGCAGGACTGAACCCCGCGCGCGCCACGGCGAGACGGTCACCCCAGGACCACCCTGGTCCCGCCGGGGGTCCCGCCCGGGTACGGCCCGGCGGCCAGGCGCAGCAGCAGGAGCGCGATGTCGTCGCTGCGGTGGCTGGTCTGCTGGGCGTGCCTGATCAGGGTGCTCGCCACCTCCTCCAGGGGGCGTTCCCCGACGCGTTCGAGTTCGACGGCCAGGTCGGCGAGCGCCTCGTCGATGTCGACGCCGGGGGTCTCGACCAGGCCGTCGGTGTAGAGGGCCAGCGTCGAGCCCGGCTCCAGCGGGATCTCGGTGTGCGGGTAGTCAACGGAGTGGTCGATGCCCAGCAGCAGCCCGCCGGGGACCTCGACCACCTGTACCCGGCCGTCCGGCAGGCGCATCAGCGGCTGGGGGTGCCCGGCGCGGGCCAGGCAGGCCAGGTTCCGGCGCAGGTCGAGCCGCAGGTAGACGCAGCTGGCGAACAGGCCTGGGTCCAGGTCGACCAGGAGGTGGTTGGTGCGGGCCAGGACCTCGCCGGGGTCGGCGCCCGCGGTGGCGTAGGCGCGAACCGCCGTGCGCACCTGCCCCATGAGGGCCGCCGCGGTGACGTTGTGCCCCTGGACGTCGCCGACGACGGCGGCGACGGTGTCGTCGGCGAGGCCGATGACGTCGTAGAAGTCGCCTCCGATGTCCATGTCCTCGGTGCCGGGCAGGTAGCGGGCCGCGGCGCTCAGCCGGGGCAGCCGGGGAAGGGCGTGCGGGAGCAGACTCTGCTGCAGGGCGTGGGCGAGTTCCAGCTTGGCGTCGTAGAGGCGGGCCCGTTCGAGGGCCTGGGCGATCAGGCCGCCGAGCGCGGTCAGCAGGGCGCGTTCCTCGACGGTGAAACGGTGGTTCCTGGCGAAGGCGAGCACGCAGGTGCCGACGGACCGTCCCGAGGCGATCAGCGGCAGGAACGCCCAGGAGGCCATGCCGTCGTCCACGGCGACCTCCGGGCCGTAGACCTCGTCCAGCTCCTCCTGGGAGCCGAAGAAGCTGGGCACCCCGGTGACCATGGTCCGCACGCTCGGGGTCGGCGAGGTCAGCGGGAGGCCGTCGTAGTGCTCCCTGAGGTGGGGCGGGTAGCCGCGGTCGCCGACGACGCTCATCCTGCCGTCCTCGGCGACCATCAGCGCCATCCCGTCACCGCCGAAGGCGGGCATGAGCCGGTTGGCGACCAGGTCGACCACGTCCTGCACGCTGGCGGCCTTGGTGAGCGTGCTGGCCAGATGGAGGATGTGGTAGAGGGCGCCGACCCTGGTCGGGAGGGTCAGGCCGGCCTCGGCGACGGGGCCCGGCGAGCCGGTCTCCAGGGGCTGGACGGGCATGTCCGCCGCCCCGACCATGGCCGGGGAGATGCGCATGGTCACCCCGTTGAGCGCCGGGTAGAGCTCGAAGGACAGCCAGCGGTCGGGCGGGCGCAGCGCGACGAACGAGGCGGCCTGCTGGCTGATCATGGCCGCGCGGTAGCGGTCCTCGTAGACGGGGTCGTTCAGCCAGGGCACCCGGGTCCACGGGTGGGAGCCGAGCAGCCGGGCCGGGAGCATGCCGAGCAGCGCGGCGGCCCGAGGGGTGACGAAGGTGACGCGGCCTCCCGCGTCGAGCCCGCAGATGCCCTCGGGCAGACGGTCGGCGACCGCCGCGATCACCTCGGCGGGCTGCATGCTGGGGGCGGGCAGCACGCGCGGTTCCAGGCCGGGACGCAGCCTGCGGCCCTGCCTGTCGGCCTCCTCAAGCCCCCGCGCCATCTCCGCGGCGGCGCGCAGAAGGCGTTCGCGCTCGTCCTCGGACAGCTCGCACGAGTGCGTGCCCGCCCACAGGGCGAACATCCCCCCGTAGACGGTGCCATGGACGGCGCCGGAGACGGTCGCGGCGCCGAGCAGCGGCACCGCGGCGAGGGAGAACTCGTACGGCATGACCAGCGCCGCCCCCGGGTAGACGCGGGCCATCTCCTTCTCGTCGCCGACCCACACCAGCCGCCGGTGGCGGATCGCGTCGGTGACCGGCATGGGCATGGCCATGCTCATCCGCTCCCAGGGGCGGATGAAGTCGCGGGGCGCCCCCTTCATCACCGCGAGTTCCAGCACGTCGGCGTCCGGCGCCAGCAGGTAGACCGCGCCCAGGTGGGCTCCCACGCTCTCCAGGGCCTTGACCAGGTCGTCGGCGAGCGCGTCGAGGCCGCTCCGCGGGGAACGGCCTTCGAGGAAGGTGGGGTACTCGGGCACCATCAGCGCCTCATCTCCGGCGACCGGCCCGCGGACGGCCGCGCTCCCGGGCCGTGCCCGCCGTCACGTGCCGGTCCGCCCGCCCTTGGCGGACGGACGGGAGGGAAAGCCGCGCCATCCAATAACACGCCTTAATCCGCATATATGGACGATACTCCCCTTGACCAGGGGGTTTGGAGAGGCGCATTCCCAAGCTTGCCCCTGCCCGCTGATTTTGCGGCCCGCCGACGACGTCCTGACGCCGCGACGAACCTCCGGCGACACGCCATTCCAAAGAATGGAACGCGTTTACCGGATATGGCGCGGTTCACATGGTCCACATGGCCATACCTACAGATATGGTCAAAAAAGAATCATGGTACGAAAAATCATGAAGATCGCACTATCCATCGCCCCGCCGTACGGCGAGGCGTCCGACAGCGGTTCCGCCGCCGAACCCAGGGGGTGCCCTCCGTCCATGGACGAACCCGTCAACGACCACACCGGCCCCGACGACCTGCCGAGGCTGCCCTTCGACCGGCAGGACCCGCTCGACGTCCCGGCGGCGTACCGCGCGTTGCAGGCCGATGAGCCGGTGGCCCGGGTGCGCACCGCGACCGGCGACGTCGCCTGGCTGGTCTCCGGCTACGAGGAGGCCAGGCAGGCCTTCGCCGACCGGAGACTCGGCCGTTCCGCGCCCGACCCCGACCGGGCGGCCAGGATCTCCAACTCGGTGATCCTCGGCGGCCCGATCGGCGACATCGAGACCGAGAAGACCCAGCACGAGCGGATGCGCAGGCTGCTCACCCCCGCCTTCTCCGCCCGGAGGATGGCCGCCCTGGCCCCCCACGTCCAGGAGCTGGTGGACGGCCTGCTCGACCGGATGGCCGAGGGGCCGCGCCCGGCCGACCTGCGGCAGGTGCTCTCCCTGCCGCTGCCCGTACTCGTGATCTGCGAGCTGCTCGGCGTGCCGTACGGCGACCGCGAGCACTTCAGGGCACTGGCCGAGACGATGACGGACCTGACGGACCGGGAGCGCTCGGCCGCCGCCCTGACCGAGCTCGGCGAGTACACCAGGAAGATCATCGGCGCCAAGCGGGAGAACCCGGCCGGTGACGTGTTCTCCGACCTCGCGACCATGGACGCGCCCGACGAGGAGATCGCCACGCTCGCCGCCGGGCTGCTGTTCGCCGGACACGAGACGACCGTCAACCGGATCGACTACGGCGTACTGCTGCTGCTGGCCAACCCCGGGCAGCGGGACGCCCTGATCGCCGACCCCTCACTGGTGAACACGGCCGTCGAGGAGATCCTGCGGGTGGCCGCGCCGGGCAACCACGGCATGCCCCGCTACGCGCACGAGGACGTGACCGTCGGAGGGGTCACGATCAGGCGCGGCGAGGCGGTGGTCATCAGCACGACGGCGGCCAACCGTGACGCGCGGGTCTTCGCCGACCCCGACCGCTTCGACGTCTCCCGGGACACCGACGACCCGCACCTGGCCTTCGGCTACGCCGCCCGCTACTGCATAGGGGCGAGCCTGGCCAGGATCGAGCTGCGCGCGGTCTTCGGCACGCTGTTCCAGCGCTTCCCCGCACTGGCGCTCGCCGTGCCCGCCGAGGAGCTCGTCACGCGGGAGAACTCGCTCACCGGCGGCTTCGAAGGCATCCCCGTCACCTGGTAGCGGTCACCGGGCAACGGCGGTTGACCCCGTCGAGCCGTTCGGTGAGGCCGCCGCGGTCGAGGTGTTCGAGCAGGGGCACCGCGACCCGGCGGCTGGTGTCCAGGGCCTGCCTGGCCTGGCTGACCGTGAAGGGCTGGGGCAGGCGGGCCAGCAACCGCGCCGCCGCCGTGTCGGCGCCGGGCAGCAGCACGATCCCCTCGGCGATCCGCAGCAGCATCCCCGCCCGTACGGCCGCCGCCAGCTCCCTGGGGCCCAGCCCCAGCTCCGCCAGGCGGCCCGCCTCGGGCGCGAGGAACGGCCTGGCGGACAGTTCGGCGCGCAGCCGGGAGACCGCGCGGGCGACCGGCTCCGGCAGGCCCGGGGGCGGCCCGCTCACGATCCGCCCGCCCGTGACGGCCAGCGGCGGCCGTACCAGGGCGGCGACCAGCCTCCGGTCGGGCAGGCCGAGCGCGTTCCTGGCCGCCTCGACCGGCATCCCCGGCTCAAGCGGACGCCCGGTCGCGTGCCGTGCCACCGTCTCCGCCAGCCGTTCGCCCAGCCACGACCAGTGGGCGGGGTCGGCGTACCAGTCTCCGCACACGGGCTCGCCCTCCGGGACGCACCCCATGGCCAGCAGGTCCGCCCCGCGCAGCAGCCGGTGTGTGCGCAGCAGCTCCCCCGCACCGGGCACCGTCCCCGCCCGCCCCGTGCCCGCCTGCCCTGCGCCCGCCAGTTCGGCCGCCCGCAGGCGCGCGGCGCCCCTGCGGCGCAGCGCGGGCGGGCGCACGTCGAGCACGCTCGCCCCGGCGAGCACCCGTACCTCGGCCCCCTCCCCCCCGACGCCCTGCCCCGTGGCCCTGCCCGGGTCGCGCAACAGCAGCACGTCCCCCACGTGCAACGGCAGCGGCCCGGCCAGGCGCAGCCGTACGAGACCGTCGCCGAGCGGTCTGACCGCGCACACCACGGCCGCCGAGCCGATGTGCGCGGTCAGCCTGCCCGGCAGGACGCTCTCCTCGCCCGTGCCCCCCACCGGCGAGAGCCGTACGTCGGCCAGGTCGGTCATGGTCCACGCGCCGGGGGTGAACAGCGCCCGGCCCCGCTCCGGGGCGCCGCCGCGCAGGTTGACCGCGACCCTGGCCACACCGGTCACCGAGGTCACCGGCTCCTTCAGGCACTCCAGCGCCCGCACCCGGGCGAGGCCGCCGCCCAGCGCCAGCTCGTCCCCGACGGTCACCCGGCCCGCGGGCAGCGTCCCGGTCACGACCGTGCCGCTGCCGCGCACGCTGAAGACCCGGTCGATCCACAGCCGCACCGGCGCCTCGGGGTCGGGCGCGGGCAGCCGGGAGACCAGCCGGTCGAGTGCCTGCCTCAACGCGCCGAGCCCCTGCCCCGTGTGCCCGCTCACCGTCAGCGCCTCGACCCCGGTCAGGCCCGCCGCCGCGAGTCTGGCCCCGGCCTCCTCCACCACCGGTGCGGCGTCGGCCAGGTCGGCGCGGGTCACCGCGAGCAGGCCGTGCCGTACGCCGAGGGCCTCAAGCGCGACGAGGTGCTCCTGCGACTGCGGCATCCAGCCCTCGTCGGCGGCGACCACGAACATCACCGCCGGAACCGGCCCGACCCCCGCCAGCATCGTGCCGAGGAAGCGCTCGTGCCCCGGGACGTCCACGAAGGCCAGGCGTTCCCCGGAGGGCAGCGTCGTCCAGGCGTATCCCAGCTCGATCGTCAGCCCCCTGCGCCGTTCCTCGGCCAGCCGGTCGGGCTCCATCCCGGTGAGGGCGCGCACCAGAGTGGACTTGCCGTGGTCCACGTGGCCCGCCGTGGCGACGACCTGCATCAGCCGACCGCCCCGAGGACCGCGCGGGCCACGTCGCCGTCCCGCTCCCCGGGGACGGCCCTGAGGTCGAGCAGCAGCCGCCCCGCCTCGATCCGCCCGACGACGGGCGGCTCACCGGTCCGCAACGGTACGGCCAGCCACTCGGGCAGGCTCACCGCGGCGCTCGGCAGCCTCACGCCGGGGGCGCCTCCCCCGCCGACGGTGGCCAGGCTCGGCACGGCGACGGCGTCGATCCCGGCCCCCGACAGCTTCTCGGCGAGCACCCGGGCACGGGCGCTCAGCGTGGCCGGGTCCGCGCGCAGCGCCCCGAGCACCGGGGGCTCGGGGCCGCGCAGCGTCGCCTCAAGGGCGGCGAGCGTCGTCTTGCCGACCCGCAACGCGCGGGCCAGCGGGTGCCGCCGGCAGCGTTCGACCAGGTCGGGGCGGCCGATCAGCAGACCGGCCTGCGGCCCGCCGAGCAGCTTGTCGGCGCTCGCGGTGACCAGGCCCGCCCCGGCGGCGAGCGCGCTCGCCGCGTCCGGCTCCTGCGGCAGCAGCCGTTCCCCGGTGAGCAGCCCGGAGCCGATGTCGGCCACGACGGGCACCCCCAGGCGGGTCAGCTCCCCCACCCCGACGGAGCCGGTGAAGCCCTCGACGCGGAAGTTCGACGGGTGCACCTTGAGCACGAAGCCCGTCTCCCGCCCCACGGCCCGCTCGTAGTCGGCGTAGACGGTGCGGTTGGTCGTGCCCACCTCACGCAGCCTCGCACCGGTCGAGACGAGCAGGTCGGGGATGCGGAAGCCGTCCCCGATCTCCACCAGCTCACCCCTGCTGATCACGATCTCCCGGCCCGCCGCCAGCGCGGTCGCCGCCAGCACCAGGGCCGCGGCGTTGTTGTTGACCACGTGCGCGTCCCGCGCGCCGGGCACCGCGGCGACGAGCGTGTCCAGGGCGCCCCGTCCCCTGCGGGCCCTGGCCCCGCTCGCCAGGTCGAACTCCACGTCGGTGTATCCGGCGGCGGCCGTCGCCGCCTCGGCCGCGGCCCGGGACAGCGGCGCCCTGCCGAGGTTGGTGTGGACGATCACACCGGTCATGTTGAGCACGGGCCGCAGGCTCGCCGCGTACGGCGGAAGCCCCTCCACGGCCGCGTCCGCGACCCGCTCCGGCTCGATCCCGCCCTGCCGGGCCCGTGACTGCGCCCGGACGACCGCCTCCTTGACGACCGTTCTTCCCAGCCGGCCCTCGGCCGCGACGAGCCGGGGGTCGGCGAGCACGGCGTCGGTACGCGGCACACGCCGACGTTGGTCCATCTCCCGACCATAGGTCGCGAACATACCGAAGCCGAAGCCGACGGGCCGTTGAGTCCGCTTTGGGACGGTGAACGTTTCACCACGACATACAGGTTTCGCCTTCTACGAAACCATCAGAAAATGCCGTCCCTTTTGACGTTGTTCACTTTCCTGCGGGATATCGGCGGCGAACGGCCCGTTCCGATGGGGCGAATCCGGAGTCCTGCCGGGAACGTCCCTCCCCGGCCCGCGGGCGTCCTCCGGGGCGGCCCCTCGTCAGGGCAGGACCAGCTCCCGCACCTTGACCGCGACCAGCGCGCCGGTGTACTCGACCCGGACCGGGATCCTGTCCTTCAGCAGTTTCCGCAGGTGGGCCGAGGAACACTTCCTGGTGCCGTAGGCGCTCCTGTCGGAGGTGTCGTACGGATAACCGGCCGAGGGCCTGCCGCACGTCCTGTTCACCTGGCGGAAGTCCAGCCTCCCGGTGTAACGGATCGTGAGAGGGGCTCCGGCCTTCCTGCCCAGTTCCCACGCGAGCAGGCCGCTCTCCCCCACCTGGCCGCGGACGGCCCTGCGCGGGGTGATCGAGAAGGCCGAGTTCCCCGACCGTACGGCCCAGCCGTACACGACCCTGTTCCCGGCGTGCCCGGCGTTCCCCGCCTCCGGCGCGGCGACCTGGGCCGCCCGGGTCGTGAGCTGGGCGGTGGCGGGCGGGACCACGGTGAACAGGACGGCGAGGCCGGTGGCCGCGCCGAGCAAGACCGATCTCATCTCTCTCCTCGTCATGATCCCGGCACCCGGCCGTCGAGCCGGACGCCGGAGGGCTGTCCTTGGGACCTACGGGTGCTCACGCGTGAAAGGCGCCGGGAGCCCCGGAGGCCGGTGAACCCACGCATCGTCTGACAGACCCCGCCCCGGAAAAGTTCCGAACACCGATGAATCGTGTTTTTTCGGGCGTCGTTTTCCCCTGACGACGACGGCCCGCATCCCGCGTGACGGGCCCGGCCGCCGTTCCGCCAAGCATGTCCGCGTGGGCACGCGACGATCGATCCAGCCTGCCGGAGACCCGCGGTACAGCCCGCGCCACCGTCCGGCTCCGCCCCGAGGTGATCCACCGCGGCACCCGACCGGCCACCGTGGCGTACGGCGACGGCTCACCGCGCCCCTGGACGGTCAGCGGCCGAGGCGGGCGGTGACGAGGTCGGTGAAGCCGTTGGCGAGCAGGATGACGGCGATCGCGGTCAGCAGGATGCCCGCCACCCGGTCCAGGAGCATCGCCCCCTTGAGCGAGATGCGCCGCTGGACGTGCCCCGACAGGTAGAGCGTCAGCCCGGTGACCGCGGCGAAGCACAGTGCGGCGACCGACAGGGCGAGCTTGTCCCGCACGGTCGAGGCCTCCGCCGAGGCCGCGACGCCGAAGGCGAAGGTGGTGCCGCCCACGGTCAGCGGGAAGCTGAGCGGGGTGAAGAGGATCGACTTGGGGTCCGGCGGGGGCTCGGGCGAGGGCGCGATCTCCGGCCTCTCCTGTTCCTGGAGCCTTTCCAGCTCCTCGACGGCTCCGGCCTTCCCGCGCATCAGCGGGATGGCGGCGTACGCCAGGGCGATGCCTCCGGTGGCGGTCAGCGCGGCGGTGCTGATGCCCAGCAGCTTGAGCAGCGGCTCCCCGACCCACAGGGCCGCCAGGACGAACACGGCGACGTTGAGGGCCAGCCCGGCCGCCAGCCGGTTGACCTGGCCGCCGCCGTACGGCCGGACGATCGGCAGGTAGGACGCCAGGGCCGCGACCGGGCTGTAGAGGCCGAACAGCGCCAGGAACAACACCAGTGCCGGATGCGTCATCGCGGTCCTTCCCGAGAGGCTCTCGTGGTCAGACCGGGTCGCGCAGGATCGGGCAGGTCATGCAGTGCCCGCCTCCCCTGCCCTTGCCCAGCTCGAACCCCTCGATCTCGATCACCTCGACGCCGTGCTCACGCAGCTTGCGGTTGGTGAACTCGTTCTTGTGGTACCCGACCACGACCCCGGGCTCCAGGGCGACGAAGTTGCTGCCGCTGTCCCACTGCTCCCTGGCCCGCTGGTAGTCGTCGCCCCCGGTGGGGATGATGTCCAGTTTGCCGATCCCGAGGGCGTCCTCGAACGCGGCGGCCAGGCCCGGCTCGCGGTGGACCCGTACGGCGGTGCCCCGTCTGTCGGCGGGCCGCAGCGAGTGGACCTCGGCGTTCTCGACGACCGGCGGGTATCCGGTCGCCTTGTCGACGTCGAGCAGCGTGAAGACCGTGTCCAGGTGCATGTAGGAGCGGCTCGGCGGGATCTTGACCGCCAGCACCCGGGTCGCGGCCCCGGCGGTGAACAGCTCCTTCGCCAGGTGCTCGACCATGACGGGGCTGGTGCGTTCGCTGACGCCGACGGCGACGACGCCGTTGCCGATGGGCATCATGTCGCCGCCCTCCATGCAGGCGTGCCCGAAGTCCTCCTCGTCGAAGCGGCCGTCGTCGCCCATCGGGGGGTACCAGTAGGCGAAGCCGTCGTCGGCGAACATCGGATGGAAGTGGTAGACGATGCTCTGGTTGATCGTCTCAAGCCGCCGGGCGTGGTAGTAGAGCGGGTTGAGTGAGACGCCGCCGTACAGCCAGGCCGAGGGGTCGCGCTGGTAGAGGGAGTTGGGCAGCGGCGGCAGGATGAACGCCCCCCGCTCGGCCATCGCGGCGACCAGGGAGCGCGCGTCGAAGCCCTCACGCCCGGCCTGCACGGCGGCGGCGAACTCCTCCTTGGTCAGCCCGCCGATCAGGTGTTCGGCGAGTCTGGCCCCGCTCCACGAGGCGAGTTCCGAGCGGACCTCGTCGACGAGGGACGGCCCGACGGTCAGGTGGGTGACCGTGCGCTCGACCGCGTGCCGTTTCGCCTCGGGGGCGGCTTCGAGCGCCTCGGCGAGCAGTTCCTGGTGGTAGAACACCTCGATGCCCCGCCCGCGCATCATCCCGACGAACGCGTCGTGTTCGATCTGGGCGCGGCCGACCCAGAGCACGTCGTCGTAGAGCAGCTCGTCCTTGTTGACCGGGGTCAGCCGTTTCAGGCTCAGGTCGGGCCGGTGCACGATCACCTGCCGCAGCGTGCCGACCTCGGAGTGGACCCCGTACCTCGTGCTCACCGTGTCCCCCTGTCGCTGCCGGTCGCCGTCGGCAACTGCCGGTCGCCGTCGAAGTGGCCGTTCGCGCCACGGCGAACTCACGGGGGACAAACCACAACATCTCCCATCGTTCCCCTGCTTCCCCCAGGGCAACCACAGGGGACCGGGTCAGTTCCCGGCGTCGAGGACGTAACCGGCCAGCTCACGCGCGGAGGCCGCGGGGCCCGTTCCCGGCCTGGTCGCCCCCGCCGCGAGAACACCGTCCACGAGCAGGAGAAGCTGGCCGGCGGCGTGCTCGGGCCGACGGTGTCCCAGCCTGACCAGTTCGTCCTCGAACAACCCGCGCACCCGTTCGCGGTAGTCGCGGGTCACGGCGTGGGCGGGATGACCGGGGTCGGCCAGCGCGAGGTCGGCGGCCAGGTAACGGCACCCCCGGAAGTCCGGCCTGCCGACGATCTCGGCGAGCCGGTCGAAGACGGCCAGCAGCCGGGCGCGGGGATCCTCCCCCGCCGCCCGCATCGTCCGCCGGTAGTCCTCCTCGTCCTCGGCGGTGGTGCGCCGCAGCACCTCGGCGATCAGCCCGTCCTTGCCGCCAAAGTGCTCATACAGCGAGCGGCGCGCCACGTTCGCGGCCTTCAGCAGGGCGTCGACGCCCACCCCGACCCCCTGGGTGTAGGTCAGCTCCCCGGCCGCCTCCAGGAGACGTTCGCGGGGGCCGGGTCCGGTTCGTGTCGTCATGGGGACAGCATTCCACCGGTTGACGAGTAGAACAACCGGTCGATATAAACCTGTAGACCGAACGTTCTATCTCAAGGAGTCACATTGTCAGTCCGGACCACGGCCGAGGTCGTCGACCGCTTCAACCAGGCGTTCGTCGAGCACGCCCCCGCGATCCTCGACGACCTGATCGCCGACGACTGTGTGATGGAGGCGATCCAACCGGCCCCCGACGGCGAACGCGTCGAGGGAGGCGAGGCGTGCCTGGCGTTCTGGCGGGCGCTCGCCGAGGACCGCGCCACGCAGTTCAGCCCCGAGGACGTCACGGTCGCGGGGGACCGCGCGACGATCCGCTGGCGTTACCGGTACGGCGACGGCCCCGCCGACTCGGTTCGCGGCGTCAACCTCATGCGGATCCGCGACGGGCGGATCGTCGAGGCCCTTGGCTACGGCAAGACCGGTGCCCCGGTGCCCCTGGCGACCGACGGCGAGGTCCCGGCGTGACGATCCGCAGCTACCACCTCGACAGCGGCGCCGGGCTCGCGAGCCTGAAGGTCAGGGAGCACCCGGACCCGGTCCCCGGACCCGGGCAGGTCGCGGTCGCCGTACGCGCGACGTCGCTGAGCTTCCGCGAGCTGATGATCCTGCACGGTGACTACGTGCTGCCGGTGAAGCCGGACGTGATCCCGCTGTCCGACGGGGCGGGAGACGTCGTGGCGGTCGGCGCGGGGGTCGATCCCCGGCGGGTCGGCGAACGCGTCATGGCCACGTTGTTCCCCAGCTGGCAGGACGGCCCGTTCGGCCTGGAGCACCTGCCGCAGCGCGGCGGCTCCCTGGACGGCATGCTCACCGAGGTCGCCCTGGTCGAGGAGGAGTCCCTGGTACCGATCCCCCGTCACCTGTCCTACGAGGAGGCCGCGACGCTCCCCTGCGCCGCGGTCACCGCGTGGAACGCCCTGACCGGCATGGGCGGACCGCACCCCGGTCAGACGGTGGTGACGCAGGGCTCCGGCGGAATCTCGCTGTTCGCCCTGCAGTTCGCCAAGGCGCTCGGTGCCCGGGTGATCGCCACGACCAGCGGCCCGGAGAAGGCGGCCCACCTGCTCGATCTCGGTGCGGACGAGGTCGTTGACTACCGGGCCGTCCCCGACTGGCCCGCCGGGGTCCGCGAGCTGACCGGCGGCCGGGGCGCCGAGCACGTCGTCGACGTCACCGGTCAGCTGGAGCGGTCGCTCAGGGCGGCGGCCATGGCGGGGCAGGTGGCCTGTGTGGGCTTCGTCTCCGGCACCGCCGCCCCGGTCGACCCACGCCTGCTGTTCGCCTCCGGCGCCACCGTGCGTCCCGTCGCGGTCGGCAGCCGGGCCCAGTTCCTCGCCATGAACGAGGTCATCGAGGCCAACGGCCTCCGCCCGCTCATCGACAGCGTCTTCCCCTTCGGCAAGGCCCACGACGCCTACCGCCACTACGCCTCGGGCAGGGCCTTCGGCAAGGTCGTCATCACCGTCTGACCTCGGTCCGTCCGGGATGACGAGCTTCCTCCGTCTCGCCGACGTCGTCTCGGACACCGCCCGCCCCGCCACCGGTCGAAACGCCCGGCGGCCGGCACCGCGGAAATCGACCGCACCGCGATCTCCTCACTCGATTGCGCTCCATGACAATGATTGTGCGCTTATCGACAATGAGCGCGGGCCTCACCTCTCGTAAGATGCCCGTGAATCGAGCTTCAGAAGGCGGTGACAAGGCCGAAAAATTGATTACGTCCAATCCGGAACGGCGACGCCCGGATATCGGTTCCCATGACTTCACGGAATCCCGCTCCAAAACCTCGGAATCGACCGGCCGAGGTCCGGTGAACACTGGACGGACCCCGGTACCCGCGCATCCGGGAAAGAGGAGGGAGGGAAACCCGGCGAGACACCCTGGCGACCGATGTGACCTGGGAGAACATCCCATTCCAGATATTTTCCCGGCGGGCGAGGCCTCCGTCGCGTTTCGCCTTCCCGGTGGCGCCCCGAGCGGCCCAGCTGAAATTCGAGAGGATTCAACCCATCGGCGGTCGCGGAGGCGGACGATGAGGCCGTACGGCGACGCCTTCTTCGGCCCGCGGGCCGGATCTCCAGCCGGTCGCCGGCGCCGTGAAACGGCACCGGTTCGGACTATCGGTGTTCTTGTTCCGTGATGTGCGTGCGACGGAACAGGCGAACACTCCGTGAAAACGTGGTTACGCAGATTTTGTGGAGGCCTGGGTGCGGTTTTTCCCCCGCGGAGCGGTCATCGCCATGGTCATGGCGCTGCCGGCCGGTGCATTCGTGACCTTCGGCGCCCCGGCGACCGGAAGCACCGCGGCGTCGGCCCTGAAGGCGCCGACAGCGCCTACGGAACAGGCGGCCTCGCAGCAGGCGCGGCACGACAAGGAGCGGGTCGAGGTCTCGGCCCTGCGCACGGAGAACCGCCAGGTGTTCGCCAACCCCGACGGATCGTTCACCTCGGAGACCGCGGCGCTGCCCGAACGGGTACGGCGGGGCGGCGGCTGGGCCGACGTCGACACGACTCTCGTCCTCGCCCAGGACGGGAGCGTGCGAACCGTGGCGACGCCGCTGGACCTGACCTTCTCCGGCGGCGGGACGGCCCCACTGGCCGTCATCGGCGAGGGCGGGCGCTCGGTGGCGATGACCTGGCCCGCGAGCCTGCCGAAACCGGTACTGGAAGGGGACACCGCGACCTACGCCGAGGTGATGCCCGGCGTGGACCTGAAGGTGACCGCGTCGGTGCTCGGCTTCTCCGAGGTGCTCGTGGTCAAGACCAGGCAGGCCGCCGCCAACCCCGCGCTGAACCGGCTGGCCTTCGGCACGCGCGCGACCGGGCTGACGGTGCGTAAGACCGAGACCGGTGGCCTGAGCGCCGTCACCGGGACGGGAGCCGAGGTGTTCCACGCCCCGGCCCCGCGCATGTGGGACTCCTCGGGAACCGAGACGGGGCTTCAGGCCGGGCCACGGCGTGCGAGCAGGCAGGCTCTCATGGGTGTCGAGGTGGCCGGGGACCGTGTCGCGATCACCCCGGACAGGGCCCTGCTGACCTCCCCCGACACGACCTATCCGGTCTACCTCGACCCGCAGTGGTCGGGCTCCAAGCTGGCCTGGACGTATGTCGACAAGGCCTATCCCTCCCAGAAGTACTGGAACTCCAGCCACATGCCGGAGGCCGGTAACTACGGCAGCGGGCTCAAACGGTCGTTCTTCCGGATGGACTCCGACAACGTCAACGGCAAGCACATCCTCAAGGCCACCTTCCGCATCACGCAGGTCAAGTCTTGGGGCTGCACCTCCAGCCCGCAGGCCGTACAGCTCTGGCGCACCGACGGCATCTCCACCTCGACGACCTGGAGCCGCCAGCCGGGCTGGAGCGACCACCTGGGCAGCGTCGCCTCCGACGCCGGTTACAGCTCCTCCTGCCCGGACAAGGGCATCGAGTTCGACGTGACCCGCGCGATCGTCATGGCCGCCAAGTCCGGCTGGGTGAACACGACGTTCGGGCTGAAGGACTCCAACGACACCAGCAGCGGCGTATGGGGGTGGAAGGGCTTCAGCGGCGCGCCGAAGCTCGTCATCGACTACAACACCCCGCCCGCGGCGCCCTCGGGCATCGGCACCTATCCGGCGACACCCTGCGTCGTCGGGGTCTCCCGGCCGTCGGTCAACGCCGGTGACGCGGCGAACCCGCTCCAGCTGAAGGCCAAGATCTACGACCCCGACAAGGCCGGCGACGGCGTGCGGGCCGAGTTCGTCATGCACCACTACAACACGGCCACCGGCCAGTGGGACGACATCACCTCGACCCTGCCCGACGGAGGCAAGACCGCCTACAAGTACACCACCTCGGCGACCGACCACTCGGTGAAGCTGACCGGGCTCGTCACCGGGCAGAGTTACTCCTACAAGGTGAAGGCCTACGACGGCACCGACTTCAGCGCGTGGAGCAAGTGGTGTGAGTTCACGGTGGACACCGTCGACCCCGCCACCCTGCCCAAGGTGACCTCCCTCGACTACCCGGCCGACACCCCCGACGCCTGGCAGGGCAGCGTGGGCTGGGCGGGCGCCTTCACCCTGTCCCCCGGCGACGGCGAGACCGACGTGACGGCCTTCCGGTGGGCGCTCGACGACCCCGCCCTGGCCACGGCCGCCACCCAGGTGGCGATCCCCGCCGGGCAGACCTCGGTGAACGTACGGCTGGCTCCCCGGCACGACTGGCTGAACGCCCTGTACGTCTATCCCGTGGACCGGGCGGGCAACGTCGGCAAGACCCCGGCCGTCTACGGCTTCTACGTCAACGCCGGGTTCGGCCCCGAGGGGCACTGGCGGCTGGACGAGACCTCGGGGACCACGGCGGCCGACTCCGGGGCGACGACACACCCCCTGACGCTGACCGGGGGCGCCACCTGGGTTGGCGCCCGGGTGGGCGGCGGAATCCGGCTGGACGGCAGCACCGGATACGGCAGCACGACCGGCCCGGTGGTGCACACCGACAGGAGCATGAGCGTGTCCGCCTGGGTGCTGCTGGCCGACAAGGGCAGGAACTCCACGGTGATCAGCCAGGTGGGCGACCTCGCCTCGGGCTTCCAGCTCTACTACTCCTCCGGTTACAAACGCTGGATCTTCAACAAGCACAGCGCCGACAGCGGGGCCGCGGCCATCGAACGGGCGGTCAGCGACGCCGAGCCGACAACGGGCATCTGGACGCACCTGGCCGGGGTGTACGACGCACCGCACCGCCAGCTGCGGCTGTACGTCAACGGCGTTCTCCAGTCCGCGCCCGCCTCCTTCCCCTACCCGCCCTGGGACGCGACCGGCCCGCTGCAGCTGGGACGCGTGCAGTGGAACGGCGCGCTCAGCGAGAACTTCGCCGGCGACATCGACGACGTGAAGATCTGGAAGCGGGAGTTGTCCGACGATCCGCGCACGGTCAACGACCCCGGCCTCGGCAACGAGATCGCCGCCATGGCCAAACAGCCGCCCGTCCAGCGCGGCTGGTGGAAGTTCGAGGAGGGCACGGACACCACCGCGGCCAACTCGACCGACAGCCGCTGGCCCGCGACGCTCGGCGGTGGCGCCACCTGGTCCGAGGACGGCTTCGACGGCGGCGGCGCGCTCAGCCTCAACGGCACCACCGCCTACGCGGCCACCCCGTCCGCGCCGCTCAGGACCGACCACAGCTACGCGGTGACGGCGTGGGTGCGCCTGGCGGGCGACGACACCTGCGTGCTTCCCGGCCGGGTGATGACCGTCCTGAGTCAGGACGGCGCCAGGAACAGCGGTTTCTACCTCGGCTACCGGGTCTTCACCGAGAGCGGCGTCAAGGTTCCCCGCTGGTCGTTCGCGACGATCAACGGCGACACCGACACCTCGGTTCTGACCTACGCCAGGTCGGCCGAGCCCGTCGACTGCTCGGCGTTCACCACCTGGACACATCTGGCCGGGGTGTACGACGAGCCCGCCGGGGAGATCCGGCTCTACGTCAACGGCCAGCTCGCCGACCAGCGCCCCGTCGCCGGCGGCTGGGCGGCGGGCGCCCTGCAGATCGGCCGGGCCAAGTACCGGGGCGCGCCCGTCGACTTCCTCGGCGGTGAGGTGGACGACGTCCGCGCCTACACCGGCACCCTGACCGACCGCCAGGTCATCGACATCGCGTCGAACCTCCCCATCGGCGACTAGCCGGCACCCCCTGGAGGAAAGCGTGTTCGGTTCAAGGCGAGGCCTGATTCCGGTCGCCGGAATCCTGGCGGTCGTACTGCAGGCCGCGTTGATCGGCCCGGCCCCGGCCCCGGCTCAGGCGAGCGGCGGCGACCCGGGGTGGCACAGGGCCCAGGAGCAGCACGCCGTACGGGGCCATGAGGTCAGGGCACGCGGGCCCGTGACGGACCCGGGGGCCCGCTACGACCTCAAGGAGCCGCCCGCGGTGTCCTGGCCCAGCCCTGGCACGGCGGTGGTCGAGCTCCCGGCCCTGGCGGACGGTACGGCCAAGGCCGCGCCCACCCTGGCGCGGGCCGGACGGTCGCCGATCCGGCTGGGACCGGCCGTCCCCGTACCCGGCGGGGACGGCAGGGCCCTGGCCGGGGGCGGCCCGCCCACCGTCCGGGTACGGGTGCTGGACGCGCGCGCCGCGGACAGGTCGCGGATCGACGGGCTCGGCGTCCAGCTGACGCCCGGGACCACGCCGTCCGCCCCGGTGCGGGTACCGGTCGAGGTGGACTACTCGGGCTTCCGGTACGCCTTCGGCGGCGACTGGGCCTCCCGGCTACGGCTGGTCCAGCTGCCTCCCTGCGCGGCCACCACCCCCGACCTGCCGTCGTGCCAGACCCGGAAACCGCTGCCCACCCGCAACGACGTCAGGACCGGCCGGCTGTCCGCCGACGTCGGCTTCGCCACCGGCGCCACCGTGACGCTGGCGGCCGAGGCGGCGCCCTCGGGGCCCGCGGGCACCTACGAGGCCACCTCGCTGTCGCCGTCGGCGACCTGGAGCGTCAGCAACCAGAGCGGCGCGTTCTCCTGGTCCTATCCGCTGCGCCTGCCACCGACCCCCGGCGGGCCGACGCCCAACATCGGGTTCGTCTACTCCTCGGGAGGCATCGACGGCCGGACGGTCGCCTCCAACAACCAGACCTCCTGGATCGGCGAGGGCTTCGACTACTGGCCCGGCTTCGTCGAGCGCAGGTACAAGCAGTGCGCCGACGACGACGTGAAGCCCAGACGCAACGACCAGTGCTGGGGCAACCACAACGCCACCCTCTCCCTGAACGGCCAGGCCACCGAACTGGTCCTGGACGACGCGACCGGCACCTGGCAGCCCAAGGAGGACGACGGCTCCAAGGTCGAGAGGCTCACCGGCGCGGACAACGGTGACGAGGGCGGCACCGGCGACGACGGCGAGTACTGGCGGGTCACCACCCCCGACGGCACGCAGTACTACTTCGGCCGTGACCACCTGCCCGGCTGGGCGAGCGGCAGGGCGGAGACCGAGTCGACATGGACGGTTCCGGTGTTCGGCGACGACGACGGGGAGCCGTGCCACAAGGCCTCCTTCTCCGACTCCTGGTGCCGGCAGGCGTGGCGGTGGAACCTCGACTACGTCGTGGACCCGCACGGCACGGTCAGCACCTTCTGGTACGGCCGGGAGACCAACCACTACCGCCGTGACGTCACCACCCTGACCAACGGCGTCCCGAACGGCGCCCCGACCGTCTACGACCGGGGCGGCTACCTCAAGCGGATCGACTACGGGCAGCGCTCCGACGCGATCTTCACCTCCTCGGCCCCGGCCAGGGTCGTCTTCGACGTCGCGGAGCGGTGCGTCGCGACGTCGAGCTTCGACTGCGCGGAGAGCAAGCTCACCAAGGACAACGCCAAGCACTGGCCGGACGTCCCCTACGACCAGAACTGCGACTCCGGCGACAAGTGCCTCGACCAGTACTCGCCGACCTTCTGGACACGTAAGCGGCTCGCCGCCGTCACCGCGCAGGTGCTGTCCGGCGGCTCGTACAGGGACGTCGACAGCTGGGCCCTCGACCAGGAGATGCGCGCCCCGGGCGACGGAACGGCCGCCGCGCTGTGGCTGGCCGGGATCCGGCACACCGGGAAGGTCGGCGGGACGGCGTCCCTGCCGCAGGTGAGGTTCGCGGGGGTTCAGCGACCCAACCGGGTCGACGCCCTGGAGGGCCGGCCTCCGCTCACCAAGTGGCGGATCTCCGCGATCGACAACGAGACCGGTGGCGCCCTGTCCATCACCTACTCGGACGAGGACTGCCGAGCGGGCGACACCCCCGAACCGGACTCCAACACCCGCCGCTGCTATCCGCAGTACTGGTCTCCCGAGGGCGCCACCTCACCCAAGCTCGACTGGTTCCACAAGTACGTGGTCACCCAGGTCCAGCAGATCGACCGCACCGGTGGCTCTCCGGACGTGCTGGAGACCTACGAGTACCTGGGCGGCGGCGCCTGGCACCACGATGACGACGACGGACTGACCAAGGAGAAGTACAAGACCTGGTCCCAGTGGCGCGGCTACGGCAAGGTGCGCGTGCTGCGCGGAGCCCCCGGTGAACAGCGTTCCAAGGCCGAGTTCACCTACTTCCGCGGGATGGACGGCGACGAACTGTCCGGTGGCGGCACCCGCCACGTCAAGGTCACCGACTCCGAGGGCACGGCCGTCACCGACGCCGAACCCCTGCAGGGCCAGGTCCGCGAGGAGATTCACCACGACGGCCCCTCCGGCGCCGCCATGACGGGCGCGATCAACGGCTACTGGGTCAGACAGACCGCCAAACGGGTCCGGTCCTGGGGAACCACCACGGCGAACATGGTGCGCGGCGACAGCGAACGTTCCCGTACCGCGCTGGCCTCCGGCGGGTGGCGGCGCACGACGACCGACACCGAGTACAACGCCGACGGCCTGCCCGTCCAGGTCGACGACCTCGGCGACGACGCCGCCGGTGACGACGACCAGTGCGTCCGCACGACCTACGCCCGCGACGCCGCCCGGTGGCTGGTCTCCTACGCCGTCAGGGTGGAGACGGTGACCAAGGCGTGCGCCGTCACCCCCGAGCGTCCCGGCGACGTGGTCTCCGACGTCCGCAAGTACTACGACGGCAAGGCCTTCGGCGAGGCGCCGTCCAGGGGTGACGTCACCAAGACCGAGAAGCTCGGCTCGTGGGACGGCGGCCCGCGGTACGCCACCGTGGGCTCGACCACCTACGACGTCTACGGCCGTCCGCTGGTGGTCACCGACGCCAACGGCACCACGACCAGGACGGCCTACACCCCGGCCACCGGGCCGGTCACGGCCAAGCAGGAGACCAACGCGCTCGGCCACGTCACCAGGACCGAGGTCGAACCCGCCTGGGGACTTCCCGTCGCGACCACCGACGCCAACGGCAGACGTGCCGAACTGACCTACGATCCGCTGGGCAGGCTGACCGGGGTGTGGCTGCCCGGCCACGCCAGGGCGACGTACGCCTCGACGCCGAACATGAGGTTCGGCTACCAGATCCGCACCGACGGGCCGACCACCGTCTCGACCTCGACGCTGCGCGACGACGGAACCACCTACACCACCGGTTACGCGCTCTACGACGGCCTGTTACGCGCGCGGCAGACCCAGCAGCCCGCCCCCGGCGGCGGACGGCTGATCAACGACACGCTGTACGACACACGCGGCCTGGTCTACAAGACCAACGACGACTACTACACCGAGGGCGATCCCGGCGGCACGCTGTGGGTCCCGGCCAGCGACGACGACGTCCCCGGCCAGAACGTCACGGTCTACAACGGCATGGAGTGGCCGACCGCGCGGATCTTCCGCAAACGCGGCACCGAGCAGTGGCGCACCACCACGACCTACGGCGGCGACCGGACCAGCGTCGACCCGCCGCCGGGCTCGACCCCGGTCACCACGATCGTCAACGCGCAGGGTGAGACGGTCGAGGTCCGGCAGTACAGGGGTGACTCCCCGACCGGCGACTACGACGCCACGAAGTACACCTACACACGTGCCGGGCAGCCCGCCACCATCACCGACACGGCGGGCAACGCCTGGGGCTACCACTACGACCTGCGGGGCAGGCTGGTCCAGGTCGACGACCCCGACAAGGGCACCGCGAAGCTCGCCTACGACGACAGGTCCGACTGGCTCAAAACGGTCACCGACGCGCGCGGCAAGAGCCTGTTCTTCACCTACGACGCGCTGGGCCGTAAGACCGCCGAGTACGAGGGGACGTCCGCGAGCGGCGTCAAGCTCGCCGAGTGGACGTTCGACAGACTCGCCGACGGCACCGAGGCGAAGGGCCAGCCGGTCTCCTCGACCCGCTATGTCAGCAACGCCGCCACCGGGGCGACGGACGCCTACACCAGCGCCGTGACCGGCTACGACACCGCCTACCGGGTCACCGGGGCCCAGACCGTCGTCCCCGCCGCCGAGGGCGGGCTGGCCGGCACGTACAGGACCACCACCGACTACAACTCCGACGGCACCGTCCACCGCGTCGTACTGCCCGCAGCCGGAGGCCTGCTCGGCGAGACGATGCTGTTCGGCTACGACGACCTCGGCAACCCGACCACGATGCGGGGCCTGACCCCCTACGTCACCTCGACGACCTACTCCAAGCTCGGCCAGGTCCTCGACATGACGCTGAGCACGGGCCTGAAGCGGCTCAAGCGGACCAACTTCTACGAGGAGGGCACCAACCGGCTCACCCGCTCCCTCTACGAGCGCGAGACCGCCCCGATCTCCGTCACGGACACCAACTACACCTACGACCCCTCGGGCAACGTCACCAGGATCGCGGACACACCGTCCGGCCGGCAGGCCGACATCCAGTGCTTCCGGCAGGACCACCTGCAACGCCTGACCGAGGCGTGGACGCCGACCGGTGACTGCGCCGCCGACCCCTCCCCGAGTGTCCTGGGCGGGCCGTCGCCGTACTGGCAGTCCTTCACCTACGACCCGGTGGGCAACCGGACCAAGGAGGTCGACCACCGGACGGCGGGCGACGTCACCAAGACCTACACCTACGCCGGGCCGGGCAGGCCCCAGCCGCACACGCTGACCTCCGTCGAGTACCGGGGCGGCACCCGTGACGGCCAGATCGACACCTACGCCTACGACAAGGCGGGCAACACCACCGAACGCGGCTCGGGCCGCCTGCTGGAGTGGGACGTCGAGGGCCACCTGGCCAGGTCGACCGACCCCTCCGGCGTCAGCACCTACGTCTACGACGCCAACGGCGAACGGCTCATCCGCCGTGACCCGACGTCGGCCACGCTGTACGTCGCCGGCATGGAGATCCGGCTCGACACCGCCACCGGAGCCAAGAGCGCCACCCGCTACTACACCTACGCGGGCAAGACCATCGCCACCCGTACCAGCAGGGGTGTGACCTGGCTCGGCGCGGACCACCACGACAGCGCCGACGTCTCGGTCGACGACACGGAGACCCAGGCGACGAGCCGCCGCCGCTTCACCCCCTTCGGGCAGCAACGCGGCACCCCGCCGCCGTTCTGGCCGGGCCAGCGGGGCTACGTCGGCGGCGTCGTCGACGAGGCCACGGCCCTGACCCACCTCGGCGCCCGCGAGTACGACGCGGAGACAGGCCGGTTCATCTCGGTCGACCCGGTCTTCGACGTCTCGGACCCGCAGAGCTGGAACGGCTACGCCTACGCCGACAACAACCCGGTCACCGGCTCCGACCCCACGGGCCTGATGTACGACGGCGGCGCACAGCCCTGCCCGTCCTGCCGTGTCACCCCCATCAAGAACCCGGGTGGCAGCGGTGGCGGCATCTACGTCTGGTACACCCCGCCGCCCCCGCCGAGCAACCCGCCGCACTGCGGCCGCTGGAGCTTCGGCTGCAAGACGAAGCACTTCTGGACCAAGCACAAGGCGACCATCGTCAACGTCACCGTCACGGTCGTCGTCACGGTCGGATGCGAGGTCGCCACAGGAGGCGCGGGCAGTATCGGCTGCGTCGCCGCGGGCGGCGCGGCAGGAGGTCTGGCGGGCCACCTCGTCTCGACGCCACGCGACGAGTGGAGCGTCGGCGGCGCGTTCAAGGCCGCGGCGGTCGGCGCCATCACGGAGGTCGCGGGGTACGGCCTGGGCAAGGGAGCCGGCCTGGTCCTCGGCAAGCTCGCCACCACCGCGGCGGGCAGGGTCGTCGCGGAGGCGGCGAGCAAGGCGTCGGGCAAGGTCAGGAACGCCCTCGGCCGGGGCGGTGGCGCGGCGGCCAGAAACGCCGACTCACCGGCCGGTGCGGCCCGTCCTCGTGGCGAGACGGGAAACCCCAAGGCGGAGCCCGGAGGCGGTTCGCCCTGCAACAGCTTCGTCGCGGGCACCCTGGTCAAACTGGCCGACGGCACCTCAAAGGCCATCGAGAAGATCAAGGCGGGCGACAAGGTCCTCGCCACCGACCCGAGAACGGGCAAGACGGAGGCCAAAACCGTCCTGGCCGCCTTCTCCGGCCTCTCCTACCTCGGCCTCGTCCAGATCACCGTGGACACCGACGGCGTCCGGGGAAACGCCACAGGAACCGTCACCGCCACCGAACACCACCTGTTCTGGGACGAGATCACCCACACCTGGATCAGGGCCGACCGGCTTCAGCGGAACGACCACCTCAGAACCCCCAATGGCAAAACCGCAAACGTCCTCACCACGACCTCCGGGCGAACCCACCCCACCGTCTACGACCTGACCGTCGCCGACGTCCACACGTACTACGTGCTGGCGGGACAGAACCCCGTCCTGGTGCACAACTGTGGACCTGAGGCGGAGGTCATCAACCTTCCGGAGGTCACAGCCCCCAAACCCCTCAAGCCATCACAGGCATATGAGGCATGGACTGATTTCCTGGGACCTGGACCGTACACAAACATCCACCCGCGAACCGGGAAGGTGGATCCCAACCGTCTCGTATCCTCCGATGGGCGCCGTAGCATCCGCATGGGGGATCACGAGATGAACAGCAAGCCTACGAAATTCCACTTCCACATGGAGACGTGGGATTGGAACTCCGTGACAAACACATGGACGATCGGCAACACCATGCAGCGAGTTCCCTTGGGGGTGAAATGATGCGAGTGGAAATCCTGCAGGTCCTGGACCCAGCGCAGGGAATCGTACAATTCAGATGCGAGTCCGGCACCGCGTCCGGCCGATGGATGGGAAAGCGCCCTGCAAAACCAGGGCACTTCGATATAGAGATCGAAGTACCAGAAGAGGTCACAGAATGGACTTTCGCCTCTTCAGGCACCACTTCCCTTTCGGAGGCCACCGGAGCAGGGACTGCCACCATAATTGTGGGTTCGGTTATCCGATTCGACGACGGCGATGATTCAACAGTAGAGATCGGAGTGGGGAAGGACATCCTTCTGATCGAAATCACGAATCGCAGGTCGGAGCTTCCCGTGGAAGGTCAGATTTCCTTCTGCGCCCCCGAAATCCAGCTCTATCCGTACGATCTTTAACCGACCCGTCGAATGACACAAGGACGGATTCCGGCAGATTCACCCCGGATGGCCCCGTACGAACTCTCACCCGAACGGCCGACGACCACGACGTGGCGAGCGACTGGAAAATTTCCACCGCAAAGGACAACGAATCGGAACCTGTGATAAACGTCTCAACCGTGCCGGGAGATGACGACCCCTCCACGCCACCGCACCGGAAAGCCGCCTCCGGACACCGCCGACGAAACCGGTCAGCGTGAGTGGTTCTCCGGCTCGATCCGCCGCGGCGGGGGATGCACACGGACGACAGCCGAGGCTCCGACTCAAGCGGGTGACCTGAACCGGCCATTTCCCTACCGTAATCACGCGACTACCTTCCGTGGCGATAGGTTGCCGTCGCCCCCACGACACCGCATCCCGGCGGCTGGGGGCACGTCCGTTCAAAGGAGCTTCCTATGCGCCATCTGTCTGTTCTGTCGCTGGCCACCACCCTCGTCGCACTGGCCGGTACGCCCGCTCTCATATCGCCCGCCCAGGCCGCCGTCCTTCCCGCCGTCACGAAGGCGCCCTTCAGTACCGCCCAGGCGGCCGGTGAGGGCCCCGGCTGTGGTGGCCACCAGGCCGACTGGCGTTCGGCCGCCCTCACCTCGGGCTTCTCCGGCTCGGCGCGGGCCACGTTCTGGAACGGCAACAGCGGCACCTCCGTCAAGCGCCGGGTCTCCGTCGTGCCCGGCGGCGTGGTCCCCCTGCTGCCCAAGGGGGGCCTGGCGGTCATCGGCGGCAACGTCGACGACATCTACGCCGGACAGCCGAAGGCCTTCGCCGGCACCGGCACCGCCTCCAAGCGCGGCTACACCTGGACCGTGGCCCCCAGCTCCGGCGACGCCCCCCGCCCCGGCGGGACCGCCACCCTGCTCAACCCCCGATGCGCCGCGGGCAGCACCACCGTCACCAGCGCCACCTACCACTACCAGTCCAGGACCGCCTCCGGCGCCTACATCCGCACCCTCGTCGGAACCCTGAGCCGCAAGGCGTCGTGACGAGGGACCGGCGCGACCACGGCGTGACCGGCGAAACCCCGCCCGCGTCGCCCCCGGCTCGGTAGACCCGGCCACGCCAGAACTCACGACCGGCGCCAAACCGGTCCGCCGCCGGGAGATCGGCCCGTTGACCGTCCGATCTCCCGGCGAACGTCGGTTACGCGGTTCCCGTGGCCTCGCCCGCCTCGGAGGGGCGCGTCTGGTTGTAGAGGACGCCCAGCCGGTCGATGCGCCAGAGCTGGCCGTACACGATGAGGGCCAGGCCGAACACGGTCGGCCAGATCTCCAGGGCGATCAGCCCCCACACCAGCAGGGCGAGTCCGGCGAGACCGCCGACGGTCCAGACCCGCTGGGCGACCGCGAACCCGGAGGGCGTGCGGGAGCGGTCCCGCATCCACAGGTGTTCGCCGTAGATGCCCATGGAGGACCAGGCGGTCGGCCTGGTGATCGGCGGGAAGGCGTGCGGGTTGGCCCACAGCCACAGGACGACCAGCGCCAGCGGCGCCAGCGACCACCAGCCGATCCAGGTACGGCTCCAGATCGCCGTGATCGCCAGCGGCATGGCGGCGAACCGGGTCCAGACGCTCCACGGATTGGCGTGACGCTTCCACGCCTCGTCGGTCATTCCGGCCATATTCGCGTATTTGTCCAGAACGCTCATGTCAGCATTCCCCTTGCCAGAGTCCTGATGGTGGCTTCGAGCACCGCCTCGTAGGCGGGGCCGAACCGGTCGCGGTTGAGAACGATGAGACCGACGCCGCGGATCACTCCGACGAGCGTCTCCGGCGGAATGTCCGCGACCACGACACCCGAGCGCTGTCCCGCGGCCAGGTAGTCGAGCAGCGGCGTGACGACCTGTGGGGCGACGCGGGCGATCTGCTCGGGGCCGACACGCCGGGTCACCGTCTCCAGTTCGTCCGGCCGGGTGAGGAGCCGCCGGTAGAGGGGGTCTCCGGTGAGCACGCCAGTGATGGCGCGCATGACGGCGACCAGGCTCTCCTCTCCCGGCGGGTCGTCGAGGGCCGCCGAGATGTGGGCGGCCACCGTCGGGGCGCGACGGAGCATGATCTCCAGGTACAGCGACTCCTTGGAGTCGAAGAAGGAGTAGAAACTGCCCTTGGCGATGCCCGCCGGGGCGACGAGCTCCTCCAGCGAGGTCTTCTTCAGGCCTTGCGTGGTGAACAGCTCCTCACCGGCGTCGAGCAGCACGCGGGTGATGCGCGCCTTCTCCTCGGTGGTGAACGCGATTGCCAAAGCTATGACTCCTTCGGTCATTTGGTCATAGCGTACGCGCAAAAGGCACGAGCGGCCAGACGGGGCGGGACGGAGGAGCGGAGGCGGACGGGAATCGAACCCGCCAGGCCGAGAACCTCGGCCTCACCGGTTTTGAAGACCGGGGGGTCCACCAGGCACCCAGACGCCTCCAAGGGAGAACATACCCGCGGACGGGTAGGACCGCCGGGAGGCGAGCGGACACGAAGGGTCATGAAGGTTCACGGTGTCCCCTCGCGACCGTCGGCGGCCGACCGGAGGAGACGTAGATGGCAGCGGGACCCGGCATCCTCCCGGAAACGGGAGCGGAGACATCGGACACGGGCAGGCCCCGGCTTACGGGGTACGCCCACGGAGGCGGCTGCGCCTGCAAGATCCCGCCAGGCGAGCTTGAGGCCGTGGTCGCCGGGCTGTTGTCCGGCGACCGGCCGGACGACCTGCTCATCGGGCTCGACGACGGCGACGACGCCGCCGTGGTCCGCGTCGAGGGCGGCCGGGCGGTCGTGGCGACCGCCGACTTCTTCACCCCCGTGGTCGACGACCCCTACGACTGGGGGCGGATCGCCGCGACCAACGCCCTGTCGGACGTCTACGCGGTCGGCGGAGACCCGCTGGTGGCCGTCAACCTGCTGTGCTGGCCCAGGGACGTGCTGCCGATGGACCTGGCCAAGGAGGTCCTGCGCGGCGGCCTGGACGTGGCACGGGCGGCGGGCTGCCACGTGGCGGGCGGCCACAGCGTGGACGACCCGGAGCCCAAGTACGGCATGGCCGTCACCGGCCTGGCCGACCCCGCGCGGCTGCTGCGCATCGACGCCGGACGGCCGGGCCTGCCGCTGTCGCTGACCAAACCGCTCGGGGTCGGCGTGCTCAACAGCAGGCACAAGGCGACCGGTGAGGTCTTCCCGCAGGCCGTCGCGGCGATGACGACGCTCAACCGGGACGCCTCACGGGCGGCGCTCGCCGCGGGCGTCGAGTGCGCGACCGACGTGACCGGCTTCGGCCTGCTGGGGCACCTGTACAAGCTGGCCAGGGCGAGCGGTGTGACGGCCGTGATCGACGCGGCGGCGGTGCCGTACCTGGAGGGGGCGCGTCAGGCGGTGCGGGACGGTTACGTCAGCGGTGGCACCCGCCGCAACCTGGCGTGGGTGGAACCGCACCTGGACCCCGGAGGCCTGGACGAGGAGGACGTGCTGCTGCTGGCCGACGCCCAGACCTCCGGCGGCCTGCTCGTCGCCGGGGAGGTGCCGGGCGCGCCGGTCGTGGGTGAGCTGACGGTCTTCGACGGCGTGGCCGTACGGCTGCGCTGAACACGCGGACGGTTCCGGGTCTCCCGGCACCCGAAGGCGTGCAGGTCTCAGGGAATCAGAGGACCCGCCCGGCTTCGAAGGGCCAGGCGGGCTTCGACCCCACGGATCCGAACGGGCTCAGGAACCGGCGGGGACGGAGGCCGCCTGGCCCGCCTCCAGGCGCAGGCGCTGGGGGACGACGGTGTACCTGGGGTCGGCGGCCGAGGCCCGGCCCGCCGCGAGCAGGCCGAAACGGGTGTACAGCGCGCCCGCGGTGAGGGCGGCGCCGGACAGCGCGGTCAGGACACGGCTGCGTCCCGCCACGACGGCCAGCAGCCCGCCGCCGACCGTCAGGGCGCGGGCCACGCGCATCCTGCGCCCCGCCTCCCCCGTCCGGTACGGCTCGCCGACCAGCCCGAGCCGCCGCTCCATCAGCGCGCCCGCGGCCGTCTCGACGGCGGCCCCGAGTGCGCCCATGGCCCTGGCCGGGGCCGCGGCCGCCCTCGGAGTGGTCAGCATGCCCGCGGCTCCCGCGCTGGCCAGCGCGCTCCCGGCGAACAGGAACGGCAGTTCCCTACGCGCCTCGTGCCAGGCGGGTACGGCGGTGTCGGCGAGCAGGACGGCGGTGTAGGTCGCCATCAGCGGGCCGGTGATCACCGCGGCGGCGGCGGCGGAGGCGTCGCCCGCGACGGGCAGTACGGCCGCGACGGCGGGGGCGCGCAGAAAGGCGGGGGTCCGCCGGGCGGGCAGCAGGGGGGCCAGCGCCGAGGCGGCGGCCAGCCCGGTCGCCCCGCTGTGCGCGGCCAGGATCCACGAGCCCATGCTCATCGGGGAGGTCGGCTTGAACACGCGCAGCATGTTGAGGAAGCGCTCCGGCCTGCCCAGCTCGGCGACCAGGAACCCGGCGCCCGCGGCGGCGCCGAGCGCGGCGGTCACCCTGGCGGTGAGGGCGAGCCGGGGGGTTCCCGCGAGCCCGGCGACGGCGGCCATCGTGGCGGCGGCGCCGGACAGGCCGCCGAGGTACAGGTAGACCGGCATGTGCGGTTCGTGCCAGACGGGGGCTTTGATGATGGGCTGCCCGTAGTAGGACCGGAACCCGGCCTCGGGCACCATCGGCTCCTCCCCGCGCCTCACCTGCCCCTCCCCCGCTCCAGGGGGCCCCACGCCAGGAGACTCCGGCCCGGGAGGCCCCGGCTCAGGAGCCCTCGGTCCGAGGGGCCCCGGCCCTGGAGGCCCCGGCCTGCGCGGGCGCCCAGGAAGGACAGGGCGACGACGCCGGTGAGGGAAAGCGCGGCGCCCGCCGCCCACCGCCACATCTGCGGCAGGTCCCTCGTCGTGACCACCGGGTCCGGTGGCAGGCCGTACACCTCGGGCTCGTCGAGCAGCAGGAAGAAGGCGCCGTCACCGCCGACACCGTCGTCGGGGCTGGCACCGTACAGGCGGGCCTCCGTCCTGCCCTGCTCGTGCAGGCTCCTCACGCGTTCCTCGGCCCTGGCCCGTAGCTCGTCGAGCGGCCCGAACTGGATGGAGTCGGTCGGGCAGGCCTTGGCGCAGGCGGGTTCCAGGCCGCCGAGCTGGCGGTCGTAGCACATCGTGCACTTGAAGGCCCTGCCGTCGGGTTCGCGCCGGGCGATCACACCGTACGGGCAGGCGGGCACGCAGTAGCCGCAGCCGTTGCACACGTCCGCCTGCACGACGACCGTCTCGAACTCGGTGCGGAACAGCGCCCCGGTCGGGCAGACGTCCAGGCAGGCGGCGTGCGTGCAGTGCTTGCACACGTCGGACGACATCAGCCAGCCCTCAAGGCCGTCACCGTCACCGTCGCCGTCACCGTCCTCAGAGGCCGGGCGAGGACGTTCGATGAACGCCACATGACGCCAGGTGTCGGCGCCCAGGCTGCCGGTGTTGTCGTAGGAGGTCGCCCTGAAGACGAACCCGTCGTCGGGCACGTCGTTCCACTCCTTGCAGGCCACCTCACAGGCCTTGCAGCCGATACAGATGCTCGTGTCGGTGAAGAAGCCGGTCCTATGTGGTGTCACGTCCGTCACGGGAAGTCCTCGAATGATGAGTATCCAAGTTTCTGCCCTGACCTGGGAGAACGCCGAGGCTCTCTGAGCGGCTTGCCCGGGTCGGAGCAGGACAAACCTCTCAACGAACGTCGTGACGGACTCGGACCCGGATCCTTGTCACGCCACCGTGCGCCGGCGACCGCTCCGGGGTGCCGGCGCACGATGGCGTGTCCTCACCTCCGGACCGGCGACCGGTGAAGATCCTCGGGCCTCGGGGCGAGGGCCTCGGTCTCGCGCAGGCCGAAACGGGCGTGGAACCGGCGCAGCGGGCGGGGAGCCCACCAGTTGGCCGAGCCGAACAGGGTCATCACCGCCGGCACGAGCAGGCATCGGACCACGGTGGCGTCGATGAGCACCGCGACGAACAGGCCGATTCCCAGCTGCTCGATGTCGCTGAGCTCGGCGGTGCCGAAGCTGGCGAACACGATCAGCATCAGCAGCGCGGCGCAGGTGATGACGCGGCCGTTGACCTGCAGGCCGCGCCGTACCGCGGTGTCGTTGTCCAGGCCGTCGTCGACGTTCTCCTTGATCCGGCCCAGCAGGAACACCTCGTAGTCCGTGGAGAAGGCGAACGCGAAGACGAAGACCACGAGGAACACGTACGGGCTCAGTCCCGGCAGGGTCAGCGTGTTCAGCGGATCGGCCAGCACGCCGTGCTGGAACAGCAGGGTCATCACCCCGAAGGTGGCCGCCAGCGACAACAGGGTCATCACCAGCGCGCTCAGGGGGATCAGCAGCGATCCGGTCATCAGGAACAGCAGCAGGAGCACCGACCCGACCAGGATGAGGACGGCCTGCGGCAGGTCGTCGAGGGTCTCGCGGACCAGGTCGATCAGTACGGCGGCCTCACCCGCGACCCACGACTCGGCCCCCGGCGGCCGGTCCGCGCGGATCCGCCGTACCAGGTCCTGCGCCGCCTCGCTCTGCGAGTCCGCGCGCGTGTCGACGACCACGGAAGTCAGTCCCGGCCCCTCCGTCACGACCGGCCGGACGGCGGACACGGCGGGATCCCCGCGCCACTTGGCCGCCCACTCGGTGAGGGTCGCCTTGTCGGCGCGGGAGACCACCATGACCGACGGGTTCACGCTCTGCCTGTAGCGGTCGGCCAGCTCGTCGGCGACCCGCACCGCCTCCACGCTGCGGGGCAGACCGGCCAGGTTGGGCTGGGCCACCCTGACGGTGAGCAGGGGGGCGGCGGCGGCCAGCAGGACCGTCAGGGCACCCAGGATGACCAGGGCGGGCCTGCGCTGTGTGAAGTGGCCGAGTCTGGCGAAGGGTCCTCGCTCGGCGCCGTCAGCGGGCTTGGCCTTCGCCGGCTTGATCCGCCTGCCAAGGAGGCCGAGCAGCGCGCCCGTCAGCGTCAGCGCGGCCAGCAGCGCGATCAGGGTGGAGGTCAGGCCCGCGACGCTGAGGGTCTGGAGCCGGGGAACGTCGAAGACCAGCAGACCGCTCAGGGTGGCGACGACCGTCAGGCCGCTGAAGACGATGGTCCGGCCTGCCGTGGCCCAGGTCCGTCTGACCGCCTCGGCCGGCACGTGACCGTCGGCCAGTTCCTGCCGGTACCTGGCCACCAGCAGCAGGCCGTAGTCGATGGACAGGCCGAGGCCCATCAGCGTGACCACGCTGATGACGGTGGTGTCCATCGCGATGAAGGAGGTGAAGGCCAGCACACCGGCGAACGCCCCGAAGATGGTGACCACCGCGCCGAGCACGGGCAGCATCGCCGCGGCGACGCCGCCGAACACGAAGACCAGCACCACCAGCGTGAGCGGCAACGCCAGCATCTCGGCCCAGTTCAGATCGGCCTGGGAGGTCTCGTCGGTGCCCCTGTCGATCATGTCCTGGCCACCGATGCCGACCTTCGCCCCCGGCAGCTCCTTCGTCATGGCCCGCAGGCGTTCGGCCGCCTTGTCCATCAGGGGGTCGCCCCGCTGGTAGTCCATCTTCTCCAGGGTGACGGTGATGGCCATGCCACGGCCGTCGGGGGCGATGAGCGGCTTTCCCACCTCCCTGACACCGGCGAGGCCGCGGATGTCGTCGGAGGCCCGCCGAACGGCCTCCCCGGCCCGCGAGGTGCCGGGGTCGACGCCGTCCAGCAGTGCCACGAGCTGACCGCCCCGGTCCCGTCCGTCGGCCAGTGTCTGAAGCGCCACATCGGACTCGGTGCCCTGCGGTGCCCGGTTCGCCGCCAGGGAAGCGAACAGCGGCCCCACCGAGCCGAAACCCACACCCACGACGAGCAGCCAGAGGACCAGCGTCCACCAGCGGAACCGGAAACAGAAACTTCCTAGCCGAGCAATCATGTGACCAGGCTCGCAACAGACGAGTGCCCGGTCACGGAAGGCAGTGCCCGACTTTTGGTGGCATTAGGTACAGGGAACTCCGACCCAGTTCGGCCAGGGGGACACACCCGTGACCCGGGTGAGCGCGGCGCGCCGCTCACGCGGGGGTTCCTCCATCGCGGCGCGCTCCAGGGCGAACGCGCGGACCAGGTCGTGGAAGTGGTACTGGGCCGACATCTCCCCGGAGGTCGGGACGCTGTCGAGCAGCCTGGCGTCGACCAGCTGCTCGACCAGGCTCCGTGCCTCGGCCACCTTCGCGTCGAGGACGACCGCGGCCGTCCACAGCGCGAAGTGCGACACGTCGGGCAGCGCCAGGAGGTGGAAGGCTCGTCTGACCGGAGAGGAGAGGCCCTGATAACTCTGGAGCAGGCTGGCCCTGACGTTCGTGTCGGCTATCCGCAGCTCGTCCAGGCGGCGATGCTGGACGTCGAGCAGCCTGGCCAGCTGGGCCAGCTTCCAGTGGGGTTTGGTCGCCAGCCGGGCGCCGGCGATCCTGATGCTCAGCGGCAGGTAACCGCACAGCTCGACGATCCGGCCGGCCTTCTCCAGCTCGGACCTCATGCGGTCCTCGCCGACGATGCGGCCGAGCATGGTCATCGCCTCGCAGGGGTCCAGCACGACCAGGTCGAGCAGCGGCACACCCTCAAGGGCCGCCAGCCGCGCCCGTCCCGTCACCAGGACCCCGCACCCACGGCCGGTGGGCAGCAGCGGACGGACCTGTTCCTCACTGAAGGCGTTGTCCAGCACCACGAGCACCCGCTGGCGGATCAGCCTGCTGCGGTAGAGCTTCACCCGTTCGTCGAGGTTCGGCGGGATCGCGGCGCCGTCCACGCCGAGGGACTGGAGCATGCCGCCGAGCGCGTCGAACGGAGTGACCGCGGGCGAGGAGAGTCCGCGCAGGTCGACGTAGAGCTGGCCGTCCGGATAGCTGTCCTGGCACAGGTGCGCGACGTGTACGGCGAGCGCGGTCTTGCCGACCCCGGCCATCCCGCTGATGACGCATCCGGTGATCGACGAGTTCGACCCGCACCGCTGCAGGATCGTGGACAGGTAGGTGATCTCGTGGGAACGGCCCGTGAAGTCCGCGACGTCCGGCGGCAGCTGGGCGGGACGCACCGCGGTGACGACGGCCGGGCGTGCGGAGGCCTCGTCTGCGGCGGGCGGCGGGTTGAGGGCGGGATCGGCGGCCAGCACCCGCATGAACAGTTCCTGCAGGTCGTTGCTGGGGTCGATGGACAGGTCGTCGGCGAGCAGCCGCCGGAGCTCCTGGTAGGAGGTCATCGCCTCGGCCTGTCGGCCGCTCCGGTACAGGGCGAGCATGAGCTGGCCGCGCAGGCGCTCCCGCCACGGGTTGAGCGCGACGAGACCGGTCAGCTCGGAGCTCAGCTCGGCGTGCCTGCCGGCGGCCAGATCGGCGTCGATCCGGTCCTCCAGTGTGGCGAGCCTGGCCTCTTCGAGCTGTGGGCGTTCCGCGTTGGTCAGGAGGTCGGTCGCACCGGCCAGCGCGGGGCCCCGCCAGAGGGCGAGTGCCCGGGTCAGGGCGGCGGCCGCCTCGTGCGGCACGCCGACGTCGAGAAGCCTTCTGCCTTCTTTGGCCAGTCGCTCGAACTCCATCAGGTCGACCCGGGCGGGGTCGGCCTCAAGAATGTATCCGGGCCGCTGGCGCATAATCTGAATGCCAAGCTTCTGACGGAGCCTTGACACATAGATCTGAATCTGCGCCTCCGAGGTCGCGGGTGGATGCTCTCCCCACAGCATCGCCGCGATTCGCGAGTCTGAGACTATTCGCGACCTTGCCAGTAAAAGCGTGGCCAGGAGCGTCCGCATCTTCGACGCGCTGAGCTTGACGGGACCCGATTCATCGCATACCTCTATCGGTCCGAGCAGATGAAACCGCAGATTTTGAGCAGGACTGATCAACGCCATTCTGTGCCCCCACAGTCGAAGCGTTTACCCCGTTTGTGTGCCATGCCTCCATATCTCGACCCACTTTGGGTAGTTTGCCATGAATTACAAGCCCATGTCGCGCAAGTCAGTAATAGTTATTGTTCAGTAAGAAACCTCGCACGGCAGATCGACCTTGATCGTCGTTCCCGCCCCGGCCGGGCTGTCGATGGCGAACGCCCCGTCCGCGGACGCGACCCGCTGGCCGAGCCCACGCAGCCCACTGCCGGTGCCCACGACGGCACCCCCGCGCCCGTTGTCGGCGATGCGCACGTGCAGCCAGTCACCGTGTTTGTTGACGGCCACCTCGACCCTGTCGGCTCCCGAATGCTTGGACACGTTCGTCAGGGCCTCCGACACCACGAAGTACGCGATCGACTCGATGGGCGGCGGTAACCGGCCGGGCAGGTCGACGGTGAGCTCGACCGGGATGGGTGAGCGGCCGACCACACCGGACAGCGCCGCGTTGAGGCCGAGGTCGTCCAACACCGCCGGATGCAGGCCGCGGATGAGGTCACGCAGTTCGGCCAGCGCCTGCGTGGCCTCCTCCTGCGCCTCGTTGATCGCGCGCAGCGCCGGTTCGGGAAGGTCGGTCAGTGTCTGCCCGGCGATGGCCAGCTTCACGGCCATCGCGGTCAGCCTCTGCTGGGTGCCGTCGTGCAGGTCCCGCTCGATCCTGCGGCGTTCGGCCTCGATCGCCGCCAGCAGCCCCGCCCTGCTCTCCACCAGTTCCTTCTCCCGCGCGCTGCCCAGCAGCGCCATCGCGGCGCTCACGTCGATGGCGACGGCCGCGCGGGCGACCCAGGGCGCGGCGAAGAGCGCGGCCGCCCCTCCCGCCGTCAGCCCGAGCAGGGTGAGCGGTTCGCCGAGGTGCCAGCCGAACCCGCTCTCGGCGAACCAGGCCCACAGCGGCGCCGTGGTGAAGGTCAGCGCGGCCGCCACGGTCACGGCCGTCGCGGCGAAACCGACACCGCCGATCAGCGGGGCGATCAGGTGGTAGCAGAGCTGCCGCCAGGTCGACTCCCTGCGCGCCTCGCTCATCACCCGGCCGAACCAGCCTCCGGCGACGGGCCGCCGCGTGAACGGGATGTCCACCCCGAGCAGCGCGGTGAACCGGGAACGCTGGATCGTGCTGCAGGCACGGACGCATGCCAGCAGCGCGGCCTGCGCCACAACCGCCAGCACCGCCAGCACGATGGACAGCGACAGGCTCATGGTGAGCACGCAGAGCACACCGAGGACGAAGAAGCCGAGCAGCCCGACGGGCAGCCCCGCCGCCAGGTGCAGTACCGCCATCCAGGTCCTGGCCGTCAGAGGTGCCCGCAGAACCGCGCGTGACAGGCGCGCGAGACCGTGGCGCTCGAAGGTGGCGTTCTCGCCACGGTCCTGCTCAGGGGACATCGGAGGCGTTCCTGACGGTGACGTCGGCATAGGCGGTACTCGCCTCGATCGTGGTCGGCGCACCGGGATCCTGACGGACCCCGATGTTCCTGTGTCCCTCGACGGCCGTGGCACGCACGTTGTAGGCGCGCCCCCTGGGCAGCCCGATCGTGACGTCGCCGTAGGACATCCGCGCCACGACGTGACGGGGCACCCCGGTGAAGCCCAGTCGCAGATCGCCGGATCCGCCGGTCACGGTGACGTCGGCGGCCCCGAGACCGGTGCCCTCCACGTTGCCCGAGTCCGTGTCGACCCGGATCGTGCCGCTCAGGTTCTCCAGCCTCACCTCCCCCGACGACGTGGTCACCGCCAGGGAGAGGTCTGCGGGCACCCAGATGTGGTAGGCCGTCGAGCACCCGGGCAGGTGCGGCGTGGACGGGCAGTCCAGGCTCAGCCGCAGCGTGTCGCCCTGCCACACCTCGTCGGCGACGGGCTTGCCGGAGGACCACGCCAGCCACCGCTCGACCTCCACGGTGCCGGAGTAGGACGCGTGCAGGACGACCTGCGTGTCGGCCACGTCGATCTGCAGCCGGGCCGGCCGGCGATACTCCTGCCGTTGCGTCTCCGACTGCCTGCCGAGCCAGGACAGCAGGGTCACCACGCACGCCAGGACGGTGAAGGCGAACACGGTCCCGCCGACGGCCAGCCAGAGCGGGCGCGATCCCCGTCGTTCACGAGTCACGTGCACGGACTCCTCCTGCCCGCGACCGTCGAAGGACGCGAGCGTCGAACGCCTTGTGTGCCGGACAGTGCCTGGATGCCGGATGCGGGTCTCAGCGTACTGCGACCGGTACAGGAGCGACAGATCACTTTCCCCGTGCGGGAGGGACAACTTGCGGATCATGATCTGATGGAGGAGGCCGTGGCGCGTTAGAGTGGGTCGGCTCGTGTACTGCTGGCGCAGCGTGATGTGGGGAGAAACCGTGCGCGTGGCAATCGCCGAGGACTCCGTACTGCTGCGGGAGGGCATCACCCGGATACTTGAGGCCGGCGGGATCGAGGTCGTCGCGGCGGTCGGTGACGCGCACCAGCTGATGGAGGCGGTCGAGCGGTCGTCACCCGACCTGGTGATCATCGATGTGCGGATGCCGCCTACCCACACCACCGAGGGACTGCGGGCCGCGCTCACCCTTCGCAGGGAGCGGCCCGGGCTCGCGCTGCTGGTGCTGTCCCAGGTCGTGGAGGAGCGCTACGCCACCGACCTGCTGTCCGGGGACATGGCGGGCATCGGTTACCTGCTCAAGGACCGGATCGTCGACATCAACGGGTTCGTGCAGGCCGTACGGCAGGTGGCGGAGGGCGGAGCGGTCCTCGACCCCGAGGTGGTCTCCCAGGTGCTCGCGCGCCGCCGCAACCGCGACCCGCTGAAGACACTGACGCCACGCGAGCTGGAGGTGCTCGGGCAGATGGCGCAGGGCAGGTCCAACTCCGGGATCGCCGCCGCGCTCACGGTCAGCGAGAGCGCGATAGCGAAGCACGTCAACAACGTCTTCACCAAGCTCGGGCTGGCCCCGGCCGACACCGACCACCGGCGGGTGATCGCCGTTGTGCGCTTCCTGCAGGCGACGGAGGCACCCGGCGGAACCTCGTAACGGTCCCCGCCGGGACGCCCGGCAGCCGAATGACGGCAGAGGACGAAGTCCCTGGTGACAGCCGCCGCACAAGCACCGAGCCCGGCCGGGAGGTGGTCGACCGGGCCCTTGGACCCATGGGAGAAGTGCAGCCAGCTACCGGCAGGAGAGTGGTACAGGCCGCAGAGACAGCGCGTGGAGGGATCGAGATGATGGACAACATGACGAGGGCGCCGAGTACCGACGAAGTAGCGGACGCGCGGGGTTGGTGCCCCGTGTTGCTCCGTGCGAAGCCAGCCGGTGGCTGCGGCCACAGCTGCCCGCGGAGGGGGCAGCTCACGTCGGCGTCAGCCGCCGTGCCGGGAAAGCGGATGTCCGGAGAGGTCGAACGTCAGTGACCGCTCGTGCCGGCGTACCAGTTCGGCGAACAGCACCCGCCCGGCGTCCGCGGGCGGCGGCGAGTGCGGCAGGCCGAGCCGGTCGGCCAGCCGGCCGAGCGCCACGACCAGCCAGGCCGTGGTGACCGGATCACGTCGGGCGGCCCACACTCCGGCGCACGCGGCGGCGGCGAGCACCAGGCTGTAACGTTCGGCCAGCGCGAAGGTGCCCGCCGACGCCGACACCGTACGCTCCCCCGGCGGCAGGTCGACGCAGCTCGCGCGCAGCGCGGTGAGCTCGGCGAGGAAGAGCGCCCGCAGCTCCGCCAGTTCCGGCGCGTCGGCCAGGACCAGCGCGGCGCTGAGGGAGTCCGTGCCCCTGGCGTCGACGACGAGCCGGCCGAAGTCGAGTTCGGGCAACTCCCCCTCGAACTCGAACAGCTCCGGTGGGGCGGGCTCGGCCCGCAGCCAGCTCCGCCGGGCGAGCCGCGGCAGCTGCGGAATGATCGTGGACAGGCAGGCCGCCTCGCTGGCGTGCGCGAGGGAGGTCACCGACAGGTCACGCTGGTACTTCTGGAACAGCCCGTAGGGACCCTCCCGGAGGTAGGAGCGCGCTCCCAGCAGAACCGACAGGTCGTAGGCCGCCGCCTCGATCAGGGTGGACACCACGTACTTGCTCGCCGCGGCGGCCACGCTGGTCTGCTCCGGCAGCAGGTGCAGGGCCCGGCCGACGACGGCGCTGAAGGCGTCGCAGACCAGCAGGTCGACGAAGGCGCCGGTCAGGCCGTCCCGCACCTGGGGGATGTCGGCCACCGGCCGTCCGTAGAGCACCCGTTCACCGGCGAAGCCGGTCACCAGGCGCAGTTGCGTGTCGAGGACGCCGACGACGATCGCGGGCAGTGCCGTACGTGTCACCTGGAAGGCGCGCAGCGAGGTCTCCAGGCCCGCGCCGAGCCTGCCCAGCAGGCTCGGCGCGGGAACCGGGCAGTCCGTGAACTCCACGCCGGCGAGCAGGCTCGCCCTGAGTCCCGAAATGGGAAAGCGCGGCAGGACACGAACGGTCTCGGGCGGCAGGGTGGCCATGTCCAGCAGCAGCGTGGAGTGACTGCGGCTGCCGGGCTGGTCGTCGGTGCGGGCGAACAGGGTGACCGCGCGTGCGCGCCCGATATTGTTGATCAGCTGTTTCGCGCCGTTGACCAGGAACCCGTCCGGCCGGGGCTCGGCCCGCAGCGCGACCCTGGTGAAGTCCGCGCCGTGGGCGAGCTCGGTGAACGCCGCCGCCGCGCGTTCCCCGCGCAGCAGCAGATCGGCCAGCCAGCGCCGCTGCCCGTCGTCGCCGTCCGTCCAGACGGGAACGGCGGCGATGAAACTGGTGATGCCGTAGCCGAGCCCCAGCGTCGGGTCACGCCTGAAGATCGCCCGCATCGGCTGGACCAGCCCGTTCACCTGGACCAGCCGGCCGCCCAGCGACCTCGGCACGAACTCCGCGGCGAGCCGGACGTCGTCCAGCGCGGCCTCACCGGGGGTGAGCAGCTCCCCCCGCTCGTCGGCGTCGAGCACCGCGGCGAAACCGAGCGGATTGGCCTCGTCCCACGGATCGCCGAGGACGGCGTCCAGCGTCTGCGCGGTCATCGGCCGCCGTCCTCCACGCGGCACCACTCCAGTACGGCCATGGCGCTGTGCAGCTTGTTCTCCGCCTGGTCGAAGGCGATGCTGTGCTTGCCGTCGATCACCTCGGGGGTGACCTCCTCGCCCCGGTGCGCGGGCAGGTCGTGCATGAACACGGCCTGCGGGCTGTCCTCCCACAGGGCGGTGGTGACCTGGAACGGCGCGAAGATCTCCCGCCAGTTCGCGTCCGGCTTGGTGGTGCCCGTGGTCTGCCAGCGCGTGGTGTAGACGACGTTCACCCCCTTGGGCAGGTCGTCCATGTCGTGCCGTTCGGTGACCACCTCGGGATCGACGCGGGCGAGGATGTCGTCAGCCAGGCCGTAGCCCGGCGGGGTGCGCAGTTCGAGCCGGACCGAGGGGTACCTGCTCAGCGCCAGTGCAAGTGCGGAGGCGGTGTTGTTGCCCTCGCCGACGTACAGGATGCGCAGCCCCTCGACACCGCCGAAGCGCCACAGGAGCGTGGTGATGTCGGTCAGGGCCTGGGTCGGATGTTCGGTGGCGCTCATCGCGTTGATCACCGCCATGCGGTCCTCCTCGGCGAACGTCCGCATCTCGGCGGGATCGCCCGCGGTGCGCATGACGAAGACGTCCAGCATCCTGCCCAGCACCCGCGCGGTGTCCTCGATCGACTCGCCCGTGTTGGTCTGCAGGTCGCCCGGGCCGAGGGGGATGACCTGCCCGCCGAGCCGCAGCGTGCCGGCGGTGAACGCGGTCCTGGTCCGCGTCGAGGTCTTGCCGAAGTAGATCCCGGCGATCCTTCCGGCCAGCGGCCGGTCCGCTCCGGCGCCCCTCTCGCGGAACTCGACGCCCCGGGCCACGATCTTCCTGATGTCGCCGTCGGACAGATCGTCGACCGAGATCAGGTGCCGCACTGTCATCGTGTCTCCATCTCGAAGTTCGCTGAACCGGACATCTCCGCGAGCACCCTGGCCTCCACCAGCCCGGCGAGCCGCACCAGGCCGGGGTTTTCGAAGACCTCCCGCGCGCCGAGTTCGACGTCGAACTCCTCCTGGACCCGGGCGATCATCCGCAGTACCAGGATGGAGTTGCCGCCGAGGGCGAAGAAGTCGTCACCCACGCCGACCTTGTCGATCTCCAGAAGGTCCTGCCACACCTTGGCGATCCACGTCTCGACCGCCGTACGCGGGGCGACGAACTCGGCGGCGCCCACCTCGTCGCGACCCGGCGCGGGCAGCGCCGCGCGGTCGAGCTTGCCGTTGGCCGTCAGCGGGATCCGGTCCAGCGGCACGATCGCGCTCGGCACCATGTAGTCGGGCAGGCGGCGGGCCAGCGCGACCTTCAGCTCGCCCGGATCGATCTCCTCGCCCTCCGGTTCGACGTAGCCGACCAGCGTGTTCTCGCCCAGCACCACCACGGCGTCGCGGACGCCCGGCTGGTCGAGGAGCGCGGCCTGGATCTCGCCGAGTTCGACCCGGTAGCCGCGGATCTTCACCTGTTCGTCGGCCCGGCCGAGGAACTCCAGGCCGCCGTCGCGGTTGCGCCTGGCCAGGTCGCCGCTGCGGTACAGGCGTGATCCCGGAGGGCCGAACGGGTCGGGAATGAACCTGGCGGCGGTCAGCGCGGGCCGGTCGAGATACCCGCGGGCCACGCCGGGCCCTCCGACGTACATCTCCCCGGGTACGCCGTCGGGGGCCACGCCGCCGTACTCGTCGAGCAGGTGGACGCGCAGGTCGTCCAGGGGCAGGCCGATCGGGCTTCCGGTGTCGGCCGTGCCGATCGGCCGGTGGGTGGTGTGGACGCTGGTCTCGGTGATGCCGTACATGTTGACCAGACGTGGGCGGTCGACGCCGAGCCTGCGGATCCACGGCCCCAGCTCGCCGACCTCCAGTTTCTCGCCGCCGAAGACGACCGAGCGCAGGGCGAGCCGGTCGACGCGCGGGTCCTCCGCCGCCGCGAACGCCACGAGCCGCCGGAACGCCGACGGGGTCTGGTTGAGGACCGTGACCCCCCGTTCGGCGAGGAGGGTGAGGAAGCGGTCCGGATCGCGGACGGTCTCGCGGGGCACGACCTCCAGACGGCCGCCGTGCAGCAGGGCGCCCCACATCTCCCAGACCGAGAAGTCGAAGGCGTAGGAGTGGAAGAGGGTCCACACGTCGTCTGCGCCGAAGTCCTGGTAGCGTCCCGCGGCGGTGAACAGGCGAAGCACGTTGGCGTGCGTCACCACCACACCTTTGGGCCTGCCGGTCGAGCCGGAGGTGTAGATCACGTAGATCACGTTGTCCGGGCGTACGACGACGCCGAGGTCGGCTGGGGAGCCGTCCGGGTCGATCTCGTCGAGCAGCACGAGGTCGCCGGTCACCTTCGCCGCCAGGTCCGACGTGGTCACCACCGTCTCGGCTCCCGCGTCGGCCACGATGAAGGCGATCCTGTCCGCCGGCTGCCCCGGGTCGAGCGGCAGGTACCCGGCCCCGGTCTTCAGCACCGCGAGCAGGGTGGGCAGCAGGTCGGGGCCTCGTTCGAGGCACACGCCGACCAGCTTCTCCGGCCCCGCGCCGCGCCCGGCCAGGTGGCGGGCCAGCCGGTTGGCGCGGGCGTTGAGCTCGGCGTAGGTCAGCGAGGTGTCCTCGAACACCACCGCGGTGGCCTCGGGCGTCCGCCCGGCCATCTCCTCGAACACCTCGTGGACGCACCGGGTGACGGGGAGCGGCTCGGCGGTGGGGACCGGACGCCGTCGTTCCTCCTCCTCGCGCAGGTCGACGGCCGACAGCCGGACGCCCGGTTCGGCCGTGACACTCGACAGCAGGCGCAGGAAGCGCTCGGCCATCCGTTCCGCGGTGTGCCTGTCGAACAGGGCGGTGGCGTACTCGATCGAAGCGAGCACCGAGCCGTCGGGACGGTGCTGGGCGAGGAGGCTGAGGTCGGTCTTGGCGATCAGCCACGCCGCGCCGAGCGGGGCGGCGTCGTCCTGGTGCAGCTCGGTGTCGGTGTGGCCGACCTCGTGCAGGTCGAAGGCGGCCTGGTAGATGGGGGTGCGGGAGAGGTGGCGCTCCGGCTGCAGTTCCTCGACCAGGCGGTCGAAGGGCACCACCTGGTGCGCGAATCCGGCCCGGCTGACCTCGCCGACGCGCCGCAACGCCTCCTCGAAGGAGGGGTTGCCCGTCAGGTCCATCCGCAGCGCCAGGGTGTTGAGGAAGAACCCGACCACGTCTCCGAACTCGGGGCGTTCCCGCCCGCTGACGGGCAGGCCGACGGCGAAGTCGCGCTGCCCGCTGTACCTGGACAGCAGCGCGGCCCAGGCCGTGAGCAGGGCGACCGACAGGGTCGTGCCGTGCCGCCGGCCCAGTTCGGTCAGGTCCCCGGCCAGTTCCGCCGGAACCTCGAACACGACCATCGCGCCGCGGTGGTCGCGGTGCGGCGGGCGCGGGTGGTCGGTCGGCAGATCGAGCGCGGGCACGCCGGCCAGGTGGCCGCGCCAGTGGTCCAGGTGCCCGGCGAGCACGTCATCGGTCAGCGTACGGCGCTGCCAGGCCGCGTAGTCGGCGTACCGCAGCCCCGTCGCGGGGAGTTCGCGCCCGGCGCACAGCGCGCGGAGTTCTGCGTCGAGCAGCACCGAGGACCAGCCGTCGCAGGCGATGTGGTGAACAGTGATCATGAGCACCTGTTCGCCGTCCGCCCTGGCCAGCATCGCCCGCCAGACCGGTCCGGTCTCCAGGTCGAAGCCGCGCGCGAGTTGCTCGGCGAACAGGGTGCCGAGATCGCCGTCGGCGATCCTGAGCTCGACGTCGACGTGCTCGTCGACGACCTGACGCGGTTCGCCGTCGTGCGCGACGTAGCGGGTGCGCAGCACCTCGTGCCGTCGGCCGAGTTCCTCCAGGGCCCTCGCGACGGTGGCGGCCTCCACCTCGGCGGGCAGCCGGATGAACAGCGGGGCGATCCATTCCGGGCTGCCCGGCTGGATGCGGTCGAGCAGCCACAGGCGCCGCTGCCCGAAGGAGACCTCCATGGTCGGCGTCCGCTCGGCGGGACGGACCGGTTCGACGCCGGCACGTTCGTCGAGCAGCTTGGCCTGCCCGGCCACGGTGGACGTCTCGTACAGCTCCGGCAGCGGGATGTCCAGGAGGTTGGCGAGCCTGGTGAGCAGCAGCGACGACCCGCCGAGCTGGAAGAAGTCGTCGTCCACGCCGACCCCGCCGACCCCGCCGTCCATGTCGAGCAGTTCCGCCCACACGTCCGCGACCCTCCGCTCGGCCGCGGTGCGCGGCGGCCGGGGCTCCTTCCGCTCCTCGGCGGCCGGCACCGTCAGGGCCGCGCGGTTCACCTTGCCGCTGGGCAGCGTCGGCAGTTCGTCGAGCATGACGAACCTGGTCGGGACGTGGGTGTCGGGCAGGCTCTCGCGGGCGAAGAGGCGCAGCCGTATCGGGCTGATCTCCTCCTCGGTCGTGACATGGGCGACCAGGGCGTTGTCGGTGGCGGTCACCACGGCCGCGCTGACCGCCGGATGCCGTTCCAGTACGGCCTCGATCTCGGCCGGTTCGATCCTGACGCCGTTGACCTTGATCTGGTCGTCGAGCCGTCCCAGGTAGTGCAGGGTGCCGCTCTGGTCCCAGCGGACCAGGTCTCCGGTGCGGTAGAGCCGCCCGCCGGCCGGGCCATACGGGTCGGGCACGAACCGCTCGGCGGTGAGCCCGGGCCGGCCGAGGTATCCCCGGGCGACGCCGGGGCCGCCGACGTGCAGTTCGCCGGGCATTCCGATCGGGGCCAGGCCTCCTGAGGGGTCGAGCACCACCACCCGCATGGCGGTGATCGGCCGCCCGATCGGGATCTGGCCCGTCGTCTGCTCCGGGTCGACGGGCTGCGCCGTCACGTCGATCGCGCACTCCGTCGGCCCGTAGGTGTTCCACACCTCGACCCCGGGCAGCCGGACCCGGCGGCACAGCTCCGCGTGCAGGGGCTCGCCGGCGGAGAACAGCAGCCGCAGCGCGCCGAGATCCGTCCAGCCGGGCTCGCGGACCAGCCGTCTGAGCAGCGAGGGGACGACCTGGAGCACGGTGACCCGGTGGCTTCGGGCCAGCCGGACGATCGCCTCGGGGTCGCCTTCCGCGCCCGGCGGCGCGACGACGACGGTGCCGCCGGAGACCAGCGGGCCCACCATCTCCCAGCCCGCCGCGTCGAACGTCACCGACGTCTTGTGCAGCAGCCGGTCGCCGGGGCCGAGCCGGTGGGTCTCGACCGTCCACAGCACCCGGTTGGCGATGCCCTCGTGGGTGACCACGACGCCCTTGGGCCGTCCTGTCGAACCCGAGGTGTAGATCACGTACGCGGCGTCCGTCCCGGACACCGCCGCCGGCTCCGCCTCCGGGGGCTCCGCCTCCGCGTCGAACAGGCCGGGGGTCAGCACGATCGACGGCGCCGCGTCCCGGTGGATCCATTCTCGCCGCTCACGCGGGTGGCCGGGGTCGATCGGCAGGTAGGCCGCCCCGCTGCGCCACGTCGCCAGGACCGCCACGATGAAGTCGGCGCCGCGGGGCAGGGCGATCCCGACGATGTGGCCGCGGCCGATCCCCCTGTCCTGGAGCCGGTGGGACAGACGGACGGCCAGGCGGGTCAGCTGCGCGTAAGTGAACGCGGTGTCTCCGTCGACGACCGCGACCGCGTCCGGGGTGGCCGCGGCCTGCCGCCACACCAGATCGCCGAGGAACCGCACCGCCGCGCTCACCTCAGGCTCAGCGGGCGCATGTCGGTCCAGACCTCTTCGATGCGCGCCAGGCATTCCTCCCTGGTGCCCTCGGTCCCCTCGGCGCGCCACCCGGCGGGCAGGTCCCGGTCGGCCCACCAGATCGAATACTGTTCCTCGTCGTTGAGCACCACGAGGTATCGGTCGTTCATGTCGTCTCTCTCCCGTCCCAGTCCTATCTCGAATTCCGGAATCACTACAGGCCCGTTTTCTCCGGCCTCGGCAGGAAGTCCTTGACGGTCACGCCGTACCCGCGTCTGCGGGCCTCCGCCGCGACGAAGCGGGCGACCGCGATGTCGAGGGCGCCGAGCCCGAACGGCGAGAAGATCACCGGGGACCGCTCGTCCTCCGGGACCCTCGCGGTGGCGCGCAGCAGGCCGCCGAGGGTGGCGTGCACGAAGGAGCGTCCGCCGACGCTCAGCTCGGCCAGGTGCAGCGAGGTGCGCTCACGGACCGCGTGGTCGACGTCGTCGACCACGTTGCGCGCCGACAGGATCGTCTCGGGGACGATGTCGCGCAGCGATATGTGCAGGACCACCGCGCCCGGCCGGATGCCCGCCAGGGTCAGGTGCGGTTCGATCGCGGTGGTCGCGATGGACAGCAGGTCGGCGGCCGCCACCGTCTCGCCGACGTGTGCGGCGAGCGTCACCTCGGCGTCCGGCAGCAGCGATCCGACCCGCTCGCCGAACTCCTTCGCGCGCTGTGGGGAGGCGTCGAAGAGCGTCACCTCGGAGATGTCCGGGAAGACGGCGGCGAGGAAGCGCAGCGTCTCGAAGTTGATCACGCCGCAGCCGATCAGGGACACGCCGTCGAGCCGTGGGGGGGCGAGCAGCTCCGCCGCCGCCGCGGCGGAGGCCGCCGTGCGCGTCGCGGAGATCGCCGTGGCCTCGACGAACGCCTCAGGCCTGCCGGTCTCCATCGAGTTCAGGATGATCGTCGCGTTCGCGCGCGGGAGCCCCGCCTCCAGGTTGGCGGGGAAGGACGACACCCATTTGATGCCCGCCACGTGATCTTCGCCGTTTTCGCCGCCGACGTAGGCCGGCAGGCCGATGATGCGGTTGGTCCTGTCACCGGGAAAGCGCAGGAAGGTCGAGTGCGGCACCACCGTGGCGCCCTCGTCGTGTCTGCGGTAGGTGTCCCGCACGATCTCCAGCAGTGCGGTCTCGGCGCCCCGCAGGATGTCGCACACCTCGTCGTGTCGGATGATCAGCACGTTCACACCCCGTCCTTCCACAGATGGGAGACCTCTCCGAAGGTGCTGCGCACCCAGGCGTCGGAGTAGATGGTGTTCAGGTAGCGGTCGCCCCCGTCGGGGAACACCAGCACGCAGGTGGAGCCCGGCGGGATCTCCGCCTGGAGCGCGTGCAGCGCCGCGACCGTGGCGCCCGACGAGCCGCCGGCGAGGATCGCCTCGCGGCTCGACAACTTGCGGCATCCGACCACGCAGTCCAGGTCGGACACGTGGACGACCCGGTCGGCGGCGTCCTCGCGGTAGAGGCCGGGCCGGACGGCCGCGCCGTGCCCCGGCAGCAGCCGCGGGCCGCGCCGCTGACCGTCGAAGATCATGCTGCCGACGGCGTCCACCGCGGTGATGGTGATCGGCAGGCCGTGGCCTCCGACGTAGTCGGCGCAGCCGATCAGGGTGCCGCACGAGCTGACGGAGCAGAACAGGTGGTCGACCTCGCCGTCGAGGGCCTCCACGATCTCCCGCATCGTCTCGTAGTGCGCGTATGAGTTGAGCGGGTTGCCGTACTGGTCCGGGTTGAAGGCGTGCGGGATGCTCTCCACCAGTTCGCGCACCCGCTGGATCCTGCGCGGCAGGTACTCGCCGGTTTCCGGGTCGGGCGCGTCGACCACCTCGACCTTGGCCTGGAAGGCTTTCAGTATCGCGATGTTCTGCTCAGTGGTCTTGGCGTCGACGACGCAGATGAACCGTAATCCGAAGTAGCGGCAGAGCTGCGCCATCCCGACGGCGAGATTGCCGGAACTGGACTCAACCACCGTCGACCTGCCGGGCTCCAGCTCGCCCGAGCGAATCGCGGCCGACAACATGCTCAGCGCACTGCGGTCCTTGATGCTGCCGCCGGGGTTGAAACGCTCCAGCTTGGCGAACACCCGGGAGGGGAATTCGGGAAACAGGCGGTCGAGTTGAACGAGCGGCGTTTGTCCAATAGTCGCAAGAATGCCATTCGAGGTGGATATCGGCACAGCGCTTGCTCCATCCAGGTAATTTTACCGGCCCCGCCACATGAGAGCCGGACACAACCGTCCGGGAGGCCGCTATACGCCTTCTATATCCCGTGGGAAAACACGGGGGCGCCGTACTCGAAACGGGAAAGAGCTCAGTCGAGCGCGGCGGCGTCCTCGGCGCTCAGCCGGCCGCCCTCCCGGGTGCGGGCGGCCGCCCGCACCGACGGGCTGAGCAGGGCCACCAGAGCCAGGCTCCCCATCAGGACGGTCATGACGAGCACGGTACGGCCGACACCGGCCGCGTCGAGGACGAACCCTCCGGCGAACGCGCCGAGGAAGCTCGCGCCCGCGCCGAGCAGCATGGCGACGCTGATGGCCCGGCTCAGGATGTGGTCCTGCGCCAGGCCGACCAGGTACACGCCCCCGGCGACGTTGAAGACACCGCCGATGTATCCGCAGAACGCGAACACGACGCCCAGCAGGACCGGATCACTGAAGAACGCCAGGGACGGCACGCACAGGGTCCACACCAGCAGACCCGCCACGATCAGTGCGGGCAGGCTCAGCCTGCGCCGCCACCAGATGCTGGTCATCGCGCCGAGCAGGCCGCCGACACCGCTGATGGCGACCACGACGCCGATGCTGGACGGCGATCCGCCGGAGCCTCGGACGATCACCATGAGAGAGAGGCTCATGCCCTCGAAGACCAGGTTGCTGACCGAGACCAGGAGCATCACGTTGCGCAGGAAGGACTGCCGCCACAGCCACGTGACGCCCTCGGCCACGTCGGCGGCCAGCCTGCCGGAGGGCTGTTCCGCCCGGTCGGTCTGGAACTTCCTCCGGATGGCCAGCAGCATCAGCAGTGAGGCCAGGTGCGCGACCGCGGTGAACAGGAACGGCACCCAGCGCACCAGGCTCAGCAGGAACCCACCGAGCGGCTGGCCAAGCATGATCATGGCTCGGTGACGGGCCTCGTTCTGGCTCAGCGCGCCCGGAACCTGGTCCTCACGGACCAGGTTCTTGACGGCCGAGCGTTCCGCCAGGTCGTAGAAGATCGCCAGGCTGCCCTGGACGAAGGCCGCCACCATCAGATGCGGCAGCCAGATCCGGTCGAGGAAGACCGCCAGCATCACGCTTGAGGCCGCCAGCAGGCACCCGACGTCCGAGATGATCATCAGGCGCCTGCGATCGTACCGGTCGGCGACGGCCCCGGCGGGCAGCTGAACGAGCAGGTAGGGCAGGAGCGCGGCGCCCGAGACCAACCCCGCGGCGGAGGTCGTGCCGCCTCCCCACAGGACGAGCATCGGATAGGCCAGGATGGTGATCTGCGCGCCGAGCGTCGTGAACGCCGCGCCGCCCCACAGCAGGGTGAAGTCCCTGTTCCTGAACAGCGGGCGCTTGTCCCTGGCCTCGCCGGCCTCGATCGCCGCTTCGCCTGTGTTCACGTCGAGCCCTTCCGGTGTCATCGGTAACCCGCCTCTGTACGGCCCTGGCCCTGGCCGTACCGCATGCCTTCCTGCTCGCCTATGGCCGCCGCCACGTGCTTGTGCAGTTCCTTGCCGGATTCGGAGTTGGTCAGGACGACGAACCCCGTGGCCCGGTTGATCCGGCTGAGCATCATGGACCGGTATCCGGCGGACTCTCCGACGTGACCGAACTCGATGTCACCGCCGGTGTCGTCGACCGAGGTGCCCAGCCCGTACAGGGCCTCCCGGTGGGCGACGGTGAGCAGCTCCGCCGCCAGGGCGCGCGGCAGGACGGCGCCGGAGTGCCCCAGATGGGCACGCCGTACCGCGATGGCGACCTTGGCAAGGTCCGGCGCGGTCGACCAGAGGCTGCCCGCGGCCAGCGCGGGCCGGTTCAGCCAGCCGTCGGGCACCGTCCTGCCGTGTTCGTCGTGGCCGTGGGCGACAGGCAGGCCCGAGGTCTCCGGGAAGGTCAGGTCGTAGCTGGTGGCCCTCATGTCCAGGGGCTCGAAGACCAGCTCGCGCATCAGTTCCTGGTACGGCTCGCCCGCCACGTCGCTCATCAGCTGTTCGAGCACCCAGTAGTGGCCGTTGCTCTTGCGGAAGTGCTCACCAGGCGTCAGCTCCATCGCGACGGCGGGCAGCAGGTCGAGCAGGGTCGGCATGGGTTCGCCGCGCCGGAAGTCGTCCTCGTCGGTCCGGGTGAGCCCGGCCTGGTGACTCAGCAGCCACCTGGCGGTCACCGTCCCGGGGATCGTCTTCGGCAGTTTCCAGGAGACCAGGTGGTCGTTGACGTCGGCGTCGAGGTCGAGCAGCCCGGCCTCGACCAGCCGCAGCACGCCGATGGCCGTCAGGTGCTTGCCGATCGACCCCACCTGGAACAGGGTGTCCGGCGTGACCTCCCGGCTCTGGCCGGCGGCGAGGACGCCGTGGGCGTGGACCTCGACGGACTGGCCCCGGATCACCGCGACCGCGACCCCCGGCACGTTGTGCCGTCTCATCGCGGGCAGCGGGGAGGGGATCGCGACCGGCCGCGCGGGTTCGAGCAGCGCCGTCAGCCGGGCCAGGCAGTCGTCGGCGACCCGGCGGACCGTCTCCTCGTCGTGCAGGGCGGCGGAGTACGTCCAGTGCATGTACAGCCGGTCCCGGTGCACTCCGGCGTTGACCTCCAGCAGGTGGCTGCGGGGCCTGCCGGATCCCTCGACGCTGCCGAGTCCTTCCGGCGAGAGCGCGAACCTGGTCCGGCCCCGGGTGCCCACCGAGCCCTGGCCCGTGTAGTTGAACAGCACGGCGGGCCGCTGCTGCGCGGCCAGGGCCTCGACCAGGTCCTCGTCCGGCGACAGCCACCTGGACACGCCGTGGCCGATGCCCCGGCCGGGGACGGCCCTGAACTGGTCGCGTACCGACCTGAGCACCGCCTGGGGTTTACGGCCCGGCGGCAACCAGGCCGCGAACGGATACACGCTGGTGAACCAGCCGACGGTGCGGGACAGGTCCACGCCGTCGAACAGTTCCTCCTGCCGGCCGTGACCCTCCAGCTCGACCAGGAACCCGTCGCCGCCGGTCCAGCCGGTCAGCGCCAGACCGAGGGCGGCGAGCACGGTCTCCTCCGCCGTCGCGGTGTCACCGGCCCGGTGCAGCAGGGTCGAGGTCAGGTTCTCCGGCAGGCCGACCAAGAGCGTCCGGGCGTCGGCGGTGCGGTTGGGGCCGGGCCTGTCCACCGGGATGTCCGGTAGCGGCGCGCGGCTCAGCCAGTGGTGCGTCTGGGCCGCGAGCTCGGTCGATCCGGCGTACTCGGCCAGCTCTCGTGCCCACTGCCGGACGGAGGTGGTCTTGGCCGGCAGCTCCACCGGCCGGCCCGCCTCAAGCTGGCTGTAGACGGTGTTCAGATCCTCCAGCAGGATCGCCCAGGACACGATGTCCACGGCCAGGTGGTGGATGCTCAGCAGCAGCTGGGAGCCCGACCGCGACAGCGCCGCGCTCAGCACCCTGCCGGCGGCGAGGTCGTGGTCCGCGGGCTCGGACCCGGGCTCGGTCAGGTCGTCGACGACCCTGAGCAGTCCTGCCGGTGCCTCCTCGGCCAGGTGTCCGCGGCCGTCCTCGACGCGCAGGCGCAGCACGTCGTGGTGCCGCGTCAGCTCACGCAGGGCGCGTCCGAGCAGGTCGGGATCGGCGGCCGGTTCCACGGTCAGCAGTGCCCGCTGGGCGAAGGGCTCCTCGTGCCCCTCCTCGGCGAGGAACCAGTGCTGGATCGGGGTGAGCGTGAGCTCGCCCGTCACCGGACCCTGTTCCGCGCCGGTCGCGCCGCGCGCGCCGCCCGGGGCGGCGTCGATGGCCGCGGCCAGGTCGGCGACGGTCTCGTGCTGGTACATCATCAGCAGGGAGATGGGGAGCCCGGCCTGCTTGACCTCGCGGATCGCCTGGATCATGAGGATCGAGTGGCCGCCGAGCCCGAAGAAGGTGTCACGCGCCCCGACCTCCGGGACGTCGAGCACCCGTGCCCAGATCTCCGCCAGCGTGCGCTCAGTCGGGGTACTCGGCGCGACGTGGTCGCCGCCGGTGGCCAGGGCCACGCGGTCCGGGACGGGCAGGGCGCGGTGGTCGAGCTTGCCGTTGTGGTTCAGCGGGATCTCGGCCATCCGGACGTAGGCGTAGGGCACCATGTGGTCGGGCAGGGATCGGGACAGCGCCGCCCTGAGCCGCGCGGGATCGACCTCGTCCCCGACGACGTATCCGACGAGGCGCCTGTCGCCGGGGGTGTCCTCGCGGACCACCACGACGGCGTGCCGTACGCCCGGCTGTTCCTGCAGCAGCGCGGCGATCTCGCCCGGCTCGATCCGGTGTCCGCGGATCTTGACCTGGTCGTCCACTCTGCCGAGGAACTCCATGGTGCCGTCGGGCCTGCGCAGCCCCAGGTCACCGGTGCGGTATCGGCGCGATCCCGGGGGCCCCTGCGGATCGGGCACGTACCGCTCCGCCGTCAGGCCCGGACGGCCCAGGTAGCCGAGGGACACCCCCGCGCCACCGATGTGGATCTCGCCGGGCACGCCCGCGGGCACCTGGTGGCCTTCGCGGTCGAGCAGCTGGATCCGCACGCCGGGCATGGGGACGCCGATCGGGCTGCCGCCACCGGCCAGGGTGCCGGCGGTGATGCGCTGGAAGGTGGAGTTGGACGTCGCCTCGGTGTTGCCGTAGACGTTGACCAGTATCGGGCGCTCGACGCCGAACCGGTCGATCCAGGCGGCCACGTCCCCCGCCTCCAGTTTCTCTCCGCCGATCAGGACGACGCGCAGGGCGAGCCGGTCCGTTCTGGGATCGCCGTCCTGGGCCAGCCGTACCAGGCCCCGCAGGGACGACGGGGTCTGGTCGATGACCGTGACGCGGTGGCGGACCAGGAGGTCGAGGAAGTCCTCGGGAGAACGGGTGACCTCCTGCGGGACGACGACGAGCCTTCCGCCGTTGAGCAGCGCGCCGAACATCTCGCCGACCGCCACGTCGTTGGCGAACGAGGCGAACAGCGTGAAGACGTCGTCGTCGTCGATCGACAGGTACGTCCTGGTCTCGTCGAGCAGCCACATCGCGTTGGCGTGACTGACGCAGACCCCCTTGGGGCGGCCGGTCGAGCCCGAGGTGTAGATCACGTACATGATGTCGCCGGCGGTGGACGACGGAGGCGGGGGCGTGCCGGGCAGGGCCCCGATCTCGGCGCTCCGCTCGTCGATCGACACGATCCGGCCGGTGAACACCTCGCGGATCATCGGTGCCAGGTCGGCGGTGGTGACCACGACGGAGACGTCGCTGTCGGACAGCATCCGCCCAAGCCGCTCGGCGGGGACGGCCGGGTCGAGCGGCACGTAGCCCGCACCCGACTTCAGCACGCCCAGCAGGGCGGGTGTCAGTTCGGCGCCGCGGTCGAGGCACACGCCCACCAGCGGCCCGGTCTCCAGAGCGCGCAGGTGGTGCGCGAGCCGGTTGGCCCGGGTGTCGAGCTCCCGGTAGGTCAGCCGTTCCTGTCCGCTGACGACGGCGACGGCGTCCGGGCAGGTGCGCACGCGCGCCTCGAACGCCTCGTGCACGGTGGGATAGGGGCCCATCTCGGCGACCGTGTCCGGTTCGCCCTCGCCGGGCGGCAGGTGGACGGCCCTGGCGTCCCCGAGGGGGTCAGCCGCCATGGCCTCCAGCACGGCCCGGTACATCGCGGCCAGGCGTCCGGCGTCGGTGCGGCTGAGCACGGTGGTGTCGGCGGTGATGCCCAGGTTGCCGGCGATCACGCCAACCGCGAGGGGGAACTCGGTGCCGCCGCCGGCCAACGCGCCGCCCACCTCCACCAGTTCGGTGTCGACCTGCTCGAAGTCGAGGAAGGTGAAGATCGTGTCGATCAGCCGCCCGCCGTCTCCGGCCTCCCGCTGGATCGCGGGCATCGGGAACCGGCGGTGCCGCCACATGGCCGTCTCGGTGGTGAACACCTGGTACACCAGGTCACACCAGGTGCGGGCGCCCCTGGTGTGGGGGAACGGGAGCGTGTTGAGGAACAGGCCGTAGAGCCGGTCGGCGCCGTCGACCTCGGGCCGCGCCTGCAGGACGAGACCGCTGTGGAAGGACTCCTGGTCGGTGATCTGGCTCAGCACCTTCAGGTGCGCGGCAAGCAACACGCTCTTCAGCGAGGTTCCCGACGTCCTGGCCAGGGCGCGCAGACCGTCGTCGAGATCCGCGATGGAGATCGTGAGTTCGTAGGTCTCGGCCGGTCCCGGGTCGCCCCAGGTCCCTGGGAGCGCCAGTTTGGGGTGGTCGGTGACGACGCCGCGCCAGAAGGCCCTGTCGTCCTCGGACTCAAGCGACCGCTGTTCGGCGGCCACGAAGTCGGCGTAGCGCAGGGCGGGCAGCGGGGCCGGGTCGGGCACGGCACCGTCCCTGATCGTCTGGTAGTACTCCAGCAGCTCCATCAGCATGGAGTAGTGGCTCCAGCCCTCCAGGATCGCGTGGTTCTCACTGACGGACAGCCACCAGGCGTCGTCCTGCGCCACATGTACGGTGACCCGCATGAGGGGCGCGGTGTCCAGTGGGAGCCGTGCCCGCTGCTCGGCCTCGGTGTGCCGGCGGACGAGCTCGGCCACGGCCTCCGGCGTCAGCTCACGGCAGTCGCGTACGTCGAGGGGGACCTCGGCGTCGGTGTGCACGAGTTGCAGGGGGACGGAGTAGCCGTCCAGGTCGAAGGAGGTGCGCAGCACCTCGTGCCGACGGGTCACCAGCCGGGCGGCGGCACGGAAGGCCTCCCGGTCGAAGGGCCGCTCGTCCCGGACGCGGAAGGAGGTGACGTTCTGGTAGAGGTGCTGGTCCTGGTTGGCGAGCATCTCCAGGAGGATGCCGAGCTGGGCCTGGGCCAGGGGGTAGGCGTCCACGACGTCGGCGGCCAGACGTTGTCTGTCGTGGGCGGAGACGAGGGCGAAGGGTTCGATCGGGGTGACCTCCTCGACCGCCCGGTCCCGGCCGGCGAGTCTCTCACTCAGCCGCGCCACGGTGGCGTGTTCGAAGACGTCGCGTGCCTCGACATCGAAGCCGTTCTTGCGGAGGGCGCCCACCAAAGCGACCGCCCGGATCGAATGCCCACCCAACTCGAAGAAATTGTCATGCACCCCGACCCGCTCCACCCCCAAAACATCCCGCCAAATCCCCGCCACCAACTCCTCCACCACCGACCGAGGCGCCACGAAATCCACCCCCGCCGCCAACGCCCCCCGACCAGGAACCGGCAACGCCCGCCGATCCAACTTCCCGTTGTTGTTCAACGGAATCGCCGCCACCCCCACAAACGCCGACGGCACCATGTACTCCGGCAACGACCGAGACAACTCCTCCCTCAACCGAACCGGATCAACCCCCTCCCCCACCACATAACCCACCAACCGCCGATCACCAGGAACGTCCTCACGCACCACCACAACCGCATCAACCACCCCCTCCACCCGCCGCAACACCGCGACGATCTCCCCCAACTCGATCCGGAACCCCCGAACCTTCACCTGATCATCAACACGCCCCAGGAAATCCAAACTCCCATCCGCACGCCGACACGCCAGATCCCCACTCCGATACAACCGCCCACCCGCCGGACCAAACGGATCAGGCACAAACCGCTCAGCCGTCAAAGACGGCCGATTCAAATACCCCCGCGCCACCCCCGGACCACCCACATAAATCTCCCCCGCCACCCCAACCGGCACCGGACACCCAAACGCGTCCAACAAATACACCCGAAGATCAGCCAACGGACGCCCCACCGGATTACCCCCACCCGGCAGCAAATCCCCCGCCACCAACCGGTGATACGTCGTATGCACCGTCGTCTCGGTAATCCCATACATGTTCACCAACGCCGGCCGCTCCAACCCGAACCGCTCCACCCACGGCGCCAGCTCCGCCAACTCCAACTTCTCCCCCGCGAACACCACCACCCGCAACCGATCCAGACACACCCTCCCCTCCCCCGCCAAACCCACCAAACCCCGAAACGCCGACGGCGTCTGATTCAACACCGTCACCCCATGCCGAACCAAAACCCCCAACAAATCCTCCGGCGACCGCGTCACCTCCCGCGGCACCACCACCAAAACACCGCCATACAACAACGACCCCCACAACTCCCACACCGAAACATCAAACGCAAACGAATGACACAACACCCACACATCATCCGAAGAAAAACCATAATGACGCTCCGCGACCTCCAACAAACGCACCACATTCCGATGCTCCAGCACCACACCCTTCGGCCGCCCCGTCGAACCCGACGTATAAATCACATACACCACACCACCCGGCGAACACACCACACCAGGATTCACATCAGAAAAACCCGAAAAATCCACCTCATCCACAACCACCACACGACCCGAGAAAACCCCACCCACCAAACCCGCCAAATCCGACGACGTCACCACCACCGACACCCCACTGTCGGCCAACATCCCCCCCAACCGCTCAGCCGGCACCGCCGGATCCAACGGCACATAACCCGCCCCAGCCTTCAACACCCCCAACAACACCGGAACCAAATCCACCCCACGCCCCAAACACACCCCCACCAACGACCCCACACCCAACCCCAACAAACAATGCGCCAACCGATTCGCCCGCGCATTCACCTCCCCATACGACAACCGCACCTCACCACACACCACCGCCACCGCATCCGGACACACCACCACCCGCTCCTCAAACACCTCATGCACACACCGCGAAACACCCCCCACCTCAGCGGTCAGGCCGTCGAGAAGGGCGCGGTCGGAGGCCGGCAGGAAGACGGTGCGGGCGTCGCCGTACGGATCGGCGGCCATCGCGACCAGGACCTGCCGGTACATCTCCGCCAGGCGGTCGGCGTTCCTCTCGCCGATCACGTGGGTGTCCACGGCGATGGCGACGTGGCCGACCCGGACGGACACGTGCAGCGGGAACTCGGTCGGGCTGTCGTCGATGCTGGCCAGGTAGTCGACCAGCTCGGTGTCGACCTGGTCGAAGTCGAGGTAGATGAACATGCCGTCGAGCAGCCGCCCGCCGGTCTCGTGCTGGATCGCCCCCAGGGGGAACCGGCGGTGCCGCCACATGGCCGTCTCGGTGGTGAACACCTCGTTCACCAGGTCACGCCAGGTGCGGGCGCCCCTGGTGTAGGGGAACGGAAGCGTGTTCAGGTACAGACCGTAGACACGGTCGGCGCCGTCGGCCTCCGGCCTGCCGTGCAGGACCAGTCCGGTGTGGAAGGACTCCTGGTCGGTGATCTGGCTCAGCACCTTCATGTACGCGGCAAGCAGCACGCTCTTCAACGGCACCCCGGCGACGGCGGCCAGGGCGCGCAGGCCGTCCTCAAGGTCGGTGAAGGAGACCACCGCCTGCCGGACGGCGCGCGGCGTGTCCGGCCGGTCGCCCCAGGTCTCCGGAAGTGCCAGCTTGGGGTGGTCGGTGACGACGCCGTGCCAGAAGGCCCTGTCGTCCTCGGACTCAAGCGACCGCTGTTCGGCGGCCACGAAGTCGGCGTAACGCAGGGCGGGCAGCGGAGCCGGGTCGGGCACGGCACCGTCCCTGATCACCCGGTAGTACTCCAGCAGCTCCATCAGCATGGAGTGGTGGCTCCAGCCCTCCAGGATCGCGTGGCACTCGGTGACCGACAGCCACCAGGACCGGTCGTCGCAGACGTGCGCGAACAGGCGGATCAGCCCCGGCCTGGTCAGGTCGAACAACCGGGCGCGCTCGTCGGCGGTGAACCGCCGTAGTGATCGGTCGACCTCCGCCTCGTCGAGGCCGCTCAGGTCGCGCACCTCGACGTGGAGTTCGGTTTCTGTGTGCACGAGCTGCAGGGGGACGGAGTAGCCGTCCAGGTCGAAGGAGGTGCGCAGCACCTCGTGCCGACGGGTCACCAGCCGTGCGGCGGCACGGAAGGCCTCCGGATCGAAGGGCCGCTCGTCCCGGACGCGGAAGGAGGTGACGTTGTGGTAGGGGTTCCGCTCGTCGCCGGCCATGAGCTCCAGCAGCATGCCCGCCTGCACGTACGCGAGGGGGTAGGCGTCGGAGACACCGCTGGGCATCGCCGCCCGGTCCTCTTCGGCGAGCAGTTCGAAGGGCCGGACCAGGGGGGTCTCGGTCAGCGGGGACCCGAGACCGGGCAGACGGTCCATGAGTTCGGCGATGGTGCGGTGTTCGAAGACGTCACGGACCGAGATGTCGAAGCCGTTCTTGCGGAGGGCGCCCACCAAAGCGACCGCCCGGATCGAATGCCCACCCAACTCGAAGAAATTGTCATGCACCCCGACCCGCTCCACCCCCAAAACATCCCGCCAAATCCCCGCCACCAACTCCTCCACCACCGACCGAGGCGCCACGAAATCCACCCCCGCCGCCAACGCCCCCCGACCAGGAACCGGCAACGCCCGCCGATCCAACTTCCCGTTGTTGTTCAACGGAATCGCCGCCACCCCCACAAACGCCGACGGCACCATGTACTCCGGCAACGACCGAGACAACTCCTCCCTCAACCGAACCGGATCAACCCCCTCCCCCACCACATCACCCCCCAACCGCCGATCACCAGCAACGTCCTCACGCACCACCACACCCGCATCAACCACCCCCTCCACCCGCCGCAACACCGCGACGATCTCCCCCAACTCGATCCGGAACCCCCGAACCTTCACCTGATCATCAACACGCCCCAGGAAATCCAAACTCCCATCCGCACGCCGACACGCCAGATCCCCACTCCGATACAACCGCCCACCCGCCGGACCAAACGGATCAGGCACAAACCGCTCAGCCGTCAAAGACGGCCGATTCAAATACCCCCGCGCCACCCCCGGACCACCCACATAAATCTCCCCCGCCACCCCAACCGGCACCGGACACCCAAACGCGTCCAACAAATACACCCGAAGATCAGCCAACGGACGCCCCACCGGATTACCCCCACCCGGCAGCAAATCCCCCGCCACCAACCGGTGATACGTCGTATGCACCGTCGTCTCGGTAATCCCATACATGTTCACCAACGCCGGCCGCTCCAACCCGAACCGCTCCACCCACGGCGCCAGCTCCGCCAACTCCAACTTCTCCCCCGCGAACACCACCACCCGCAACCGATCCAGACACACCCTCCCCTCCCCCGCCAAACCCACCAAACCCCGAAACGCCGACGGCGTCTGATTCAACACCGTCACCCCATGCCGAACCAAAACCCCCAACAAATCCTCCGGCGACCGCGTCACCTCCCGCGGCACCACCACCAAAACACCGCCATACAACAACGACCCCCACAACTCCCACACCGAAACATCAAACGCAAACGAATGACACAACACCCACACATCATCCGAAGAAAAACCATAATGACGCTCCGCGACCTCCAACAAACGCACCACATTCCGATGCTCCAGCACCACACCCTTCGGCCGCCCCGTCGAACCCGACGTATAAATCACATACACCACACCACCCGGCGAACACACCACACCAGGATTCACATCAGAAAAACCCGAAAAATCCACCTCATCCACAACCACCACACGACCCGAGAAAACCCCACCCACCAAACCCGCCAAATCCGACGACGTCACCACCACCGACACCCCACTGTCGGCCAACATCCCCCCCAACCGCTCAGCCGGCACCGCCGGATCCAACGGCACATAACCCGCCCCAGCCTTCAACACCCCCAACAACACCGGAACCAAATCCACCCCACGCCCCAAACACACCCCCACCAACGACCCCACACCCAACCCCAACAAACAATGCGCCAACCGATTCGCCCGCGCATTCACCTCCCCATACGACAACCGCACCTCACCACACACCACCGCCACCGCATCCGGACACACCACCACCCGCTCCTCAAACACCTCATGCACACACCGCGAAACACCCCCCACCTCAGCGGTGGGCAGCACCACGGCGAGTTCGTCGGCGCCGAGCAGTTCCAGGTGTGAGACCCGCGCACCGGGGTCGTCGGCCACGCCGTCGAGCAGGCGGAGGAGGTGGCCACCCATCCGGGTCACCCGGGCCCGGTCGAACAGGTCGGGCACGTACTCGATCGTCGCGCTCAGCGAGCCGTCCGGCGCCTCCTTGACGAGGAGGGTGAGGTCGAAGCGCGACACACGGGAGCGGCCGGGCAGCGGGGCGACCTCAAGCCCGGTCCAGGCCGGTCCGTCCGAGGCCGGCTCGAAGGTGAAGGCGACCTGGAACAGCGGCGTGCGGGACAGGTCGCGCTCCGGCTGCAGTTCGTCCACCAGCTGGGCGAAGGGCACGTCCTGGTGGTCGAACGCCTCCAGCACCGTGTTCCTGACCTGGGCGAGCAGGTCGGCGAAGGCCGGGTCCCCCTCCCAGCGGGAGCGCACGACGAGGCTGTTGATGCAGTATCCGACGAGCCCCTGCAGCTCGGGCCGGGTGCGGCCGGAGACCATGGTGCCGACGGGGATGTCGTTCAGGCCGGTGTGACGCGACAGCAGCAGCTTGAAGGCGGTCAGCAGCACGGTGAAGAGAGTCGAACCGTGCCGCCGGGCCACCTCCCGCAGCCGCTCGGCGAGCGGGGCCGGAATCTCGAACGTGTCGACGTCGCCGGTCCAGACCCTGGTGGCGGGCCGGGGGCGGTCGGTGGGCAGGTCGAGCGGGCGCAGGTCGGCGAGCCGCTCGCGCCAGTAGGCGAGCGAACGGTCGAAGGAGCGACCGCTCTCCCAGGCGGCGTAGTCGGCGTACTGCGTCTCAAGCGGTGCGAGCGGGGAGGGCGACCCCTCGGTGAAGGCGCTGTAGAGCTCGGCCAGTTCCCCGACGACGACGGCGAGGGACCACGCGTCACAGGCGATGTGGTGGAGCACCAGGACGAGCACGTGGTCGTCGTCGGCCAGCCGGAGCAGGCGGGCCCGCGCGGGCCACTCCGCGGCCAGGTCGAACGAGGTCGCCACCACGGCCCCGACGGCCTCCAGCATCCCCTCCCCGTCCACGCCGTGCAGGTCGTCGACGGGCAGGCGCACGGCGTACGGCTCGTCGATCACCTGGGTCGGGTCCTCCCCGACGAGCACGTAACGGGTACGCAGGCTCTCGTGCCTGGCGATGACCTCCCGCCAGGCACGCTCCAGCGAGCCGTGGTCGAGCCGGCCGCGCAGCCGCAACGCCAGCGGAACCAGGTACTCCGGGCTGCCCGGGTCGAGGCGGTTGAGGAACCACATCTGCTGCTGCCCGGAGGAGAGCCCGATCGGCCCCTCTCGGTCGGCCCGGGGGATGCGGCCTCCCCGCGTCCCCTTCTTCTCGGCCAGACGCAACCGGATGAGCTCGTCCCGTCGCGCGCTGAAGTCCGACGCTTCCGTGCTCATGTCGCTCTCCTCCACCGGAATACAGGGGTCACGGAGAATCAGTGCCGTCCGCCCGGAAATGAAGCACCGGACACCGGCACGGCGGCCGATTCCACCGACGAGCGTTCCGTGCGCGACTATAGTTCTTCTATATTCAGCGGAAACATTGAAATTGGATCCTCCCGCAGGCAGCATTCACTCGCATATCGCCCGTTGAAAGGCAACAGCCCGGGCGCGGCCATACGGCGACCCATCGGGAGGACCAGCGTGGAGAATTTCCTTTTGACGGCGCAGGAACGGGCGCAGGTCGACAGGCTCGTCGACGACGTGCTGGCGGACTGGACGTCGTGGGACCCCCTGCGGTTCGCCGAGCAGGCGGGCTCCGTCGCGCACGGCCTGCCGCTGCGGCTGCGCCGGTTCCTGGCCGACGTGCGCGCGGCGGAGGCGGACGTGGCGCTCGTGTCCGGCCTGCCGGTCGACCCCGCTCTCGCGCCGACCCCGGCGGGCTGGGACATGGCCGCCAAGAACGGCGCGGGGCGGCGGGAGGAGCTCGTGCTGCTGCTGGTCGGAGCCGTGCTCGGCGAGCCGTTCGGCTGGGCCAACCAGCAGGACGGGCGCCTGGTGCACGACGTGGTCCCCACTCCGGGCATGGAGCGGTCGCTGACCAGCGCCAGCAGCACGGAGCCCCTGACGCTGCACACCGAGGACGTCTTCCACCCCTTCCGCTGCGACTACGTGTCGCTGTTCTGCCTGCGCAACCCCGACGAGGTGGGCACCACCATCACCCGGTTCGACGCGCTGGACTTCCCCGGTGAGCTGCGCGAGGCGCTGTCCGAGGAGTCCTTCAGGTTCTATCCGGACGACTCCCACACCGGGGAGATCCTCAACGTGGTCGACGGCGGCGGGCTCGCCGGCCGCCGCAGCACCGTCGGCCCGGTGGTCTTCGGTCCGGCCGAGCGTTCCTACCTGCGCTTCGACAGGGACTTCATGACGGCCGACCAGGAGGCCGGGCGGGCGGCGGAGGCGATCACGGTGATGCACGGCCTGCTCTGCGAGGCGGTGGAGAGAATCGTGCTGCGACCGGGGGAGGCGATATTCGTCGACAACTACCGGATCGTTCACGGCCGCGAGCCGTTCTCCGCCAGATACGATGGAAACGATCGTTGGCTCAAGAGGCTCAATCTGATTCGCGACGTGCGGCGCATATACGCCGGCAGTGGTGCACGATCCAGAATCATCACCTGACGGATCCGCCACCCCCTGGCGTCGACAATGGAGGTTCGCGAGTGATAAGCGTCGCACTGAGCACGCTTCGTGCACGATGGATCACATTCTCGGGAACCTTTCTCTCGCTTTCTCTCGGCGTCGGGATCATCGCCACCATCGCGTTGGTGATGAGTTCCGCCCTCGCGAATTACGAGCGGGCGCGCGCCGTCCTGACGGGGACCGTGGTGCTCCTGAGCGTCTCGGCGGGCGTGGCGGGGTTCGTCACCGTCTTCGTGGTGGCCTCCACGTTCGCCTTCGCGGTGATCCAGCGCACGCGCGAGCTGGCCCTGCTACGCCTGGTCGGGGCCACCCCGCGCCAGGTTCGCCGGATGATCCTGGCCGAGGCGCTGCTGCTCGGCACGGTCGCCTGCGTCGTCGGCTGCCTGCTCAGCCTGGCCGGTGCCCCGGCGCTGGCCGCCACGCTGGTGGCGGGGGGCATCGCGCCGTCCTGGTTCCAGGTCGCCGTCTCGCCCGTGCCGCTCCTGCTCTCGTGCCTGATGGGTCTCGGGGTCGCGACGCTGGGCGTCTCGGCCGCCTCCCGCCGCGCGGCCACCGTACGGCCGACCGAGACTCTGCGCGAGTCCGCCATGGACACGCCGCTCTCACGCGGCCTCCGCTCGCCGCGCACGCTGTTCGGCCTGGGCTTCCTGGCCATCGCGATCCTGGGGATGGCCGTCATCACGGTCGCCATGCCGGGCATATCCGGTGTTCCCGTGGTGTACCTCTGGGTGCTGCTGATGCCGATCGCGGCGGCCGCCCTGCTGGCCCCGGCCCTCATCCCTCCGGTGATCCGGCTGTTGACCTGGCCGTGGGCTCGCGGCGGCAGCGCGGTCGGCCTCCTGGTGCGGGAGAACGCCCTCACCATGGTCCGGCGCACGGCCGCGACGGCCATCCCGATCCTCCTCACCGTCGGGCTGTCGATCACCCTGCTCGGCGCGCTTGAGACGATCGGCCAGGCCCGGTCGGCCGAGACGGCCGCCCAGCTCCGCGCCGACCACGTGCTCGTTCCCGACGGCTCCACCGGTATCCGCCCGGAGGCGCTGGAGCGGGCGCGCTCCGTCGCGGGTGCCCAGATCGCCGCGCTCACGCCGGTGACCGTCAGCGCGGCAGACGAGTTCGGCACCGTCGAGGAGTTGTCGGGCTACGCCGCCGCTCCCGCCATGCTCGCCGCGACGACGGACCTCCCGGTGGTCGCCGGATCGCTGAAGAACCTGGGCCAGGACACCATCGTGGTGACCGAGGACTGGGAGCGCCGCGTCGGCCAGCGCGTCGAGATCACGCCGGCCGGCGGGAAGCCGGTCCGGCTGAAGGTCGCCGCGGTGCTGAGGAGCGGGATCGGCGGCGCCGACTTCTACCTGGACGCCTCCCACGCCGGACGGAGCACGCCGGAGGTGGCCTACGTGAAGACCTCCCCCGGTGGAGCCGGACCGTTGCGCGAGAAGACCGCCGGGCAGGGCGTGCAGGTGCTGACCAGGGCCGAATGGGTCGCCGTCTCCCGGAACAGCGACCAGGGCACCAGCGTGATCGGCATGATGGTGACGCTCGGCATCTCCGTGGTCTACAGCTGCATCTCGATCGTCAACACGATGGTGATGGCGGCGTCCGGCCGTAGACGGGATCTGGTCATGCTGCGCCTGGCCGGGGCCACCTCGCGGCAGGCGGTGCTCTCACTGCTGGCCGAGTCGGTCCTGGTGGTGGCGGTCGGGACGGTGCTGGCCGTGGCGGCCTCCTCGCTCAACTTCGCCGGGCTGCTCAGCGCGCTGACCCAGCTGGAGCCCGCCGCCTCGCTGGCGATCCCGTGGGCGCCGGTGGGTGCGCTCACCGCCACCAGCGCCCTGCTCGCGGTGGCCGCCACCACCCTGACGGCCAGGGCGACCCTGAAAACCTCCGCCATCGGCCGCGCCGTGGCAGCCGAGTGACCACGAGAAAGGTGATTGCCATGGATCTGGCCGTCGATCTGCGGTCCGTGACCAAGGTGTACGGTTCCGGCGCGGCCCGGGTGACCGCGCTGGCCGATCTGAGCTTCCCCTTCCCCGCCGGGAGCTTCACCGCCGTGATGGGCCCGTCGGGGTCGGGTAAGTCCACGCTGCTGCAGTGCGCCGCGGGACTGGACCGGCCGGACTCGGGGCAGGTCATGCTCACCGACGTCGATCTGGCCACGCTGAACGAGGACCAGCTCACCCTGCTGCGCAGGGAGCGGATCGGCTTCGTGTTCCAGGCCTTCAACCTGATCAGCGCGCTGACCGCGGCGCAGAACGTACGGCTTCCGCTGCTGCTCGGCGGGCGCACCCCCAGCGACGCGGAGGTCGACTGGGCCCTGACCTCGGTCGGACTCGCCGAGCGCGCCGCGCACCGGCCCGGGGAGTTGTCCGGCGGCCAGCAGCAACGGGTCGCGATCGCCCGCGCGCTGATCACCAAGCCCGACGTGCTGTTCGCCGACGAACCCACCGGCGCGCTGGACACCAGCAGCGGCCGGGAGGTGCTCGAACTGCTGCGTGGCGTGGTGGACCAGCACCACCGCACGGTGATCATGGTGACGCACGACCCCGTCGCCGCCTCCTACGCCGACGTCGTGATGTTCCTGGCCGACGGGCGGGTGGTCGACGTGATGCGTGATCCCGCCGCCGACCGGATCGCCACCCGCATGACCAATCTGGAGCGCCGGTGACGTCCCGCCACGGAGGGCGGCGGATGGATCGGCCGCTCTCCGGCGGCGGGCGACGGCGCCTCGGCCCGTCGGCCCTCCTGACCCCGCTCGCCGGCTGTCCGGTTGTCCGGAGCCGTCCGCGCGGTCAGGTCAGAGCCGAGCCCTCCGCCTCGCGGGTCCCGGGAAGGGCCGCGACCTCCTCGAAGAAGAACTCCCTGGCGACATCGGCGTAGACGATGTCCAGCGCGTTGGCGACGAACAGCTCCCTCGTCAGCTGCCGGTTGACCTCCCCGTCCGGCATCACCTGCACCTGCCCCGGTTTGACGAGCACCACCTTTGTGCGGTGGACACCGAAACGCAGCGCGAGAATGTCCCGCACCTCGCGGATCAGCGGCGACGAGCCCTCGTCCGTTTCCGCGCGGGCCGGTTGCGCGACCACGATGATCTCGTCGCGGTCCGCCGGCGCCGGGAAGGCGCTGCAGGCCACGATGGAGCCGCCGCCGACGATCGCGCGCTCCACCCTGCCGAGGTCGAGGTAGCGGCCGCCGTACCTCGACACATCCCGCATCAGCCCCGTCACGTACAGCTCGCCGCGGACGATCGCCCCCAGGTTCCCGCTCCGCACGAAGCCTTTCTCCCCGTCCGCGGTGACCTGGTCGAACCGTTCCCCGGTGAGACGTTCCTTGCGCCAGTAACCTGGCACGACGCGCGGTCCGCGCACCCAGATCTCGCCGATCCTGCCTTCGGGAAGCGCGCCGGCGGTGACCGGGTCGACGATCCGCAGGTCGGGCTCGGGGACCACGCCGAGGCCCAGCAGCCGCGGTCCCTGCGTGTCCGAGGTGGGGATGAGGAGATTCCTGTCGAGCGCCCGGGAGTCGAAGCACCTGGCCTCGACCGCCCCTCCGGGGGCGCCGACGGCGGTCAGCAGGGTGGCCTCCGCCAGGCCGTACGAGGTTCGCAGCGCCTCGGCACGCAGGCCCGCGGTGCGCAGGCGCTCGGCGAAGAGCTCGACGGTGCGCGCCTCGGCCGGGGAGGCGCCCGTCATCTCCACCAGCAGCGCGTGCCGCCACCGTGACAGGTCCAGCCCCGCGAGCTGGTCGTCGGTGATCTCGCTGACGCACAGTCCGTAGCCGAAGGTGGGTGAGACGCTGAACCTCACGTCGTGCCGGTCGATCAGCCGCAACCATCTGATCGGGTCGGCGCAGAAGGTCTCGGGGGGCATCAGCACCGCGGTGCCGCCGCTGATCAGCGGTGCCAGGAGCAGGGCGATCAGGCCCATCGAGTGGTGCAGGGGCAGCCAGCCGCCGGAGCGCACACCGGAGCCGAGCCCGTAGGCCGCGGCGATCAGGGCGCAGTTGTGCAGGACGTTGGCGTGCGAGACCGTGATGCCGATCGGGCCGCCTCCGGGGCCGACGGTGTACTGCAGCAGCGCCTGGTCCTCGCCCTTCCTGAGCGGCTCCACCCAGTCCGAGGCGTCCTCGAACTCGATGACGTCGGTGGCGACGCACTCGTGGATGCCGAGATCGTCGTGGGTCAGCCAGACGTACACCTCGTCGGAGTGCGCGGCGTCGGTCAGGACCAGGCACGCCTCGGCGTCGAGCGCGATCCCGGTGATCGTGCTGAGGTGGTGGTCGGTCCGGCCGGGAAGCGGTACGGGCACGGGGACGACGTCCGCGTAGAGGCACGCCAGCAGGCTCCTGGTGAACTCGATCCCCGTCGGATAGCACAGCAGGACCCGGTCCCCGGGCCGGCACACGCTCTGCAACCAGGCCGCCAGTGACGTGGCCAGCAGATGCAGTTCGAGGTAGCCGATGTGGTGCTCGCGGCCGTCTCCGTCCTCCAGGACAACGGCGTTCTGACAGGGCCTTTCTTCCACCTGCTCCACGATGGCGTCGAAAATCGATTCATTTCGCACGCGGACTCCTCCGGCTACCTTCCAGACATACCAGCAGGTAATATATTTCGGTCATGACCTGGAATCTTGGACGCCGAAGTCAAACGTCAAGCAGACACATGTTTCCGAAACTTAACGCAATCACATATGAGCCGGGCTCAGATTTTCCCGAACTATATTCCGGTAATAAGTCAGGGCCCTTATATTACCATTGTGCAGCGTGACTGGAAATGGGCATCCGTTAAAGTCCACCGATCGCCCACCCGGCCGCCACCAGGCCGGGGAGGCAGTTGAATTCATTAATGACGGCCTGCCTCCGGGGGGTCTTATGCCGTGCCCAGCGCGAGCAGAAGCCGCGCCTCACTTTCGTCCACCAGCGAGAGACGGCCGACGGGAAGGTTTGGAACGTTTGATTCCACCGCCCGGCGGAAGTGCGCGGCGAATCGTTCGACCGTCGGGACGTCGAACAGGTCGGTGTCGTATTTGACGACCGCCGTGAAAACGGAGGCCGCCTTACGAACATCCACCGTCAGATCGAACTGACCTTCCATCTGGGATACGTCGTAGGCGGCCAGCCGCAGGCCGCGGAAGGTCGTCTCCGGCCCCTCGACCGAACCGTCGACGGCCAGCGGGAGCGCGGGGTCCATCGCGTCCATCGACAGCAGGTTGACCGCGACGTGGAACAGCGGTGCCCGGTTCGGCGACAGGTCGCCGATGAGCGCGGAGGGCAGCGCGGCGTTCGCCATGGCGCGGACCATCCCCTGGTGCGCCGCGACCGCCGCCTGGCCGAACGTCGTCTCCGGGGTGAGGTTCGCCCGGATCGGGAGCGTGTTGGCGAAGTAACCGACCACGTTGCGCATGCCGCCGCCGAAACGTGTGCTGGCGGGGCAGCCGACGAGGAAGTCGCCGGTTCCGACGTACCGGTGGAGCACCGCCTGCAGCGCCGCGAACACCGTGGCGAACGGCGTGACCCCCGCCGCGCGCGAGTCCTCGATCAGCCGCGCGCCCGTCCGTTCGGAGAACGACACGACGGTCGCCGCCCCCCGCAACGACGGCCTGGCCGGGCGCGGGCGGTCGGTGGGCAGCCGCGCCGCGGTCGCCCCTGCGCACACCTCACGCCAGTGACGCTCCAGACGCGGTCTTCTGGGAGAGGCCAGCAGGTCCTGTTCGGCGCGCACGTAGTCGTCGAACGTGCGGGTGAGCTCCGGCCAGCCGGGGTCGTCCCCTTCCTCGTAGGCCCACAGCAGGTCACGCAGGACCAGCCACTGGGACATCGCGTCGCTCACGATGTGGTGCGCCACGAGCATCAGCACGGCGTCGTCCGGGGTCCGGCGCACCAGCGTGACGCGGAATGCCCCGGTCCGGCCCAGGTCGAACGGGGCCTTGCCGGCCCGCGTCACCCGCTCGTGGAGCACCTCCTCCTCCACCGGGCCCACGTCGATCACCGCCAGCGGCGACGGCAGGTCCGCGACCTCCCGGTACGGCACCCCGTCGACCTCGGCGAACACCGAGCGAAGCATCTCGTGCCTGGCCACGACGGCGTCCGTCGCACGGCGCAGGCGCGCCACGTCCAGCGGGCCGCGGACGCGGACCGCCACCATCATCGTGTAGGCGGTGCTGCCGGGGGCGAGCCGCTGCAGGAACCACATCGCCTGCTGGCCGACCGAAAGCTCGCGGAGGCCGTCCATCAGATGGTCACGACCACATCGTGCAGGTAACCGGTCAGCGCGTTGACCGTGGGATGGTCCCAGGCGACCGTCGGCTCGACGAAGACCCCGAACTCGTCCTCGATGTCACCGCTGAGGCTCATCGCGAAGACCGAGTCGAGCCCGATCTCGACGAGCTCGACATCGGGGTCGATCTCCTCGGGATCGCGCTCCACGTAGAAGGCGACGCGCTCGCGTAACCACATGCGAATGGTGTCAGGCGACATAGATGGCAGCTCCTAATGAGTCGATCGGTACGCCAGCAGCGAGAGCGGCCGCCTGTCGTCGAGCCGTTCCCGCAGGACGGGCAGCAGCCGGTCCACGGCCTCGTCCCTCCCGCCCAGCACGCGGGCCAGGCACACCCGCAGCCACAGCGTGTCCAGGCCGTTGTCGGCCCACATCCGCAGGCAGGCCGCCGCGGCGTAGCCCGCCGCGTATCTCCTGGCCAGGTCGAACATCTCCGGCGGGACGTCCCGGGCGACCGGACGGCAGCGGGCGAGCTCGGCGTGCAGCCCGTCCGCGTAGCGGCGCAGCCTGCCCAGGTGTTCCGGGGCCGCGTCCATCGCGGCGCCGGTGCGCGCGGGCAGGTCCTGCACCAGGCTGCAGCCGCCGCGAGACAGCAGGCTCAGCCTGTCCGGCTCGAACGCGGGCACCGCCAGGTCGAGCCCGGCCGCGACGTCCAGGCCGTCGTGGTCGACCCGTTCCCGCCGGTATCCCCGCACCAGGCCGGAGAACTGGTTGACCACCGCGTTGAGGTTGACGAGCGTGTTGCCGTCGAAGATGCCGACGATCCGGTGGTCCCGCTGAAGCTTCTGGAAGGGTCCGTCGGTCAGCAGGGCTCGCGCGCCGAGCACCTTGGCCAGCCGGTTGACGGCACGGTCGACGATCGTGGGCACGTAGTACTTGACGACCGCGGAGATCACACTCTGCTCCGCGGTCAGCGTGTGGATCGCCCGCGTCGACACCAGGGTCATCGCCTCGGCGACCATCAGGTCCGCGTAGGACTCCGCCAGCACACGCGCGGTCTGCGGCAGCTCGATCAGCGGGCGGCCGAACATCCGGTGCCGCTCGGCGAAACCGGCGACGAAACGTAGCGCGTGCTCGCCCATCCCCAGCGACATCCCCCCGCACAGCGTGCGGGTGATCTGCAGTCCCTTCAGCAGGATCTCCAGCCCGGCGCCCGGTTCTCCGATCATCGCGTCCGCGGGGATCTCCGCCCCGGTGAAGTGGATGCCGCTGATGTCGGCGCCCCGTACCCCGTGGGTCCTGACCTTGGGCAGGTGGTGGTAGCCGCCGGAGGGCAGACGGTGCTTGTCGACGAGGAAGAGGCTGTGGCAGCGTGCCTCGCTCCGGGGACTGGTCCTGGCCAGCACGCAGACCAGATCGCCGCGGGTGGCGTTGTTGATCAGCCACTTCTCGCCGTCGATCCGGTACCCGGCGCCGCTCGGGGTGGCCGAGACCCGCCCCGCCAGCACGTCGCTGCCGTGGTCGCGCTCGGTGAGCGCCAGGGAGACCACCTCGCCGCGCAGTACCCGCCGGGCCAGGCCCTCCGCCTGGCCGGGCGTGCCCGCGACCCAGGTGGCGACCGAGCCGAGGTAGGTCTTGCAGTGGGCCAGGGCGACGGTGAAGTCACGCCGGGACAGCGTCCGGATCACCTGGAGCAGGTTCTCGTAGGTGTCCAGGTCACCGCCGTGTTCGACGGGCACGTAGAACCGTGGCAGGCCCAGCTTGTCCAGGTGCGCGCAGATGTCCTCGGGGAACTCCTCGCGCCCGTCCAGCTCCAGGCAGCGGGAGACGGAGAAGACGTTCCCCTCGTCGGCGGGGTCGCCGAGCGCGTCCTCGATGCGCTCGGCCAGCGCGAACGGCCGGTAGGTCATGACACGCCACCGCGGTGGTGGCCGATCACTCCCGCGGACAGGTCCTCGTGGCGCGCGTCGAGCCTCCCCGAGACGAACAGCTCGCGCGCCGTACCCCGCCGGATCTTGCCGCTGGTGGTCTTGGGGATGGTGCCCGGGCGGACGAACGAGACGTTGGCCACCGTCACCCCGAGCCGCCGGCCCAGCGCCGACCTGATCTCGCCGGCCAGCCGGGTCAGCGTCTCCTCCGTCACGGCGCGGGTCCTGATCTCCTGCACGATCACGATCTCCTCGTGTGGCACGGTGACGGAGAACACGCAGGACGGCAGGTTCTCCATGGCCGGGACCAGGCCGGCCACCGCCCGCTCGATGTCGTGCGGATAGAGGTTGCGCCCGTTGACGATGACCATGTCCTTGATCCGGCCGGTGACGTACAGCTCGCCGTCGGCGAGCACGCCCAGGTCACCGGTGCGCAGGAAGCCGCTCTCCCCGGATCCGGTCGTCGCGCCGAAACAGTGCCGCGTCTCCTCCTCCTTGCGCCAGTACCCGGACGCGACGCCGTCACCGCGGACCCAGATCTCGCCGACCCGCCCGTCTGGAAGCTCCGCGTGGGTGTCCGGATCCACGATGCGCACATCCATCACCCCCGGGCGGCCGCAGCTGACCAGCGGCCTGCCCGCGTCGTCGGGCAGCAGCGTGTCGCGGGCGAGCGCGCCGGGGTCGGCCCTGGTCACGACCGGTGGGCGTCCGGAAGCGGTGCCGGAGATGAACAGCGTGGCCTCGGCCATGCCGTACCCGGCCGTCAGGGCCTCCGGTTTCAGACCGGCCACCGCGAAGCGGTCGGCGAACCTGGCCAGGGTGCCGGCGTCGATGGGTTCCGCGCCGTTGCACGCGTGCCGCCAGCTCGACAGGTCCATGCCGCGCACCTGCTGGTCGGTGACCCGGCGGGCGCACAGGTCGTAGGCGAAGTTGGGGGCGGCGCTCACCTCCGCGCCGTACTTGCCGATCAGGTCGAGCCAGACCCACGGACGGCGCAGGAAGTCGGTGGGCGACATGAGCACCGTGGTCCCGCCGAGGTACAGCGGGAGCAGGATCATCGCCACCAGGCCCATGTCGTGGTAGACGGGCAGCCAGCTGCAAAAGCGCGGGCCCTCGGTGAGGTCGAGCAGCCGGCTGCCCACCAGGATGTTGTCCACGAGGTCGCCGTGCCTGACCATCACGCCCTTGGCCTCGCTGGTCGAGCCTGAGGTGTACTGCAGGAACGCCAGCGCGTCCCGGGAGAGCTCGGCTCGCCGCCCCGGCTCACCGCGCCCCACGACGGCGACCTCGACGCCCAGCCCGCTGTGGCTGATCCAGGCGGACACCGCCTCGGCACGGTCGGCGTCGGTCAGCACGAGAGCCGGTTCCGCGTCACGGCAGACCGCCGTGACGCGGTCGTACTGCCGCCGGTAGGTGTCGGGTACGGGGACGGGTACGGCGACCGCGCCCGCGTGCAGGCATCCCAGGAACGCCGTGACGAAGCCCAGGCCGGAGGGGTAGGACAGCAGCACCCGCTCTCCCGGTGTGACCTTCGTGGCCAACCAGGCGCCCACGGACCGCGCGGCCAGATCGAGGCTCCGGTACGTGTGCACCTCCTCCTCGCCGCCGTCGCGGCAGAACACCAGCGCGCGCCGGTCGGGAAAGCGCTCGGCGTTGTCGCCCAGCCGGGCCATGAAGCCCTCGAATCCCGTCACCCCGTTCATCCCGCTCACCTCTCCTGCATGCTCCGCCGGAGCCCTATACTCCGGCCATACTGTTCAGCCACAGCCGCCGGCGTGTTCCTCGGCCGGGTTGAGGGAGGCGGCGGGCCGCAGCCCGAGCGAGCCCGCGAAGGCGTCCAGCCTGTCGACTCCCCAGTACTTGTCGTAGCGACGGACGAAGAACGGGACTCCGAACACGCCGTCGCGGTAGGCGGACAGCAGCGCCTGTACGGCCTGCTCGCGAACCGGGAGCCGGTCCGCGGCCCCCGCCAGTTCGCCGGCCGGCAGGTCGAGCGCGGTGGCGATCTCCGCGACCACCTCGGGGGCGCAGATGTCGAGCCCCCGCTCCCAGCGCATCTCCGAGGCCAGCATGACGAACTCCCGGCCCCGGCCCTTGTCCGCGGCCACCAGGTAGGCCAGGTGCGGCACCTCCCAGCGCGGCTCCCGGTCCAGCGGCCAGCGCGTCCGCAGTCCCCTGTCACGGGCGAGCCTGCGCACGTCCTGCAGGATGTACAGGTGCTTGGCCTTGGGCATGGTCGCGTAGCCGAACTCACCACCGGCCTCGGTCAGTTCCCTGAGCATGGACTCCTCCGGGTCCCAGAACGGAATCCATTCGAGCCGTTCGGCCAGGCCGGGGTAGTCGTTCAGCAGGTCGTGCAGTGCCAGCCAGGAGTACGGACTCCGCAGGCTGAAGTAGAACCTCACCCTCGCTCCCTTCCCGAACCCCTCACAGGGCGATGCCTCCGTCGACGCGGATCACCTGGCCGGTGATGTAGGCGGCACGGCCGGAGGCGAGGAAGGAGACCAGGTCGGCGACCTCGCCGGGCGTGCCGAAACGGGCCAGGGAGATCCGTTCGCCCATCTGCTGGACGACCTTCTCGGACAGGCCGGCGGTCATGTCGGTCTCGACGAATCCGGGCGCCACCACGTTCGCGGTGATCCCGTAACGGCCGACCTCCTTGGCCAGCGCCTTGGTGAAGCCGATGATGCCCGCCTTGGAGGCGGAGTAGTTGGTCTGGCCGGAGTTCCCCGCGACGCCGGCCACCGACGACAGCGTGACGACCGCGCCCCGCTTGCGTTTCATCATCCGGAAGATCGCGGCCCGCACCACGTTGTGCGTACCGCCGAGGTTGACGGTGAGCACCCGGTCCCAGTCCTCATCCGTCAGCAGCGCCAGCGGCCTGTCCCTGGTGATCCCCGCGGAGGTGACCACGGCGTGCACCGGGCCGAACTCCTCCTCGACGTCACCGACGAACGCGCGCACCTGGGAGCGGTCGGTCACGTCCACCTGACGGGCCAGCACCCCCGCTCCCGCCTCGACCGCCTCCTTCGCCACCTCGTCCGCGGCCTCGGCGTTGGACTGGTAGCAGAAAGCCACGTCGTAGCCGTCGGCGGCGAGCCTGGTCACCACGGCCCTGCCGATGCCCCGCGATCCGCCGGTGACCAGCGCGACCGGACGGCCGGTCACGACGCGCCTCCCACCGGTGCCGCCTGACGCAGGACCTCGGCCGGCCGCAGCGACACCACCGCGCCGGCCTCGTGCACCACCTCGGAGCCGACCAGGGTCTCCCCCTCCACGATCGAGCTGTCCTCGACCTGGCGGACCAGGCGCACCCGGTGTGAGAGCACCTCGCCGGGCAGTACGGGGCGCAGGAAGCGCACGTTCTTCATCACCCCGCCGAGCACGACCTTGCCGGACAGCACGTCCGGGTTGGGCTGCTCCCACAGGACGAGCAGCGAGGCGGCCTGCGCCCACGACTCCAGGAGCAGCAACGACGGGTAGTGGTGGCCCCTGGGGCCCGCGTCGGCGCCGACGTGCCGGTAGTACGGCTCGTTGCAGGTGACCGCCTTGATCGCGGTCAGGCTCCGGCCCGGTGAGACCTCGGTGACCCGGTCGAGCAGCAGGATCGGGTACCGGTGCGGAATGAACCGTTTGATCTCGTCTACCCCGATCACGCCCCCTCCCGGTACCGCAGCCGGAGCCGGGCGGACTCGCCGCGCTCGGTGCCGACCACCACGGTGTAGTCGCCGTCGCGTGGCGTGGCCCGCACGGTGAGCTCGTCCCCTGGAAGCACCGGGCTGAGGAAGCGGGCGCTCACGATCTCGCTCAGCGTCAGGTCCGCGCCGAACGACGCGCGCAGGGCGCGGTCGACGAACTCCAGCATGCCGACGGCCGGGAACACGGGGAAGCCGGGATAGTGGCCGGCGAACATCGGCTCGTCCGGATCGACGACCACCGTGGCGGTGATCGTGTCCCCATCGGCACCGACCCGTACGGCCGACGTCGTGAGCGCGGCGGGCCGGCTCATCCGGCGGCCTTCCGCAACAGCTCTCCCAGCAGGGCGTACGTGCTCTCCAAGGTGGTCACTCCGGCGACCTCGGATTCGTCGATCCTCACCTGGTACTTCTTCTCCAGGTTGACCGTGATCTCCAGCGCCATCAGCGAGTCCACCCCGAGATCCTCGACGAAGTGCGCCTCGTCGGTGACCTCGGCCACGTCGACGTCGAGCGTCGCCGCGATCAGCGTGCGCAGCTCTTCCTTGTCCACCGCGGTGATGATCTGTTCGGTCATGTTCCGTCCCTCTCATAAGCACGGGATTAGGCGGCTCCGAACCGGAGCCGCAGGTCACGGGCAGGGTCACGGGCAGGGTTCCAGGCGCAGCGCCGTGCAACCGACAACGCCGCCACAGTCAACGGACGTCACCAGGGCGAGGCTCCCGGCCGGCTCGTCCCGCCCGGCGGCCAGCGTGGCGGCGAGCTGGAACGCCGCGGACGCGGCGGCCGTGTCGCCGAGTGCCTCCCGGCAGCGCAGCCGTACGGCGGCGCCCCCGATCGCGTCGGTGACGCCCGCGCTCTCCTGCTCGCCGAGCGTTCCCGTCGTCTCCGAGGTGGCCACCAGGCGCACGTCGGCGGGGTCGAGATCGCAACGCGTCAGCAGTCCCGTGACGCACTCCGACAGCCGCCGCCCCGCCTCCTCCTGGTGGCCGAACGCGGCGAACCGCGACCCGAGCACGGTGGCCAGCGGGGTCCGCCCGGATCGGACGGCGTTCTCCCGGGACTCCAGCAGGAAGATCGCGCAGCCCTCGCCCAGCGGCTCGCTCCGCTGACCGGAGTGCCACGCCAGCCAGCCCCGGTGTTCGGAGAACTCCTCGACCGCGCCGCACAGGATCGTCTCGCATCGGCCCCGCCGCAGCAGTCTGGAGGCGTAGTTGAGGGCGAGCAGGCCGGTGACGGCTCCACCGGCGACGGTGGCGTTCGGCCCCTTCAGCCCGTACCAGATGGCGCTCTGCCCGGCGGCACGGTTCATCACCGTGTTGGGGAAGCGGGCCGGGTCGACGTCGTACGGCCGCTCACCGACCATCGAGTCCCTGGTGAAGTCGACGATGCTCTGGACGCTCCCCGACCCGGTGCCGAGCACGAGCCCGACGCGCTCGGGGTGGTCGCCGGGCCCGCCGCCGTACTCCTCCAGCAGCATGCCGACACCTGTCACCGCGATGCCGGTCGCCCGGTCCATCCCCCGGGTGCTCTTTCCGCCGAGTTTGGGGGGAATGTCAAAGCCGGGGATGACATACGCCCGGTCGAACGGCCCGCCGTCCGTGACGGGCGACGGCTGCCGTCCCGTGCCGATTCCGGCCGCGAACGGACCGGCCCCGAGTCCGAACGGCGAGGCCACGGACCACCCCGACATGACCAACTCATCCATGTTCTCTCCTCAGCTCCCGGATTCGCCGCCGGCCCACGAACTGCCCGCGGCCAGCAGTTCGGCCCCGTCAACGCCGATGGTGTTGCCGGTGATCCACGAGGTGGTGGTGCTCGACAGCAACACCACCGCCTCGGCGACGTCCTCCGGGACGGTCAGCCGGTGGTGCGGGTTGTTCCGCGCGCTGTTCCGGCTGAACTCGTGGTGTTCCGGGATCCGCCGGAGCGCGGGCGTCAGCGTGACGCCGGCGCGCAGCGCGTTCACCGCGACGCCTCTCGGCGCCAGTTCGCAGGCCAGCTGACGCACGTGCGCCTCCAGCGCGCACTTGGCCGCCGAAACCGCGCCGTAGCTGGGCAGGTGCTGGACCGCCCCGGCGCTGGTCATCGCGAACACCTTGGCGCCGGGGGGAAGCAGATCGGCGGCGGCCAGGTCCTGGACCCAGTACACGAGGCTGTTCGCCATCACGTCCATGGTCATCTCAAGCTGCGGTCCGCTGATCCCGGCCGCGCCCTCCTCGGCGGGCAGGTAACGCACCAGCGTGCCGAAGGCCAGCGAGTGCAGCAGGACTCTCAGCCCGGCGCCGTCGGTCAGCTCCGCGAGCCCGGCGACGATCTCCTGCCGCACGGTCTTACGGGCCGCGTTGGCGTTGTGGAAGTGGACCCGCACCCCGTAGGAGGACAGCTTCTCCCTCAGCTGGGTGACGGACTCGTCCATCGCGGCGGTGTCGAAGTGCACCCCGACGACGTTCATGCCCTGCTGGGCCATGGCCAGCGCGCAGGCCCGGCCGATTCCGCTGGAGACGCCGAGGACCAGGCCCCAGCTCTTGTCGAGTGACGTCAACATTGCCGACTCCCGGTTGGCTGGGCCGAATGGACGGGACGCATCCCGCCGAAGGCGAAGTTGCCCTCGGCGGTCGCGGTGATCACCAGGCTGGGCCGCCTCTCGGCCGCGCCGAACAGCCGGGCGAGCAGCAGAAGGGGGGCGAGGCAGCCGCCGTCGGCGGTGAGCGCGGGACGCACCGTCAGGCCGGTGGCGGCGAGGACACCGGCCAGGGCCCGGCTCACCGCCGAGTCGTCGAGGACCGGGCGGACCACGACGTCACCGGTGCCCAGCCGGGACACCGCGGTCTCGATCTGCGCGGCCAGCTGGCGCCGCCCGGCGGAGGTGGTCATCAGAGCGGGGGGCGCGAACGCGGTCCTGGCGAAGCAGGATCCGAGGATGGGCGCGCCGCGTTCCTCGGCCAGCGCGCGCGGTTCCATGGTCATGGCCACCGCTCCCTGCTCGGCCGCCAGTCCCGGCGCGTGGTGCGGCAGGCCGTGTTCCATGGCGGCGGCGATCAGCACGTCGGCCCGGCCCGCAGCCAGCGCCCTCAACCCGATCTCGACGGCCTCGAACCCGGCCACCCGCGGCGAGGTGAGCGTCAGGCTGAACGCCTTGATCTGGTGGTCGCTGGCCAGGCGGCCGCTGAGCACGTTGATCGCGAAGTAGGGGGCTCCCGCCGGGCTGAGGTCGTCGGAGTGTCCCGTGGTGACCACGCGGTCGACGTCGTCGAAGTAGGCGCGCAGTGCGCCGTTCGTGCCGACCGCCGCGCCGCGCCGGTGCGCGGGCACGTGTTCGAGGCCGCCTCCGCCGGTCACGGCGCGCCGCGCGGCGGCGAGCAGGTACTGCGAGGCCGGCGGCAGGTATTTGTACCCGCGCGGCCCGAGCTCCGTGGTCACGTCGAACCAGGGGCCGTGACGCTCGGGCACGACCGTCCCGACACCGGTGACGACGATGTCCCCCATGTCCCCTATGCCCCTGATGTCCCTGATCTCCCCGGTCATGCCGCCTCCTCCAGGACGAAGGAGGCGTTGTTGCCGCCGAAGGCGTACGCGTTGACCATGATCCGCGGCGTCCTGAGGCGGACCGGGCCGTCGACCGGCAGGTACACCTCGCACTCCGGGTCCTGCTCCCCGATCGCGACGTTCGGCGGCACCGTGCCGGAGCGGAGGATGAGGGCGGCCGCCACCGCACCGAGCGCGGCCGCCGCCCCGCCGGTGTGCCCGAGGAGCGCCTTGATGCTGTACAGGGGGACCTTGTCGGCCCGCTCGCCCAGGACGGTCCGCAGCGCGCGGCTCTCGACCAGGTCGTTGAGCCGCGTGCCGGTGCCGTGCGGGATGACGCATCCCAGGCGTCCTGACTCGCCCAGCGCCTCCCGCATCGCGCGGACGATCTGCTCCCCGCTGGGTTCCGGCGCGGTGAGGTGGTGCGCGTCGCAGCTCCAGCCGGCCCCGGCCACCCTGCCGTACACGGCCGCCCCGCGCCCGTAGGCGTGCTCGGCCGATTCGAGGACCAGGATTCCCGCGCCCTCGGCGAGCACGGTCCCCCGGCGGTCCCGGTCGAAGGGACGGCACCGGACCGGATCGATCGCGCCGAGGCGGTCGAACGACGCCCAGCCGACCCTGGAGTAGGCGTCCACCCCGCCCGCGATCACCACGTCCGCCTCGCCGCCGCGAACCATGTCGGCGGCGACGCTCAGCGCGAACCCGCCCGCGGCGCAGGCGTTGCTGATGCTCACGTTGACACCGAACGCGCCGAGCCGCTCGCCCACCTCCGAGGCGAGCCTGAACGTCGGGTTCCAGCCGGTGCCCGGCTCCCGGCTCCTGCCGCTCTCGTGCAGCATGGCCTCGCCCATGCACGAGCCGATGACCACGCCGATCCGCATGGGCCAGTCGCGCCGTTCCAGGCCCGCGTCCCTGAGCGCCTCGCTCACCGCCGAGTTCAGCAGCCGGCCGGCCCGCCCGTCGCCGAACGCCGCGTCGGGCACCCGATGCATCAGCGGGTGGCGCAGGTTCGCCCCCGGGTCGGGGATGCGCTCGGGAACCGGGGGCAGGGCTCCGGCCATCGCCGCCCGCAGCACCGCGGCACCGTACCCCTGGCAGGTGACCGCGCCGACGCCGGTGACCAGGACGTCCGTCATCGCGACGCGCCGGAGAGCGCGGCCGAGAGGCGGTCGTCGAAGGACACCAGGCCCCATTCGGACCGGCCGGAGAGTTCGGCGTATCCGTGGGTGATCCGGCCGGTGGCGGTGGGGACGAGCAGGCCGTCGCGGAGCACGTAGCAGTCCATCCGCGAGGTGTAGGTCAACCGTTTGAAGACGTCCTCGACGGTCAGGACCGTGTAGAGCTCCTCCTCCATCAGCGCCTCGTCCAGCAGCGTGATCCTGGAGTGCGGCACGGCGGGGATCCATCCCTGCTCGTCGAGCAGTCGTTTGACCGACACACCGCGGTCGGCGAGGAAGAGGTCCACAACCTCCTCCATAATTCGCAAATATCCGGACATCTGCATGCGCTCGGTGAAGTGGCAGTAGAAGTAGGGAATCCGCCATTTCCAGGCGAAGGCGTTGCGACCGCCGGTCAGGACGTCGAGCGGGTCGGCGCCGTCGGGCACCTGCACACTCTTGTCCTGCTCCCCGAGCCGAGCCACCGTGTACGGGCGCAGTTCGGCCGGGATCTCGCCCGCGCCGCCGCGAGGGTCGTGCCGTAGCGACACCTTGACCTTGGCGCTGACGGCCTTCGGCGCGCCGGGGTCCGCGTTGGGCCGGATGACGACGGTGAAGGTGAGCGTCCCGGGCTCGGCCACGGTGACCTCGGCGGTCGCCAGGTCGTCGATGCGCAGCGCGCTCAGGATCCTGGTGTCGATGTCGACCAGGTCGACGCACAGCCCGTGATCGTGGTAGAGATCGGTGGCCCTTATCCCCGACCGGCGCAGGTGTTCGAGCACCGCCTCCTCGACCAGGTAGTTCAGATGCTTGAAGCCGATCCAGGTGCCGACGTTCGCACCTTCGTACCGGGGCCGGATCTCCAGGCGGGTGACGGTCACGTGCTCTCCAGATGGTGTGTCGCGGCGAACTCACCGATCAGCTCGGCGAATCGGTGCGCCTGTTCGATCATCGGCAGGTGCCCTGCGGGCAGGATCTCGAAGCGGGCGTGTGGCAGCGCCTCGGCCAGCGTCCGCCCGTCCCGCGGCGGGGCCGCGGGGTCGTCGGCGCCGCTGATCACCAGGCAGGGTACGGTGACGGCGGCGGTGTCCAGCATGGGTGAGCGCAGGTAGGCGTCGAAGAACCGCATCCACCCGTACGGGCCGAGCCGCTCGCGCAGTTTCAGCGCCATGTCGTGGCGGACGCCGGCGGCCAGCCGGCCCTCCGAGCTGACCCGCAGACCCTCGTCGAGGATGCCGTGGAAACCATGGAGGTAGCTCTCGATGGTCGCCCAGTCGAACTCGGCCGGGCTGGCCCGGTAGAACGGCGACACGAGCACGGCGGCCGGTCCGCCGTCGCGCGCGAGCACCTCCAGCAGCACGTTGGCCGCGAAGGAGTGCGCGACGACCAGGTCGACGGCGCCGGCCTCGTCGATGGCCGCCCTGACCCACGAGGTGGCGTCGCCCCGCCTGCTCCACTCTCCGGTGTCGCCCGCCGACCACGGCAGGGCGGCCTCCCACAGCTCCAGGTCCGGGCCTGCCAGCTCCGCGAACCGGTTCCACGTCGAGGGGCCACCGCCGAGCCCGTACAGCATCAGCACACGCACCGGTCGTTCGACGGTGGCGGGGCGGCGGCACCTGACCCGGGGGGTCATCGGCCGGTCCCAGCCGTGGTGGGCGCCGGAGTGAGCACGGTGGCCGCCGCGGCGTCGGAGGCGTTCACGCTCGCCAGTACGGCGCCTTCGCCACCCGCGCTCAGCCAGGAGGCCCCGGCGACACACTGCACGACGCCGAGCGCGCCCGAGCAGCGCCCGAGCAGCGCGGTCAGGTCATGGGTCGCGGCTCCGGCCGTCTCCTCCGCCGTGGGCGGCTGTTCGGGCAGGCACCACAGACCGACGGGTCCGGCCTGCTCCAGTACGTGACCGACCGCCTCGTCGTGCGTCTCCCGCCTGGCGTAGCGGCCCAGCCGGGCCAGCGACCCGGCCCCGCGTTCGCGCGCGGCCTCCTCCGACTCCAGCACCAGCGCGGCGGCGCCGTCGAACAGCGGCCCGACCAGGTGGGTCACCACCTCGTTGACCGGTTCGACGCCGACCACGAGCATCCGCCGCGCCCGCCCGGCGTCGATCATCATCCCGGCCCAGTACACCGCGTCCAGGCCGGAGGTGGGCCCGTTGCACAGGGTCAGGTTCACCCCGCGCAGTCCGAACGAGATCGCCAGCCACGAGGCCGTCACGTTGCTCGCGGTGGCGGGCAGCATCATGGGGCTGGTGGCGCCGTAACCGTGCTCGGCGATGGTGGACACCGTGGCGCACACCGTGTCCACGTTGCCGAAGTTGGAGCTGACCACCACGCCGATGCTCTCGCCCGGCACCGCGAGGCCCGGATCGAGCAGCAGGCCGGCGTCGGTGAGGGCGTCCCTGCCCGCACACAGCGCCAGCTTGGTCGCCCGGTCCTTGTACCGCAGGCCACGCCCGCTCAGCCCGGTGATCGGATCCTCTCCACCCGGCGTCGTCGTCAGCAACAGGTCCGCCGGCCGGGCCACCCCGCCGATCGCGGTTCCCACACCGGTGATCACCGTCATCGGTCCGCCGCCTTCTCCACAACGGCCACCGCGTTCAGGCCGCCGAACCCGAACGCGTTCACCTGGGCGAATCGCACCGCGGCGCGCACCGCCCGGTCGCGGACCAGGCGCAGTCCCGCCATCTCGTCCATGACGTCCGTGACACCGACCACCGGCGGCACGACCCCGGTCCGCATGGACTCCAGCGCGACGAGCAGGCTGTGCAGGCCGGAGGCCCCCGCGGTGTGCCCGGTCATCGACTTGATCGCCGTCATCCAGGGCGAAGGACGGACCTCGCCGAAGACCTCGCCGAGGCTGCGCGCCTCGGCCTCGTCGTTCAGCGGCGTCCCCGTACCGTGGAGCAGCAGCAGGTCGATGTCGCCCGGGGTCAGGCCCGCGCGCTCGTGCGCCTGCCGTACCGCCAGGGCGATGCTCTTGGCGTCGGGCGCGGAGGGGTGGTAGGCGTCGCAGTTCACCGCGACCGAGCGCACCAGCCCGTACACCTTCCCGGAGGTGGCCTGTGATGCCCGGCGCAGGACGACCGCGGCCGCCCCCTCGCCCTGGAGCATGCCCCTGCGTCCCTTGTCGAAGGGGCGCAGGGCGTCGGGCGGGTCGGAATAGCAGCGGTCGAGCAGGCCGTAGGTGCTCTCCGAGATGTTGTCGACGCCCGCCACGATCACCGCGTCGGCGGCGCCGGCGTTCAGCAGATCGGTGCCGAGCGCGAGCGCGTAGAGCGAGGCCGCGCAGGCGTTGGCGACCGTGAAGGTCTGGGAGGCGTTGAAGCGGCGGCGCAGCGCGGTGCCGAAGTGCAGCTCGTCGGTGTCGAAGGCGATGCCGTCGCGCCAGCTCAACTCGACCGAGCGCAGCTCGCGCAGGGTGGTTCCCACGAGGATCGGCACGTCACGCAGGTCCTCGCCCAGACCCGCGTCGCGGGCCGCGACCTCCACCACGTGCTCCAGCCACCTGGACGAGCGCAGCGGCACGTCACCGCCCTCTTCGGGCCGGTCGTCGATCTCGAAGGCGAGCTTGGTCCGGTACTTGCTCAGATCGAATCCGCGCGGCTCGGCCGCCGCTCCCCAGCCCCCGCACAGCGAGGCAAAGATCTCCTCCACGTCGACACCGGCACTGGCGACCGCGCCGACACCGCAGACGGCGACCATCACGCCCCCCGGTACTTGCCGAGGATGAGCACGGCGTTGTTGCCCCCGAAGGCGAGCGCGTTGTTCTGCACCACGTTCAGCTCCGCCGGGCGCGCCTGGTTGGGCACGCAGTCCAGCGCGCACTCCGGGTCCGTTTCGACGTGGTTGATCGTCGGCGGGATGAAGCCCTCGGTGATGGCCAGCGCGCACGCCGCCGCGGCGAGGGCGCTGGCCGCGCCCATCGAGTGCCCGATCATCGACTTGATCGAGACGGTGGCGGGCGGCCTGGTGCCGAACACCTGGTGGATGGCGCGCGCCTCGGTGATGTCGTTGGCCTTCGTCCCGGTACCGTGCGCCGAGATGAAGTCGATCTCCTCCGGCTTCACTCCTGCGTCCCGGTGGGCCAGGCGCATGCAGTCGGCGATGCTGTCCCGGTCGGGCGCGACCGGGTGGTGGGCGTCGCAGTTCAGCCCGAACCCGAGGATCTCCGCGTAGATGCGCGCGCCGCGGGCCAGCGCCGACTCCATGCTCTCCAGCAGGAGGATTCCCGCTCCCTCGCCGGTCAGGATGCCCTTGCGGCCTCGGTCGAACGGCTGGCAGACCTGGGGGGCGATCGTCCCCAGGCGGTAGAAGCCCGCGAAGGTCTTGCGGCACAGCGCGTCCGCGCCGCCGCACAAGGCGACGTCGACGTCGCCGCTCTGCACGGCGTCGAAGCCGTGGCCGATCGCGTAGTTGCCCGCCGCGCACGCGGTGGGCAGAGTGACGGCCTCGACGTCGGTCATGCCGAGCTCACGCGCGATGCTCGACGAGAGCCTTCCGGCACCGACGCGCCCGCTCAGCGCGGGATCGAGCCGGTCGAGGCCGCGGTCGATTCCCTGTCCGGCCAGGTTGTCGAAGTCCCGCCCCTCACCGTTGGTGGTGCCGACCGACACCAGCGCGCGTCGCGCGCGCAGTTCCCGCGGCTGCAGGCCTGCGTCCCGCACGGCCATCCCCGCCGCCGCCACCGACAGCTGACTGGCCCGGCCGAGCTCGGCCGGGTCGAGACGGTCGATCGACGCGGCCGGATCGAAATCGGTGACCTCGCATGCGTTGGCGTATTCGAACCCGGTCGTGTCGAACGCGGTGATGGGTTTGACCCCGCTACGCCCTTCTCGTAATCCGGAAAGGAATTCCTGCACGCCGATGCCGATACTGGTGATCGCACCGATACCGGTGACGACCACCCGTCTTCTGAAATGTTTATCCGTTCGCGGTCCGCTCATCAACGCCCTCCTGTCCAGCCGCCGTCAGAGGTGTTATCGGGCGGACGCCTCCGTGACGACGGTGTAGACGCCCTCAAGGTTGGTCATCCTGACCAGTTCCTCCTGGTCGATGCTGACCTTGAGGGTGCGCTCAAGGGCCGCGAGGATCTCGATGGCCCGCAGGGAGTCCGCGCCGTGGTCCTCGCTGAACAGGCTGGTTTCGGTGACCCCGTCCGGGTCGATCTCGAGGATCTCGCAAATGAGGCTCTTGATCTGGGCGCGTTGCGCAGGAGCCAGACCGGCGGGCACGTTGAGTTCGGTCATTGTTCCTCCATTAATGGCGTGAGCTCGCCGCCGCGGGCACATCGAACCGGTTAAGTGGAAGAAATATTCTGCGGACCGCTATACTTTTCCTATACAACCTCGGCTGCGGGAAATCATCGAGAATGCCGTCACGCGTCCGGGGCCACTGGAACACACTCCGGGTCGTCAGGCCGCCCGTCCGCTCAGCGGTCGCGGTACTCCCTGATCAGTTCGAGCAGCGCCGGGCCGGTCGGGCGCCTGCCCGGCCTCAGGTCGCAGGTGACGGCCTTGCCCTCCTGGATGTAGACGTTCGGGTCGAGCACGAGGGGCAGCAGGTCGTTGGCGGCGTCGCCGGTCACCAGCCCGCCCCCGCCCCATCCCCAGTGGTACGGCAGGCCGACCTGGTGGACCGTACGGCCCTGCAGCCGCAGCGGCCGGACGCGTCGGGTGACCAGGACCCGGGCCTCGATCGCGGTGCGGGTCGTCACGATCGTCGCCCAGCCGCCGTTGACCAGCCCGGTCAGTTCGGCCAGTTCCGGTGAGACCTCGCAGAACAGCGCCGGCTGCAACTCGGCCAGGTAGGGCAGCGGCCTGCTCATGGCGCCCGCCGTGTGGTGCTCGGTCAGCCGGTAGGTCGTCAGGACGTAGGGGAAACGTGGTGACTCAGGCGGGTTGTACGGGCTCTCCGGGCGGTCGTAGACGCGGCGGGCGGGGTTGGCCCGCCGGCCGTACAGGGGGTTGGGCAGCGGTGACTCGTGCGGCTCGTAGTGGGTGGGCAGCGGCCCGTCGGCCAGGCCGGCGGGGGCGAACAGCCAGCCCTTGCCGTCGGCCTGCATGATGAACGGGTCGGTCCCGGCCAGGGCGTCCTCGGCCTGCGCGCCCTGCGGCGGCAGGTAGCCGGGCGGCTTGGCCGGCTCGAAGTCGGGCACGTCGTGGCCGGTCCACTCGCCCTTTTCGGCGTCCCACCAGACGTAGGCCTTGCGTTCGCTCCACGGGCGGCCCTCGGGGTCGGCGGAGGCCCGGTTGTAGAGCACGCGCCGGTTGGCGGGCCAGGCCCAGCCCCACTCGGGCGCCACCCAGCTCTGCTCGTCGCCCGGTCTGCGCCGGGCGGCCTGGTTGACCTCGTCGGCGTAGACGCCGCAGTAGATCCAGCAGCCGCACCGGGTCGAGCCGTCCGCCTTGAGTTCGGTGTAGGCCGACAGCGTCCGCCCGTCGGGGCCGGTGCCGTTGATCTCCCGCAGCACGGCGGGCGCGGACGGCTCGGCGCGCTCGCCCTCCTCCGGGTAGTCCCAGGTCAGCTCGCGCAGCGGGCGGTCGATCTCGTCGCCGGTCAGCGCGGCCTTGATCCGCTTGCCGAGGTGGTAGTAGAACCACAGCTCGCTGCGGCAGTCCTCCGGCGCGTCGAGTGCCTTGTGCCGCCACTGCAGCAGCCGCTGGGTGTTGGTGAAGGTGCCCTCCTTCTCGACGTGGCTGGCGGCGGGCAGGAAGAACACCTCGGTCGCGATGTCCTCGGTGCGCATCTCCCCGGTGGCCAGTTCCGGGCCGTCCTTCCAGAACGTGGCGGTCTCGACGAGGGTCAGGTCCCGCACGACCAGCCAGTCGAGGTTGGCCAGCCCGAGCCGCTGCGCCCTGCCTCCCGAGGAACCGATGGCCGGGTTCTCCCCCACCACGAAGTAGCCCTTGACGGTGCCGTCGATCTGCCCCATCACGGTCGTGTAGTGGCCGTGGTCGCCGGTCAGGCGGGGCAGGTAATCGAAGCAGAAGTCGTTGTCCGGGCTGGCGTGCTCCCCCCACCACGCCTTGAGCAGGCTCACCATGTAGGAGCGTTTCCTGCCCCAGAAGCCCGTCTCCGCTCCGGCCCCCCGCAGGTAGTCGTCGAGGGTGTCGTGCCCGTGGGCGTTCGGCATCGGCAGGTAGCCGGGCAGGATGTTGAACAGCGTCGGGATGTCCGTCGAACCCTGGATGCTCGCGTGGCCGCGCAGAGCCATGATGCCGCCGCCCGGCCGTCCCATGTTGCCCAGCAGCAGCTGCAGGATCGAGGCGGTGCGGATGTACTGCGCGCCCACGGTGTGCTGGGTCCAGCCGACCGCGTACACCCAGGCGGTGGTGCGTTCCCTGCCGGAGTTCTCGGTGATCGCCCCGGCCAGTTCGGCGAAGTCCTCCCTGGAGACACCGCAGACCTGTTCGACCAGCTCCGGGGTGTAGCGGGCGAAGTGGCGCCGGAGGATCTGGTAGACGCAGCGCGGGTGGCGCAGCGTCGGATCGGCGGGCGGCCTGGCCTGTTCCCGCGCGCCGCCGGAGCCGTACTGGTCGGGACCGGCCACCTCTGCGTGGTAGGCCCCGCCTTCGAGCTGCTCGCCGCGCAGCCCGGCGGCGGGTTCCTCCTCGGTTCCCTCGTAGGCCCAGCTCGACGGGTCGTACTTACGGCTGTCGGGGTCGAAGCCGGAGAACAGCCCGTCGAGGTCCTCGGTGTCCCTGAAGTCCTCGGAGACGATCGCCGAGGCGTTGGTGTAGGCCAGCACGTACTCGCGGAAGTCCAGCTCGTTGACCAGCACGTGGTTGATCAGCGCGCCGAGCAGCACGATGTCGGTGCCCGCGCGGATCGGCAGGTGCCGGTCGGCCAGCGCGCTGGTGCGGGTGAAGCGCGGATCGACGTGGAACACCTTCGCGCCCCGCGCCTTGGCCTCGACCACCCACTGGAACCCGACCGGATGGCACTCGGCCATGTTCGAGCCCTGGATGACGATGCAGTCGGCGTTGACGAGGTCCTGCTGGAAATTCGTCGCGCCGCCGCGCCCGAAGCTGGTCCCCAGACCGGGGACGGTCGAGGAGTGTCAAATACGGGCCTGGTTCTCGACCTGGATCGCGCCGAGGGCGGTGTAGAGCTTCTTCATCAGGTAGTTCTCTTCGTTGTCCAGCGTCGCCCCGCCCAGGCTGGCGATGCCCATGGTGCGCCGGACCGTCCTGCCCTCCTCCTGCTGCTGCCAGGTCTCCCGGCGGGTACGGAGCACCCGCTCGGCGATCATGTCCATCGCGGTTTCGAGGTCGAGCGGCTCCCATTCGGTGCCGTGGGGGCGCCGGTAGAGCACGTGCCGCTGCCTGCCGGGGTGGGTGACGAGCTGTTTGCTCGCCGAGCCCTTCGGGCAGAGCCTGCCGCGCGAGATGGGCGAGTCGGGGTCGCCCTCGATCTGGGTGACGCGGCCGTCCTTGACGTAGATGAGCTGGCCGCATCCGACCGCGCAGTAGGGGCAGACGGACCTGGTGACGCTGTCGGCCAGCTCGGTCCTGGGGCGCAGCGCGTCGGTGCGCGCCGAACGGGCGGCGCGCGACCTGCCGTCTTCTCCCCTGAGCTGCCGGACAACCGGCCAGCGGGAGATCCATCCCCCCTGTGCCACGTGGCGGTCCTACCCGCCGATACGGTCACTAACCGCCATAACGGCCATCACGTCAGCGACGCCGTACCCCGTGGACGACCCGGCCGGGCTCGCCGCTGCCGCCGAACTCCCACGGCAGCCGCAACGTCCACAGCACCCGGTCGGCGTCGGCCTCCTCGACCGGCATGATCATCTGGGTTCCGCTGAGCCTGCCGCGCAACGCCCTGTCGTACGGCCTGCCGTCCAGGACGTCGGCCTTGCCGCCCGCGGCCCTGACCGCGTCGAGCACCAGGGCGCGGGAGCGCCGGTACCGTTCGGCCCACCAGCTGTCCGGCACGGGCAGCGGCAGCGGGAAGAACGAGGAGACGACCTCGTCGACCCAGGCCAGGTATCTGATCTCCAGGTCGCTGCCCGGCTGCAGCTCGTCGAGCTCCCGCAGCCTGGTCCACGCCCGCTCCCGGTACTGACGCCGGGTCTCGGCGTCCAGCCTGATCGGGGCCTGGGCGTCGCGCGCCATCTCGTCGAGACCGTGGTAGACGCCCGGGTCGAGCTCGGCGACGGCGAACATCTCCACCAGGATGTCGTACATCCTCTCGGTCCTCGCCGAACGCCAGTGGTCGCCGCCGGGCCCCTTGGGATCGCCGAGCCCGGGGAAGCCGATCGCCGGCAGCGCCGGGACGACGGCCTCGCCCGGCTCGCCGCCGAAGGTCCGCGCGAAGTGCTCGCGCTGGAACCTGGCGATGGCCTCGGGCAGCCGCAGGCAGGCCACGTGCAGGCCGATCCACAGCTCCTCGGCCGTCTCCGGGGCCTCGTCGGGTTCGCCCAGGTAGACGACGCTGTCCTGGTAGAGGCGGTCGTACTCGTCGCGCAGCCGTACGGTCAGGTCGCCGGGCCCCCTCCTGCCCGTCTCCTCGACGGGCGCCGCGACGGGGGCCGTGGGTTCCACGGACTCCACGGGCTCGGCCGGCTCCACAGCGGCCGGGGGTTCCCTGCGGGACTCCTGGTGCGGGGCGGGGTGCGTCAGGCCGAGCAGCACGCCGACCAGGCCGAGCACCAGGTCTCCGTCCGCCTCCTCCCGCTGCCGGGGGCCGTCCCTGTGCAGCAGGATGATCAGCTGTCCGGCCAGGTCGCCGAGCGCGCTCCACAGCGGCACCCGCAGCGGGCTGGCCGCGTCGTCCAGTTCGGCCTGCACCGCCCGGTGCACCTGCCTGCCCGGCACCCGGCAGACGGTGCGCAGCCGGCCGATCAGGTCCTGTCCCCGCAGGTAGAGGTCGGTCGGCACCTGCGCGGCCCGCTGGTCGAGGTGGGTGTCCAGGCGGGTGACGACGTCGCGCAGCAGGTCACGCAACGGCCCGGCGAACGGCGCCGGCCGCCCGTCCAGGCCGAGCAGGGGTTCGAGCAGATCGTCGAGCGTTCGCATGGAGTCGTCCTGTCGAAGGTCAGTGGTCACCGGTGAAGGGCTCCCACTCCGGTTTGCCGAACGGTTCCCCCGGCTCCATCGGGGAGGTGAACACCGCGCCGGGGTAGTCGGCCAGGTCGGTGAGACTGCGGGCGGCCAGGTAGCGGGGGTATCCGACGTGGATCCGCAGCCTCCCCAGGTGGTCGAGGGTGACGTGGTAGCGCACGTGCGCGTCCCTGCGGGGCGCGGACATCCGGAACAGCGGGGAGAGGTTGCCGCGCCCGTCCACCCAGAGGAACTCCCAGGTCGCCGCGCCGTACGCCTGGGCGGGCGGGGGCAGCCAGGCCGGGGAGATCGCCCCGCTGAACACCCGGCCGTCGCCTCCGCTCTCCAGCAGGTAGGAGCGCAGGTGCCGCCGGGTCTCCTCGCCCGGCGCCAGGATCGGGAACAGCTCGACGGTCGCCCTGTCGTCGAGCGCGTCCGGGGTCCTCCTGACGTGGATGGCGGCGGGCAGCCCCGTGGCCTCCAGCGGGACGCCCCGGCGTCCGCCGTTCAGCGCCGTCGCGACCTCGCCGTGGTCGCCGTCGACGAGGTAGACGGGGTTGCCGCCGTGGCACAGGTGGATGACCGGTTCCAGCTCCTGGTTGATCTCGATCTGGAAGCGGATCCTGCCCCAGTCGACGTTGGCCCTGGTGAGCCTGTCCTGCCTGCTGTCGAAGGTGAACCTGCCCCACTCGATGGACTCGCCCCGGTCGCCGCCCAGCTCGCGGTGGATGTGGATGTCCTCCTTCATCGGGCGCCAGGCCGTACGGACCGACAGTCTGCCGGTGCGGTCGGCGACGTCGAGCTGGTCGCCCGCGTTGAGCAGCATGCCGACCCGCGTGTCGGCGTTCTGCAGGGAGAAGTCGCACGGCAGGCTCTGGAACAGGTTGTCCACGGCGATGCCGACGACGTTCTGGCCCGCCCGCAGCCGTTCGCGGCCGTCCACGTGGCGTTCGGCCTCGCCCGAGGGTCCGCCCGTTTCCTCGCTCTCGATGTCGGCGTAACGGCTGAAGCTGTGCGCCCAGCACGCGCCGATCGAGGTGGCCTGCTTGGCGTAGCGGCGCTCGACGACCAGGCGGGGAACCGGGACGGCGTCCGTCCCGTCCGTGGCGTTCAGGGTCAGCTCGCGCAGCCGTCTGGCCACGATGCGTTCGACCAGGGGCATGGTGCTGGTCTTGCCGGACAGCGCGACGATGTCGATGGGCTCCTCGGGCTCCCGGCGGCGCTGCGCGCTGAAGGTGGTGAGCGCGATGTCGACGGCCGCGGTGATCACGGGTGTCGCCAGGTGCTCGAACTGCTCGGGCAGCAGGGTGACCACGGTGTGCCCGAGCCGTTCGACCAGCGCCGCGGGCGGCCTCGACCGGCCGTCGACGTTGTTGAGCACCTCCTGCAGCTTGTTCTTCGGCAGGGTGTACTCCCGGCCCGCGCCCAGCAGCCGTTTGGCCTGTTCGGCCTCCTGCCACAGCCGGAAGAACGCCCGCCCCGGCGCGGCGCGCCCGCCCGCCGCCAGCGCCGGGCTGTGCGTCGGCAGCAGTTCCCGCAACGCCGTCCAGACCCGCTCGGGTCTCGGCCCCGGATCGGGGTTGGCGATGAAGGCCGGGGCGATGGGGCGCGGCACACCGTCGGCGCCGACGTGGGAGGACGGCCAGTGCCCCAGCCACGCCTCCTCCTCTGCGCTCCCGGCGGCGGTGTCCCCGCCGCTGCGGGTGGTCAGGGCCATCAGGGCGTCGGCGATCTCCGCCTTCAGCCAGTGGAACACCCGCAGGGTCAGCAGGTCGCCGCCGAGCTGCGGGTGCCCGGTCGAGCCACGTACCTCGGGGCGGATCACGTAGTGGCGGCCGAAGAACTCCTCGGGGACGTCCTCGGCGGGCACCTGCCGGTCGAGCAGGTGCAGCGCGAACAGCGCGACGTCCGTCGTGCCCCCGCCGATGTCGATGACCAGCATGTTCTGCCGCCAGGCGGGGCGCCCCGGCCGTACCCGCCGTGACCTGGCGCGGAACGGTTCGACACCGGTGTCGGACTCGCCGCCGAAGTCGCGCATCACGAAGAACAGCGCGGCGGCGACGGCCTCGTCGAACGTCGTGGTCACCCTGGCCATCCTGAGACTGGACTGCGCCAGTTTCTCCAGCGCGCGACGCCCCGACGGCGGAAGTGTGGTCGGGTAGGTCAGCACGAGGTGGTTCAGCCCGCGGATGCCCCACTCCGCGGAACGTTTCTCGTTACCGTACTCGATGGTCTTGTCGACCAGGTCGTTGTAGGCGTGCATCAGCAACGTGTCCGTCGTCACCGGAGCCCCGCCCTCGCCGCGCAGTTCGGGCAGCTCACGGGGCCGGGAGAAGGCGCGCTTCAGCCCCGGGTAGGCGCGCGTCACCCGGTCGGCCCGGTCGCCGAGCACCGCCCGCAGCGGGGAGCCCTCAAGCACCTTGATCTCGCTGGAGATCTCCGGCGAGTCACCGTCGAAGACGACCTGGTGCAGGTACAGCGAGCCGAGCGCGGGCGTGCCGAAGGCGTCGGCGTAGCAGCCGTCGAGGCTCATGGCGTAGGCCGTGCCCAGCTTCTCGTCCATCCGGGAGATCGCCACGTCGAGCTCCTTGCAGAGCACGTCCCGGTAGCGGACCTTCGGCACCGGCAGGTGCTGGAAGCCCGGCTGGAGCACCTCAAGGCCCTCCCTGGTGACGGTGACCCGGACGGAGTCGCCGGTGCCCGACAGGCCGAGCAGCGAGTTCAGCCGGGTGGTCAGCCCGCGCACGATGTCCTCGCGCGCCTGCGCCCAGTCGGCCTCGTGCGTCCCGGCGGGGCCGTCGAGCAGCAGCCGGTCGAACCCGGCGAGCAGCACCTCGAACTGCTGCTCGTCCATCTCGACGCGTTTGCCGCCCGTCCTGTCGTACAGCGTGACGGTCGAGGAGGAGGTGCCGAAGTCGACCGCCGCGTGCCCGAAGAAGCTCACGTGCCGCCGGGGCTCGCCGATCGGGGCGACCCGCCGGGTCGCGTCCCGGTTGACGCCGCTCCTGGAGGGACGCGCCCCCGGCGGCATCAGCCGCAGTTCGAGCGTGAACTCCCTGGGTCCCGATCCCGCCTCGCCGATCCACCAGGCGATCCTGACGGTCCGCTCACCGCCGAGCCCGAGGTCGGCGGCCGGGAGGGCGGGCCCCTGGACGAGCAGGTAGCGTCCCGGCATCGGGCGCGGGCGCCAGCCGGGAAGGGTGTACAGCTCGGCGATCCGCGCGGCCAGTTCGTCGCCCGGTGGCTGCGGCCCCGGCCCGTGGACGTCCACGGCGTTCGCCACCCCGTCCGGTTCGGCGAACACGTCGGGCAGGCGGTACTCCCCGTTCACCTCGAAGATCGTGAACACACCGGCTGAGGTCTCGTCGTCCCCCTCGCCGTCGTTGGGTCCCGCGAACAGCAGGCGCACGGTCATCGGGCGTTACCTCCGGGCTTTGCGTCCCATTCGTCGAGCAGGTCACGGACCGGGCCGTCCGCCGGGGCCCGTCCGCCCTCGTGCGTCCCCCGCCGGGTGAGGCGCCGCACGCTCTCCTCAGCCGGTACGGCCTCACGCAGCTCCTGCAGCTCCACGCGCAGTTCCCGGCCCAGCCGGACCGCGTCGGCCAGCAGATGACGCCGTACGTGGTGGCCGACCGCCGCGACGATGTCGCCGCGCACCCGGAAGATGTTCATCTGGTGGGTGACGATCCTGGCCCCCGCGTCCCCGGCGATGTTGCGGCGCCCGCCGTTCCAGGGCAGCGCCTGCGCGGTCCGCAGCGGGAACCGCTCGGCGATCCGTTCCCTGTCCTCGTGGGAGTCCCCATAGGAGCCTCCATGGGGGTCCCCGTGGGAGCGGTCCCCGTTGGACGGCGGGACGGGCACCGGCAGCAGGCCCGCCGCCGCGTCGGGCAGCCAGTCCATCGAGACCAGGCTGAGCAGGTTGTGCCCGCGCGCCTGGCCGTCGTCCTCCGGGTCGAGCGCGGCCAGCAGCCGCCCGACGGACTCCGCCGTGTCCGGGGCGCGCAGCCGTTCGCGCACGTGGGCCAGCTCCCGGTGGCGCCGTTCCGCCCAGGCGGCGACGGCCTCCAGGTAGATCTCCCTGGCCTCGCCGACGGCCCTGACGCAGGTGGGCTCGAACCTGGCGAAGAGCCGTTCCGTGGTGTCGGGGGCGGTCGCGTCGGCCTCGGTCGGCATGCGCCGCGCCACGCCGAAGCCCCGGCCGCCCGCCGCCCTCCCCCCGCCGAGCGGCGGCCCGATCCGGCCGTCGTCACCGACCCGGTCCCGGTACTGCTGCCATTCCCGCCAGGTGAACACGTCGTAGGTGGCGCCCGCCCGCGCCAGGTCGAGGACCGCGGAGCCGCCGGGGACGACCTGCGTGCCGTCGGCCGCGAGGCGTTCCGGGTCGGCCAGCAGCCCCAGCGACCTGACCGTGTGGGAGGTCTCCTCCTCGATCATCCGGAACAGCGCGGTCAGCGAGCCCGTGTCACGTACCCCCGCCTGGGCGCCGCCGAGCGCCGGGCGCAGCATCCGGTCCAGCGCCCGCAGCGCCGCCAGCAGGTCGGTGGCGATCGGCACGACCGCCTCGTGCTTGAGGAACACGCCGTAGGTCCGCACGTGCCGGTCCAGCATGTCCCGCAGCCCCGCGACACCTCCGTCCCGCCCGAACCCGCCGAACGCCGCGGTGTACGGGTGGCCCGGATCGGTCAGGGCCAGGTCCGCGGCGATCCGCTTCCACCGCTCCGCCTGCGCCCCGGCGGCGCCGAGCGACGCGGTGATCTTCTCCCCCTCCTCACCGCCGGTCTCGTACGGCAGGCCCTGGGCGGCGATCGCGACGAGCGAGGAGGTGAAGGCAACCCGGTCCTCCCTGCGCCCGTTGAGCGTGGTGGCCATCCGGTGCAGGGAGGACAGGTCGCGGGAGGAGGCCACCAGGTCGGCCACGCCCGCGAACGGGACGTCCGGCGGCTGCAGCAGGTCGAAGCAGTTGGCCGCGACCAGGATCGACTCGCTGAGCGCGCCCTTGCCCCTGCGGTTGCGTTCGAGCAACGAGTAGAACTGCCGCGCGTCGTCACGCTCGGCCCGGTGCGAGGGCAGCACGATCACGATGGCGTCGATCTCGTCCAGTTCCCTGACGCTGAGGTACTCGTCGCGGACCGCGGTCGCGCCCAGCCCGGGAAGGTCGCACAGCTCCGCCGCGGTGCCGTCCCCGGGCAGCGGCCCCGCCCAGTCCCCTTGGGCCACCGAGACCTGGCAGACCACCCTGCGGATCAGGGTGAAGGTGGTCCGCAGGGTCTGGGCCGTCAGCGGGTCGCGGGGCGAGAGGGGGAAGCCCTGCGCGGTCCTGGGAAAGGCGCGCGGCAGGTCCCTGATGTCCTCGATGTCGAGCGCCTGGCGGAGCATGTCCGGCTCGACCGGCAGGGTCAGCCCCGTGTGGCCGTCGAGCACGAACTCCCCGGCGAGTCTGAGCGCGTCACGGATCCTCGTCAGTTCGAGCGTGATGCCCAGCAGCCTGGAGTTCTCCATCGCCGCCCAGTCCAGCGTGTTCTCCGCCCACCGGTTCAGGACGTCCCAGCCGTCCCTGACGGGGTTGTAGCCGCCCAGCGCGGAGACGTCCCTGCCGCCTCCGGCCCGCTGCACGGTCCTGACCAGCTCGTCCATGATGTAGCCGACCGTCTCGGCCAGCTCGTCACGGGTGAGGTACTCGATCCTGGCCGCGCGCACCCGGGTCGGCTCGCCCGGCGGGGCGGGCTCGACGCGCAGCACCGTCACGTTCCCCGTGGTGGGCGAACCGGAGACCGGCAGCAGCCCGGGGGCGCCGAGCAACGTGCCGAGCAGCATGGACTTGCCCGCGCTGTACTCTCCGACGATCCCCACCGAGACGGGTTTCGCGCAGCGTTCCCTCAGTTTCACGGCCAGTCCCGCGGCCCGGTCGTGGGCCTGGCGTAAGGCCGCCGCCTGCGGGACGTCCTCCTGGCCGAGCGCGGTCATCGCCCGGTCGGCCAGCTCGCGGTAGCGGGCGATCGCCGTACGGTGGCCGGTGGCGGATGAGGAGGCCGATCCGCCCTGCCCGGCGTGGAAATCGGTCAACGAGACTCCTCAGGTTCTCAAGGAGATGGATTGCGGTCGATCCGGGTCCCCGAGACGCTCCGGCCAGGGCCGCGGATGTCCTCGCGTCCCCGGTCGTAGCTGTCCCGTGTGTTCAACCGGTCGAGGTCGTACCTCATGTCGATCTTGGCGATGTGCGAGTCGCGCAGGCGCTGCGTCTCGTAGGCCTGGCTGTAGGCCAGTTCGCGCAGCCGCCTTTCGTAGACGGTCGGGCCGCCGAAGAGCTTGACGCTGAGCGGCAGCAGGTCGAGCAGCAGGATGGTGACCCGCAGCACCCACGGCAGGGCGACGACGACGGCGCTGCCGCTGTTGTCGATGAAGTCGTGCAGGGCCTGCTCCTGGGCGACCCAGCCGACGTTCCTGCGCACGTCGGCGCGTTCGGCCTCCCGGTTCGCGCGTTCCTGGCCCTCGTAGACCTTGAACTCCCTGCTGACCGAGTCGCGGGCCAGGTCGCACCTGCCCTGGGCCGTGACGTACTCCCGCTGGGCCTTGTTGTAGTCGGCCTCCAGCTTGGTGGCGATCGGGCCGAACCCGACGGTGCCGCTGAGCCCCTCGCCCCTCCTGCCGAGCGACTCGTCCTGCTTCTTCTTCAGCGCGGCGTCGCGCGCCTTCTCCTTGCTCCTGGCGGTCGCGCACAGCTCGACCCGGTCGTACTTGGCATCGAGCTGTTTGCGTTTGTCCTGGTCGGCCGCCTTGAACGTGGCGTCGAGCCGGTCGGCGCGCGCGTTCTGGTTGAAGGCGAGCTGGTCACGGACCTCGGAGTGGAAGATGAGCAGGGTCACGGCCTCGGCGATGACGAAGGAGACGCCCAGGGCGAGGACTCCACGCATCACGTAGGTCAGCCAGCCGGGCTTCCTGACCTTGCCGACCGGGTCGAGCAGACCGGTGGCGTCGGTGCCGGACAGCACCTTGCCGTAGCTCGGCTCGGCGACGATCGACCGGTCGACCCAGAAGATGAGGACGCCCCAGATGACCGCGAACGGCAGGACGGCCGGGGAGAAGCCACCGCCGATGACCGAGGCGAAGACCGCGAACATCGTGGCGGCGACGAAGGAGACCAGGCAGACGAAGACGCCGATCGTCGAGTACCGGTACAGCTCGCTGCGGTTCGGGATGAGGGCGGGGTCGGCGCCCGCGCACCACAGGAAGGGGCGCGACAGGCGGGGGACCCGGTAGGCGGTGATGCCGGTGAAGTCGGTGTCGAGCCGGGACGGGGCACGCACCGGCGCCGGCTGCGGCGTTGTGGGCGGCGGGGACTCCCGTCGCCGTCTCAGCCCGGACAGCCTCCCGGAGAGCGATCCCGACAGGCGTTCGTAGGCGGCGCCGAGTCCCCGGGGGCGTTCCTCCTCGTCCTCGTGGACGGGCTCACGCGTGCCGGGACGGTCACGGCCGGCATCGCGGTCTGCGCCGCGGATCGCGGAGAACACGTCCGTCGGGTCGTTGGCGGTCCACTCGCTGTAGTAGGAGCCCGGGCTCGGCTCCGGGGCCGTCGGGGCCTGCGCCGCGCCCGGCACCGCGTCGTCCGGCTCACCCACGCCGGAGACGGCCCGGCGACCTGCCGGGCTCCGGTAGGCGCGTGTCCCGTTGGGACCGCCGGGCTGGGGATGCTCAGGACCGCTCTCTGGCCCGTTCCCGTTCGCGGGCCCGTTCCCGTCCGCGGGCTCGACGCCGGAGTCGCCGCCGGTGAGCACGGTGCCCACCCGCACGGGCTGGGTCTCGTCTTCCTGAGAGGCCGGGGGGTTCGGGGGGCTCTGACCGTTGCGCGAGGGCGGCGACCAGGTGAAGTCGCCCCCCGGCGCGGCGTAGTCACGGAACCGGTTGTCTTCCGTCATCGGCTCAGCAGCACCTCAGGTCCGGTGTCGAATCCATCGTGGGGCCCGGCCTCGTGCTTCCCGGCGTCCGGCCCCCGGCCGTCCTCGCCGGAGGGCGCCCCTCGCCCTGCCCAGGCACCTGCCGGTCCCGGTCACCGCTCCGTGCGGCCGCCCCGGGGCCCATGCCGGAACAATGCAATATGCCCACCGATCTAATGCATATATATGAGGGTTTATAGTACGGCCCACATTTACCCCAAACGAGGGACCCCCGGGAAGAGTTCCGGGGCGTGGCCCAGAACCTTGCTCACCAAAAGCCGCAAATCACCACTTCTCCGGACCCTACCCCCCAGAGGGCCGGGACGCGCGGAGAAGTCTCGCGGCGCAGGTCACACCGCATGCCTGGCACTACGAAGCCGCTCAAAAAGAACGTACATCACCATAATTACCAAAAGTGGCATTACAGGATACCCGGCCGTCGCGTTCCGGGCGCGACCCCGGCGGCCTTTCTCCAATCGACAGGACCCTCTCGCTTTACAATGTAGATTTTGCGAGATCCCCCATGCCCCCTGCCACGGAGCCGGGGCCGGATTAGGGCGGCCCACCGGGGGGAGGCAGGCAGAAAGAGCGCGCCGGAGCCCCGGACGCCCCTCACCTGCCATTGGAGACTGCGATGACCGAACGTGCGACGGCACCCGGCGACCTGGGCCGACGGGTGACCGGCAGACGCGAGGAGCTCGGCATGACCCGCGAACGGCTGGCCGCGCTGGCCGGGATCGACTCCGGATACCTCGGCTATCTGGAGGAGACGACCGCCTCCCCGACCGCGGAGACCGTCAGACGGCTGGCCGCCGCCCTGGACACGAGCCCGGAGGAACTGCTCGGCGGCACCGTCGACCTGCCGCCCGGCCACGGGGCTCCCGGCCCCCACGCCCGTCTCGAACCCCTGGGGACCGAGGAGTGCCTGCGGCTCATCGCCCCGGGGGGCGTCGGCAGGGTGGCCTTCGAGGAGGCGGGCGGTCCCGCGATCCTGCCGGTCAACTACGTGCTGCGCGAGGGTGCGGTGATCTTCCGTACCTCCCTGGGCGGCACCCTGGACGAGAGCCTGCGCACGGGTGTCCGGGGCGTCGAGTTCAAGATCGCGTTCGAGGTCGACCGGATCGACGACGTCAACCGCGAGGGCTGGAGCGTGCTGGCGCGCGGCGGCGCCCACCACGTCACCGGCGAGGAACGGGAGGCGGCGGCCGGATCCGGGGTCGCCCCCTGGGCCGGCGGAGAACGCGACCTGTACATCAAGATCGTCCCAGTGGAGATCACCGGGCGGCGGATCAGGAACACCCCGTGACCCTGGGCGGGAGCCCGGCCGAGATGGACGCCTGGGTCGTCTCCCGCCCTGGGCCGATGGCCACGCGCCCCCTGGAGCGGGTCCGGCTGCCCGTCCCGGAACCGGGTCCCGGGGAGGTGCTGGTCGAGGTCGAGGCGTGTGCCGTCTGCCGTACCGACCTGCACCTGGCGGAGGGGGACCTGCCCCCCAGGCGGCCGGGGACCGTGCCCGGCCACGAGGTCGTCGGCCGGGTGGCCGGGCACGGCCAGGGGGCCTCCCGGCTGCCACGCGGCACCCGGGTCGGCGTGGCCTGGCTCCGCTCGACCTGCGGGCGCTGCCGCCACTGCCTCAGGGGGGCGGAGAACCTCTGCCCGTCGTCCACCTACACGGGCTGGGACGCCGACGGCGGCTACGCCGGATACCTCACCGCCCCGGAGGACTACGTCCACCCGCTGCCGCAGGGGCCGTCCGCGGAGAAACTCGCCCCGCTGCTGTGCGCCGGGATCATCGGCTACCGTGCCCTGCTCCGCAGCGACCTGCCCCCCGGCGGCAGGCTCGGCGTCTACGGTTTCGGCGCCTCGGCGCACCTGACCGCGCAACTGGCCGTGGCGCAGGGCGCGACCGTGCACGTCATGACCCGCTCGGCGCGGGCCCGCGAGCTGGCGCTGCGGCTGGGGGCCGCCTCCGCGGCCGGGGCGGCGCAGGCCCCGCCGGAGCCGCTGGACGCGGCGATCCTGTTCGCGCCCGCCGGAGAGCTGGTGCCGGTCGCGCTCGAAGCCCTGGACCGGGGCGGCACCCTCGCCGTCGCGGGCATCCACCTCAGCGACATCCCCGTGCTGGACTACCGGCGCCACCTGTTCCAGGAGCGGACGCTGCGCAGCGTCACCGCCAACACCCGCGCCGACGCGCGGGCCTATCTGGAGCTCGCCACCGGACATCCCCCCGAGGTGACGACCGTCGCCTATCCCTTCGAGGCCGCCGACCGGGCGCTCGCCGACCTGGCCGCCGACCGCGTCGAGGGCGCCGCCGTACTGCTGCGCTGACCCGCGCACGCGAAACGGTCACCCGCCCTGGGGCGTGTGACCGTTCCTGGAAAAGAGGTACGGCGGGCGGCCATGCCCGCCCGCCGTACCCGGTCTTCAGTTGTGCGATCGATCAGTCAGCGATCAGACCGGCTGCCACAGAGCCGGGACGTTCGGCGGCTCCCAGCCGGGCAGGGAGGTGTGACCCTGGAGGCAGCGGTAGCTGGCGCCGTTGTAGGTGACGATGTCACCGGCGTTGTACTGCTTCCACTCCTGCCAGGTGGTGCCGCCCGGGTCGCTGCTGACGGTCAGCGCGAAGCTGGTGCCGTGAGCGGCGGAGGCACCCGTGCCCGTGAGGGTGATGGTGTAGTTACCAGCCGGGACGCTGGAGGAGGCGGAGATGTTGACCGTGGAGGACCCACCGGCGGTGACGCTGGCCGGGCTGAAGCTCACGGTGACCCCGGAGGGGGCGCCGCTGGCGCTCAGCGAGACGTTCTGCGCGTTACCGGAGGTGACCGCGGTGGACAGCGTGGCGCTCGTCGAGCCACCGGGCTTGACCGTCGCGGAGGCCGGGTTCACCGCCACCGAGAAGTCGTCCTGGCCGGGCTGGCCGGTGACGGACAGCTTGAAGGTGGTGGAGTGGCTGACCGAGCTGCCCGCACCGTTGACGGTGATGGTGTAGTTGCCCGTCGGGGTGCTCGCCGAGGTGGCGATGCTGACCGAGGACGACTGACCGGCGGTGACGCTGGCCGGGCTGAAGCTCACGGTGGTCCCGGCAGGGGCACCGGTCGCGGTCAGCGCGACGTTCTGCGCGCTACCGGCGGTGACCGCGGTGTTGACGGTCGCCGAGCCGGACGCGCCGGCCTGGACGCTCACCGTGGCCGGGTTCACCGCGATCGAGAAGTCGTTCGGGTTCTGGATGGTGCAGGTGGCCTCACCGGAGACGGCCGGGACGTTGACGGCGGTCCAGGCGGCCTTGACGGCGTTGAACTCGGTGCAGCTGTTGGGGAACTGCTGCTTGGCCGCGGACAGCGTCGCCGAGCGAGCCCGGGCGTGGGTCAGGCTGGAGGTGGTCCGCAGCTGCAGCGAGGCCAGGTAGATCTGGCCGGCCTTCTGGATGCCGATGCCGGTCAGGCTGGACGGGCCGGAGCAGACAGGGCTGTTCGGCTTGCCGCCACCGGGGTTGGTGCCCTCAGCCAGCAGGTAGAACCAGTGGTTCTGCGGGCCGGCCGCGGCGTGCACCTCGGTGTTCGGGATCGAGGAGCTGTAGCAGTCCGGGTCACCGTTGGTGCTCGGCTTGTACATGTAGCGGATCGGCCCCTGGCCGACGAGGTTGACTTCCTCACCGACGGTGTAGTCACCGGGGTCGTTGGGGTTGTTGGCGTAGTGCTCGAGCAGGGCGCCGAAGATGTCACCGGTGGACTCGTTGAGGCCGCCGTCCTCGTTGCCGCCGCCGCCACCGCCGCCGGAACCGGCGAACTGGTAGATGGCGTGACCGTACTCGTGGCCGACGACGTCCATCGGGGTCGCCTGCTGGGTGTTGGCCTGGTTGTGGCCGAAGTTGGTGTAGGAGCCGTTCCAGAACGCGTTGACCTGGTTCAGGCCGACCCGCGCCGGGAAGCCACCACCACGGCCGTTGAAGCCGTTGTAGTTGAACCAGTCCTTGAGCATGTCCCATTCCTTCTGCGCGGCCCAGTAGGCGTCCACGCAGGCGGTCTCAAGGTTGGTTCCCTGACCGTTGCCCCAGCTGTCGGTGCTCTTGGTGTACGGCGTGCCGCCCTGGCCACCACACGCCAGACCGCTGCGGGTGTTGTCCCGCATCGTGTAGGAGGGGGTGGTGGCGATGGTGACCTGGCCGTTGTAGAAACCGTTACCGGTTCCCATCTTGACCGCGTCCCAGTTGCTCAGGATCGAGCCGTTCAGCGCGTCGACGTAGACGTGCTGGACGCTCGGGGCGGTCTTGGAGCTGCCGCTGACGACGACTTCCCAGGCCAGGCGGGGAGCGCCCGTCTCAGCCAGGGCGTGCACGACCAGCTTGGGCGTGGTGACGCTTTCGACCTTGGCCACCAGGGTGCGCGCCTTGTTCGCGGCCTTGCGCGCCGAGAGCGAGGGCTTGACGTCCAGGTTCAGCTCGGTCTTCTGCGCGGTCTCAAGGGTCGAGACCGTCAGGCCCGCGCCGTCGGTGGCGACGACGACGCCACCGCCGTAGACCGGCAGCCCCTTGTAGGTGCGGTTGTAGGCGAGGTACTGCGCACCGCCGACCGAGGTCGCCTTCTCCAGGGTGAAGACATCGTCCTCACTCTTGGCGAGGCTCTTCTCCTGGGCGGCGATGGCCTTGCCCGCGAGGGCGATGGCGTTCTTCTGCCCCTGGGGGGTCGGCTTGGTGAAGCCGGGTGCCTCCGCCGTTATAGTGCGGGCCGCGGTGTTCGCCGGTGCCGCGGTGGCGCTCGTGGCGCTCACGATCGACGTAGTGGTCATGGCTGCGGCCGCCAGCATGGCCACCGCGCCCAGTTTGACCTTGGGATTCACGCGGGGTGACTCCTCTCGGTGTCCCTTGGGGGGTTAGAGGGATGCAAGGAGCCCTGACAGTTGGGCTGGACCAAAGCTGACACCGAGGAGGTATGGCGGAGTACCCCACGAATTTCCATAACTTCGCGATATAGAACGACGGGGCATTGAAACATGGCTGATGGGGTCGGACGCCCCGTCCGATTCCGGTCGCCACCGGCGGGCCATCTCATTACGCCATACCTTCTTGAGCATCCTGCCGCGGCAGACACCCTCACGCGCAGGCCGCCCTGGGACATGCCCGGGAGGAGGGGACCAACCCTCCCGTTTTTCACCACTAAAGTAGCAGGAAATGCGCTTTATCCCATAATGTGGGAACAAAACCACGCAAAGCAGGCGATAAGTCCGGACCTCAACCCGGTGACATGCGGATATTTCCTATATCGTGGGAATATGGAGAAGAGCGGGGTCCCGTCCGGCACGCAGGCCGTACAGCGGGCCATGAGCGTGCTGGCCTGCTTCAGGGACGGAGGTCCCACGCTGAGTGCCTCCGACCTCGCCCGCAGGACAAGGCTGTCCACCTCGACCGCGCACCGGCTGGCCCGCGCGCTGGTGTCGACCGGCTTCCTCGAACAGGACGCGCGGACCTCCAGGTACCGTCTCGGCCCCTCGATGACGGAGCTCGGCCGTCTCTCCTTCCACCAGCGGGGTCTGCACCGGGTCGCGCCGGAGCTCGGCCAGCTCGCCCACGCCACCTCCGCCACCGTCGACCTGGCGATCCGCAACGGCCCCCACGCCGTGATCCTGATCGGCGGCTCGGTCGACCCGGATGACGGAACGGGCCTGCGCAGGCCGCTGCACTCGACCGCGCTCGGGAAGGTCCTGCTCGCCTGGGCCCCGCCGGGAGAGGACGACGTCGCCGCGCTCGGCCCGCTGCGGCCGCAGACCGAACGCACCATCGTCGACCCGGAGGAACTGCGCGCCGAGATAGAGCGGGTGCGCAAGGCCGGATACGCCCTCAACGACGGCGAGTCCTCCCACGGGATCAGGACCCTCGCGGTCCCGGTCCTGGACCGGGCGGAGCAGGTCAGGTACGCGCTGGCCGTGCGCTCGACGCCCGAGGTCATCACCGACACGCGGATCGGCTGGTTCGCCATGCACGCGCGGGCCTGCGCCAGGGCGCTCGAAGTGCTCCTGCTGCCGCCGGAGGAACGCAGGATCACCGACTTCTAACCCGTTTCCGGGGAGCGGCCGGAGCCGAAAGCGCCCGCCCCGAGGAGCGCGCCCTCGGGAGAGAGCACGGCGTTGACGGCGGAGAGCACGGCGAACACGGACGCGGTGAGCACCGAGGCGTCGAGTCCGACCCCCCAGCGGGTCACCCCGCCGATCCGGCACTCCGCGTAGGCGGCTGCGTGGCTGTCACGGCCCTGTCCCAGCGCGTGCTCGGCGAAGTCGAGGACGTCGATCTCGATCCCCACCTCCGCCAGGGCCCGGGTCAGGGCCGACAGCGGCCCCTGCCCCGTCCCCGTGTGCTCGGCCCGTTCCCCGCCGACGCGGAACTCCCCGGTGAAGAGGTGCGTGCCCGGCTCGGGCTCGCTCACCCGCCAGGAACCGAGGGTCACCGGGCCGCGCCGGTCGAGATACTCGGCCCGGAAGAGGTCCCACAGTCCCTCCGCGCCGATCTCGCCGCCGTCGCGGTCGGCCGCGCGCTGCACCGCCCCGGAGAACTCGATCCGCAGGCGGCGCGGCAGGTCCAGGCCGTGGGCCGTCCGCAGCACGTAGGCGACACCGCCCTTGCCCGACTGGCTGTTGACCCGGATGACCGCCTCGTAGTCGCGGCCCACGTCCGCGGGGTCGATCGGCAGGTACGGCACGTCCCAGGGGGCCCGTTCCACGGGGACGCCCAGCTCGGCGGCCCGCCTGGCGTGATGGGCCAGCCCCTTGCCGATGGCGTCCTGGTGGGTTCCCGAGAAGGCCGTGTAGACGAGGTCCCCGCCGTACGGGTGGCGTTCGTGGACCCGGATGCGGTTGCAGTGCTCGACGGTACGGCGGACGCCGTCGATGTCGGACAGGTCGATCATCGGGTCGATCCCCTGGGCGTGGAGGTTGAGCGCCAGGGTGACCAGGTCGACGTTGCCGGTGCGCTCACCGTTGCCGAACAGGCATCCCTCGACGCGCTGCGCCCCGGCGAGCAGGGCCAGTTCCGCGCACGCGACGCCGGTGCCCCGGTCGTTGTGGGGGTGGACCGACAGGATGACGCCGTCACGGCGCGCCAGGTTGCGGTCCATGTACTCGATCTGGTCGGCGTAGACGTTGGGGGTGGCGATCTCGACGGTCGCCGGGAGGTTGTGGATCACCGGCCGGTCCGGGCAGGCGTCCCACAGCTCCGACATGGCGTTGCAGACCTCCAGCGCGTAGTCGGGTTCGGTGAGGTTGAAGACCTCGGGGGAGAACTCGAAGCGCACCGAGCCCTCCGGCATCGCGTCCGCACCCCTGGCGACGTCCCGGCCCGCCGCCAGGATGAGGTCGCGCAGCTCGTCACGCTCCCGGCCGAGGACGACCCGGCGCCAGGTCGGCGCGGTCGCGGTGTACATGTGCACGACCACGCGGCGCAGGCCCGCGACGGACTCGTAGGTCCGCCGGATCAGGTCGGCGCGGGCGGCCGTGAAGACGACCACGGTGACGTCGTCGGGCACCAGGTCCTCCTCGGCCAGGTGGCGGACGAAGTCGAAGTCCGTCTGGCTGGCGGAGGGGTAGCCGACCTCTATCTCCTTGAACCCCATGGCGAGGAAGAGCTCGAACATGCGGCGCTTGCGGGCGGGGTCCATCGGCTCGGCGAGGGCCTGGTTGCCGTCGCGCAGGTCGACCGGCACCCACAGGGGGGCGTGCTCGATCCGGCGCAGAGGCCAGGCGCGTTCGACCGGCGGCAGCGGGACGCGCTCGTGCGCCGGGCGGTAACGGAAGGAGGGCATCGCGCTGGGGCGCTGGGTGTTCCAGATCACGGGGGTTTCCTTTGGGCCGTCGTGGTGACCGGCGGCACAGCGGCACTCCGCGACGGGGTGCCGGTCAGGTCAGGCCCCGCCGCGGCGGCCGAGAAGGAGAGCACGCGGTGTCATGCCGGGTAGACTAACCCCGAAACAACTCCTCAGACAACCTGAGAGGTTTGGACAGGTGACACTGAATCCCCTGACCCGCAGCCCGCTGGCCGACCAGGCGGCGCGGACGCTGCGCGAACAGGTCGCCTCGGGGCGCTGGCCGGTCGGCACCAGACTCCCCGGAGAGAACGAGCTGGCCAAACAGCTCGGCGTCGGCCGCTCGACCGTGCGTGAGGCCATCCGCGCGCTGGCCGGGGCCGGGATGCTGCAGACCCGGCAGGGGTCCGGGGTGTTCGTCGTCGCCGTCCGGCCGGTCGAGGATCTGCGGACCACACTGCGCCGCGCCTCGGCCGTCCACCTCTTCGAGGTCCGCGCGCTGCTGGAGGTCGAGGCGGCGGGGCTGGCCGCGCTGCGCAGGGACGACGACGACCTCACCGCCCTGGACCACGCGCTGGCCGCCCGGCACGCCGCGGCCCTCGGCGGCGACGAGGAGTTCGTCGCCGCCGACGTCGCACTGCACGCCGCGGTCGTGGCCGCCGCGCACAACCCGGTGCTGACCGAGCTGTTCTCCGCCTTCGAGCCCGCGCTGCGCGACGGCCTGGTCGACCTGGTCAGGCTGCTCCCCCTGCGCCACGACCGCCCCGACCCCGGCGCCGACAGCCACACCGCCCTGGTCGACGCCGTACGGCGAGGCGAGGCCGGACGGGCGAGCGAGATCATGCGGCAGGAGGTCGAACACAACCTGACCCTGCTGAGAGACGCGAACGACTGATCACCAGGACGGTCCCGGCTAAGGTGTCGCGGCGAGGAGGTGCGTCGCCGTGGACGGTGAGAGGCCGGTGAGGGAGCTGCAGGAGAGAGCGGCCCGCGCCCTGCCCGTCGAGCACGTCAGACCCCTCGGAGAGTGGTCGCTGCGCCACACCCGTGGCCCCTCCTGGTGGGCGGGAACGGTGCTGCCCCACGGCGACCCCGGTCCCGGTGACCTCGCACGGGGAATCGTCGAGGCGGAGGCGTTCTACGCCGGTCACCGTACGAGATCGCGCTTCCAGATCAGCCCGGCGTGTCCCGGAGACCTCGACCCCCTCCTGGCTGAGCGCGGCTACCTCAGGGTGAACGCGGTGTCGTTACAGGCCGCGCCCACCACACGGGTGCTGGAGCGCCTCGGGGACGCCCCGCTTCGGATACGGCTGGACGAGCGCCCGACAGCGGAGTGGTTCCGAACCTGGCAGGCCGTGAACGGCCGGGGCGGTTCCCGTGCCGAGTGGGACATGCTCACCCGTCTGGACCTGCCGTGCGCCTACGCCTGCGCGGTGGCCGGCGGCGGGGTCGTCGCGGTCGGCAGGGCTGTCGCCGACACCGGCTGGACCGGGGTGTTCGGGATGGCCACCCTCCCCGGGGCCAGGGGAAGGGGCGCGGCCCGCGGGGTACTCGCCGCGCTGGCCCGCTGGGCCGCAGAACGCGGAACGGCCCGCATGTACCTACAGGTCGAGCCGGGCAACGCCCCGGCCCTGCGACTGTACGGAAGGGCGGGCTTCGAGGAGGTGTGCGCCTACCACTACCGCGCCGCCCGCCGGGAGAAGGCGTCCGGCGTTTCCGATCCAGTAGCGGAAAAGCTTTAACGACGGCATTGGCGGCACAGGTTTTCTGACTTCTCGAATCAGCGCGGATCATGCAGTCTTTGGCCTTGCGCGTTCTTCGGTCAAGGAATTCGCATCGGCCCGGCCAAAACGCCCGGACGATCCGCCCAAAACAGAGAAGAGACCACCGTGAATTATGGAAAAGAACCGGGGAAAAGGCACGTTTTAAAAACGGCCGCCTTCACCCTGGCCCTGACGGCCGCGCTGGCCGTGCCCTCGCCTTCGGCCGCGGCCGACGAGGAGGTCGGCTGCGGCGCCGTACTGACCTCGGACGTGACCCTCACCCGGGACCTGAACTGCGCCGGTGACGGGCTGACGATCGGCGCGGACGGCGTGACCGTCGACCTCGCGGGCCACAGCATCGCCGGAGACGGTACCGGCAGGGGTGTCGCCGTCGGCGACAGGAAGGGCGTCGCCGTACACGACGGCGTGATCAGCGGGTTCCGCCTGGGGGCCGAGGTCGTCGGCGGCGCGGCCGTCTTCTCCCGGGTGAGGTTCGCAGGCAACGCGCTGAGCGCGGACCAGGCCGCCTCCCTGACCCTGGTCGGCCCGCGTTCCGCCTGCCTGGCCGAGGGGATCGACGTGACCGGCTCCTCCGTCCTGACGATCGACCGGTGCACCGTGCACGGACGGCTCCAGGGGACGAACGGGCACGGGTGGACGGTCAAGGGCAGCGTGCTGAGCAACGGCTACCTTGAACTCGCCGAGAGCGGCTCCAACGTCTTCAGCGGCAACCTCTTCGACGGCTTCCCGGTGAACCTGACCGAGCGGAGCAACGACAACGTCTACACCGACAACGTCTTCACCAACGCCCAGGTCGGCTTCCGTGCCGAGCACTCGACCGGCGCCCCGAACAGGGTCGAGAACAACGTCTTCAAGGCCAACCGCTACGGCATGACCTTCTGGGTCAGCTTCTCCAACGTGTCGGTGAGCGGCAACAAGTTCGAGGGCAACCGGGTGGCCGGAATCCTCATCGACCCCATCCGCTTCACCGGGGTCACCCCCTACCCGGTCAGCGGGAACACCTTCGTGCACAACGGCCTGGCACCGCTCGGCGCCGTCGACAGGGACGGCGACCCCATCAAGGACGGTGTCCACGTCTCCGGCACCGAACAGGCGCCGGTCGAACTGGCCCGCAACGACGGCACGGACAACGGCGGATTCGTCATCTGGGGACGGGCGGGCGAGGTGACCGACGGCGGAGGCAACCACGGCCCGTGCGGCCCCAGGAACGACCCCGGCCTGAACTGCTCCTGACCTCAGACCCGTTTCCAGGAGTTGCGCATCCACCGGGCCTGGTCGTCCGTACGGTCGAGGAAGGTCTGGAGGAATCCGCAGGAGACACAGGCATAGAGATCCACCTTCTCGGTGTGGAGCATCCCGAACAGAGCGGTCGGAGTCTCCAGACGGGTCGACGCGGTGTAGATCTCCTCGCCTCCGCAGACCGCGCAGACGCCGTTTCTCATGTCTGTCATTGCCGCATGATAATGCGCGCGTGTGAGAGGAAGGGAGTGTTCTCCGGGCCCGGAGGGGGCCGTGACCATAACCTTTTGTCATTCGATTAGAGCGTGTCTTCCGTGAAACGGCCTCCGCGGGAATTCCAGCGGAGGCCTGAACACGCGGCCACGATGACGGTCGTGTGTTCACCGCCCGCTGGACGCAGGAACGCCGGCCCGGCGGCGGGTCAGAGCCTGGCGGCGAACCAGCCGACGGGCGCCAGGAGAACGGCCATGACGAGCAGGAAGGCCAGCGACGCCGTCCACGTGCCGGTCGCGTCCCGCAGCAGTCCCGCGGCCAGCGGACCGGCGGCGGCCATGAGATAACCGCAGCCCTGCACCACACTCGACAGCCGGTCGGCGTGCGAGGGCCCGCCCGCCTTGGCTGTGATCATGGCCAGGGCCAGCGGGAACGAGGCGACGCTGAGCCCCAGCAGGAGCGCCCACGCGTACGGCGCCGCCCCCGGCGCGACCAGCAGCCCCGTGAACCCGGCGGCGCCCGCGACCCCGCAGGCCGCGGCGTACCACGCCTGGCTCCGGGAGGTACGCGCCAGGATCGACACCGTCAGGCCCGTGGGCAGGCTGACGAGCTGGACGAACGACAGCGGCAACCCCGCGTCGGCCGGGGCGGTCCCCGCCTCGGTGAGGACGCGGGGCAGCCAGGCGAGCACGACGTAGAAGACGACCGACTGCAGCCCGAAGAAGACCGCCAGCGCCGCCGTGGTCAGCCGCCGCACCGGCCGCCGACCGACGTCCGCCTTCTGCGTGGCCTGGGAGCCCGGTACGGTCACGGCGCCGCGCGGGGTGGCGCGGGCCAGAAGCGCCAGGGGCACCGCGGCGGCCAGGGCGGGCAGCGCCCACACCGCCAGGGCCGGGCGCCAGCCGTGTGTCAGGTCGTCCAGCGGTTTGGCCAGGGCGGCGGCGAGCATCGCGCCGCCGCCGATCGCGGAGGCGTACAGGCCGGTCATCGCCCCGGTCGCCGTGGGGAAGCGCCTCTTGACCACGCCGGGAAGCAGCACGTTGCCGATGGCGATGGCGATCCCGACCAGGACGGTCCCGAGGAGAAGGGCCGTGGTCGCGCCCGCGCCGCGCAGCAGGATGCCCGCCGCGAGCAGGGGCATCGTCGCCATGAGCGCCCGCTCGGCGCCGAACCTTCGGCTGAGCGCGGGGGCGAACAGGGCGAAGACCCCGAAGCACACCAGCGGCAGCGTGGTCACCAGGGAGATCGCGCCCGCGCCCAGCCCCAGCTCGGTCCCGGCCTCCCCGGCGAGCGGGGAGAACCCGGCCAGGGCGGGGCGCAGGTTCAGGGACAGCGCGACGACGGCGGTCACCGCGACCACCGTCGTCACGATCTCCGCCCGGCCCCTCCCCCGGGCCGTTCCGTGGACCCCCTCCTGAGCCGTCGTCTCCTCCACGCCGCCTGTCATGGCTCCCCTTCTCCCCCGCCGGGCTCCGGCGTTCCCGCTGATTCGCCCGGGTTGTCCGGTGCCACCATGCCAGACCGGTGACACCGGCGGAGAGGGTCAGTCCCCCCAGACGGTGCGGACCTCCTCGAAGACGCGCTGGTCGTGGGAGATCTCCACGACGTTGCCGTCCGGGTCGCGCAACGCGCAGACGTAACCGACCGGCGGGGGCAGGTCCATGGGCTCCCAGTGCAGGCAGCCCCGCCTTCTCCCCTCGGTCGCCGCGCGGTCGACGTCCTCACGTTCGGGCACCTCCATGCCGAGGTGCGCGAACGGGAACAACTGTGGCTGCCGCCTGCCCCGGTCGGCGGCGAACTCCACCAGCACGAGCACGAAGGGCGTCTCGACCTGCCCCTCGTTGGACAACCAGGCGTTGCGTCCCTGGTCGTCCTCGTGCCGGGAGACGACGACCAGCGGGGTCATCGTGGTGTAGAACTCGATCGCCTCGTCCAGATCGCCGCTGGGCAGGGCGACGTGCGTCCAGCGTGCTCTGGTGAGTCTCTTCTCCGGCATCCGCCCCTCCTTGGACCCTCCCTCGCGCCGTACAGCCGATGTGGGTGGTCCTTCCCCGGCCACACGCCGGAACGCCTGGGGTAGGGCTCACCTCACCCCCGCGCGGCGGAAGAGGCCGGCCTGTGCCGTGGGAGCGGCCCGCCCGTGCGCTCTTTCCGCGTCCCCGTTCGCCTCCGCGGGATCCGGGCGGACGAGGCCCTGACGTCTCCGGGACCCGGCGGTCCGATCCGTGAGGGAGGGCGGCCGTTCGGCCGCCCTCCCCGTTGTTCCCGTGTCGGCCCGGCGGAGAGCGACGGGGGAACGCCCGGAACCTCCGGGCGGGGCCCGTCTCACGCCGCCTGCAGGCTGGGGTCTCCCTCGGTTCCCGCAGGGTCGATCACGATGCCGCTGACGCCGAGGTCCTCCAGCATCCTCCGCAACGCGCGCTCGGTGAGCCACATCCAGGCGTGGCCGTCGCCGAGTGCCCGGACGAGCCGGTCCCGCGAGGTGAACGCGACCGCCGTCCTCTCCCCGGTCGCCGTCCGGAACAGGCGCAGGGCCAGGCTCCCCCGGCCAGCGCGTACGGGCACCAGCAGCGGGGGGTCGTTCCGGCGCGAGATCTCCATGGACTCCTTCTCCTTCAGGTAGCGAGGCGCGGTGGCCGCGCGAGAAGCACGCTATGGCGGCCATCGATCGGAAAAAGTGATCCAAACGGGATTCTTACGCCCGCAGAGCCATCTCTGACAACCCTTTGACAGGGAAGATCCCGAGATGGCCATGGATGCCTGACTTCACCGGACCGTACGGCTCGCGCCCGGGGCACACCGGACGGCGGGAGCGACCGGCGCCACCCAGGGGTTTCCCGGTGATCCCCGAAACGTTCCCCGATTCCCTTAACGATCCCTTAACCGGCACTCAACGAGCGTTCAACACCCCTTGCACATACGCGAGAAAGGCGGAGGCTTCTCCCAGGCGGGACTCCTGTCCTCGTGACACTCCCCCGGCCCGGGGCGAGCACCCCCCGCGTGACGGCTCCCCGTCACGGCCTCGTCCCGGGCCTCACCCCACACGAGGATTTACTGTTAGGAAACTTTCCTTTATATTCGGAGTCACCCCCCAGCAAAGGAGCACCACATGCGGAGAACGACAACCCTCGCATCGGCCTCGATACTGGCCATGGTGACCACCGTCTTCATGGCGACTCCTGCCGAGGCACACGGTTACATCTCCTCCCCGCCGAGCCGTCAGGCGTTCTGCGCCCAGGGCAAGATCTCCTGCGGGCAGGTCAAGTACGAGCCGCAGAGCGTCGAGGCCCCCAAGGGCTCGAGGCAGTGCAGCGGCGGCTCCCGCTTCACCGAGCTCGACGACGACAGCAGGGCGTGGCCGGTCACCAGCGTCGGCAACACGGTGAACTTCACCTGGACGCTGACCGCGCGTCACGCCACCAGCACGTGGGAGTACTTCATCGGCGGCTCCAAGATCGCCTCGTTCAACGACGGCGGCAGGCAGCCGGGCTCGACCGTCTCCCACAGCGTCAGCCTGGGTGGCAGGACCGGACGCCAGAAGGTCCTCGCCATCTGGAACATCGCCGACACGGGCAACGCCTTCTACGCGTGTGTCGACGTACAGGTGGGCGGCGGTAACCCCGACCCCACCCCCACCGCCACGCCCACCGTTACCCCCACGGTGACGCCGACGGTGACCCCGACCTCCAACCCCGGCGGCACCTGGGCCGCGGGCACCGCCTACCGCGCGGGTGACCAGGTCACCTACGGCGGCTCCACCTACCGCTGCCTGCAGGGCCACACCGCCCTGCCCGGCTGGGAGCCGGCGAACGTGCCGAGCCTCTGGCAGAAGATCTGACCCCTCTGGTCGTTTCTTCGGACGGACCCGCGTCTCACCAGGACGCGGGTCCGTTCCCTTTCTCCAGAGCCCGTAAGTAAGGCCATTTACGCACCCAAAAGCCGAAATAACGGCACAAAATGGGTTTTTCCCGGCGGGTGAGAACGGGCGGGCGAGGGCACCCGCAACGACCCGGTCACGAATTTCCATCCGGCCCCGGGAACGCGTTCCCCCGGCATATTTTGCTGCTGTGCATCCCGAGCGGGTCCGGGCCAGGCTGGACCGGTCTGCGACCACGGCCCTGCGCCTCGGCCACGAGATCGGCGGCTGGATGCGGCGCGGCCACGACGACCGGCGGCTCCACCGTTTCACCGGCCACCTCGACGTGCTCGACGGGGTCCTGTCGCGGATGCTCGGCGCCGTCGTCCGTGAGATCGAGGCGATCGACCCCCGCGCGGCCTCGGGGGAGGCCTACCGGCGCTGCGGCGAGCTCGACGGGGCCGTGTTCACGATCCGGCGCCTGTTCGACTGGTACGCCGCCAAGTACGACCAGCGCCGCGACCCCGTCCTGGCCGGGATCCTGGCCTGCGCCGACGAGGTCGTGCTCAGCTGCTGGCGGCAGCCGTTCGAGGATCTCGGGCGTGAGCCGCCGACCGGGCCGCTCGCCTACGTCGAGCCGCGTTTCGACGCCTTCGCGACTCCGCGCGTCTCCGTGCCGCCCGACCTGCGCCTGCCCGCCGACTCCCTGGTCGCCGAGTTCGTCGGACGGCTGCCCGTCCCGGTGGTCTGCCTGCCCGAGTGGACGGCCGTCCAGGCGTGGTGGCTGACGCTGGCCGCCCACGAGGTCGGCCACCACGTGCACAAGGACCTGGACCCCGGGCTTGAGAACGCCAGCAGGGACGCCCTCGCCGAGGCGACGGGTGACGAGAGGTGGCGCCGCTGGGCGCTGGAGTCCTTCGCCGACGCCTACTCGGTCCTGATGCTCGGCCCCGCCGCCGCGTGGATCGTCGAGGAACTGGGCCACGGCCCTCCCGAGTCCCTGACACGGGCCCACTGCGGCTACCCGCCTCTCCCGGTACGGCTGGCGCTGATGGCCGAGGTCGCCAGGCAGGCGGGCCTCGGCGGCGCGGGAGCCCCCGGGCTGGCCGGGGCCGCCGGAGCGCTGCTCGGCCTGCGGGCCGGTGGCCGTACGCTCGTCGAGCTCAGCGGCCTGTCCCCCGGGTGGTTCGCCGAACGGGGCACGGTGCGGGCGCAGGCGCGCTCGCTGGCCGGATCCGATCCGTTCCTGCCCCGCCTGGCGGAGCCGTACTCGGCGCGGCTGCTCCTCGCGGCGGCGGCGACGGTCGTTGACGCGGGCCCGGCCGCTCCGTCCGCGCTCCACGCCAACCTGCTGCGACACCTGCCCCGGTGCGGCCCGCCGGGCAGGCTCGGCGTCTCCCCCGCCGGGCCGCCGGTCGCCCGGCTGGCCGAGGAACTGACGGGACGACTGCTCGGGAGCACGCGATGAGCGCCCGGCTGCTCGTCAGCGTGACCGGTCCGGAGAACACGGTGACGGTCCTGCACGAGGGCAGGCCGTTGCCCTGCGACGACGGGGCCTTCTCCTATCCGCTGGAACGCGGGGCCGGGCCGTCGCTGACGGCCAGGGCCGCCGCCTGCCCCGACGCCCGCTCGTACGGCACCGCGCTGTTCGAGGCCCTGCTGCGTCCCGTCTGGCGGGCGGTCACCGGCCTGACCGGGAACGGCCGGGGGATCGAGCTGGCGTTGCGGCTGCCGATGGAACTGCAACCCCTGATCTGGGAGGCGATGTACACCGAGGACGGCCCGCTGGCCGCCCACCCCCGCCTGCTCGTGGCCGTCACCCGGCTCATCCCCGCCCCGGGGCCCGGCGGGCACCGCACCGTGCGGGGAACGCCCAGGATCCTGTTCGCCTCCGGCGCGAAGCTGACCGACCCGGTGATCCGCCCGGGAGCGATGTTCCTCGGCCTGGTCAGGGAGTGCGAGTCGCAGGGGCTCGCGATGACCAGGATCTCCGAGGAGACGACCGCGGACCGGCTGCGGCGGCGCTGCGCGTCCCTCCGGCCCGACCTGGTGCACCTGGTCGCCCACGGCAGGCCCGACCCGGTGGACGGGGAGACCTGGGTCGAGCTGGCGGGTGAGTGGACCAGGGGCGGCGGCCTTGCCTCGGTGCTGGTCTCGGGAGACGCTCCCCCGCCGCTGGCCGTCGTCCTCAGCGTCTGCCACAGCGGCGCGCACGGCGGCCTCGACCGCACCTCGGGGCTGGTGGAGACCCTGGTGCGCGGCGGGGTACCCATCGTGGTCGCCGTCGCCGGGGAGGTGACCGAGTACGCGTGCCGGTTGTTCTCCCGGCGGTTCGTCCAGGCGCTTCTGCACGGGGACGCGGTCGCCGAGGCCGCCGCGCACGGGCGCAGGGCCGCCCTTCTCGGCGAGCCGAACCCCGACGACCGTCTCGACTGGGCGATGCCGACCCTGTTCCTCGCCGAGACGCTGCCCGCGGACTTCAGGGCCGTCGATCCCGGGGAGGTCAACCGCACCAGGAGCATGGCGGGAAGGCTCGAACTCCTCGAAGGACCCGCCTACGTCGGCAGGGGACCCATCTTCGACACCCTCGACGGGCTGATCGCGCCGGGAAGCGAGCGGACCTTCCTCGGCGTCACCAGCGGCGGCGCCTTCGGCGGCATGGGCGGCACCCGGCTGCTCAGGGAGATCGGGTTCCGGCTGCTGCAGGCGGGTCACCTTCCCCTGCTGCTGGCGCCGTTCAACGACGTCCAGTCCGCGCCGCACAGCCTGCGCCAGGTCGTCGGGGAGGTCCTCGCGCAGGTCGTGCGGACGGGCGAGCGTCTCTCGCTCCCGGTGCCACGGCTGCGGTCCCTGTGGTCCGGACCGCCGCGGAGCGGAGGACGGCACGGTCCTGACGCGGACGAGGACGAGGCGGTGGCACGGCAGCGGGTGAAGTCGGCGGTCGCCCGGTTCGCCACGGCGGCGGCGCCGCTCGTGCCCAGCGCGGTCGACACGCTGCTCGCCGCCGACCTGGCCGACCTGGCCGGTGCGGCGGAGACGCTCGGTCCGCCGTTCGGCGCCCACACCCGCGTGGTCGTCCTGGCGGAGGCGCTGCACCTGTGGGTCGGGGCCCTGGGCTGGACGGAGCCCTCGCAGGGGCTGCTCGACCTGCTGACCCCGGACGGTCTCGGCACCGCCGCCAGGCCGGTCCCCGTGGTCGCGACCGCCGCCCTCGGTGAGTGCCCGCCGTTGCGCAGCTTCCGCGAGGAGAAGGCCGGAATGCCGTGGTGCGCCTTCCACGACCTCGAACCGCTGTCCGACGAGGAGGCCTCGCTCGGCTTCCAGTGGGTTCTGCTGCAGCCGTGGCACCCGAGGGAGCGCTTCCGCCTGACCTACTACGCCGCGCCGGGCAGTGATCCGGCGGTGCTCAGGGAGAGCTTCAGGCTCCACCTCGAAGGGCGTCCCGGTTTGATCAAGACCGAGCTGTACCGGATGGCGCAGCTCCTGGCCCTGCACAAGGTGTTCCTCACCCACGACGACACCGAGGGCTGGAGCGTCTACGCCCGAACCCACGGCCTGAGGTACGAGCCGTGAACCCGGCCGACCTGGGCGCCGAGCTGGAACGGCACGCCGCCGCGTGGCGGGCCGAGCAGTTCGGCCGTTTCGACCCGGCCCGGCTGGCCAGGCTCGCGCTGCTGCCCGAGTGGACCACGGAGCTGGCCGTACGGCTCTCGCTGGCCCCCGAGGAGGAACTGTCCGGGTTCCTCGACGACCTCGACGACCTGGGGCTGGTCGAGTCACGGACCCTGCCGACCGGGCGGGAGGCGTTCTGGGTGCGCGCGAGCAGGCGGCCGGAACTCGGCTCCCACCTGCGCCAGGCGCACGGGCGGCTGCTCGACGAGGTCACCGGAGAGCTGCTCCAGCTGACGTACCGCGTCGCCGAGCTGGGCGACTGGCGGCGCGCCGCGACCGTCTACCGCGGGGACCGCTCGGGCGCCACGCTCATGGCGGACGTCTCCGGCCTCGTCGAGTCGGGCGCGGTGAGCGAGGCCGCCCAGCTCGTCGCGACCGCCCGGATGCTCGGTGAGGTCCTCGGCGAGCCGCTCGCCGGCGCCGCGCGGCGGGCGCGGCGCCGGGTCGACCGCGCGGCCCGCGAGGCCGAGGACGCCCGTTTCCTGCGCCACTACCTGCCCCGCGCGGGTATCGAGGCCGCCCTCGCCGACCTGCTCGGCGACGACCCGCCGTACTGGGCGCTGCACCTGCTGGGCGCGGGCGGGACGGGCAAGACGATGGTCGTGCGCCACCTGGCCTCCGGCCGTTACGCCCGGGACCGGGGGCCGGCGCCCGTTCCGGTGGCCAGGGTCGACTTCGACCACCTCGACCCCCGCTATCCGCAGGACCGTCCCGGGGAGATCCTGCTCGCCCTCGGCGAGGAACTGCTGGGGTTCGGCATCGGAAGGGACGCCGAGAACGCCCACCGCAGGTTCGTCGACTCCGTCACCGGCCTGCACGAGGAGCTGGCGCGCGGCAGGCGCCTGTCCGGCAGGGCGGCCCCGATGCTCGACCACATGGTGAGGGCCTTCGCCCGGTTCGTCGGGGAACTTCCGGTTCCGGTGGTGCTGGTGCTGGACACCTGCGAGGAGCTGGCCAAGCTGTACCCGCCGGGGGCGCCCGCACCGGCGATCGACATGACCTTCGGCCTGCTGGAACGGCTGCGCGAACGGGCGCCCTCGATCCGGGTCCTGCTGGCCGGGCGCCGGTGGCTCGCCACGCCGTACGACGCCACCGGGGAGACCGGGGAGACCGGGACGTCCGCGGGGCCCCTGCTGCGGCCCAGGCCGTACCTGCGGGTGGTCAGGACGCACGGCTTCACCCGCGCCGAGGCGGACGACTACCTCGCGGCCCGTGAGGTGCCGCCGCCGCTCAGGTCCGCCGTGCTCACCCGGTCGGCGAACGGGGACGTCTTCAACCCCTTCGACCTGGCCGCCTACACCGAGTGGGCGCTGAGCGAACCCGGGCTCGATCCTCTGCGGCTGCGCGACGCCGAGGGTGATCCGTACGTCGAGCACCGGATCATCGGCCGTCTCGCCGACCAGGGGGTGACCCGGGCGCTGGCGGTCGCCGCCGAGCTGGGCAGGTTCGACCGGGCACAGGTCCGCCCGGCCCTGCTGCGCCTTGGCCTGGACCCCGACGCGGTCTTCGACGGCCTGGCCGCCCAGGAGTGGGCACGCGTCACCGAGACGGGACGGGACGGCCGCCCCCGGGTGGTCGAGCTTGATGAGCAGGTCAGGATCCGCCTGCGCCGCGTGACGGCCGCGGACCCGGGCAGGTTCCCGCTCAGGAGGGACCTGCTCGGCCGGGACGCCGCCGCCGTCGCCGACACCGCCCCCGTCCTGTCCGAGGTCTCGGCGGCGACCGTGCTGGCCGCCGTCCGCCTGCTGCCCGCCGGGGAGGCGGCGGATTTCTGGCGAAGGGTCGAGAACAGGGCCGCGACGCAGGAGGCCTGGCCGTGGGCCGAGCAGGTCACGGTGCGTGCCGCCGCCGAGGAGGCGCCGCGGGCCGGGGAGCCGGGGCCGTCGATCCTGGCCGCGATCCTCGCCACCCAGGCGGCGGCCAGGACGCACACCGGGACCGGGGGCACCGGCGAGCTGTGGCGGCGGGTCGCCGAGCACGCGCCCGGGCATCCCGATCCGGCCCAGGCCGTCGTGCTCGCCGATCGCGCCCTTCTCGGCCTGGCCGCGTCCGGGGCCGATGTCCCGCTCGGCGACGTCCTGCCCGGCGTGGTCGCCCGGCGCGCGGCCCCCGAGGGTTCCTTCGTCGCCGCGCTCGACGGTTGGATGCGGCACGGCGACTGGTCCGTCCTGCGGGACGCGGACCTGCGGCGGATCGGCGAGGGCCTCGACCGCGCCGAGGAGGGGCGTCCGGACGCCGCCGCGCGGACGGGGATCGCCGCCGCGGTCACCGCCCAGCGTGCCCTGCTCGCCCTGCACCACGGTGATCGCGAGACCGCCGGCCGGCTGGCGGCCCACGCGTTCGCCGCCGCCCTGCCCGCCGTGCGAAGACCCCTGCCGGACGCCCCTGAGGGGAACGCCACCGCCCTGTCCCTGGCGCTGGTCGCGGCCGCCTCCCCCGGCGACGCGCCCGCCCCCGCCTGGGCCGACTGGCGCGTCCCCCGGCGTCTGGACGCGCGCTGCCTGCTCGTGTGGCGGCTGGTCACGGCGGGGCTTGAGGAGCACGACGACCTCCAGACCCCGTGGCACGCCTTCTCTGCCCCGATCGACGACATCGACGTGGAACGGCTGCTCTCCTGGCGGGTGCGCGTCCACAACGGGAGACGGCCGCTCGACCCGCACGTCCTGGAGTCGCTGACCGTCCTGGACGCCTACTCCCCGGCCAGACGCGCGTCGGTGTGGCAGCACCACCGGGTACGGCCGCTGGTGGCCGAGGTGGCCGAGGCGTGGCTGACCCTCGGTGAGCCCGCCAGGGCCGCGGAACTGCTGCGCGGGCGCGTCGAGGCGGCGGTCGCCGCCGGGGACGACCCGGACACCGTCGAGCAGTGCCAGCTCGCCCTGATCCGGGCCTGCCGCCGCGTCAGGTCGCTCGCCCTCTGTCCGGAACTGGCCTCACTCGCCGCCTCGGGGACGCCCCTGGTGCGCGCGGAGGCCTGGATGACCCTCACTCTGGTGACCGGGACGCGGCCCGCCTCGCCCGAGGAGGCGGGCAGCTGGTACGGCTGGTGGCAGTGCCAGGACAGGCGTTCCCTGGCCGGTGGCCGGCCCTGGGGCCCGCCGTCCACGGCCGAGCCCGGCATCCCCTGGGAGCTGACGCTGGCCGCCCGCGAGGAGTACGCCGGGAACCCTGAGACCCCGGCCGTTCGTCCCCCGGTGCCGCCCCCGGGACCGGGAGGCGAGGGCAGACGGCTGCTGGAGAAGGCCGAGACGCTCGCCCTGCGCTCCCCTGACCTGGCCGGGCCGATGCTCGACGAGGCGGCGGCGCTGCTCGACAGGGCGTACGACCGGCGTGGCGCGCTTCAGGCCCGGATCCTGGCGTTGCTGGCCCGGGTGCGTGTCGGCGACCCGCGCGAACGTCCTCCCGTCGCGGTCCTGGACGCGCTTCCCCTCGGGGAGGTGGACCTCCCGCCCGGCTCCGGCTGGCCGGAACGGATCGCCTACCTGCGCGGCCTGCTTGAGGACCCCGCCGCCACCGGCTCCGACCTGCCGGAGCTGGCCCTGGACCTCGCCGCCTCGGCTCCCCTGTCCCCCGGGGCCTCCTCCGCCTTCGCCGTCGGCGGGTTCGGCGGCGCCGTACGAGGGGTGGCCGTCGTGGCGCTGCTCGCGCTGGCCTTCGCGGCGGGGCTGCTTCCCGTCGCGGACCGTCTGCCGTCCGTCCTGCGGTTGCTGTCCGCCCTGGTCCCGTTCACCGCGGCGGTCGTCCTGGTGCTGCCCTCCGGCTGGGAACGACGCGTGCCGGTGGGCACGATCGGTCTCCTGGACCGGCTGATCCCCCGAATGCTCGTCGTCACGGTCATGGGCGTCGGGCACCGTCGCGCGGTGATCCGCGTCGTCGGCCGCCGGTCCCTGCGGAACCGGAGGCCGGACTGGGCCGACGTGGCCTGGAGCGGGCCCCCCGACCGCGGGGAGTTCGCCATGTGGAAGTTCCAGCGCCCCTATTTCGCCGATCGTCTCCGGTCCCTCGTCCGGCTCGAACTTCCCTCCTCTCTCGACGACGAGCCTTGGGAGTCACGCCTTCCGCCCCACGCCCAAGTCTTCCGGGGCGCCGCCGCGCCGCCCGCGCAACCGCCCGTCCCTGAGCGGAACGCGGACGGGCAGGTGGTGCGCCGGACGTCCTTCTCCCTGCTGCACGTCGTCGGCACGGCCGTGACGACGGCGGCGGGACCGCGGATCCGCCTCAACGGCGACCTCCAGGGCAGACGGTCCGAACTGCTCGGCCCGATGTCGATGGAGGCCGGGACGAGGACCCTGGTCGCCCTGCAGGCCGACCCGGTCGACGGGCCCCCGGCGCCGCTCGCCGAGCAGCGTGGCCGTTTCGCCGCCATGGCGAGAGAACTCCTCGCCATGGGCACCCGCGCCGTGCTCGTCGTCCCTCCGCTGCCCGACACCGTCGCCGACCAGGCCGTGTCCCTGGTGCGGTCGAGGGCCTCCGGGCACGGAGCCTCGCTTCTTCCCCGGCACCTGCTGCGGCTCCAGCGCGACCTGCGGGCCCTCGTCGGGAAGGCGGGCGGCGAACGGGAGGCCGTCTGCGACGTGCTGCTCTTCCTTCCGACCACCTTCACAGGAGAGGACACCCCCGGATGACCATGTGGCAGCGGATCGAATCCTGGTTCCACGCCGCCTCGGAGCACATCACCGTCGGATTCGTCCCCGAGGAGGGCGCGGCGGCGCCGGCGCCGTACGAGGGATACGTCCGGCTGTTCGTCGCCGAGGGGTTTCTCGCCGACCGGCGCAGCTGGGCCGCCGACCAGTATCCGGCGCTGCACGGCGGGGTCTCGCTGTCCTTCCTCGGCGGGGAGCCGCTGGCGTTCACCACGATGGCCGGGCAGTCCTCCTGGATGGCCCCCGGCGTCACGCTCGGCGAGCCGATCACGCCGCTGCTGCCGTACGGCGGGGGCACGGTGACGGTGCAGGCGGGCCTGTACCGCGTCTCGGGAAGGGGGCCGCTCGGCACCGCCGTACAGATCGCCGGGGGGCTGGCCGGGCTGGTGGCGCCGCCGCTGGCCGCCGCCGCGACCATCGCGACCAAGGTGTCCGAGGGAATCGACAGAATCCTGGGCGACCTGGGCGAACAGCCGGTTCTCGGCGTGCACTGGACCATGGTCGCGCCCGTGCCCGGCGTCTCCGGCTCCGGCGTCAGGACCGTGCGCGCCGGGCACCTGGTGGTGATCGACTCTCCCGAGCCGCCGGGGACGCTGTCGATCGAGGACGGCAGGCTGCTCGTGGACGGCAGGCCCCCCGTCGGGGCCGACTTCCTGGTGCTGCGGATCGAGTGCAGGGCCGAGCGGGACGACTGGCGTTTCCCCGAGCTGGCCCAGCTGATCGACCGCGCCGGGGAGGAGTATCTCCGGCGCGGGGAGACCCAGACGTTCCGGGACCTGCGCTCCGACGCCGTGGTGCGGGCCTGGTGTTCGCCCGACCTGACGCCGCTGGACAGGAAGCGGGTGGCCACGCTGGTCGCCGGGGAGATCGACGAGGTCAGGCGGCTCGGGGTGGTTCCCGGCGGGGAACGCTCGCTTGAGGAGGCCGTCGCACTGCGGCTGCCGTCACGGGACGCCCCGGAGCTGGACGGCCTGCGCCTGGCCGACCTGCTCGCCTGACCTCCTTCTCAGCCGGGACGCTCCGGCTGCCAGGAGGCCCTGACCAGCGCCCGTTCGGTGGCGGCGAGGTGGAGTGCGGCGGCCAGCCACGCCCAGGCGTACCGGTCGCCCCCGGTGTCCGTCAGGCGGCCGAACACGTCGCGGGCACGGCGGTCGGCCTCGGCGCCGAGCGCGCCGACCAGCTCCGCCGCGGTGCCGAAGCCGGCCCGGCGGAGCGAGGCCCGCTGGGCGAGGCAGTCGCCGCCCCTGGCGGACTCGGCGAGCGCCCGTCTGCCGCCGGTCACGGCCAGCTCGACCAGGCGGCGCACCCGCCACAGTGGTGAGCCGGTCACCGGGTCGGGGCCCGGCGCCTCGTCCCCGGCCGGCCCGTCCTGCGCGCAGGCCTCGCGAGGGGGCAGGTGGGAACCGCTCAGCCGGTCGTAGCCGAGATCGGCGTGGCCGTGCCACTCGGCGGGCAGGCGAAGTGTCGGACCCTCCCCCGGGACCGGCCCGGCCGCCAGCGGGCGCATGGTCGCCGCCCTGTCGGGGTCGAGCCGTCCGAGCACCCTGACCCGCAGCCCCGGCCGGGAGGCCAGCTGCCGCAGGTTGGCGACGTGGGCGAGGCCGGGGTCGGAGCTCGCGGCCATCAGGCGGATCAGCGGCCCGTCCTGCGCCGCTCCCCCGGGGGACAGCTCGCGGGCGAGCAGCAGTTCCCCGACGGCTCCGACGACCATCAGGTCGCAGCCGACCGGCCGGTTCGTCTCGTCCGTCTCCCGTGGTTCACGCCAGGCCTCCTCGGCGAGCCTCAGGTCCGCCGCCTGGGCCAGGGGCCGGGAGAACAGCGCCGCCAGCGGCCCCTGCGACCAGGACGGCCTCGTGACGGAGGTGGCCCTGACGCCCTTGCCCGAACCGAGACGCCCTTCGGGGGAGACCGTCGCGCCGGAGATCAGCAGGCCTCCCCTGGCCAGTTGCGCGTGGTTCAGGGCCGCGGAGCCGAGCGCGACGGCCGCCGTGCCCGCCCCCTTCGCGCGGGCCGGTCCTCCCGGCCTGACGTCGGCGACGGAGAACCAGCGGCCGTCCTCGGTGACGAGGTGCGTGACCACCCCGCCGTAGCCGGTCGCGCTGATCACCGGTTCCCGGCAGACCCCGTAGACGCGCAGTCCCTCACCCTGACGGTAGGCGCGGCGGGCGGTGCCGACCAGAGCCGGGTCGGGGTCGGAGGCCGCGAGCCTGCCGGAGGTCAGCAGCAGGTCGCCGAGCGCGGAGACCAGGTCGGACAGGCGGTGGCCGTCCTGGCGTTCGCGGGCGGCGCGCACGCCGCGGACGACGCGCAGCGCCGCGGCCTCCGCCCTGGGCAGTCCGGCGAGCCTGGCGGTGTGCGCGGCCCTGAGCAGCTCGGCCTGGAGCAGCGCCCCCGCTCCCGGCACCCCGGCCGCCAGCACGACCGTGCCCGCGGCCCACAGCTCGGCCGCCGCCGCGACCTGTCCCTGAACGGGTCTCCTGGCCTGCGGTTTCTCAGCCGGGGCTGTCTCGGCCTGGGGTGTCTCCGCGAGGACGGGCTCGACCGCCGCCGCGACCGGGTCGCCGTCGGAGCCTCCCTCCACGACCGGGCAGGCGCTGAGGACGGCCGCCAGGTGCAGACAGCGCGGCGCCAGCAGGCAGCTGCACAGCGCCGCCGCCGGGTCGGTGACGACGCCCGTCCCGGCCGGGCTGAGGGTGACCACCGCGTCCTCCCCCCAGCTGACCGAGACGCGGCCCTGCTCCTGGGTCACGGGCAGGCCCGCGCAACGTCCGACCGCCTCCTCCAGTCTCCTGCGCAGCCGGGGGGTGAGGTTCTCGACCGCGGTCGCGGCCACGTGCGGCTCGACCTGCGGCAGCCGTACGGCGGGCGGGGTCAACGGTTCTCTCCTCTGAGGCGGTCGCCGACCCAGCGGGCGAGGGCGAGCGGGCTGAGCGCGGCGACGGGCATGCCCGCGGCGACCAGTTGCTGGGCGACGGGCACCGAGTAACGGGGTGCCCCCGTGTCGTCGAGCGCGGCGCACCCCAGCAGGTGCACTCCCGACGAGACGAGGGAGCGGACCTCTCCGAGCAGGCCCCCGATCGGGTAGCCCTCCTCGAAGTCGCTGACCACGACGACGAGCGTCCGGCTGGGCACGGTGACCAGGGACCGCGCGTGGGCGAGCCCGGCGGCGATGTGGGTGCCCCCGCCGACCTGGACCTCCAGCAGCAGGGACAGCGGGTCGGCCACCTGGCCGGTCAGGTCGATCACCTGCGTGGAGAAGGCGAGGAAGTGGGTCGAGAGCGTCGGCACGCCCCCGAGGACGGCGGCGGTCAGCGCGGACCAGACGACCGAGGCCTCCATCGAACCGGACACGTCGACCACGAAGATCAACCGCCAGTCGGCCTCCTTGCGGACCGAGGTGTCGAAGATCGGCCGTTCGGGGACGACGACGAACCCGCCGTCGGCGTTCCTGCGGGTGTGCGCCAGGTTGGCCCTCAGGGTGGCGGGCAGGTTGAGCCTGCCGTTGCGGCGGCGGCTCCGCCGGGGCGTCGACAGGCCGGTCAGCGCGGGGCGCAGGCGGGTGGCGAGCTCGCGCGACAGTTCGGCGACCAGGCGCCGCACCAGCGGCCTCAGCTTGGCCAGCTGCTGCTCCGGCAGGCCGCCCGCCAGGGACAGGACCGAGGTCAGCAGCTCCACCGAGGGGCGCACCGCGTCCGGGTCGAGCACGGACAACACGTCGGTCCTGCCCTCGTCCGCGGCCCTGGCCAGCACCTCCTCACGGACCTCGGGCCCGAACAGGGCGTCCAGCTCGGCGGCCCACTCACGGGCCCCGGGGAAGGAGGCCCCCTGGCCACCGGCCTGTCCGCCCTGCCCGGCCGTCAGGTCGTCCGCCCCCTCTCCCCGGCCTCCGCCGTACAGCTCGTCGAGCGCGTGGGCGTAACGGCGGGCGTCCTCGGGGAGCCGTCCGGTCTCCCTGCCGAGCAGCAGACGCCACCTGTCGGCCGGGGTGAGCCTCCGGGCCGCCCGTGACGGCGTGCCGGGGTCGCGGGCGGTCGGCGGCCCCTCGTCGTCTCCGGTGTCCGTTTCCTCGGGGCCCGGAGACGGCAGGGGGACCCCGAGGGCGCCGAGGGCGGCCAGCCCGGCGGCGTCCGCCGCCGTCCACAGCGCGAGCAGCGCCGGTGGCGCGCCCAGTGCCAGGTCGATGCGGTCGCCGAGCCGGTCGGTCACCGCCAGCAGCAGCCGGTCACGGGCGGCCGGGGTGAGCGTGTCGAATCCTCCGCGCAGGGCGGGCAGCCGGTCGAGGAACTCACGGTCGGCGAGGCCGTCGACGCGGTCGAGCAGCGGTTCGAACACCGCCGTCGCCGACTGCAGCAGCGGCCCGGCCGCGGTGAGCAGTCCGGTGACCAGGCGGGACAGGCGGTGACGCCCCTCGGGACCGGTCGCGGTGTCGATCCACCCCGCGGCGCGGGTGCCGAGGGTGTGCGGTTCGTCCAGGTCGAGCAGGACCCTGGCGGCGAGCGCCGCCCCCTGCATGAGCGGGGACCCCTCCTTCGCCAGGGTGGCGAGCACGTCGTCCATGCGCATGCTGAGGCGATGCTCGCCCGCCCGGGTCACGAGCGCGACCAGGGCGGCGGCGTCCTCGTGCCGGTCGCTGCCGACCAGGCCGGGCAGCGCGCGGACTGCGGCGTCCAGCAGGGTCGCGGCCAGTTCGGCCGCCTGCTGTCTGCTGTGCGGGGTGGTGCCCGGCAGGTGCCGTCTCCGCAGCGCCTCCAGCAGGTCGAGCGCCCGCAGCAGGTCGGGGAGTCCGGCGGTCGCGGGGAGCACGGCCGCGGCGTCCTCAAGCCGGTCCGTGACGAGGCCGGGCAGGTCGCAGACGGCCGCGGCGCGCAGTCCCGTCAGGATCAGCTCGCAGGTCGGACCGCCCTCCGCCGACTCCCGGCGGAAGTTCTCACGCAGGGTGCCCGCCGCCGCCAGCTCCGCGGTGACACCGCGGATGCCCGCCAGGTCGAGCAGGGCCGCGACGGAGGGGGTCCATGAGAGCCGCCATCGGGTGGTGAGCGCGGAGGCGTCCCCCGTCCCGGTGACCTCGATCTGTTTGCCGTACCCGACCCCGCATACCAGGAGGCGTTGCAGCAGGACCTCGCGGCGGCCGTCCAGGTCGGAGCGGAGCGGGTCGAGCCGGACCTCCCTGGCGTCGGGGTTGTCCGGGCAGGGCAGTTTCAGCGCCGCCAGTTCGGCCTCGACGGCGGGGCCGAGCCCGGAGCGGGGCGTGCCCGGGGCGGTCCTGCCGCGTTCGGCGCCGACGAGGACGGCCTCCAGGGCGCGGGCGAGCGCCCTGCCCCGGCCCAGGGGTTCGCCCTGGCCGAGCACCATGGTCACCGCCTCGACGATCTCTCCCCGGCCCGGCGCGGGCAGCCCGCGCAGGCGCGCCAGGTCGCAGGCGACCCGCAGCGTCTCCACGGCCTCTCCGGTGCCCGCGGTGTGCCCGGCCTCGCGCAGTCTCCTGCACACGCCGGTGATCGCGCGGGCCGCGGCGTCCCTGACCCTGTCCGGGTCTCCGCCGGCCGCGAAGACCTCCTGCTGCCAGCGCGGGTCCCGGATGCCCGCCGGGTAGCCGGAGCGGGAGTCGAGCAGGTCGAAGGCGTACGGCACCAGCGACGTCGCGGCCGGGACGGCCTCCGGGGCGGGGACCCGTGCGGCGGCGCGGGCGTGTTCTTCCGCCCGTGCCGTGGCCTGCCCCTGTGCGGAGGCCACGGCGCCGGGTTCCTCATCCGCGAGGAGCAGCGCGGGGGCGTGGAAGGCGCCGACGACCGCGGCGACCCGCGCCCCACGGGCCAGGGCCCCGGCGATCACCTCGCGCATGTGCGCCTCACGGGCCAGGTCGGCCGGGGGCACGCCTCCGGCGGACTCGGCGTCCTGACGCAGTGCCCAGCCGACGCCGAGCGCGGCCCGGCGCACCTCCTCGGGGGAGCAGCCGGGGGCGAGCACCTCGACAGCGCGGTCCCACATGTCGTCGCCCTGCCTGCCGGTGCAGGAGGCGGCGAGCCCGTCAGCGAACGCGTTCCCCATCGGGAGGGCCGTGTCCCGGGCGTCCCCGTGGTCCGTGGGGGTTCCGGGGGGCTCGGAGGTCTCGGGCTCCTCGGAACCCGGCCTGGCGGCGACCCCGGCCCGGCCCGCCTGGGCGCGGGAGGACGGGACGCGCGCCCCGTCCCGTGTCCCTTCCCGCGCCGCGGCCGGGGCGGACAGCGGAAGGTCGCAGCAGAGCACCTCGGCCCCGTGCTGCCTGGCCCAGCGGACGGCGGCCAGCTCCGGGGAGAAGTCGGCGAAGGGGTAGAACCCGAGTCTGCCATCCTGCCCGGTCCCGGCCAGGGCCACCGGCGCGACGGTCGCCGGATCGGCCAGGTGGACCAGCCACGGCTGGAAGTCGGCGGGCAGCTCGACGCAGACCACCTCGGCCCCGGCCTCCGCGAGCAGCGCCGGAACGGCCGCCGCCAGCGCGGGGCTGTGGTGGCGGACCCCCAGGAGGTACGGCCGGGCGCAGGCGGCCAGCGTGTCGACGGCCCGCCGGGGGCCGTCGGCCGCCCTTCCAAAGCCTCCCGCCGCCCGGGAAGCGCTCTCCGGCTCCCGGAAGGCGTCCGTCGTGTCCTCGGGGGCCCCGTTCCCCCGGCCTTCTCCGGTGGTCAACGCAGGTTCTCCCGCAGGTCCCACAGGCGGCGCCACATCGCGGAGCCCTCCTCGGCGCGGCGCCGTACCGGGCCGTCCCAGTAGCCGAGCAGCCTCGAATGGTCGGCGGGGTCGTCCTTGCGGACCACGCCGAGCAGGTGACCGGGCACCAGGTCGAGGACGTCCCCCGAGGGCAGGTAGGCGGCCGCGACCCCCAGGGAGGCCGCGACCTGCACCGCCTCGGCGGTCGACATCACCGTTCCCGGCCGCTCGACGTCCCAGCCCTCGGCGGAACGGCCGGAACGCAGGTCGCGGAAGACCGTGACCAGGGCGTCCAGCACCGCGTCGTCCACCCGGAAGGCGGCGCCCGCCCGCCCGACCACGGCCGTGGCCTGGCCGCGCACCAGGGCGGCCTCGGCCTCGGGGTCGGCGATGGGGTTGACGGTCTCGAAGTTGAACCGGCGTTTGAGCGCCGCCGACATCTCGGAGACACCCCGGTCACGCAGGTTCGCCGTGGCGATCACGGTGAAGCCGGGGGCCGCCGCGACCTGGGCGTCCGGGGTGCCCGCCAGTTCGGGCACGCTGACACGGCGGTCGGACAGGATCGACACCAGGGCGTCCTGCACCTCGGGCAGGCAGCGGGTGATCTCCTCGACCCTGGCGACGCGCCCGGAGCGCATGGCGGTCAGCACCGGGGAGGCGACCAGCGCCTGGGGGCTCGGCCCCTGGGCGAGCAGCAGGGCGTAGTTCCAGCCGTAGCGGAAGGCGTCCTCCGTCGTGCCCGCCGTGCCCTGCACGGTGAGAGCGCTCGTGCCGCAGACGGCGGCGGCGAGCAGTTCGGAGAGCATCGACTTGGCGGTGCCCGGTTCGCCGACGAGCAGCAGCCCGCGCTCGCCCGCGAGGGTGACCACGCAGCGCTCGACCAGGGCGCGCTCACCGACGAACTTGGCTTCGACCACGAGCCGGGACGGCGGCGCCTGGCCGTCGCCCGGGGTGGTGACGCCGGCGCCGGAGCGGCGCCCCTTCGGCAGCTCCAGGGCTTCGCCGCCGCTGCCGCAGATGAACGTGACCACCGCCCGCGGGGTCAGCGCCCAGCCCGGCGGGCGGGGGCCGTCGTCGTACGCCGCGAGGAAGGCGAGTTCGGTGGCGTGGCGTTCCTCGGCCGGCTGTGCCTGCCTGGCCGGGGGAGCCCCGTCCGAGGTCGCGGCGGGCGCCGCCTGTCGCGTCGTGGTCATGGAGGGAGGTCCTTCGGGTCTCGCGCCCCTCGGGAGGGACGTGTCGTGTGGATGGTGCGGTGGCGGGGGCGGTTTCGACATCCGTCCCGGGGTCGTTCCGCGCCCCCGCCGTCGATCCCGGCCGGGACTCAGGCGAGAGGCTCGGGCCGTGACGTCATGGGGTTCAGCGGCGCCTGCCGCGCCGGATGCGGAGCTCCTCGAAACGGGGGACGTCCCCGTCGCGGACGCGCCGCCACGCCCTGGCGTGGAGGGCGGCCGCAGGCTCGATGGGCACGACCACCCCGAGCTGCGCGCTCTCTCCGCTGATCAGGTCGTACAGCGGGGCCTTCCACTGCTCGAACGGCAGGCGCGGCGTCCTGAGGTCGGTCCAGGCGCCCGGCAGGAAGAGTGAACGCCCCGCCCTGACCCGGCTGGCCTCGACCACCAGCTCCGTCGCGGCCAGCTCGGCGCGGGCCGCCTTCAGCCGGGCGGGCTTCCAGCCGGTCCACCGGGCGACGTTCCTGTCGGTGGGGTCCGGCATCGCCAGCAGGATCAGGTAGAGCGTGGCCGCGTCCGCGCCGATGCCATACTCGGCGACGGCCTCGGAGACCAGCTCGGGCGCCGAACGGGAGGGGTCCTGCGGCCACCAGGTGCCGTCGGCCGCCCGCTCCCCCGCGGCCGGGTCGCCCGGGTCGGCCAGGAGCGCCTCGAAACGTGTGTCCCTGGCGGCGCGCAGCGCCAGCTCGACCGGGAACGGCGCCCCGGCCTCCCCGGCGAGGGCCCGCAGGGCGGGCAGGTAGGGGTCCTCCCCCGAGGCGTCGAGCAGGGCCATCCTGATGCCCGGAGCGGGCTGGTTGTCGTGGGTGGCCATGATCACGGCGCCGTAGCGCTCCCACCCGTCCGCGACCTCGCTGGGGGTCCCCGCGACCTTCCTGAAGCCGGGCAGGTTGACGTAGCGGCCCAGGCTGAGCATCAGGTCGGGGTTGGCCAGCCGTTCCCTGACCGTGGCAAGCGCGGCGGGCAGCACGGCCCGCACCGGGTCTCCCGCGGGCAGCCGGTGGGCGAGCCAGGCCATCACGGCGACCACGCTGACGAGCGTGGACTCGGTGAAGCCCACGGTCCCCTCCTCGATCGGGGAGACCCGGTCGCGGTACACCCGCCAGCGCAGGTCTCCGCTCAGCTCGGGCGCGGAGACGGGGTCGAGCAGCGCGGGAAGCGCGCGGCTCGGCTCCCAGGGGGTCCGCACCGCGCGGGAGGCCTCGGAGACGATCCACTCGGGGACGGCCACCCGCCTGCCGACCTTTTCGTTCCACACCCGCGCCGCCGCCGCGACGTCCGGGCCGTCCGTCCACAGCGTCGCGAGGTCGGCGGGCAGCAGCGCCGCGACGACCTGCCTGCGGACGGTGGCGTCCAGCTCGCGCAGCTCGTCCCTGGCGACGACGGCGTCGGCGGCCTTCAGCCCGAGCCCGGTCCTCACCGCCGACGGCAGGAAGCCCCGGTCGTGGCTGTCGACGTACGGCAGGCCGGCGACGACCAGTCTGGCCGTCGTCAGGGTGACACCGGTGAGGCGGGCGAACTCCTCCGCGGCCTCCGGCCGCCAGGGGGCGGGGCCGTGTTCGGCCCACAGGGCGAGCAGCCCGTCGATCCAGCCGTCCTCGCGGTCCTCACCGACCGGTGCCGAGAGGCGCGCGGTGTAGGGCGGCGGGACGTCGAAGCGGCCGGACGGGTCGTGGAAGAGCGCGGTGAAGTCGCAGCCGCCGTTGTCGAGGGAGTTGTTCTGGAAGGCGATGAAGGCCCCGTCCGGCAGGGGCAGCACTCCGCACCAGGTGCCCTCGCGCCGGTTCCCGCCCTCGTCGACGAGCCACTTGTCGTCGAGGTGCAGTGACATGCGGCGCCAGACGGCGGGTTCGGCGGCGGAGCCGAGGCCGAGCGCGCCGATCTCACGGAGCAGGTCGTGCGTCGCCTCGGTGTGCCCGGGTTCGAAGGCGGCGGAGACGGCGCGGTAGGCGACGGCGGCGCAGCGGTCGAGCAGGGGCTCCCATCTGAGGGAGGTCTCCGGCAGCCGCGGCCCGTCGAAGTGGAGGGCGACGCCCTGGACCGCGGCCGGGCCCTCCTCGGGGACCGTGTCGGCCGAGGCGGAACGCAGGACCCCGCCGATCGTCCTCAGCTGATGGAAGGAGTCGTGGGAGGCGTTGCCGTACCACCAGGGGCCGGAGACTCCCAGGCCGTTGAGGGCGCGGGCGAGCACCTGGTCGGGGGGGCCGGACGGTGCCCGGTCCTCGTGGCCGCCCGCCAGGGCGCGGTCGAGCCTGGTCGCCACGGCGTCCAGGGTGATCTGCTGGGTGGCGGCGAACCGGGCGACCCCGGCGATTCCCGCGATCAGCGCCTCGTCCCTGACCTGGGGCAGCAGTGCGCGGACCTGCGCGTGCAGTTCCTCCCGCACGGCCTGGGCCGGCTGTCCCTGCCGTTCGCACTCGGCGCAGACGGCGGCCTTCAGCAGGGCGACCGCGGTCTCGGTGTCGATCCGGCGCAGCGCGAGGGAGCCCTCGGGGTCGCGGGGGCGCAGGCAGCGCCAGTAGCGCGGCGGCGGCAGCATCGCGGTGCCCTCGGCGAACATGCCGGGCTCCCGGCCCACGGTCACGGCCGCGACGACGACCCCTTCGGGATCGACGAGCTTGATCCTGGGGTAGCTCTCGACGAGGGCGCGCGGCCGGTCGTCCCCGGGGAAGGTCACGGCGCCCGAGAGGGTCTCCCGGTCGCCGGGCAGGGTGACGACGCGTCCCGCGAGGTCCTCTCCGCGCAGTCCTCCGCCGGGCAGACGGACCACCCGCCAGCCGAGCAGCCCGCCGACCGGGACGGCGACCGGGGTCGCCTCGGCCGAGGGGAGGGGCAGCAGCCAGCCGCCGTCGAACACACTGCCGGGCGGAGCCGAGGGCACGGCGTCGGCGAGGAAGCCGGGAAGCCCGGGCCTGCCGTACGTCCCACTGACCGGGTCGTACTCACGCCAGCCGTCGCCCTGCTGGTCGGGCACCCAGAAGGAGGCGCCGTCGCTGATCAGGTTGCTCCTGGCGGGCACGACGGTGTCTCCCTGGTGGATGACGCCCGCGCCCGTCGTCCGGCCGCCGCCGGGCAACGGCAGGGTCACCAGGTCGTTGCGCAGCGCCCATATCCCGGCCCGTCCCTGGAGGGTGCGCAGTGACCCGGCCGAGGAGTGCCAGTATCCGCGTAGCTGGTCGCCCGCGCCGTAGGCGTTCCAGTAGACCAGCAGTTCGCCGTCCACGTAGTGGAAGCCGGGGTCGCCGTAGACGTCGGCGGGAGGCCTGCGCAGGTCGTGGACGAGCACGGTGCCCTCGGTGCCGATGACCCTGGCCTGGGAGGGGCCGGAGACGACCAGGTGGGGCCAGGCGTCGGCGACCTCGATCTCGTCGAGGTCCTTCGGGCTGACGAGCGCGGCGATCGCCTCCTCCCAGGCGGGCCAGCCGAGTTCGTCGACGAGACCGCCGCGCAGGGTCCTGGCCAGTTCGGCGGCGAGGTCCGCCCGCGCGACCGCGGCGACCTCCTCCGCGGCCAGGACGAGGCCTTCGGCGGGCAGCCAGGTGAGCCTTCTGAGGGCGTCGGGCAGCTGCGGCAGGCCCATGGTGAACGAGCGGCCCGCGACCTTCCGCATCCAGCGGGCCAGCATCGGCCTGCCGCCCGGGGAGGCCGCGAGCACACGCACGGCCCGCCTGCCGTCCTCGTCGTCGCGGAACCGGTCGGCGGCCTGGTCGAAGGCCGCGGTGAAGCGAGGGTCCGCGGCCAGGGCGAGCAGGTCGCGCTGTCCTTCGCCCCGCGCCCACGGTTCGAGCAGCAGGGCGGCGTCGTCTCCGGGGGCGGCGACCGGCACCCGCTGGGCCAGCAGCAGGTCGAGCAGGTCGACGTCGAGTTTGATCGTGAGACTCTCGCCCGTCTCGGCCAGCTCGGCGCGCAGCCGTCCCGCGATCTGTTCCACCAGGTCGTACAGGCCCATCAGGCGCGGCTCCGCCTGCCAGCCCGGGCTCCAGAGCCGCTGGAAGCGCCTGAGCCAGCCCGCGGCGCCGTCGCTGGGCCGTTCCTGCGGGGTCACCTCCCCCTCGCCGAGGCCGGCGTCGGCCCCCGACTCCTTGAGGATCTCAAGCCAGAGGGCGGGCAGCTGCCGCTCGTCACCACGGGGCATGAGGTTGAGCAGCGCCCCGCGCACGGAGGCGTCCCGAGCACCGAGGGCGACCAGGGCGGAGCGGTGCGCCTTCCACCAGCCGAGCGGAGCCCCGGCGGTCGCGGGCAGGCCGAGCAGTTCGGCGAGGTAGTCCTGCTCCTCGGCCTCGGCGTCCCTGCCCGCCGCCTTGGCCAGGCGCCGCAGGTCGCCCGCCATCTGGGTCGACGGTGCCAAACCGCCCGCCGTACGGCGCACGCACAGGCCGCGGAACCTGCGCAGCGCCTCCTGGGCGGGCACCCTGGCTGCCAGCTCCTTGGCGTATCCGGACAGCGCCTTGACCGGCAGCGCCCCGGCGAGCGCGAACTCCAGGAAGACCGCGTCGAGGCGTTCCTCGTCGACCGGCAGGCCGTGCTCGGCCTCGGCTCTGCGCGCCTGGCCGAACATCTGCGCCGCGTAGGTGACGCTCTCCGCGGCGAGGAAGGCCCGGCCCGCCTCCTCGAAGAAGGTGGGCAGGAAGTGCGGGACCGATCCGGCGAGCTGTGCGGCCAGACGCAGGTAGGCGTCGAGGGCGGCCTTCGGCTTCGTCCTTGCCTGTCTGGCGGTTCGTTCGAGCTCGGGCACGACGGCGAGCGCGTGGTGGCCGTCGCGGGGGTGGTGCACCAGCACCCACTCGGGGAAGCCGAGTGAGCGCCGCAGGCCGACCCCGACCACGACCGGCTCACCCGCGGCCTCAAGCCCGAGGAAGCCCGCAGCGGCGTCCTCCGCGACCCCCAGGTCCTCGGTGACCAGGCGGACGACCACCCGGCCGTCGAGCCCCGGGTGCCGGTAGGGGCGCGCGGTGAGCGCGACCGCCCGTTCGTCGCCGCCGTCGGCCCCCGGGAGGAGGACGGCTCCGGCGTCGAGCAGCTCGTGTGCCCCGTCTCCCGTCGCCGTCGCGGCGCCCTCAGTCGGCATGTCCCCGTTCACGCGTCTCTTCCTTCCTCGACCGTCCGCCCCGCGTAGAGGGCCGCCGCCATCCGCATCCCCTCCGACCAGGCGACCGGGCCGACCTCGCGCTCCGACAGTCTCCTGCCGTCGTGGCCCTGCCAGGTCAGGCCGCCCGTCTCCGTCTCGCCGTCCCAGTAGGGTTCGCCGATCCACACCGACGCCTCGGTGACGCCCCCGGCGTCGCGCGCCGCGCAGGTGACGTAGCCGCCGGAGACCCGGTAGCCCAGCGAGGCCGCCCTGGCCGCGAGGCCGAACCGGGAGTCGAAGCCGCCGCCGGAGAACTCCGTCACCTCGGCGACCCGGTCAGCGGGCTCGGCGGGCCTGGACCAGGTCGCCCGGTGGATCTGCTCGACGCGCTGGACGATGCCCAGCTCCGCGGCGAACTCCCTCAGCTCGTCGAGGTCGGGCAGCAGGACGGGGTGCGGCAGGGTGACCGTCAGCGGCGACAGCCGTACGGTCTCGCCGTCGAGGTTGACCACCCGCAGCTCGCCCGTGGCGGTGACGTCGCGCAGGAAGCCCGCCTCCTCCTGGTCGTCGCCGACCACCACGAGGTCGCGCAACACCGACTGCCAGGCCTCGTCGGGCCAGACCGCGGCCACCAGGCCGGTGGGGACGGGCAGGGAGGAGACCATCCAGGTGTCGGCCTGTGCCAGGCAGGCGGCGGCGTGCCGGTCGAGCCACTCGGTGAGACGGCGCAGCCGCTCCGCCTCGGGGTGCTCGCGCACCTGCTTCGGCAGTGACCTCAGCTGCCTTCCCGCAGCCTTTCCGGAGGTGGACCTCGCCACCACCCGGCCCTCCACGAGGGCGACCTCGTACCCGTCGCCCGCCGACAGCCAGCCCAACGCTCCCCACCTCTCGACACGACACGAATCCGCCCTCAGGGATCGGTACCTGTGACGGTGATGCGCGGAACGCTAATGCCCCGCACCGACAATCCCGTACTCGACGGCCTGCCACGTCGGCCGTACGCCCCGGTTTCCGGTGTGGAACGCGCCGGGGCCCGTGCCCGCGCGTGCGCCGCGCGGGGTCCTTGTCCGTCCCCTGTCAGGAGTGCCGGGCGTCCGGCCTCCGGCCCCCGGGCACGAAGGGCCGGGGGCGGTCGCGGTTCAGGGGGTCACCGCTGCCGAAGCCGCCCGTCACCGGCGTGCGGGAAGCGGCGTCCGGCCGGACGGCCCGGTTTCCCGCGCCGTCGTCCCCCGAGATGCCGAACATCGAAACCAACCGGATCGTCCTGGTCACCGGACTCCCCCATGCGCCCCGTCTCCCTGTTTCCGTCCACCACAAACCGGCTCAACACCTAAAATAACCATTTATCGAGACTTAGTAAATAAAAGACATTTCTGTCATACATAGTTTGTTTCACGCGCTTACCCGAAGCGACACGGAGCCCTACCTCTCGGGCGCCGTCACGGCCGGTATCCGGCCGGCCCCGGGCGACCACGGCCACTACCGCCAGGCGAAACACATTCACATACGGTCGCCACCGGCCGAAAGCGTGCCCAATTACCTTTGACCGGAAATCGTCGGCGCCCGATGAACACCGCCCTGACTTTCCGATATGGCGGACGGTGAGGAGCCGGTCAAAACCCGTGACCGTCACCGATGGCGGGGTGGCGAAACCGCTCTGTGAAACTCCGCCCTTGAGCGACATCCGAACGGCCGACGGCGACGGCGAGCCGGTTCGGGCGGAGCCACCCCTCGCGCCGGCGAAGCTTGGGCGAAGGCGTCACCGGCCTGGCAGCGGACGAAGGTCCAGGATCATGTCGAACGACCGCGCGCCGTCCCTCCCGGTGAAGGAGCCGACCAGCCGGAAGCCGTGCTTCTCGTAGTAACGGATGGCACGTGGGTTGTCGGCGAGAACGCCGCCGAACAGGATGATTCTCTTCCTGCCGAAACGTTGTGCGACATCCACGACGAGGGGGAAGATCCGCGTCCCCACCCCCCTCCCCTGGTAGTCGTCGGCCAGGCTGAGGCCGAAGCGACAGTCCGTCGCCTCCAGGTGGATGCCGGCCTCCCGATAGCGGGCGATGCCCGCCGGATGGAGATCGAGACTGAATTCGACGAGGCCGACGATCCTGCCGGACGACACGTCCTCAAGCACCAGCCTGAGCTTGTCGTAACGCGCGATCGCGTCACACAGCTTCCGGGCAGCCCCGAGGTCGTACCCGTCGAAGGGACTCAGTCGCCTCGATTCGGCGGACAGTTCCTCAAGGAGGCCTGCAAGACGCTCCGCGTCGGCGTGCACAAGCGGCCGGAAGACGACCTCCGAACCGTCGTTCAGGTTCAGGCGACGCGTCAGGACAAGCGGGTCTTCGGCGACCGCCGCCAATGTGAGCACCTCAGCAACCCCTTCCCGCCCAATCCCCGGTGGCGTGAACCTACTGATCACCGACCTCCGGTGGCAACGCGCGGTGTTCGATGTCACAGGGCGCCGTGGGCGGAACACGGCAGGCATCCGGCCAGGAGAGCCCTGGTACTCGGCGCGTTCGCAACCTCCGCCCTCACCGCCGCGCGCCCCGCCCGCGCACTGAGCCTCGCGGCGATCTTCCACGGCACATAATGAGCCCATGTGGCACTTGTCCCTGCCCGGGGAGTTCCTGCTCCTCGCGCACCAGAAGTCCGGCAGGGTGCGTGACTCCGAGCAGGTGGCCTACGGCTGCGCCGCCGCTGAGCTCGGCGAACTCGCGCTGCGCCGCAGGCTGCGGGTACGCGTCCGCAAGTCCGAACTGTTCGGTTTCGAGGTCTACCGCCTCAGCGGCATGATCGAGCTGCTGGACACCGGCCGCACCGGTCTCGGCTGGGCCGACGACCTGCTGGACGCGCTGCAGTCCGGCTCGGAGATGCACAAGTGGCTGCGCCATCGCCGCCGCGCGGCTCTCACCCTGCACCGCGACGCGCTGATCGAGCTGGGCCTGCTACGCCACCGGCCCGGCAGGTTCCTGGCCGGAGAACGTCACCATCCTGATCCGTCGGCCCGCGGCTCGCTCATCGCCCGATTACGCGCCGTCTACGACCAGCGGGCCCCGCTTGACGAGCGTCTGCTGTTCCTGAGCGACCTCGTGGACGGCGCGGGGCTCGCCGGAGAGCTCGGCCTCAGACTGAGCTGGCAGCAACGCAAGGACCGCGCCCGCGGCGTCGGGGCCGTGCTGGCCTTCCCCGAGGACCTGCGTGACACCAGCACCGTGCTGGGCGGCGCCATACCGAGCCCGCGCAGCGGAGGCGGCGGTTGAGGCGGTGACGGCGGCGGCGAGGCCGGTCGGCCGCCGTAAAGAAAGCCTCTCTTCCAGACCGGAAGGCGACAGTGCGCCCTACGCATAGACCGGTGCGCCCGCAGCCAATGACGCATCAGCGCGGAACATGAGTGAATTGCCCCGGACGTTCAACGTGCCAGACGGGGAAAGCGCGGGCCGTGGAATTACCTCCTTGCGATTCTCCGCGCCGGCGAGAAAAGGGGGGCTCTCATGTTTCGGCCTAATCGCAAGATCGGAATCGCCTTGTCCACGGCGGCGCTGGTGACCGGCGTCGCCGCTGTTCAGGCGAACGCGACCGCCGCCCGGGAGCGGATCACTCCGGCGTCCGCAGCCGTCGCCGGAGGTACGGCACCGGCCTGTGTCGGCCGGGAGGTGCACGAGAACATCAAAGTGGCCCGGGTCGCAAACGGCTGTGGCGGAACGATGAGGGTGAGGATCACCATCGACAATGGCCCCGACAACTCCTGTTACTCCCTGAAAAACGGCCAGGCTCTTACCTTCCGCTGGAACCTGGGCTCCTATGACCGCACCGTGACCTGCTAGCCATGGCCTCCCCGCGCGGGCCTGCCGCGCATCCTGCCGCCGTGCTGGACGCCGGGCCGCCGGGCGATGACCGGCCTGGCGTGGGCCCGGAACCCTCATTCATCTGTTCCGCAAGGCGACCTACGCGACTCGCCGGTTTCCGTTCGGCCGTTTCGCACCTCACCAAAGGATGGAAGGGCCGCGACGCCGGGACGGGTCCCGGCGTCACCCCGGCGTCACCCCGGCGTCACAGCCTCCGGCGACCCGCTCTCAGGCCAGCTGCCGTACCTGCTCGGCGAGCCTGGCCAGGCTCTCGTCGAGCGCGCGCTCGACGTACTCGCCGGGTGGCGGGTGCTCCTCCTCGAAGAACGACAGGTGTACGGTCACCTCGCTCTCCTGGGGGGAGATGCCGGCCACCTGCAGCCAGCCCGCGTAGCTGTCGTCGTCGCGGGTGCCCCACTCCATCCGGAGCTGGTCACGCTCCGCCTGGAACAGGCCTCGGGCGTCGCGCCCCGTCTCGTCCTCGTGCACCGTGACGGCGGGCAGGTCGTCCGGCCGTACGTGCAGGTCCCTGGGCAGCCAGCGGTCGATACTGTCCAGGTCGCTCGCCCGGTCGAAGACCTGTTCCGCGGAGGCGGAGATCCTGCGGGAGCGCTCATGCTCACTCATCGTGTTCACCTTCCTCTCTGCCGACACCTGATCCGTGTCCCGAATGTCGGGTTCTAACCGCCCAACCGCACCCGAAAAGAGAGTAGGTTAGCCTTACCTTTGTTTCGCCCCGGGACCGTCTCCGGCGGCACACGCAGAGGAAGGCACAGCCGATGATCGACCCGTTCCGCTTCTTCCACGTACAGGTGAGCGGGCTGCGGCGGCTCAGCCCCTCCTTCCTGCGGGTCACCTTCACCGGCGACGACCTCGACCTGTTCGCGGACAACGGGTTCGACCAGCGCATCAAACTCGTCCTCCCCCACGAAGGGCCTCGCGAGAAGGCCCGTGGAGAGCACCGCTTCGCCCATCTGCCGACCGGCTCCGACTGGTACGCCCGCTGGCGCGCCCTGCCCGCCGGGCTGCGCAACCCCTTCCGCACCTACACCGTCAGAGCCGTACGGCACGGCCTCCGCGAGGTCGACCTCGACATCGTCATGCACGAGGCCGCGCACGCGACGGCGCACGCGGCCGCGCGCGAGGCCACGCATGGAACCGGGAGGCTCACCCCGACCTGCGCTCCCGGCCCCGTCGCCCGCTGGGCCCGTGCCGTACGGCCCGGTGACGAGGCCGTGCTGCTCGGGCCGGACGCCCGGCACGGGGGCGAGCCGACGGGGATCGAGTTCCGCCTGCCCGAGGGGGACGGGCCGATACTGCTGGCCGGTGACGAGACCGCCGTTCCCGCCGTCGCCTCGATCCTCGAACGCCTGCCCCGCGACCGGCGCGGCGAGGTCCTGCTCGAGGTGCCGTGCGCGGCGGACGTCCTCGACCTCGACGCGCCGGAGGGGGTGGCCGTCACGTGGCTGCCGCGCGACGGCGCCGGGCACGGCGAACTGCTGGTGCCCGCCGTACGGGCCGCCGCCGACCGGCTGCTGCCCACCCCTGGCCGACCGGCCGCCCCGCAGGGTCTTCCCGAGGTCGACGTGGACAGCGAGATCCTGTGGGAGGTGCCGCCGGAGGGGCGGGAGGCCGGTTCGGTGTACGCGTGGCTGGCCGGCGAGGCGGCTGTGATCAGGACGCTCCGCCGCCACCTGGTCGCCGAGCGCGGCCTCGACCGGCGCTCGGTCGCCTTCATGGGCTACTGGCGGGCGGGCCGCGCCGAGTCCGCCTGAGCGCCGGTCTCGATCAGGCCCTCCCCGCCAACCGGCACGCGAGACAGTCGCGATGGCCGGTCATGGGGTCCTTCACCCGCCAGTCCCGCCGCCCGGCGGGCCGGGGGCCGCTCGGCTTGCCCCAGCCCGCCAGGTGCAACGCCCAGGTGACCAGGCCGGCACAGAGGATCGCTCCGGCGCCGAGCCAGAGGCCGGGCGTCCATCCGGCGCACATGGCCAGGCCCACCGCGGAGAAGCCGGCCAGGCCGATGAGGCATCCGGTCCATCCCGCGACGGTGTGTCCCAGATCGACGTCACCGTGCACACCGCTCATTGCCTCTCCTCGGCGAACGTAGAATACTTATCTCACGTAATAATTATCTTAGATGCTAAGGAGAATGCCTGTGGAGGGCAAGCCGCGGCCCGAGGCGACGGCGGAGCGGGCCCTGGCCGGGATGGACGGCCTCATCGCGCTCAGCCTCGTCGGCCAGCAGCACATCGCCCAGCGTCTCGGGCTGAACACGACGGACCTGACCTGCCTGGGCCACATCATGGGGGCCGGGCGACAGCCGATCAGCGCGGGCGAGCTGGCCGAGCGGGCCGGCCTCACCACCGGTGCCGTCACCGGCGTGCTGAACCGCCTCGAACAGGCCGGATACGCCCGCAGGCAGGCCGATCCCGCCGACCGGCGCCGGGTGCTGGTCGTCGCCGACACCTCGGCCGCCGCCCGTGTCGCCGCCGTCTACGAGCCCTTCTACCGGCGGCTCTCCGACCTGTTCGCCGACTACACGCCCGACGAGATCGGCGTACTGGCCGACTGGTTCACCCGCGCGACGGCCCTCATGCGGACCTCCCTTGAGGAGATCGGACGGGAGCCGTCCCCCTGAGCCTGTGACCCCGAGAGGCCCCGGCATGCCCTTCGCACCGGCGGCCCCCATGTCACGGCCGTCGTCGAGGACCACCGGCCAGGGGAACCTCCCGCCCGGCCTGAGCCGCGAGGGTCTTGAGGAGGTCATCGGGGACCAAGGTCCCTACCCCGCACGGCCACAAGCGACTAGCTTCGGAGCATGATTCGCGTGTTTCTCGTGGACGATCACGAGGTGGTACGGCGGGGCGTCGCGGCCCTGCTGGAGTCCGAGGACGACATCGAGGTCGTCGGGGAGGCGGGAACCGCGGAGTCGGCGATCGCCCGCATCCCGGCGTTGCGGCCGGACGTCGCGGTGCTGGACGTGCGGCTCCCCGACGGCAGCGGCATCGACGTGTGCCGGGAGGTCCGCTCGGCGACGCCGGGGGTGGCCTGCCTGATGCTGACCTCCTTCGCCGACGACGACGCCCTGTTCACGGCGGTGATGGCGGGGGCGTCCGGATACGTGCTCAAGCAGATCCACGGCTCCGACCTGATCGGCGCGGTGCGGACGGTGGCCTCCGGCCAGTCGCTGCTCGACCCGCAGACCACCGCCAGCATGCTCGCCCGGCTGCGCGACCAGGCGACCCGCAAGGACCCGGTCGAGGCGCTGTCGGAGCAGGAGCGCCACATCCTGGAGCTGATCGGCGAGGGCCTGACGAACCGGCAGATCGGCGAGCGGATGTTCCTGGCCGAGAAGACGGTGAAGAACTACGTGTCCAACCTGCTGTCCAAGCTCAACATGCAGCGCCGTACCCAGGTGGCCGCGCTGGCGGCGCGGATGAAGACGGACCGCGACCGGTGAGAGCGCTCCCGCGCTCTCCTGGCCTCACGCCCCCACGCGGGCGCCGGTGACCCGGCGGCGGAAGACCCAGTAGGTCCACCCCTGGTAGAACAGGACAAGTGGGGTGAAGATCACCGCGACCCAGGTCATCACCGTCAGCGTGTAGGGCGTCGAGGCCGCGTCGCGCACGTTCAGGCTGTTGGCCGGGTCGAGCGCGGGCATCACGTTGGGCCACAGGCTGCCGAACAGCGTGACGGTGACCGCGATGATCGCCACCGCGCTGGCCGTGAACGCCCAGCCGTCCCGGCCGCGCAGCGTCGCCAGGAGCGCGCCCGCGATCGCCGCGGCGGCCACCGCGACGGTGACCCAGGTGGCGGCCTTGCCCACGGTGAGCTGGGTGGCCAGCAGGAAGGCGCCGCCCACCAGGAGCGCGCCGACGGCCAGTCTCCCGGCCAGGGCGGCCGAGCGGGCCCGTAGGTCGCCGCCGGTGCGCAGGGTCAGGAACACGGCGCCGTGCAGGGTGAACAGGGTGAGCGTCGCCAGGCCACCCAGCAGGGCGTACGGGTTGAGCAGGGTGAGCAGCGAACCGGTGTACTCGTGGTCGGCGTCCAGCGGGACGCCCCTGACGATGTTGGCGAACGCCACGCCCCACAGGAAGGCCGGCAGCAGGGAGCCGAGGAACATGGCCCGGTCCCAGCTCCGCGGGCTGTCGCTCTTGCCGCGGTACTCGATGGCCACGCCACGCAGGATCAGCGCGACCAGGATGAGGAAGAGCGGCAGGTAGAAGCCGGAGAACAGGGTGGCGTACCACTCGGGGAAGGCGGCGAAGGTCGCGCCTCCCGCGACGATCAGCCAGACCTCGTTGCCGTCCCAGACCGGCCCGATCGTGGCCAGGATCGACCTGCGGTCGTCGTCGTCCCCGCCGAGGACCGGCAGCAGGACACCGACCCCGAAGTCAAAGCCCTCCAGGACGAAGTAACCGGTCCACAGCAGGGCGATGAGCAGGAACCAGACGGTCGTGAGCTCCATGAACGTTCCTTGGTCAGTAGGACAGGACGGGCGCCTCGCCCGTGCTCTCCGGTTCCGGTTCGTCCTCCGGGCCGCGCCGGACGAACTTCATCAGCAGCGCGACCTCGATCACCGCGAGCACCCCGTAGAGCAGGGTGAACCCGCTGAGGGTGATCGCGGCCTCGGCGACGCCGACACCGGGTGAGACCGAGTCGGCGGTGCGCATCCGCCCGAAGACGGTCCACGGCTGGCGGCCCATCTCCGTGAAGATCCACCCCAGCGAGTTGGCGAGCAGCGGCAGGCCGATACCCCAGACCGCGACCCAGTACGGCCAGCGGCTCCTGGGCAGCCGGTTCCCCCTGATGAGCCACAGACCGGCCAGCGCGACCAGGGCGGCCAGCACGCCGAACCCGATCATCAGGCGGAAGGACCAGTAGGTGAGGCCGATGATGGGCCGGTAGTCACCGGGGCCGTACTTCAGCTGGTAGCGGGCCTGGATGTCGTTGATGCCCTCGACCCGTCCGTGCAGGGTGTCGGTCGCCAGCAGGCTCAGGCCGTACGGGATCTGGATGTTGATGTGGTTCCGGCCGTTGCGGACGTCGCCGACGGCGAAGATCGAGAAGCCCGCGGAGGTCTCGTCGTCCCACAGCGCCTCGGCCGCGGCCATCTTCATCGGCTGCTGCCTGGTCATGATCTGCGCCTGCAGGTGGCCGCTGATCACGACGCCCAGCGCCGCGGCCAGGGTGACGACCATCCCGAGGCGGGCGGCGGGGCGGAACAGGTCCACGTGCCTCTTCTTGAGGAGCTGCCAGGCGCTCACCCCGACGACGAACATCCCGGCCGAGACGAACGCTCCGAAGATGACGTGCGGAAAGGTGATCAGGTTCGTGGAGTTGGTGAGCACCGCCCAGATGTCGACGAGTTCGGCGCGGCCGGACTTCGGGTTGAGCCTGAAGCCGACCGGGTGCTGCATCCACGAATTCGCAGCAAGGATGAAATATCCGGAAATCGTGGTGCCGATCGCCGCCGCCCAGATCGTCGCCAGGTGCAGTCCGGGGGACAGCCTGTCCCATCCGAAGATCCACAGGCCCAGGAAGGTGGATTCGAGGAAGAAGGCGATCAGGCCCTCCATCGCCAGCGGGGCGCCGAACACGTCACCGACGAAACGGGAGTAGTCACTCCAGTTCATTCCGAACTGGAACTCCTGCACGATGCCGGTCACCACTCCCATCGCGAAGTTGATCAGGAAGAGCTTCCCGAAGAACTTCGTCAGCCGCAGGTAGGCGGGCTTCCTCGTGCGGTACCACGCCGTCTGCAGACCGGCCACGACGGCGGACAGGCCGATCGTCAGCGGGACGAAGAAGAAGTGGTAGACCGTCGTTATCCCGAACTGCCAGCGCGACAGGTCCAAGACGTCCATGGGTGGTGCTCCGTCTCACAGATGCCGTCCCGGAACCCGGGAGACCCGCCGCGGAACCGCGGGCCTCCCTTAAAAGGACTTATGTCCTGACCATTACCCCTCAGGCCTTGGCCCGTACCACGGCCACCGGGCAGGAGGCGTGGTGCAGGACCCCGTGGCTGACCGATCCCAGTACGGCCGAGCCGAACCCGCCCAGCCCCCGTGACCCGACGACCACCAGGCCGGCGGCCTTGGAGGCCTCGCCGAGGGCGAACACGGGGTGCTCGAACAGCACCGTCTGCTCGACCTCGACCTCCGGGTGCCGCTCCCGCCACGGCGCCAGGATCTCGGTGGCGAGCCGTTCCTCGGTGCCGGAGATGTCCTCGATCAGCGGTGTGTAGGCGACGGAGCCGACCGCCATGACGGGCAGCTGCCAGGCGTGCAGGGCACGCAGCCCGGCGCCGCGGCGGGCGGCCTCCCCGAAGGCGTACTCCAGTGCGGCCTCGGACTCGGGCGAGCCGTCGAACCCGACGACGACTCCGCCGTGCCCTCCGTGCTCCTCGCCCCTGACGACCACGACGGGGACCGCCACGTGCCCGGCCAGCGAGAGTGAGACGGAGCCGAGCAGCAGCCCGGCGAACCCGCCCCGGCCCCGGCTGCCGATCACGATCTGCTCGGCGTCCTCCGCCTCCCGCCGCAGGACCTCGACGGGCCTGCCCGTCTCAAGGGAGGTGGTGACGTCGACGCCGGGGGCGCGCCCGCGCGCGAGGCTCGCGGCGGTCTCCAGCACTCCCCTCGCCTCCTCCGTCAGGGACTCCTCAAGCTCCCTCGGGGTCCCGCGCCGCCAGTCCTCGCGCACGTGGACGATCCGCAGCGCGCCGCCGCGCCGTACCGCGTCCTCTGCCGCCCACCCGACCGCGGCCTCCGCCGAGGGCGAACCGTCGGTCCCCACCACCACATGTGCCGTCATCCCGGCCTCCTGTCACGTCTGTCCTCATCCGATCACCGTCCCGCCCCGGGACTCACCGGCCGAAGGTCCCCTTCGGCCGGGACCTGTGTCCCTTCCCCGGGCGGGACGAACCATCCGGGCGCCCGTAGAGGACACAGCGGGCACGACCGATACGGCGGGCACGGCGGGTACGGCCCGCCCCGGCTGGGCATATTCAGGGGATCGCCCGCCGGGGTTTCCGCGGGGAGACGAACCGTGGAGACCGGGGGCCCGCGCACACGGATTCGGGGGACGCGCATGAATCTCACAGCCGGAGTCACCGCCGCCGCGGCGGGCATCACCGCCCTGGACACCGTCGGCTACCTGGACATGGTCGTGCGCGGCCGTCCCGCGAGCGACGTCCCGGCCGAGGCCGCGGACGAGCTGGCGGGACGGGCCGGGATCGACCTGGGGCACGGCGAGGAGGGCGACAGCAGGCGTACGGGCCTGGGAGCGCTGCTGGGCTACACCGCCGGTCTCGGGGTCGGCGTGCTGTACGGCCTGCTCCCCGGCGGACGGCGCCCGGCGCTGCCGCTGGCCGCGCTCGGGTTGTCACTGGCCGCGATGGCCGCGAGCGACATCCCTCTCGCGGCGGCCGGGGTGACCGACCCGCGGCGCTGGGACGCGGCCTCGTGGGTTTCCGACCTCCTGCCGCATCTCGCCTACGGGCTGACGACGGCCGTGGTCTACGACCGGCTCACCCGCCCTGGCCGCCGGCGGGGAAGGCGCTGACGGGGACGGGAATAGCCGGGAACCGCACCCTGTTCCCGTAGTTGAAACTTCAACCAAGAGGGAGGGCGGCGAGGATCATGCAGTTCGGAATCTTCACCGTCGGGGACGTCACGACCGACCCGACCACGGGCAGGACGCCCACCGAGCACGAGCGGATCAAGGCCACGGTCGCCATCGCGCTCAAGGCCGAGGAGGTCGGGCTGGACGTCTTCGCGACCGGAGAGCACCACAACCCGCCCTTCGTGCCGTCGTCGCCGACGACCCTGCTCGGTTACATCGCCGCCAGGACCGACAGGCTCATCCTCTCCACGGCCACGACGCTGATCACCACGAACGACCCGGTCAAGATCGCCGAGGACTTCGCGACGCTGCAGCACCTGGCGGACGGGCGGGTCGACCTGATGCTCGGCCGGGGCAACACCGGCCCGGTCTACCCGTGGTTCGGCAAGGACATCCGCCAGGGCATCCCGCTGGCCATCGAGAACTACGCGCTGCTGCACCAGCTGTGGCACGAGGACGTCGTGGACTGGCAGGGCCGCTTCCGCACCCCGCTGCAGTCCTTCACCGCGACGCCCAGGCCGCTGGACGGCGTGCCGCCGTTCGTCTGGCACGGCTCGATCCGCAGCCCCGAGATCGCCGAGCAGGCCGCCTACTACGGCGACGGCTTCTTCGCCAACAACATCTTCTGGCCCAAGGAGCACTTCCAGCGCCTGGTCGAGCTGTACCGGGAGCGCTTCGCCCACTACGGGCACGGCACCCCGGAGCAGGCGATCGTCGGGCTCGGCGGCCAGGTGTTCATGCGCCGCAACTCCCAGGACGCGGTGCGCGAGTTCCGGCCCTACTTCGACAACGCGCCCGTGTACGGCCACGGCCCCTCACTTGAGGAGTTCACCGAGCAGACCCCGCTCACGGTCGGCAGCCCGCAGGAGGTCATCGACAGGACCCTGACCTTCAGGGAGAGCTTCGGCGACTACCAGCGCCAGCTGTTCCTGATGGACCACGCGGGCCTGCCGCTGAAGACCGTGCTGGAGCAGCTCGACATCCTGGGCGAGGAGGTCGTGCCCGTGCTGCGCAGGGAGTTCGCCGCCGGACGGCCCGAAGGGGTGCCCGACGGCCCGACCCACGCCGTCCTCGTCGCCGCGGAGCGGGAGCGCGACACCGCCGAGGCCCGATAGAAGCCGTACGGAACACGAGAAGGAGAGAACGTTGACAGCCCTGAAGCTCGTCGCCGTCTCGGCGGGTCTCGGCAAGCCGTCCTCGACGCGCCTGCTGGCCGACCGGCTGACCGAGGCGACCAGGAAGCACCTCGAACCGGAGCGCCAGGTCGAGGTGCGCGTGATCGAGCTGCGCGACCTGGCGAGGGACATCGCCAACAACATGGTCACCGGCTTCCCGTCCCCCGCGCTGGACGAGGCGATCGAGGCCGTGACCGGGGCGGACGGCGTCATCGCCGTGACGCCGATCTTCACGGCCTCCTACAGCGGGCTCTTCAAGTCCTTCTTCGACGTGATCGACCACACCGCGCTCGCGGGCAAGCCGGTGCTCGTCGGGGCGACCGGAGGTACGGCACGGCACTCCCTGGCCCTTGAGCACGCCCTGCGCCCGATGTTCGCCTACCTGCGCGCGGTCGTCGCGCCGACGGCCGTCTACGCGGCCTCGGAGGACTGGGGCACGAGCGCGGGCTCGCAGGGGGAGGATCTGGCCACCCGCGTCACGAGGGCGGCCGGGGAACTGGCGGGCCTGATGCGGCACGGGCAGGCGACGACCGGCGCCGGGGAGGCGGTGCCGTTCGAGGAGCGGCTGGCGGCCCTGCGCCTGTGACGGGAGGCCCTCACAGCGGGATGTTGCCGTGGTGGCCGCGCTCCCCCGGAGCCCCGGCCAGCGCCTCGGCGACGCGGCGGCGGGTCGTGCGCGGGTCGATCACCTCGTCCACCACGCCGAGGTCGATCGCCCTGCGCACACCGCCCGCGTCCCGCTCGTGCTCCTCGACGAGCCTGGCCCGCAGCTCCGCGCGTTCCTCCTGCGGCGTCGCCGCCAGCCGCCTGCGGTGCAGGACCCCGACGGCGGCCTCCGCGCCCATGACCGCGACCTCGGCGTCCGGCCAGGCGAAGACCCGGGTCGCGCCGAGCGCGCGGGAGTTCATCGCGATGTAGGCGCCGCCGTACGACTTGCGCAGGACGACCGTCACCCGGGGGACCCGGGCCTCGGCGAAGGCGTGCAGAAGCTTGGCCCCGCGCCTGACCACCCCGTCCCACTCCTGGGCAACGCCCGGCAGGTAACCGGGGACGTCGGCCAGCACGACCAGCGGAACCCCCAGGGCGTCGCACATCCTCACGAACCTGGCGGCCTTCTCCGCGGAGAGGGCGTCCAGGCAGCCGCCCTTGCGCAGCGGGTTGTTGGCCACCACACCGACGGAGCGCCCGGCGAGACGGCCGAGCCCGACGACGACGTTCGGCGCCCAGCGGGGCTGGAACTCCTCGAACCGCTCACCCTCGTCCAGCAGGACGCGCACCAGCGGCCGGACGTCGTAGGCCTGCCGGGGAGAGGAGGGCAGCAGCGCCGCGGGGTCGCGGCCCTCGTCGAGGTCGTCGAGGTCGTAGTCTCCCTGGGCACCGAGGGCGAGCGCGATCCGCCGGGCGCGCAGGAGGGCGTCCTCCTCCCCTGCGGCGACCACGTGCACCACCCCCGAGCGGCGGCCGTGGGCGTCGGCGCCGCCGAGCCGCTCCATGTCGATGTCCTCACCGGTCACGCTGCGGACCACGTCGGGGCCGGTCACGAAGACCCGGCCCTGCTCGGACATGACGATCACGTCGGTGAGCGCGGGCCCGTAGGCCGCCGCCCCCGCCGCCGGGCCGAGGACCACGGAGATCTGCGGCACCAGCCCCGAGGCGCGGGTGTTGGCGGCGAAGACCAGCCCCGCGCCGTGCAGCGACTCGACCCCGTCGCCCAGTCTCGCTCCCCCGCAGTGCCACAGGCCGATGACCGGGACGCGTAGCCGTACGGCCTCGTCGACCGCCGCCACGATGTGCCGTGCCCCGGCGATGCCCAGGGCCCCTCCCATGACCGTGGCGTCCGTGCAGAACGCGACCACCGGATGCCCGCCGGCCAGCCCCTTGACCGCGAGGACGCCGCTGCGGTCCTCCGGGTGCAGCGGGGTGACCGATCCCGGGTCGAGCAGCCGGGCGAGCCTGTCCCCCGGGTGCCTGGAATCGCGGCCGATCTCCCCCGGTGCCGCCGCGACAACCGTCATGAAGCGCTCCCGTGTCTTCTCTTTTAACCGCCGATGCTTATTGGCACGCTAGGCGCGGCATCACGGGAACGTCCAATCACGATTCTTAATGAGTAACGACAAAGGAAGCCTTATGGCAGGTCAGAGGCCCAAAAAACCCTCAATCCCGCTTGACTTTGTAGGGAAATGCGTGCGACCTTCGTAGCGTGAACAGGGAAATAACCGCGACCGACCATCCGTGCCGGGACGTACGGCGGGCCGACCGGGCCTGTCGCTGAGTCCCACCGGGTTCCGCCCACGTAACACCGCCGCCCGCCGGAAGAGACCGAACGGGGAGAATCCTTTCCCCCACGGCTGTGCGATCTCACCGAATTCTTGCCGACGCGCCTTTTAATTGCGACGTCCGCTGGGCGGCCACCACCCGCGCCACAACTCCCGGAAGTCGATATCCGGAGCGCGAACGGATCGAAGAAGGCACGACAAGAGGCGGGTTTTCACAATGGCAGGAAATAAGCCGGAGAAGAGCACGCGGCGGGAGCGGAACGGCGGGGAGGCGATCGCGGTCATCGGGCTCGCCTGCAGACTGCCCGGCGCGCCGAACCCGGCGGACCTGTGGGAGCTGCTGCGGTCGGGACACGACGCGACCGGTGAGCCGTCCGAGGGCCGGCTGCGGGCCGACCCCGGGATCGCGGGGCTGCGGGGTGGCTTCCTCGACCACGTCGACCTGTTCGACGCCGGGTTCTTCGGCGTCTCCCCCCGTGAGGCCACGGCCATGGACCCCCAGCAGCGGCTCGTCCTCGAACTGGCCTGGGAGGCGCTGGAGGACGCCGGGCTGCCGCCCGCCACGCTGGCGGGGACGGCCTCGGGGGTGTTCCTCGGCGCGATGGCCTCCGACTACGCGACGCTGGTTTACCGGAACGGTGCGAACGCGGTGACCCGGCACACCCTCGCCGGGCTGACCAGGGGAATCCTCGCCAACCGCGTGTCCTACTTCCTCGGGTTGCGCGGCCCGAGCCTGACGGTCGACACGGCCCAGTCGTCGGCGCTGGTCGCGGTGCACCTGGCCTGCGAGAGCCTGCGTTCGGGGGAGTCGGCCGTCGCGCTGGCGGGTGGCGTCAACCTCAACCTCGTGCCGGAGAGCACGGTGACCGCCGACCGGTTCGGCGGCCTGTCCCCCGACGGACGCTGCTTCACCTTCGACGCGCGCGCCAACGGCTACGCGCGCGGGGAGGGCGGCGGCCTGGTCGTGCTCAAGCCGCTCGACCAGGCGCTGGCGGACGGGGACGAGGTGCACGCCGTCATCCTGGGCAGCGCGGTCAACAACGACGGCGCGACCAGCGCCCTGACCGTGCCCGACGCCACGGCCCAGGAGGAGGTCGTACGCCTGGCGCTGGGCAGGGCCGGGATCGAGGGCTCCGCCGTACAGGTGGTCGAGCTGCACGGCACCGGAACCAGGGTCGGCGACCCCGTAGAGGCCGCCGCGCTCGGGGCGGCCCTCGGCGCCGGCCGCCCCGCCGGGCAGCCGCTGCTCGTCGGCTCGGTCAAGACGAACATCGGCCACCTGGAGGGGGCCGCGGGCATCGCCGGGCTGCTGAAGGCCGTGCTGAGCATCCGCAACCGGGAGGTGCCGCCCAGCCTCAACTTCGAGACCCCCAGCCCGCTGATCGACTTCGAGGCGCTGAACCTGCGGGTCGCCTCCGGTACGGCACGGCCCTGGCCCCGCCCCGACGCCCCGCTTGTGGCCGGGGTCAGCTCCTTCGGGGTCGGCGGCGTGAACTGCCACGTCGTCCTGGGCGAGGCGCCCTCCGGCACCCGGGAGGAGGTCACCACGGAACCGGCCGCGGAGGCCGTCGCCGTACCGCTGGTCCTGTCCGCCGGGACGCCCGCCGCGCTGCGCGCGCAGGCCGCGAGGCTGGCCGCCTCCCCCGCGCTCGACGGGGACGTGCCGGACGTCGCGTTCTCACTGGCCACCACCCGGACGGCGTTCGGCCACCGGGCGGTGTTCGTGGGGGCCGAGGGCGGGGAGCTGCGCGAGCGGCTCAGGGCGTTCGGCGCGGGCGAGCCGGTCAGGGGCTCCGTGCGGGGCACGGCCCGTGAACTCGGCGGAACCGTGTTCGTCTTCCCCGGCCAGGGCGGGCAGTGGGCGGGCATGGGCAGGCGGCTGGCCGAGTCCTCCCCGGTGTTCGCCGGACACCTGCGGACCGTCGCCGAGGCCCTCGAACGGCACGTGGACTGGTCCCTGACCGACGTGCTGTGGCAGAAGCCGGGAGCGCCCTCCCTGGAGCGGGTGGACGTCGTCCAGCCCGCGTTGTTCGCGGTCATGGTCGCGCTGGCCCGGCTGTGGGAGTCGTTCGGCGTCCGCCCCGACGCCGTGATCGGCCACTCGCAGGGGGAACTCGCCGCCGCCGCCGTGACCGGGGCGCTGTCCCTGGACGACGCCGCCGCGATCGTGGTGCTGCGCAGCCAGGCGCTCGCCGCCATCTCCGGGCGGGGCGGGATGGCCTCGCTCCCGCTGCCCGTCGAGCGGGTCCGCGCCACGCTCGCCCGCTGGGAGGGACGGCTGAACATCGGCGCCGTCAACGGCCCCGACACGACCGTGGTCTCCGGTGACGCCGACGCGCTCGACGAACTCGTCGCCCACTACGAGGCCGAGGACGTCCCCGTACGGCGGGTGCGGATCGACTACGCCTCGCACTCCGCGCACGCCGAGGCGGTGCGGGACCGGCTGCTGGAATTCCTCCCCCGGTACGGCGCGCGCGGCACCGGCGTCGCGTTCTACTCCAGCGTCACCGGAGGTCCGCTCGACACCGCCACGCTCGACGCCGACTACTGGTACCGCAACCTCAGGCAGACGGTCGAGTTCGACCGGGCCGTACGTGGCGCCCTGGCCGACGGCCACACGGTGTTCGTCGAGGTCAGCCCGCACCCGATCCTGTCCACCGGGATTGAGCGAATCCTGGAGAGCGCCGCGCCCGGCTCCTCCGACGGGGTGGTGACGGGGACGCTGCGGCGTGGCGACGGCGGCCTGGACCGGTTCCTGCTGGCGCTCGCCCACCTGTACACGCACGGCGCCCCCGTCGACTGGACGGCCGCGCTGCGTCCCGGTGCGCGCCGCGTTCCCCTGCCCCTCTACGCCTTCCAGCGTGACCGCCACTGGATCGCCGCCACCGAGCCCGTACCGCCGCCGCTCGGCGGGCCACCTGTCCCGGATCCTGTCGCCAGGCCGTCCGGGCAGGCCCGGGAGCTGCTCGGCCTGGTCGTCTCGGCCACCGCGGAAGTCCTCGGCCACGAGGACCCGGGGGCCGTCGAGGCGGGCCGTACCTTCAGGGATCTGGGGCTCGACTCGCTCGGCGCCGTCGAGCTGCGCGACAGCCTGTCCTCGGCGACCGGCCTGACGATCCCCACGACCGTCACCTACGACCACCCGACCCCGCTCGCCCTGGCCAGGCATCTGGAGGCGACGGCCGAGGGCCGTACGGCGGACGTTCCCGCCGCCGAGGACGACCGGCGGGGCCAGGAGAACGAGCCGATCGCGCTGGTCTCGATGGCGGGACGGTGGCCGGGCGGCGCCGACACCCCCGAGGCCCTCTGGGAACTGGTGCTCGACGGCACCGACGCGATCGGTGCCTTCCCCGCCAACCGGGGCTGGGACGTGGACGCGCTCCACGACCCCGAAGGCGTACGGCCCGGCACCTCGACCACCCGGGAGGGCGGTTTCCTGCACGACGCCGACCGGTTCGACGCCGAGTTCTTCGGCATCGGCCCCAGGGAGGCCGCCGCGATGGACCCGCAGCAGCGGCTGCTGCTTGAGACGGCGTGGGAGGCCCTCGAACGCGCCGGCATCGTGCCCGAGACGTTGCGGGGCAGCCGCACCGGGGTGTTCGTCGGGCTGACGCCGCAGGACTACGGTCCGCGCCTGCACGAGACCGGAGAGGGGGCCGAGGGGTACGCGCTGACCGGCACCACCGCGAGCGTCGCCTCCGGCCGGATCTCCTACGTCCTGGGCCTTGAGGGGCCCGCGGTGACCGTGGACACCGCCTGCTCGTCGTCGCTGGTCGCGCTGCACCTGGCGGTCCGTTCGCTGCGTTCCGGGGAGTCGGACCTGGCGCTGGCGGGCGGGGTGACCGTCATGTCGGCGCCCGGGATGTTCACCGAGTTCTCCCGGCAGGGCGGGCTCGCCCCTGACGGCCGCTGCAAGGCCTTCTCCGGCGCCGCGGACGGCACCGGCTGGGCGGAGGGCGTCGGCCTCCTGCTGGTCGAGCGGCTGTCGGACGCCCGGCGCAACGGGCACCGGGTGCTGGCCGTGATCCGGGGCACCGCGATCAACCAGGACGGCGCCTCCAACGGCCTCACCGCCCCCAACGGCCTCGCGCAGCAGCGGGTGATCCGGCAGGCGCTCAGGGACGCCGCGTTGACCTCAACCGACGTCGACGCCGTCGAAGCCCACGGCACCGGAACCACCCTCGGCGACCCGATCGAGGCGCAGGCGCTCATCGCGGTCTACGGCAAGGACCGCCCCGAAGACCGGCCCCTGTGGCTGGGGTCGCTGAAGTCCAACATCGGCCACACCCAGGCCGCCGCAGGAGTCTCCGGTGTCATCAAGGTCGTGCAGGCCCTGCGGGAGGGGATCCTGCCCAGGACGCTGCACGCCGACCAGCCGTCCGAGCACGTCGACTGGGCCGGGGGCGGGGTCCGGCTGCTGACCGAGAACGTTCCGTTGCCCCGGAACGGACGGCCCCGCCGCGTGGGTGTCTCGTCGTTCGGGATCAGCGGCACCAACGCCCACGTCATCATCGAGCAAGCCCCGGAAACACCGTCGGAACCCCGCGACGAACAGCCCAACCCCGCCCCCGTCGCGCTTCCCCTGTCAGCCCGCTCGGCGGCGGCCCTGACCGCCCAAGCGTCCCGCCTGGCCGACCACCTGGAAACCCACCCCGAGCTGCGCCCCGAGGACGTCTCCCACTCCCTGGCCACCACCCGCGCCACCTTCGAACACCGCGCGGTCGTCCTCGGCGACACACCCGCCGAACTGGCCGGAAAGCTACGGGCGCTCACCGACTCCCACCCCGCCAAAGGCACACCCCGGGTGACCTTCCTCTTCACCGGCCAGGGCAGCCAACGCACCGGCATGGGCCGCACCCTGTATGACACCTACCCCGCCTTCGCTCACGCCTTCGACCAGGTCACCGCACTGTTCGACCCCCACCTCCCTGTTGCGTTGAAGGACGTCATCTTCGACCCCGCCCACGAAGAACTGCTCAACCACACCCTCTACACCCAACCCGCCCTGTTCACCCTCCACACCGCCCTGCACCACCTCCTGGCCTCCTGGAACATCCACCCCACCGCTCTGGCAGGCCACTCCATCGGCGGCATCACCGCCGCCCACCTCGCCGGCGTGCTCACCCTGGAGGACGCCGTCCACCTGGTCGCCGCCCGCGCCCGCCTCATGGACGCGTTGCCTCCCGGCGCCATGGCCGCCATCAACGCCCCCGAAACAGACATCACCCCCCTACTCGGCCCCGGGGTGGGTATCGCCGCCCTCAACACCCCCACCTCAACCGTCATCACCGGCGACGTGGAAGCCGTCCAGGAACTCACCGACCACTTCACCGAACTCGGCCGCAAAACCAAGCACCTCACCGTCAGCCACGCCTTCCACTCCCACCACCTCGACCCCATCCTCAACGAGTTCCGCGACGCCATCAGCACCCTGACCTTCAACCCCCCGACCCTGCCCGTCATCTCCGACCACACCGGCGAACCCCTCACCCACACCGACCCCACCTACTGGACCAACCACCTACGCCACCCCGTCCGCTTCCACGACGCCCTCACCACCGCCGCACCCACCACCGACCTCTTCCTCGAACTCGGCCCCGACCCCGTCCTCACCACCTTCGCCACCGAAACCACCCCCACCGTCCCGGCGCTGCCCACCCTGCGCCGCAACCGGCCCGAACCCATCACCGCCCTCACCGCAGCCGCCCACCTCCACACCAACGGCACCCACATCGACTGGACCGCCACCCTCACCGGACAGCCCAGGACCGTCGACCTGCCCACCTACCCCTTCCAGCGGGAACGGCTGTGGGCGCAGCCTCCCGCGGACCTGCCGCGTGACGTGGCGGGGCTGGGGCTCGGCGCGGCGGAGCATCCGCTGCTCGGGGCGGCGGTTCCGCTCGCGGACGGTGCGGGAACCGTTCTGACCGGCCGTCTGTCCCTGGCCACCCATCCCTGGCTGGCCGACCACGCGGTCTTCGACACGGTCATCGTCCCGGGCACCGCCTTCGTCGAACTGGCGGTCCACGCGGCCGACGTGACCGGCCTCGACACGATCGAGGAACTCGTTCTGCACACGCCGCTGGTCCTCACCGCCCGCGACGCCGTACAGCTGCAGGTCGTCGTCACCGGCTCCCAGGGGAGCGCCGTGGAGATCTACTCCCGTCCCGGTGACGGCTCCGGCGAGTGGACCCACCACGCCAGTGCGACCCTGACCGAGGGCGGCCCCCGGAAGGAGGCGGCCGACCTGACGGTGTGGCCGCCGGTCGGCGCGGAGCCGGTCGAGGTGGGGACGGTCTATCCGGTCCTCGACGAGGCGGGGCTGCGGTACGGCCCGGCGTTCCGGGGGTTGCGTGCCGCCTGGCAGCGCGGCGAGGAGTTGTTCGCCGAGGTCGCCCTGCCGGAGCCGTACGCGCAGGACGCGGCCGGCTTCGGGGTGCATCCCGCGTTGCTGGACGCCGCGGTGCACCTGCCCGCGCTGCGGGGGCTGGCCGACGTGCCGGAGGGCGGCAACCGGTTGCCGTTCGCCTGGAACGGCGTACGGCTGCACGCCTCCGGCGCGACCACGTTACGGGTCCGGGTGGTGATGTCTGATTCGGGGTCGTTGACCCTGTACGCGGCCGACGCCACGGGGGCGCCCGTCGTCTCGATCGACGCGCTCGTCGCCCGGCTCGTCTCGGCGGATCAGCTGAGGGAGGCGGGGCCCGCCACGGAGAGCGGCCTGTTCCGGGTCGAGTGGTCCGAGTTGGCTCCGGGGGTTCCCGGACGTCAGGCCTGGGCCGTACTCGGGGATCGGCAGCTGTACGACGGGCTCAGGGAGACCGGGGTGATCGCCTCACTCTTCGCCGACCTGGACTCGCTGACCGACGCCGTTTCCGCCGGGGAGCCCGTCCCGGCCTTCGTCGTGCTCGCGGTCTCTCCTCAGGACGATCCGGTGGCCGGGGCGCACGACAACGCGGAACGGGTGCTGGCCGTACTGCGGGAGTGGGTCGAACGGTGGGACGACGGACGGCTGCTGGTCCTGACCAGCGGCGCCGTCACCACGGGCGAGGAGCCCTCCGACCTGTCCACCGCCCCGGTCTGGGGGCTGACCCGTTCGGCGCAGGTGGAGCATCCGGGGCGTGTGCTGCTGGCGGACCTGGACGGCGCGGCGTCGTCGATGGAGGGGCTGCCGTCGGCGGTCGCCGCGGCGGTGGCGGGTGAGGAACCGCAGTTCGCGGTGCGCGCGGGGGTGGCCCTCGCTCCCCGGCTGGTTCCTCTGCGTGTCCCCGAGGTCTCCGAGGGGCTCGGGCTGGACCCTGAGGGGACGGTGTTGATCACCGGCGGCCTCGGCACCCTCGGCACCACCATCGCCCGCCACCTCGTCACCACCCACAACATCCGACACCTCATCCTCACCAGCAGACGCGGACCCCACACCCCCGGCGCCACCCAACTCCACACCGAACTCACCACCCTCGGCGCCCACATCACCATCACCACCACCGACACCACCGACCGACACGCCCTCACCCAACTCCTCAACACCATCCCCCCCAACCACCCCCTCACCGCCATCATCCACACCGCAGGCGTAACCGACGACACCCCCCTGACCACCCTCACCCCCCAACGACTCCACCCCGTCCTCACCCCCAAAATCGACGGCGCCCACCTCCTGCACGACCTCACCCGAAACCACCCCCCCACCATCGTCCTGTTCTCCTCCATCTCCGGACTCCTCGGCGGAGCCGCCCAAGCCGCCTACACCGCCGCCAACACCTACCTCGACGCCCTCGCCACCAACCACCCCACAACCACCTCCCTCGCCTGGGGACTCTGGCAACAGGAAAGCGACATCACCGCCCGGTTGAGTTCGGCGGACCAGGCGCGCATCGCGCGCACCGGGCTGCGGTCACTGCCGACGGAGCAGGCACTGGCGCTGTTCGACGCGGCCGTCTCGGGGCGGACGCGAGGCTCGGTCGTGGTGCCCGCGTTGCTGGCTCCGGCGGTGGAGGGGACACCGGCTCCGCTGCTGCGCGGGCTCGTCCGGTCCGCCCGGCCGGCCGCGCGGACCCGCGCGGGCGCGGGCGGCGGGGCGGCGTCCCTGGCGGGCAGGCTGGCCGGGCTCGACCGTGAGGCGCGCGCCGAGGCCCTGCTGGAGCTGGTCCGCGGCGAGGTCGGCACGGTGCTCGACCATCCGGCACCGGGCACCATTCCCGGTGACCGCGCGCTCATCGAGCTGGGTCTCGACTCGCTGACCTCCGTCGAACTGCGCAACCGCCTCAGCACCGCCACCGGACTCCGCCTACCGGCGACCCTCACCTTCGACCACCCCACCCCCCAGGCCGTCGCCGACCTGCTCGACCGTGAGCTGGGGGACACGGCCCGGGAGGTACGGCCAGGCCGTACCGGGGTGAGCGGGGCGGGCGGCGGGCTGGCCGCGATCCACCGGCGGATGCACGAGACGGGCAAACACCTGCAGGCGGCCGAGTTGCTGCTCGCGGTCTCGCACGTGCGCGGCCAGTTCGGCGCCGCCGAGCGCGACCGGTACGCGCGGCCCCCGATCAGGTTGGCCACCGGCCCCGGGCGGGTGTCCCTGGTGTGTTTCCCCGCGCTCAGCGCGATCTCCGGACCGCACGAGTACTCGCGGTTCGGCCAGGTCTTCAGAGGGGAGCGGAACGTCCACGTCGTACCGTCTCCCGGATTCACCGACGGGGAGGCCGAGGCGCTGCCCGACTCGCTGGAGACACTGGTCCAGATGAACGTGGAGGGTCTGCGTGCCTGCGTCGGCGAGGACGAGCCCTTCGTGATCGTCGGCCGTTCGATGGGGGGCTGTGTCGCGCACGCGGTCGCCGTCGCGCTTGAGGACCAGGGGCTGAGGCCCGCCGGGCTCGCGCTGATCGACAGCTATCCGATCGACGCGGCGGGCCAGGAGGGCATGGAGTGGTGGCTGGGCGGCATGATCGGCGGGATGCTCGACCGGATCGACCGGTTCGACATGACGTTGCACGACGACAGGCTGACCACGATGGGTCTCTACAACCGGCTCTTCGTCGGCTGGCAGCCGAAGCCGGTCCAGACGCCGATCCTGCTGCTGCGGGCGACGGAGCCGTTGCGCGGCACGACGGTCGATCCCGAGGGCCGGCTGGACTGGCGGGCGTACTGGCCGGTGGCGCACGAGTCGACCGACATCCCCGGCGACCACTTCACCACTCTTGAGGAGCGTTCGGACACCACCGCCCAGGCGATCAGGTCGTGGGTCGACGGGCTGGTGTGACGGCCGCATGGCACCGCCGCCCGCTCCGGACTCCCGGAGCGGGCGGCGGGCGGGCGCTCAGACGAGCTGCTGCACGATGCCGAGACGGTCGGGCAGGACCTCGTACTCGATGATCTGGCCGTCACGGAACCTGATGGTGCTGATGCTCTGGCCGACGAAACGGCGTCCGCTCGGCGGGGCGCCGAACACCTCGCCGCGCTGCACCCCTTCGATGGTCCAGTAGACGACGACCCTGTCGTTCTCGGCGACGGTGTCGGTCACCGTGGCCGTCACGCCCTCGACCGCCTGGCGCAGCCAGGTGATGTGCTGGACGAAACCGGCGCTCCCGCCGCCGCCCAGCGCGGGTCCCGCGGCGTCGGTGCCGTCCTCGGCGACGATCTCGTCGAGGACCTCCAGGCGGCCCTTGGACACGACCTCCTCGTAGAAGCGTCGCGCCACCGCGCGGTTGGTCTCCGTGGTGCTCATCGTTGACTCCTTTTCCGTTGAGGTGTGGGGAACGGGGTCACCGGACGCCGGGCAGCGGGAGGACTCCCAGGCTCGCGTCGAGGCCGCCGTCGGCGACCAGCGTCGTCCCGGTGACGTAGGAGGCGGCCGGGGAGGTCAGGAACCAGACGACCTCGGCCTGTTCGCGGGGTTCTCCGAAGCGCTGCAGCGGGATGCGCCTCTCGATCTCCGCCGCGAAGGCCGGGTTCTGCCGTACCCCCTCGTTGATCCGGGTCCAGGTGAGGCCGGGGGCCAGGGCGTTGACCCGGATGCCCTGGACGGCGTAGTCGATGGCGGCGGCCCGTACCAGGTTGATGACGGCGCCCTTCGAGGCGTTGTAGGCCCAGTTGCCCGGGTCTGCGCGCAGGCCGGCGACGGAGGCGGTCACCACGATGGAGCCGCCGCCTCCCTCGCGCAGCACGGGTGCCGCTGCCCGGATGCCCAGGACGGGGCCGCGCAGGTTGACGGAGAGGATGCGTTCGGCGGCCTCTACCGCGCCGGGCGCCTCGAAGGGACGGGTACCGCCGATCCCGGCGTTGAGCACGACGGCGTCGAGCCCGCCGAACTCCTCGACGGCCAGCGCGACCGCCTTCCGGTTGGCGGCCTCCGTGGACACGTCGCCGACGAGGGGGACGACCCGGTCGAGGCGGGCGATCTCCTTGAGGCTCCACTCGTCGTGGTCGACGGCGACGACGCCGACTCCCCGTTCGGCGAACAGTTCCACGGTCGCCCGGCCGATGCCCGAGGCGGCGCCCGTCACGACGACGGATCGCGGCGCCGGGGTCCAGCCCGGGTAGAGGCCCTCAGGACGTGGTTCAGGGGTGGTTGGGGTCATGTCGGCCTTTCAGGTCCGTGACGGGGACGGGTCTCCCGGCCGCGGGTCGCGCGGTTCCGGGTTCTGGGAAACGCGGGTGTGCCGTACGGGGCCGGGGCCGATCCGTGGCACGGCGGCGAGCAACGCCCGGGTGTAGGCGGCCTGTGGAGCACGGAAGACGGCCTCAACCTGTCCGGTTTCGACCACCTTGCCGTCCTTCATGACCGCCACCCGGTCGCACACCTGGCGGATGACGCCCAGGTCGTGCGAGATGAACAGCAGTGAGACCCCGGCCTCGTGTCTGAGCCGGGTGAGCAGCGTCAGGATCTGCGCCTGCACGGTGACGTCGAGCGCGGAGACCGGCTCGTCGCAGACGAGCACGTCGGGGGCGGGGGCGAGCGCCCTCGCGATGGCCACGCGCTGCCGCTGACCGCCGGACAGCCGGCCGGGCCGGCTGCGGAGGACGGCGGGGTCGAGCCCGACCTGCCCGAGCAGCTCGGCGACGCGTTCACGTACGACGCCTTTCCGAGCGCGGGGCAGCGCCTCCGCGACGATCTCCTCAACGGTGTGGCGGGGGTCGAAGGAGCTCAGCGGGTCCTGGTCGACGAGCTGGATGCGGGAGCGCCGGGCGCGGCGGTCCCGTTCCTTCAGGCCGCTCCAGGGCCGGCCGTGCAGCAGCACCGATCCGGCGTCGGGTTCGAACTCGGCCATGACGATCCTGGCGGTCGTGCTCTTGCCCGAACCCGACTCCCCCACGATTCCCAGCGCCTCCCCCGCGGCCAGGTCGAACGACACGTCGTCGACCGCGGTGCGGTGGGAGCCGCCGGGTGAACGGAAGCGTTTGACGACCCCCCGGACGGTGAGGACCGTCTCGGCCCGCGTCGGCGCGGCGGGGCCTGCGGCGCGCTTCCTGGACGCGGTCGCGGGCACGGCCCCCGGATACCAGCAGCGCACCACCCGGTCCGTCCCGTACGGCAGCGCCTCGGGCGGCCGTTCACGGCAGCGGTCGTCGGCCAGCGGGCAGCGGGGCGCGTAGGGGCAGCCCTCCTGGGCGGCGGGTGCGGAGCGGAGCCCGGACAGGTCGGGCACCGGGCCGTCGACGGAGGGCACCGCGGCGAGCAGGTCGGCCGTGTAGGGGTGGGCGGGCGCCGTGAGCAGGCCGACTGCGGGCCCCTGTTCGACGACCGTTCCCGCGTAGAGGACGGCGACGTGGCCGGCGAGCCTGGCGACGACCGCCAGGTCGTGGCTGATCAGCAGCAGTGCCGTACCGGCGTCCCTCCTGGCGGCCAGCACGTCGAGGACCTGGGCCTGGACGGTGACGTCGAGGGCGGTCGTCGGCTCGTCGGCGATCAGCAGCCGGGGGCGGGCCGCGACGGCGGAGGCGATCAGGGCGCGCTGCCGCAGGCCGCCGGACAGTTCGTGGGGGTACTGCAGGAGGCGGACCTCGGGGTCGGGGACGCCCACCTCGGACAGCAGCGCGATGACCTGGTCGTCGAGGTCGTCACGGGTGGCCAGGCCGTGTACCTCAAGGGGTTCGGCGACCTCGTAGCCGACCCTGCGCAGCGGGTCGAGGGAGGTCAGCGCGTCCTGCAGGACGTAGCCGATCCGCCGTCCGCGCAGCCGCCGCCACTGCCGTCCGCCCAGCCCGAGCAGGTCGTGTCCCGCGAAGGACAGGGTGCGCGCGCGAACGTCGGCGCCCTGCCCGGCCAGGCCGAGCAGCGCGCGGGCGGTGACGCTCTTGCCGGAGCCCGACTCGCCGACCACGGCCAGGCACTCGCCCGCGCGCAGCGTCAGGCCGACGTCCCGTACGGCGCGCACGACGCCGTGCCGGGTGGTGAAGTCGACGGAGAGCCCGTCCACGACGACCAGCGGTTCCTCCCGCGTCACGGCTCCCGCCTCTCGTAGCGGGCCTGCAGGGCGCGCCCCACGGCCGTGGCGGACATGACGGTCAGGGTGATGGCGGCGCCGGGGAAGAGGGCGAGGGTCCAGGAGACGTCGAGGTAGTTACGGGCCTGGGCGAGCATGGAGCCCCATTCGGGGGCCGGTGGCCGTGGGCCGAGGCCCAGGAAGCTGAGGGAGGCTCCGGCGATGACGGCGGTGCCGACGTTCAGCGTCGCCAGGACCAGCAGCGGCGCCAGCGTGTTCGGCACGATGTGCCTGCGCAGAACGCGGCGGGGTCGCAGCCCCAGGTTGGTCGCGGCCCTGACGTAGGCGGAGTTCCGCACGAGGAGGGCCTGGACCCTGACGACGCGGGCGAAGCCGGGGGCCAGGGCGACGGTGATGGCCAGGGTGGCGTTGCGGGTGCCGGGGCCGAGGACGGCGACCACGAGCAGTGCCGTGAGGACGCCGGGGAAGGCCAGCAGGATGTCGGCCAGGCGCATGGCCACCTCACCGGCGACCCGTCCGCCGAGCGCGGCCAGCAGTCCCCACGCCGAGCCTGCGGCTCCGGCGAGCAGTGTGGAGCCCAGGCCGACGAACAACGAGGCGCGGGCGCCGTACACGACACGGGCGAACACGTCGCGGCCGAGCTGGTCGGTGCCGAACGGGTGCCCGGCGCCGGGGCCTCGCAGGGCGGCGGTCGCGTCCACCTGGTCGGGTGCCCCGGCGAACAGCGCGGGGAACGACGCGGCGCAGCAGACGAGGGCGAGGAACGCGCAGGCCGCCCACAGTCCTGGCCGCGGGCGCGTTCCCCGGTACGGCACGAGCGTGGGGGCGGTCACGGGGTGGCCTGCCGTACACGGGGGTCGACCACCCGGTAGAGCAGGTCGAGGCCGGTGTTGATCACTGAGAAGATGAGGGCCGCGAGCACGACGACGCCGGTCACCACGGGGAAGTCCCTGCCGTTGACCGCCGAGACGATGACCTGGCCGAGTCCCTGGCGGGCGAAGACCGTCTCGACGACCACGACTCCGGCGAGGAGTTCGCCGAGGGCCCAGCCCGACAGGGTGAGGACGGGCAGTGCGGCGTGCCGCAGCGCGTGCCGCAGCCGGATGCGGTTCTCCGTGGCGCCCCTTGACCTGGCGGTCAGGGCGAAGGGCTGTCCGAGGGCGCGTTCGACGCCCTCCCTGGTGATCTGCGCGAGCACGCCCGCGATGGGCAGCGCGAGGGTGATCCACGGCAGCACGAGCGCGCGGGGACCGTCCTCGCCGAGTACGGGGAACCAGTGGAGGGTGAAGGAGAAGGCGCCGAGCAGCAGGATGCCGATCCAGAAGTTGGGGGTCGAGACGGCGCAGAACTCCAGGACGCGGGAGACGGCCCCGGCTCTGGGGCGTCCCGCGGTGAACAGGGCCAGGGTCACCGCCAGGGTGAAGCCGAGGACCGCGGCGCCGGTGGCCAGGGCGACGGTCGCGCCGAGCTGTTCCAGGATCACCGCGCTCACCGGCTGGTTGAGCTGGTAGGACTCGCCCAGGTCGGCGCGGGCCAGCCTGCCGATGAAGATCGCGTACTGGACGGGCAGGGGATCGTGCAGGCCGTACCGGGCGCGGATCGTCTCCAGCACCTCGGGGGTGGCGTTCGCCTGGACCCCGCCCGCGATGACGTGGGCGGGGTCTCCGGGCACGAGCCGCATGCCGATGAAGGCCAGTGTCGCCGTCCCCCACAGCACGAACAGGGTCAGCGCGAGCCTGCGTGCCAGCCGGCGTGCCAGCGGCGGCATGGGGATCAGGCCCCCAGCCAGGCGCCGTGGAAGACGGGGTAGGTCTGCGCGTCGAAGGCGACGCCGCGCACCCGCCCCGACAGGCCGACGAGTTGCACCGGCGTGTAGAGGGGCAGCACGTAGGCCTGCCTGAGGACCTCCTTCTGCACGGCCGCGTAGTCGCGCCTGGCCGTCTCCGGGTCCGAGGTCTCGGCCGCCTCCTCGACCCGTTCGTCGATCTCGGGTGAGTCGACGAGAGCGACGTTGCCGCCCGCCTTGGCGTAGGTGTTGCCCGAGGCGAAGGCGAATCTCAGCACGTCGGGGGTCGGCCTGGCGAAGCTGACGTCGATCAGGTCGTAGCCGCCGCCGATGAGGTACTCGCTCACGTAGGCGCCGGTGTCGACGGGGGGCCGCCGGATCTCGATGCCGGCGAGTTTGGCCTGTGCCTGGACGCCCTCGGCCAGGACGTCGCGCTGGTCCTTGTTCCCCTCGGCCCAGAAGGGCCACACGAGGGTGAGCCGTTCGCCGTCCTTGACGCGGTAGCCGTCCTTGTCGGTCTCCTTCCAGCCCGCCTCGTCCAGGAGCCTGGCCGCCTCCTTGGGGTCGTAGGAGGCCAGTTCGCTCTCGGCGCCCGCGTCGTAGGCGGCGGTCACCGCGCTGAGCGGGTTGCGCGCCGCCCTGTAGTGACCGAAGTAGACGCTCCTGACCAGCTGGTCGACGTTGACCGAGGCGGACAGGGCGCGGCGGACCCGCACGTCGCGCAGCGGCCCCCGGGTCTGGTTGAGGTAGAGGTTGTAGTTGAGGCCGGGTGTCTCCTGGGCGTTCAGCGTGAACCCGGGCAGCGTCTTCAGCCTGTCGGCGTTGACGGGCGGCACACCCGCCATGGCCTGTGCCTGGCCGCTGGTCAGCGCGCCGTACCGCGTGGCGTCCTCGGAGACGAACTCGAAGACCAGGCCGTCGAGGTAGGCGGCTCCCTGGTGGGAGGCTCCCGCGGGGGTCGCGGTGTAGCCGGGGTTGCGCCTGAGGGTGACGCGCCTGTCCTTCTCCCAGGAGACGTAGGAGAAGGGGCCGGTGCCGACCGGCCGGTACTCGGAGACCGGCTCGGCGAGCGCGGCCGGGCTCTGGATGCCCAGGTAGGGCACGGAGAGCGCCTGCAGGAAGGGGGTGAAGGGCCGGGAGAGCGTCACCTCGACGACCAGGTCGCTCACCACGCGCGCCCTCCGGTACGGGGCGATCAGCGAGGCCGCGTAGGCCGACTTCGTCCCGGGGTCGACCACGTGGTCGAGGGAGGCCTTGACCGCCGCCGCGGTGAGCGGGGTGCCGTCGTGGAAGGTGACGCCCTCGCGGAGGGTGAAGGTGTAGACCTTGCCGTCCTTGGAGACCGTCCACTCCTTGGCCAGCCAGGGACCGAAGCTGTCCGGGCCGGTCTGCGCCACCAGGGAGTCGAAGACGTTGCGGTCGATGAGACCGGTCACCGCGGTGGCCGCGACGGCCGGGTCCAGCGATACCTGGGTGCCCGCGATCGCGTAGGTGAGGGTGCCGCCCGCGACGGGCGCGCCCGAGGGGCCCGCGACGGCCCGCGCCACCGGCCGGTCAGCGCCTCCTGTCATCACGGAGACGACGACGGCGCCTGCGACGACGGCCGTGGCCAGACAGGCGATCAGGACGACGGGGCGCCGGGAGCGCAGGGCGCCCCGCCTGCGGCCGGGGATCGGGGTGGCTCTGGTGGCCGGGTCATCGCTCGGTGTCATCGGCGTGGCCTTCTTCTGGGGCGTGGAACGCGTGCGCGAGAAGGGGCGGACATGCCATCGGCGGGTGAGCCGAATGGCCGGAAAACGCACCCTCCGTGGAAAGAAATCATTTTCCCCGGCCCCGGGCAAACGTCAGGGCCGCACAGCGATCACACCATGTCAGGCGATTTACGTCAATGACGTCCGAGCATTTCAGGCCACCTTTCACGAATATTCGCCAAGCAATTCACCCTGCCAATCGATGTCAATTTGAATTGCTTATCGGATGGCTGGTCTTGTATTGGTCGCGACGCTGCCGCTCTCCACCGGGAAGGCCGGTGAGAAACGGCCGGGAGGGCGGGACCTCGGCGAAGAAGGCGCGCAGGGTGTCGCCCGCGTACGCCTCGATCGCCGGGTCGAGTCCCTGCCTGCTGAGCAGGCGCAGCCCGAGTGTGCCCTGCGGGGGCAGCTGGCGGACCTCCTCAAGTCCCGGCGGGACGCCGCACGCGGTCGGCATCAGGGCGACGCCGAGCCGCGCCCTGACCGCGGTGAGGACGCCCTCCAGATTGGCCGCCTCGGTGGTGATCCGCACGATCCAGCCGAGTCTCTCCAGCGCGCCCACGGCCTGCTGGCGCAGCCCGCAGGGCTCCTGGAAGGCGACGAGCGGCAGCGGCGCGCCGGGCGCGGGCGGAACCCAGTCCGGCGCGGCCAGCCAGCGCAGCGGCAGGGAGCCGACCTCCGTCCCTCCCACGTTGGCGACCGCGCCGAGGATCAGCGCCATGTCCACCGTCCCGCGCAGCGTCGCCTCGGCGAGGACCGTGCTGCGGTCCAGCCGGAACACCACGTCGCGTCCCGGCAGGGCGGACATCAGGACGGTGAGCAGGTCGGGCAGGACCGGGGAGGCCGCGTGCTCGACGGCCCCGACGGTCAGCGTCGGAACCGGCTCCGCCCCGAGCCTGCACATCGCCTCGTCGTGCGCGGCGAGGAGTCGCCGCGCCTCGGCCAGCAGCGCCTCGCCGGCCGCGGTGAACCTGGTCAGCCTGCCGGCCCGTTCGACCAGCGGACGTCCGACGACACGTTCCAGAGACCGCACGTGCTGGCTCACCGTGGGCTGGCTCGTCCGCAGCGCGGACGCCGCCCGGCCGAAGCCGCCACACTCCGCGATGGCAACAAAAGTACGCAGTTGCACAAGATCGAGCAATGCTCCCATGTTCCCATGATAAACCGAAAACCCACTTTATCTACCTAGAATGTTGGTTGTTGGGTCCGGAACCCGCCTGAACGGCCGAAACGCGGGCGCACGAGCCGCGCGGAGGCGGCCTTGAAAGAGAGGAAATCCGTCAGCTACGCTGACGATCAACTAAGCTGATGGATTGGAGCCCGCCGCATGTCCTCGACACCACCCGGCGAGATCGCGGCCCGCGCCGCCCTCGCGGTGACGGGCCTGGTCACCACGCTCCCCGTGTTCGCCCTGGTCAACCCGTCCATGCTGGGGTCGACCTACGGCGTGACCGACCCCGATCCCATGGTGCTGGCGCTGCTGCAGCACCGCGGCGTGCTCCAGCTCCTGCTGGGCGCCGCCCTGCTGTGGGCCGTCCTGTCCCCGCCCGTCCGGCTGGCCGCGTGCCTGGCCGCGATCCTCGCCAAGGCCGCCTTCCTCGGGCTCACCTTCCTCAATCCGGCGGCCCGGCCCGGCCTGTCGACGGTGAGCATCGTCTTCGACCTGGGCAGCATCGCCCTGCTGGCGTTCGTCGCCGTACGTGAGACGACCGCCCGGCGCGCGCAACCCGCTGGGACGGCCGCCTGAGAGCTCACCCGGCCAGTTCGCGCACGCCCTTCAGCAGCCGGTCGACGTCCTGCTCGTCGGTGTAGGGGGCGATCCCGGCGCGCACCGCGCCCGTGTCCCCCAGGCCGAGCCTGCGGGAGCACTCCAGCGCGTAGAAGGAGCTGGCGGGCGCGTTGACCCCGCGTTCGCCCAGCAGCCGGTAGGTGTCGGCAGGCGTGACCCCGCCGACGGTGAACAACGTGGTCGGGGTGCGCTCGCGCCCCGGCGCGCCGTACGTCCGCACCCCGCCGATCTCGGCCAGGCCCGCCTCAAGCCGGTCGAGCATGGCCCGTTCGTGCCCTTCGAGCGCGGCCATCGAGCGGGCGAGCCGCGCGCGCCTGTCCCCCTCGCCCGGCACGAGGTCCGCCAGGAAGCCGACCGCCGCCGTCGTGCCCGCCAGCAGCTCGTACGGCAGTGTGCCCAGCTCGAACCGCTCGGGCACGGCGTCACTGGCGGGCAGCAGCTTGTCGGGGTTGACCGTCTCAAGCAGCGCCGGGTCCGCGGCGAGCACGCCCAGGTGCGGGCCGAGGAACTTGTACGGCGAGCAGGCGTAGAAGTCGGCGCCGAGCGCCCCCACGTCGATCAGACTGTGCGGCGTCAGGTGCACCCCGTCCACGTAGACCAGCGCCCCGGCCTCGTGCGCCCGCGCGGCGATCGCCGCGACGTCGGGACGGGTACCCAGCAGGTTCGACGCGGCCGTGACGGCGACGAGCCTGGTGCGCTCGGTGAGCAGGTCCGCGACCGCGGCGACGGGCAGTTCCCCGCTGTCCGGGTCGAAGTCGGCGCGGCGAACCGTGACGCCGCGCGCCAGGGCGGCCTGCTCCCAGGGCCGGATGTTGGCGTCGTGGTCGAGTGTGGTGACCACGACCTCGTCGCCGGGACGCCACTCCTTGGCCAGCGCGCGGGCCATGTCATAGGTCAGCTGCGTCATGCTGCGGCCGAAGACGACGCCCTCCGGCGTGGCCGCGAGCAGGTCGGCCATCGCCCGGCGGGCGCCGGTCACGATCGCGTCGGCGCGGCGTTCGGCCGCGGTCATGACTCCCCGGTTGGCGACGGCGGAGCGCAGCGTCCCGGCCACCGCCTCGGCGACCACACCGGGGGTCTGCGAACCGCCCGGCCCGTCGAAGTGCGCCGCCCCCTCCGCCAGCGCGGGGAAGTGCGCCCGTACCGCCGTCACGTCGTATGCCACAGGGCCTCCAGGCTCGTTCCTCGGACAGCCGGTCGCCGTGTGGACCGGCCCCCCGGACAGACTTCCCCGGACGGCCGTCTCCGACTCCTCACCTGGGGCCCCGGGTCAGGGGTGCTCGTGCCGTACGTGTGCCTCCTCGGGCCGGTCGCGCCGCAGCCTGTCGTGGAAGCGGCGGATCAGCCTGGCGGCTCCCGCCGGGTCTCCGGTCGTGTGGTACCTCCACCGGTCGCGTTCCCCGACCCACCGGAACCACTCAGGCCCGGCCCACACGATCAGCCCCGGGGCGAGGCTGAGCATCGGATCGCCGGAGCTCGTCGCGAACACGTCGTGCTCCTCGGTCTCGACCCCGGCCGCGCGCAGCTCCCGCCGCAGGTCGGCCAGTGCCCGCTCGGCCCTCACCGCGCCGCCCGCGCCGGTGCCTGACTCGGTGGCCTGTCCCTCGGCTCCCCATGGAAAGGGATGTGCTCCGCGTGGCGCCCGCCGTACGGAGCCTCGGGTCCGGGAGAGGCGGCCCGCGCGGCGAGGTACTCCATGTGCCTGACCGTGCTCTCCAGCTCCTGCGGGGTCGAGGCCTCGACGTGGGGTGTGGCGGCCAGGTGTCCCGCCGTGGGCATCGCCCAGAAGCTGTGGGTGTGCAGGCCGTACCAGATCGTCCAGTTCGGCAGCCGCAGGGCCAGCTCCCGCGCCGCCGCCACGTTGCCCGCCGTTCGCTCGTCCGTCGTTCGTCCGTTCACCGCGCGCTCCCACCTCCGCCGAAGAAACCACCGACTTCCTCAGAGAGGTCGCGCGACCGTCCGTGCCGGGTGGCAGCCGGGGGCGTGGGGCGGACGGTCCCGTCCGCCCCACGCCCCCGGACCAGGCACTGTTCGTGAACGGGTGACATGTTTGTCCACTCCCGGTCACCGTCCCGGTCACCCTCACCGTCGCCGGGGCGGGGTACGGCGGGCCTCAGGAACGCAGTTCGGGGAACTGGTCGTCGCGCCACTCGCCGGAGGAGCCGCCCTCGGCCGCGTCCCGTTCCGCGCGTCCCCTCAGCTCCACACGGCGGATCTTGCCGGAGACCGTCTTCGGCAGCCCGGAGAACTCCAGGCGCCGTACCCGCTGGTACGGCGCCAGCCGCTCGCGGGCGTGACGCAGGATGGCCAGCGCGGTCTCCCTGTCCGGCTCCCACCCGGCCGCCAGCGTGACGTAGGCCTTCGGCACGGCCAGGCGCAGCTCGTCGGGCGCGGGCACCACGGCGGCCTCGGCGACGGCCGGATGCTCGATGAGCACGCTCTCCAGCTCGAAGGGGGAGATCTTGTAGTCGGAGGCCTTGAACACGTCGTCGGTGCGGCCGACGTAGAAGATGTAGCCGTCCGCGTCGCGGGAGGCGACGTCTCCGGTGTGGTAGTAGCCGCCCGCCATGGCCTCGGCGTTGCGTGTCTCGTCGCCCCGGTAACCGGCCATCAGCGAGACGGGCCGCTCGCCCAGGTCGACGCAGATCTCCCCCTCCTGGGCGCGCTCGCCGGTGACGGGATCGACCAGAACCACCGGGACCCCGGGCATGGGCAGCCCCATCGAGCCGGGCTTGACCGGTTCGCCGGGCACGTTGCCGACCGAGAGCGTGGTCTCGGTCTGCCCGAAACCGTCGCGGATCGTCAGCCCCCAGTGACCGCGGACCTGCTCGATCACCTCGGGGTTCAGCGGTTCCCCGGCGGAGACCACCTCCCGCAGCCGCCCCGGCCCGCCCGACAAATCAGCTTTTATCAGCATCCGCCAGACGGTCGGCGGTGCGCAGAACGTCGTCACCTCCGCCCTGCGGATCTGCGCGAGCAGCGCGCCCGCGTCGAACCTGCCGTAGTTGTGCACGAAGATCGTCGCCTCGGCGATCCAGGGCGCGAAGAAGCAGCTCCAGGCGTGCTTGGCCCACCCGGGGGAGCTGATGTTCAGGTGCACGTCCCCCGGCCGTACGCCGATCCAGTAGGCCGTCGTCAGGTGGCCGACCGGATAGGAGACCTGGGTGTGCTCGACCAGCTTCGGCCTGCTCGTGGTACCCGAGGTGAAGTACAGCAACAGCGGGTCGTCCGGCATGGTGCCCGGATGCGCCGCCGGGGGCGCGTCGAGGGTGTGGGCGTCACGGTAGGCGACCCAGCCCGCCGGGGCGCCGTCGGCGCAGATCCTGACGTAGGTCCCCTCGATCCCGTCGAACTTGGGGGTGTCGGCGGCGTTGGCGATCACGTACCGGGCTCCGCCCCTGCCGATGCGGTCGGGCAGGTCGCCCGGGCCGAGCGCGGTGGTCGCGGGCAGGATCACCGCGCCCAGCTTCATCACCGCCAGCATCGACTCCCACAGCTCGATCTGGTTGTCGAGCATGAGCATGACGCGCTCCCCCCGGCGAACCCCCTGGGCCGCCAGGAACGCCGCGACCCGGTCGGAACGCCGGGCCATCTCGTCGAAGGTGTAGCGGGCCTCGGAACCGTCCTCCTCGACGATCCACAACGCCGTACGGCCGTTGCCGCGCGCGATCGCGTCGAACCAGTCGACCGCCCAGTTGAAGGGGCCCTCGAACCGGGGCCAGGTGAAGCGCCGCACCGCCTCCGCGTGCTCCCCGCCGCATCCCAGCAGCAGGTCACGCGCCTGACGATAGATCTCCGTGTTACCGCTTTTCCCCATCGCACGACTCCTCTCTGCGGCACCTTACTCCGGGCGGCGCTCGGCACCGTTTCCGAAACAAAGGGCTTTTTCGTGAACCGGCCGGCGGGCGCCGGCGTCATCGTGCGGGAGGCCACAGCGGGCTCCCGCACGAGTGAGGAGTCATGATGCGTGGGTCGAAGGCCACCGCCGTACTGACCGCCGCGGGAGCGCTGGCGCTCTGCGCGCCGGCACAGGTCCAGGCGGAGACCGCGACGACGGCGGGGCACACCGCCGTGGCGAAGCCGTCCGAGGTGGCGGGCAGATTGTTCCGGGCCTGGCTGGGGAGGGACCGCCGCGCGGCCTCCGCCGTGGCGACGCCCGCCGCGGTGAACGCGGTCTTCGGGTACCCGTACCGGGCGCCGGACCGCTTCGCCGGTTGCGCCGGCAACGCCTGCCGGTTCGTCCACACGAGCGTCCGCGTCCCCGGCGGGCTCAACGGAATTCTGATGATCGTGTCGGGACCGAGGGTGACCAGGGTCTACACCTCACGCCACGTCGCCACCCCCGGCGGGGCCGCCACCCGCCTCTTCGGCGCATGGCGGGCCGGAGACAGGAACCGCGGTCTTGAGGTCGCCTCGGCCGGGGCGGTGAAGACCCTGTTCAGGACCAGGTACGGCGGCGTCGGCCACATCTTCCAGGGATGCGAGTCCGAGCGTGGCGGGCAGCGGTGCGCCTACTCCTACGAGGGCGGCGCCATGTTCATGCACGCGCGCAGGCTGTCGGCGGGGTCGGGGTACTGGATCGACTCGATCGACTACGTCGCGGACTGATTTTCGGACATCGCCGTCCCGGCACCGCGACTGTCGGGACGGCCTCATCCATGAGACCTCCGGTTGCCGGTTCACCGTCCCGCGCACACCCTGGCAGTGATCCATGAAGGATCCGTGAGGGATCCATGAGGCCTCCGCCGTCCGCCATCGGGGCCTTTTCGTTCCACGCCCTCCCACGAACAGGAAGGACCCCCCAACGATGCGCCGCGTGCTCCTCGTCACCGCGTTCGCCGCTCCCCTTCTCGCCCTTCTCCCCGCCGCCCCGGCCCAGGCCATGCCCTGTGGGATGGGGCGCAGCTGCAGCACCACCTACTACTCCGACGACTCGCTCACCACCGCGGTCGGCGGCGAGTGGACCGACTGCTACGGCTACACCGCGAGCTGGGGGGTCTGGAGCGGTCACAGCACCTACCACGAGAGCGACTGCTGACAGTCCGCGGGGCCGTACGTCCGGGAAACGGGGGTGCGGCCCCGCGCGTTCCGCGTCGCGGAAGGAAACGAATACGCCGGTGTGACGTGCGCCACACTGCACTAATGTCCTTATTTTTCAGTACTTATTCGTGATAGTTATTTGGGCCAACGGGGATCTTGCTTCATCGCAGAAACGGGGAACCATGCTCGCACCCACGACGGGACACCCTCACCAAGGGTGATCACACCGGTTCGCTCGGCGAACCGGCCGCCTTCCTCCCTCTTCACACCGACGCCACGGGGCAAGAAACGGCGCCGGTGAATCCCATGCCGGAGGAATCCGTAACCGCCCGCCGTTTCCAGGGGAAATGACGGGCGCTCGAACTCCACGCGACCCGTCACGGTCGGTGTGAACGCGTTTTCCGTGCGAAAAGGCATTCCCGTCGAATGTTCGCTCACGACATAGGACGCACATGCGCATTTCTCTTGGGGGTTCCCTGGGCCGGCTGGCCCTGGGCGTGACGACGGTGGCCGCTCTCACCGGCGGGACGGCCGTCCAGGCCCTGGCCGCGCCGGGCGCAGGGCAGCCGCAGACCGTGGCCGACGACGACGCTCGGGACGCCGTCGAGCAGGCCGCCGCGGAGCAGGCCGCCTCGCTGGGGCGGGCCGTCCCCGTGCCGGGTCTGACCGACGAGACCAGCACCACCGTGGCCAACCCCGACGGCAGCTTCACCTCCACGATCACCTCCGGCCCCTCGCAGGTCAGGCGGAACGGCCAGTGGGTGGCCGTCGACACCGACCTGGTCGAGGAGGGCGGGGCGCTCAGGCCGCGCGCGGCGCGGGCGGACGTCAGGATCTCCGGCGGCGGCGACGGGCCGCTGGCGACGCTGACGGACGACGCGGGACGCGTGTTCTCCCTGCAGTGGCCCAAGCCGCTGCCCAAGCCCGTCGTCAAGGGGAACGTCGCGACGTTCACCGACGCCGCCGGACCCGCCGCCGACCTCGTCGTGACCGCGCTGCCCACCGGTTTCCGGCACGACGTGGTGCTGCGGGAGCGGCCCTCTGGCCCGCTCGAACTGCGCATCCCCGTCCAGACCACCGGGGTCGCGCTGTCGGAGTCCCCGGCGGGACGGCTGCTGCTGACCGACACCGAGGGCACGGACAACGGCGAGGTCGTCGCCTCGGCGTCGCAGCCGCTGATGTGGGACTCGCGCGGGCACGGCAAGCCCCGCGGTAAGGCGGTCTCGGTGATCGACACGAGGGTCGAGACGGAGAACGGCTCGACGACCCTGGTCCTCAAGCCGGACCAGGCGTTCCTGTCCAACCCCGCGACCGTCTACCCGGTGACCGTCGACCCGACGACCACCCTGCCCATCGAGGCGGACACCGACGTCGCGACCTCCTGGAACTCCCACCCGGGCGACGTCCTGATCATCGCCGGGACGATGCTGAAGGAGGACCAGAGCGGAAGCGACGTCATGCGCTCCCTGCTGAGGTTCGACACCCACGCGCTGAACAGGAAGAAGGTCCTGTCGGCCCGGCTCGGGCTGTGGAACGTCGAGACCAGCGCCTGCGGCAGGCGGGTCGGCTCGGGCCTGACCGTGGAGCGCCTCACCGGCGCCTGGAACGAGCACAACCTGACCTGGGCGAACAAGCCCCCGGCGACCTCGGTGGGCGCCACGACCAACCGTGAGGGTCGCGGCCGTACCTGGACCGCTCCCTGCCGCCGCGGGGCGGGCTACCTGCGCTGGGAGGTGACCTCCATCGCCCGTGCCTGGGCCGCCGGCGCCCCCAACCACGGCGTCCAGCTGCGCAGCGCCAACGAGGCCGAGGCCGACAACTGGCGTGCGTTCGCCGCCTCGGAGAACAAGGAGGAGGGCGTCGGGCAGCCGACGCTCACCGTCACCTACCGGCGGCACTGACCCCTCGCCGACCCCTTTCACCGACCCAGGACCGGCCCCGGCGGGCGGGCGCGACGCGCTCACCCGGCGGGGCCGGTCCGCGTACACGGTCGTGCGGACGGCCCGGGCTCAGTACGGTCTAAACAGAGGGCGTCGCCACGGGGGCGGCGAACCGTACAGCGAAAGGGCGCGCATGACCACCGAAGCGATCCACGGCGGCGGCGACGAGCTTCCCTCCGGCGGGGAGAGCGATTCGGCCTGGGTGGTCGAGGAGGCCTCCCTGGTCCTGGTCGAGGTGACGCTCAACGCGGTGGCCGAGATGAGCGACCTGTCGCTCACCCAGCTTCGGGTGCTGCTGGCGGTCGACCGGCACGGCCCGCTCAACCTCAGCACGCTCGCCGCCCACCTCAGCATGTCGATCTCGGCCACGGGCCGGATGGTCGACCGGCTCGACGGCGCCGGGCTGCTGACCCGTTTCCCCGCCCCGCACAGTCGCCGTGAGATCCGCATCGAGACCGCCGAGCGGGGCCGGGAGACGCTGCGGCGGCTGCGCTCGGCCCGTCGCAGGCGCATCGGCGCGGCGCTGGAGCGGCTGACGCCCGGGACGCGGCAGGCTCTCGCCCGGGGGCTGCAGGAGTTCACCGCGGTCGCGCAGGACGAGGACGATACCGACCTTCTCTCCTGAAGCTCCGTTTTCCCCATGACAACCCCACACATCCAGCCATAAAGGCCCGTTCGCGACGGCCCACATCAATGGCTCATTTTCCTTCCTCATATCCACCTGACGTGCAGAAAACCCCGCAGACGGCCCTTCTGGCGACCCTTTCCGTCGTTCCGGAGGACCGTCTCGCGCGTTTCGGGCCCGAAAGAATCGACATGCCGAGCAGACGGATTCCCCCGTTAACCATCGCATGATAGAAACACTTTCCTTGACGAAAGTGTTGCCCGTCTGCTGACTCCGGTTGTTTCCATGCGGCAATGAGGCCGCCACCGACAGCGGGCAGCTCCACACAGTGAACATCAGGAGCGGCGCGGGCGTGATGACGCATGCCCGCCGAGGGGGTTCCATGGTTCCTCGGACAGCGCGTGACAGAACCGACCGGGCGGCGGCAGCCGCAACGGAGATGCTCCTCCAGGCGGGCAGGTTACTGCACCGCTCGGAGACAACCCCCGACCTGCGGGCCGTCTTCCGCGGCGACCAGGCGGTCAACGACGCCCCCTACCGGGAGCGATGGGCGCACGACAAGGTGGTGCGCTCGACCCACGGGGTGAACTGCACCGGGTCGTGCTCCTGGAAGGTGTACGTGAAGGACGGGCTGATCACCTGGGAGACCCAGCAGACCGACTACCCCTCCGTGGGTCCCGACCGGCCGGAGTACGAGCCGAGGGGGTGCCCGCGCGGGGCCTCCTTCTCCTGGTACACCTACTCTCCGACCAGGGTCCGCCACCCGCACGCCCGTGGCGTCCTGGTACGGATGTACCGGGAGGCCAGAACCAGGCTCGGTGACCCCGTCGCGGCCTGGGCGGAGATCACCTCGGACCCGGAGAGACGACGGCGCTACCAGTCGGCGCGCGGCCAGGGCGGGCTGGTGCGGATCGGGTGGGAGGAGGCGCTGGAGATCGCCGCCGCCGCGCACGTCCACACCATCATGAAGTACGGCCCCGACCGCGTCGCGGGCTTCTCCCCCATCCCCGCCATGTCGATGGCCTCGCACGCGATCGGCGCGCGTTTCATGTCGCTCATCGGCGCCCCCATGCTGTCCTTCTACGACTGGTACGCCGACCTGCCGGTGGCCTCGCCCCAGGTCTTCGGGGACCAGACCGACGTGCCCGAGTCGGCCGACTGGTGGGACGCGGCCTACCTGATGCTGTGGGGGTCGAACGTCCCGGTCACCCGCACCCCGGACGCGCACTGGATGGCCGAGGCCCGCTACCGGGGCCAGAAGGTCGTCGTGGTCTCGCCCGACTACTCGGACGCGACGAAGTTCGCCGACGAGTGGCTGCACCCGCACCCGGGCACGGACGGCGCGGTCGCCATGGCGATGGGACACGTGATCCTGAACGAGTTCTTCGTCGAGCGCACCGTGCCGTACTTCACCGACTACGTCAGACGCTTCACCGACCTGCCGTTCCTGGTCGCGCTGGAGGAGCACGAGACGGGCGGATACGTGCCCGGCAAGTTCGTCACCGCCGCCGACCTGGCACCGGACGGCGCCCCAGAGGGCAGCGCCCCAGGGGACGGGGCCGCGGTGAACGGGGCCGACCGGTGGCGGCCGGTGCTCCTCGACGCGGTCACCGGTGAGCCGGTCGCGCCCAACGGCACCCTCGGCGAACGCTGGAGCGAGGCGGGCGCAGGCCGGTGGAACCTGGACCTGGGCGCGGTCGAGCCGCTGCTCAGCCTCCACCCGCCGCAGGGCGGCGAGACCGCCGAGATCCTGCTGCCCCGCTTCGACTCCGGCCTCGGTGAAGGCGACGGGGAGACGGGCGCAGTACGGCGCGGGGTGCCGGTGCGGCGGATCGGCGGACGCCTGGTGACCACCGTCTTCGACCTGCTCCTCGCCCAGTACGGCGTGCGCCGCCCCGGCCTTCCCGGACGGTGGCCGGACGGCTACGACGACGCCGAATCCCCCTGCACCCCGGCCTGGCAGGAGCGGATCACCTCGGTCCCCGCCGAACGGATCACCCGGATCGCCAGGGAGTTCGCCACGACCGCGGAGAAGACCCGGGGCCGGGCGATGATCGTGATGGGCGCGGGCACCAACCACTGGTTCCACTCCGACACGATCTACCGCTCGTTCCTCTCACTGCTGCTGCTGACCGGCTGCCAGGGCGTCAACGGCGGCGGGTGGGCGCACTACGTGGGCCAGGAGAAGGTACGGCCGCTGGCCGGATGGCAGCAGCTGTCCACTGCCGCCGACTGGGTGCGTCCCTCACGGCAGATGGCGGGCACGCCGTACTGGTACGTGCACACCGACCAGTGGCGCTACGAGCGTTTCTCCGCCGACGCGCTGTCCAGCGCGACCGGGCGGCGGCTGTTCGCGGGACGGCACACCGCCGACCTCGTCGCGCAGTCGGCCAGGCTCGGCTGGATGCCGTCGTATCCGACCTTCTCCGCCAACCCCCTGGAGCTCGGGGCCAGGGCGCGGGCCAGTGGGAAGGACCCGGCGCTGTGGGCGGCCGAGGAGATCGCGGCGGGCAGGGTCGGCTTCGCCTGCGAGGACCCGGACGCGCCGGAGAACTGGCCGAGGGTGCTGACGGTGTGGCGGGCCAACCTCATCGGCTCCTCCGCCAAGGGCAACGAGTACTTCCTGCGGCACCTGCTCGGCGCTCCCGACAACGCCACCGCCCAGGAGGCGCCCCCTGGCGACAGGCCCCGTGAGGTGGAGTGGCGCGACGAGGCACCGCGCGGCAAGCTCGACCTGCTGCTCTCGCTGGACTTCCGGATGACCTCGACCACATTGTTCTCCGACCTGGTGTTGCCCGCCGCGACCTGGTATGAGAAGCACGACCTGTCCAGCACCGACATGCACCCGTACGTGCACGCCTTCTCCCCCGCCATCAGCCCGCCCTGGCAGGCCCGCACCGACTTCGAGATCTTCCACGGTCTGGCGCGCAGGTTCTCCGAACTGGCCGCGGGGCGGCTGGACGTCGCCCACGACCTGGTCGCCACCGCGCTGCAGCACGACACGCCCGGTGAGACTGCCCAGCCCGGCGGCCGCGTCCCCGACTGGCGCGGCGGCGACGTCCCCGCGCGGCCGGGCCACAACCTGCCCGCGCTGACCCTCGTCGAACGTGACTACACCGCCGTCGCCGCCAAGCTCGCCTCCCTCGGCCCGCTGCCGGAACAGGTGGGCCTGACGGTCAAGGGCGTCACCGTCGGCACCGCGCCCGAGGCGCGCTGGCTGACCGCGCGCTGCGGGCAGGCCGGGGACGGCCCGGCGGCGGGCAGACCGCTGCTGGACAGCGACGTCAAGCTGTGCGAGGCGATCCTGGCCCTGTCCGGCACCACGAACGGGCGGGTCGCCGCCGAGGGCTTCACCAGGCTCGGCGAACGCTGCGGCCCCGGCTCCGGCATGGCCGAACTGGCCGCCTCCGTCGCCGAGCGCAGGGTGGTCTTCTCCGACACCCAGGACCGTCCCGTGCAGGTCGGGGCGAGCTTCGAGTGGTCGGGCAAGGAGGCCCCCGACCGCCGCTACGCGCCGTTCACCGTCAACGTCGAGCACGCCAAACCGTGGCACACCCTCACCGGGCGCCAGCACTTCTACCTCGACCACGACTGGATGGCCGAGCTGGGCGAGCAGCTCCCGGTCTACCGGCCGCCGCTGGACACGGCGGCCCTCGGCGAGTACGGCGGGACCCACGAGGGGGATCTCGCGGTGACCGTCCGCTACGTCACCCCGCACTCCAAGTGGTCCATCCACTCCGAGTACCAGGAGAACCTGCTGATGCAGACCCTGGCCAGGGGCGGCCCCGTCATCTGGGTCAGCGTCGAGGACGCCCGGGCCGCCGGGATCGCGGACAACGACTGGATCGAGGCGGTCAACGCCAACGGCGTCGTCGTCGCCCGCGCCGTGGTCTCCCACCGGATGCCGCAGGGCACCGTCTTCATGTACCACGTGCAGGAACGCCTGGTGAACGTGCCGAGGTCGCAGGCCACGGGGCGCCGGGGCGGCGTGCACAACGCCCTCACCAAACTGCTGATCAAACCGACCCACCTCATCGGCGGGTACGGCCAGCTGTCCTTCGCGCCCAACTACTACGGGCCGACCGGCAACCAGCGTGACGCGGTGACCGTCATCCGCCGCCGTTCCCAGGAGGTGCAGTACTGATGCGCGTGATGGCTCAGATCGCCATGGTGATGAACCTGGACAAGTGCATCGGCTGCCACACCTGCTCCGTCACCTGTAAGCAGACATGGACCAACCGGGCGGGCACCGAGTACGTCTGGTTCAACAACGTCGAGACCCGTCCCGGGCAGGGTTACCCCAGGGGCTACGAGGACCAGGACAGGTGGAAGGGCGGCTGGCGGCTGCGCAACGGCAGGCTGGTGCCGCGTTCCGGCGGCCGGGTCAGGCGCCTGAGCCGGCTGTTCGCCAACCCCGAACTGCCGCTGCTCGACGACTACTACCAGCCGTGGACCTACGACTACGAGAACCTCATCAACGCCCCGCTGGGCGACGACGTGCCCACGGCCGCGCCCCGTTCGCTCATCGACGGCTCCCCGACGGCCGTCACCTGGGGGCCCAACTGGGACGACGACCTGGGCGGCGGCCCCGAGCACCTGGCGGGCGACCCGGTGCTGCGCAGGGTCAGCCAGGAGGTGCGGCTGGAGTACGAGCGCTCCTTCATGTTCTACCTGCCGCGCATCTGCGAGCACTGCCTCAACCCGTCCTGCGTGGCCGTCTGCCCCTCCGGCGCGATGTACAAGCGGCTTGAGGACGGCATCGTCCTGGTCGACCAGGACAGGTGCCGGGGCTGGCGGATGTGCGTCAGCGGCTGTCCGTACAAGAAGGTGTACTTCAACCACGACAGCGGCAAGGCGGAGAAGTGCACGCTGTGCTACCCGCGGATCGAGGCCGGGGCGCCGACCGTCTGCTCCGAGACGTGCGTCGGCAGGCTGCGCTACCTCGGGGTGATGCTCTACGACGCCGACCGGGTCGGTGAGGCCGCCGCGACGCCCAGGGAGGAGGACCTCTACCCGGCCCAGCTCGACTGCTTCCTCTCGCCCGACGACCCCGAGGTGGTCGCCGCCGCGGAGGCGGCGGGCATCCCGCACGACTGGATCCTGGCCGCCAGGCGCTCCCCGGTGAACGCGCTCATCACCCGTTACCGGGTCGCGCTGCCGCTGCACCCGGAGTACCGGACCATGCCGATGGTCTGGTACGTGCCGCCGCTGTCCCCGGTGGTGGACGCGCTCGCCGGGACCGGCAACGACGGGGAGGACGCGGACAACCTCTTCGGCGCGATCGACGCGCTGCGCATCCCGCTGGAGTACTTGGCGGGGCTGTTCACCGCGGGCGACACCGCTCCGGTCGAGGCGGCGCTGCGCAGGCTCGCGGCGATGCGCTCGCACATGCGGGCGCTCAACCTCGGCGAGAAGCCGGATCCCACGGTCGCGGAGGACGTCGGGATGCGGCCCGGGGAGATCGAGGAGATGTACCGCCTGCTCGCCCTGGCCAAGTACGACGAACGGTACGTCATCCCCACCGCATACGCCGCGGGCGCGGGGCGGGCCGACGCGGCGGCGGGGTGCAGCCTGGACGGACCGGGCGGCCCCGGCATGACGGAGGACATGTTCGCGGGGATGAGGGCGGGAGCGGACACCGCCGCCTTCCACGCGTCACCGATCCCGGACGGCGGCGACGAGCGGCGCGGGCGGTTCAACCTGTTCGGCTGGGACGGCAGGGGCCGGCCCGACGGCCTGTTCCCACCCCGCAGAGGAGAGGCCGGATGAACCACGCCGTCGTCCACCAGGCCGCCTCCCTGCTGCTCGCCTATCCTGGTCCCGACTGGCCCGGCCACCTCGACCTGGTAGGACGGGCCCTGGCCGTCGTCCCGACACCGCCCGCCCGCCTCCTGCTGCGCTTCCGCGACCACGTGCGGGAACAGGACACCCTCGACCTCGCCGCCCGGTACGTCACGACCTTCGACCGCAGCGGCCGCCGTACCCTGCACCTGACCTACTACACCGACGGCGACACCAGACGGCGGGGCGCCTCCCTCGCCGAGATCAAGGCGCTCTACCGCGCCGGCGGCTGGCGGCCGGAGGAGGCGGAACTACCCGACTTCCTGCCGCTGATGCTGGAGTTCGCGGCACGCTGCCCCGAACGGGGCGGGCCACTGCTGCGCGGGCACCGGGCGGCGCTCGACCTGCTGTCCGCCGCCCTGCACAAGTACCGCAGTCCCTACGCCGACGTGCTCGACGCCGTGCGCGCGACCCTGCCTCAGGCGAGCGCGCGGGAACGCCGGGCGGTGGGCGAGATCGCGCAGGCGGGGCCGCCCTCCGAGAGCGTCGGCCTCGACCTCACTCCCTATCCAACGGTCACTCAGCACTCCAGCCAGGGAGCCCGCCGGTGAGACATCTGCAGATCGCGTTGTGGGGCGTACTGCCCTACCTCGTCCTCGTCCTGTTCGTCGCGGGCAGCGTCTGGCGCTACCGCTACGACCGCTTCGGGATGACCACCCGATCAAGCCAGCTGCACGAGAGCCGCCTGCTGCGCGTGGCGGGGCCGCTCTTCCACTACGGCCTGCTGTTCGTCATCGCGGGCCACCTCGTCGGGCTGCTCGTCCCCGAACGGCTGACCGAGGACATGCACATCACCGAGTCCCTCTACCGCGCGAACGCGCTGTTCGTCGGCGGCCTGGCCGGGGTCGCCGCCGTCTGCGGGCTCGCCCTCCTGATGTGGCGAAGGCTGCGGGTCAGTGCCGTCAGGCAGGCCGGCGTCCGTGGTGACCGCCTGGTCTATCCGGTGCTGGCCACCGTCCTGCTCGCCGGGGTCGTGGCCACCCTGATCGGCGCGAGGACGGGCTCCTACGACTACCGGCTCGGGGTCTCGGTGTGGTTCAGGAGCCTGTTCGAGCTGGAGCCCGACGTGCCCGCCATGGCGAACGCCCCGCTGCTCTTCCAGGTGCACACCCTGCTCGGCATGGCCCTGTTCGCGCTGTGGCCGTTCAGCAGGCTGGTGCACGCCTTCGGCGTCCCGCTGGGTTATCTGGTGCGCCCCTATGTCGTCTATCGGTCGCGGGCCACGCTCGCGGGCCGGGGCGGGAAGCGCTGATCCCATGACCACTTCACCCCTCCCCGCCCCGGTCGCGCTGGTCTCGGTCAGGATGCCCATGACCGTCACCCCCCACCTGCTGACCCGGACCCCCCACCCGCCGAGTGGACCGACCACCTTTCTCGTCACGTTGGGCCTGCTGCGCACCCACTGGCAGCTCCTCGCCCTCATGCTCGCCGTGGCCGTCGCCACGGCCGTGCTCCTCACCGTCAACCGCCAGGCCAGGCGCCCCCGCCTCCTGACCCCCACCGCCGAACTGCTCACCTTCCTGCCCGCGGAACCGTCCTCGGCCTCGTCGCCGCTCCCGTCGGCCCTGGCGGCCCCGGCACCGAGGACGGTGCGAAAGAAAAAGGACAACAGCCTGCCTCCGGTCAAGGAGACCGCGGCACGGCGGGCCGCGGAGATCCTGGTGGCGACGATGCCCACCCCGCTGTGGCCGATGGCCAGGGCCAGGGCCGTACGGCTGCTCGCCCGGGGGGACTCCGCCCGTGAGGCGGAGGTCCGCCGCCGCCTGAACCTGTCGCGGACGGCCCTCACGGAGGCCGCCCCCGCCGAGACGGAGACCGTCCACCGCGCCGTCGTCGAACAGTGGAGCCTGGCGTTCACCGTCACCCGGGAGAAGGACTCCCACGCCTGCGCCCTGCTGCACGCCTTCAGCGACACCTTCGCCCATCTGCTCGTCACCGCCGTCCCCAGACGGGACCCCGACCCCCGCTGAGAGCACTTCCGGCACCCGCGCCCACCCGGTCGTGGGTGCCGGGAAGTGGATCGCGACGGCCGTACCCGGCGGTGGACAGGGTGAGCGCGGGGTGCGTCCCGGTGGCGCGGAAAGCCAAGGAAGGCGCCGTGTTCCCGCGTCACACGGAATACGCGGAGCGTGAGCAAGGATCAGGTCGGCCGATCTTTCCGATTGATTAGGGAAGATCCCCGGAATTGCATCGCACCAGGCCGGAACCGTTGATCACGTTTTCCCCGCATTAACGACCTGCTCGGCGCAGCGAATTCGGGCTCTATAACAAAACGTCATCGGCGAAACAAAGCCATTGCAGTGCACAATGCCGAATGATTCCCTCGTTGGCGTACCTGGATAGCTGATTCTTCCGCTGCCGGTCCCTCCACGGGGGAGGTTTTGGGCAATGCCCGCCATCGGTCGACTTCGTCATGCCCGAATTCTGATTCCACTTGTCGTCTCGACGCTCGTCGCGTCATTTCTCACGGTACCGGACGTGCCTCCCGCGATTGCCGCGCCGCCACCGGTTCCGCAGGCCAGGCCCGGTCCCGGCCCCGTCGAACGCCCCCTGCCCAGGGGGATACGCCCGGACAGGGCGTTCAAAGCGGGTGAACGGCCTCCGGTCGTACCCCTGGGTGCGAAGGCCGCGGGCCAGCCGGTCAGGGTCAGCGGGGAACGCTGGACGTCCCTCACCGGAAGAACCGCGAGAAAGGCCGTGGACGACGGGTTCACCGATCTGTCGCTGCGTCCGGGTTATGTGCTGGGCGACACCTCGCTGGTGACCTACTTCAACGTCGGCCAGGCCGGTCCCTCGTGGACGGCGGCGCGGGTGCGGCTGTACGACGCCCAGTCGCAGACCGAGCAGACCTCCACCCTGGTTCAGCGCCCCGACCTGCAACGGTCCTACTGCGGCGGCGCGGGCGACCTCTGCCGTTCCTTCGGCGCCGCCGACGGCTGGACGCTGGAGACCGGCAGGGAGTACTTCGTCACCGTCGCCGCGGTCTACGACGACGGCCGCGAGGTGGTCTCCGCCCCGTCGGACCGCTCGGTCCCGCGCGAGACCGTGGACCCGCCGCCGGTCCCGAACGAGCAGGCCTCCGGCTGTGGGTGCGGCAACGCGCTGGCGCTGACCGCCGCGGGCCAGGCCTCCAGGGCGCTGGGCGTCAACACCGGCACGGGTGCCTTCGTGCGGACCGAGCGCGACCTGGCGATGGCCTCCTACGGCCCGCAGTTCGTCTCGGCGCGCACCTACTCCTCGATGAACCGGGGGGCGAGCCCTCTCGGTCCCGGCTGGGCCTGGTCCTACGACATGCGGGTGAGCGTGGGCGAGGACGGCGTGGCCGTGGTACGTGCCGAGGACGGCGCCCAGGCCCGCTACACCCCCGCCGCAGGCGGCGCCTACAAGCGCCCGCCCGGCGTGCGCTCCACCCTGCGCGGAACGGCGGACGGCTGGGAGCTGACCACACCACGGCAGGTGCGCTACGGCTTCGACGGTCAGGGACGCCTCGTCTCGATCCGCAACGCGCGTGGCGTCGGGGTACGGCTGGCCTACGAGGGGCTCGGGGTCAACATCACCGACGCCTCGGGCCGGGTGGTCTCGGTGCGGATCGAGGGCGGCCTGATCCGGGAGATCAAACTGCCCGACGGCCGCAACGTGAACTACTTCTACACCGACGGATTCCTGACCTCGGTGATCGACGCCCGCGGGTTCACCTGGAGGTACCGCTACCACGCCACCACCCTGCTGTCGCAGGTGGTCGACCCGCACAACGTGGCGATCATCTCCAACGACTACGGCACCGACGGCCGGGTGACCGCGCAGCGCGACGGCCTGGGCAAGCAGACCACCTTCGCCTGGGACGCCGCCAAACAGGAGGCCACCACCACCGACCCCGACGGGGTGGTGCTCTGGGACGGCTACCGGGGCAACACGCTGGTGTACTCCCAGCGCGGCACCGGCGACTCCGACAACCACCGCTACGACCGGGAGCTCAACCGCGACCTGGTGGTCAACGGCAAGCAGCACCAGCACGAGGCGACCTTCGACGCCAACGGCAACCGCCTGCAGACCAAGGCGCCCCAGCCGCTCGGCTTCTCCGAGAAGACCCGGTTCGACGAGCGCAACAACCCCACCACCCACACCGACGCCAACGGCCAGGTGTGGAAGGACACCTACAACGAGTTCAACGAGCTGGTGCGCAGCGAGGACCCCGAGGGCCACGCCGTCACGCACACCTACGACTCCCGCGGGTTGCGGACCTCGACGACCGACCAGCGCGGCAAGGTGAGCCACTACGAGTACCTGCCGCAGGGCGACCCGAACGCCGGACTGCTCAAGGCGGCGATCTCCCCCGCCGGGCGGCGCGGCGAGGTCGTCTACGACGCCACCGGGCGTCAGACCGCCACGGTCGACCCGCGCGGTACCGTACCCGGTGGCAACCGGGCGGCCTACACCACCCGTTACGCCTACGACGCCCAGGACCGGGTGACCAGCACCCTTGAGCCGGGCAAGAACGGCGCCTGGCGCAGCGGGTTCGACGAGACCGGCCGCCTGGTGCGCAGGCAGACCCCGACCGAGGCCACAACCGACTACTTCTACTTCGCCAACGGCCTGCTCAAGACGGTCGACGACTCCCGGCGCACCACCACCTACACCTACACCGACGCCGGACGGCGGGCCTCGACGCAGGCGCTCCTGCGTACCAGGGCCCCCATCACGACCACCTACGGCTACGACGGCAAGGGCCTGCTCAAGACCGTCACCTCGCCGCGCGGCAACGAGCCGGGCGCCAACCCGGCCGACTTCACCACCACCTACTTCTACGACGCCGACGACAACCCGATCCGGGTACGGCACCCCTATCCCGGCGGCGGGTTCACCGAGCGCGACATCAAGGTCGACGCTCTGGACCGGACCACGAACAGGACCGACGAGCTGGGCAAGCAGTCGGCGTTCGGACGCGACAACAACGGCCAGGTCACCTCCACCACCGACGCGCTCGGCCGCAGGACCACCATGGGTTACGACCGCAGCGGCCGGCAGACCGAGATCAAGGACCCGGCGGGCAAGACCACCCGCACCGAGTACGACGCGGCGGGCAACCGGATCAAGGAGACCAACGCCGAGGGCGGCGTGACCACCTGGAGATACGACGACGACGGCCTGCTGACCGGCGTCACCGAACCGCGCGGCAACGTCGAGGGCGCCGACCCCGCCCGCTTCACCACCCGCTACGAGTACGACCAGGCGGGCAACCAGGTCAAGTCCGTCGACCCGCTCGGCAACACCACGGCCGCCGTCTACGACGCGAGCAACCGGGTCACCTCGGTCACCGACGCCAAGGGACGCACCACCTACCGGACCTACCGGGAGGACGACCTCCCGGCCACGGTCCACACCCCGGAGACGCCCTACAACCCGAACGACCCGACGGCCCGCTCCACCGTCTACACCTACAGCACCGACGGGCTGCTGGAGTCGGTGCGCGACCCGCTGGGCCGCTACACCCGGATGTCCTACGACGACGCCGGACGCCTGATCACCAAGGCCAATCCGCTGTCGCGGCGGGTCGAGGTCACCTACGACGCCGAGAGCAACCCGCTGACCGCGATCACCGTCAACGGTCCCGAGTGGGTCAGCCCCGAGGAGCGCCTCAAGCGGACCGTCGTCAACACCTACGACATCCTGAGCCGCCGTACCAGGACGGCGCTGGGCTCGCAGGGGCCGGCCTACACCTTCGGTTACGACGCCAAGGACCGCACCACCTCCTACGGTGACCCCACCGGGGTGCGGGAGGTCGGCTACGACGACGAGGACCAGATCCTCAAGGTGACCCGCAAGACCGCCGGCCAGGCCGACGAGACCTTCTCCTACGGCTACGACGAGCGCGGCAACATCACCTCCCGTACCTATCCCGACGGCACCGCGGTCACCTTCGCCTACGACGGTGACGGCAGGCAGACCGAGCAGAAGGTGACCGGCGGCACCGCGGGCGCGGGCGCCGAGTGGCGCTTCGGCTACGACGTGGCAGGGCGGCGCACCAGCACCACCCTGCCCGGCGGCACGGGCCTGACCGAGAGGCGGGCCTACGACGACGCCGGACGGTTGACCCGCATCGCCACCGCGAACGGCGACGCCGATCCGGTCTCGGCCTTCGACCTCACCCTGGACCAGGTCGGCAACCCCACCAAGGTCGTCACCACGCGCGGCACCGCGAGCGAGTCGGTTTCCTACGCCTACGACACGGTCGACCGGGTCACCTCTGCCTGTTACTCGGCCACGAGCTGCGCCACCGGCTCGCAGATGGCCGGGCGGATCGACTACACCTACGACCTGGTCGGCAACCGCCTCAGCCAGAAACGCACCGGTACGGCGGGCAACGACACCACCGTCTACGCCTACGACGAGGCCGACCAGCTGACCCGCGAGACCGTGACCCGGCCCGGCTCCAGCGTCGCCCGCGACTTCGCCTACGACGTCAACGGCAACCAGATCCGCGCGGGCGCCGACCGGTTCGAGTACAACCTCGACAACAGCCTCGCCAAGGCCACCGTCAACGGCAACTCCACCACCTTCGCCTACGACGCCACCGGCCTGCGCCTGTCGGCGACCAGCGCTGGAGCCGGTGGCACCGTCTCGGCGATCCAGCGCTGGAGCTGGGACGTCAACGGCACCCTGCCGCAGATCGCGCTGGACACCACCGTCAACGCGGGCGGCGCCGTCGTCGAGAGGCAGGGCTTCACCTACGGCCCCGAGGACGAGCCGCTGGCCCTGCTGACCGGCGGCGCGCACTCCTACACCCACGACTGGCTCGGCGGCGTCGCCAACATGGTCTCGCCGGCCGGCCAGATCGAGGCGGGCTACGACTACGACCCGTTCGGCAACCCCCGCACGGGCACCACCCTGACCGCCGGAGCCGCCGGGCGGGCGACCCCGCCACCGGGAGGGGCCGGAGCCGCCGGGCGGAGCGGAGCCGGCGCGCCCGAACGGAGCGTCGCGGCGGGCCCGGACAACCCGCTGCGGTTCACCGGCGCCTACCAGGACAGCACGACCGGCGACGGCAACTACTACCTGCGCGCCCGCAACTACAACCCCGGCACGGGCCGGTTCAGCAGCGTCGATCCCATGCCCACGGGTGTCGGCGCCACCTCCGCCTACACCTACGCCTCCAACAACCCCCTCGTCTACACCGACCCCACCGGCATGGTGAACGCGGCGGCGGACGGCGGCGGCAGCGGTACCGCCCCCGGCCAGGAGGCCGAGTCCGGGCCCAGCCCCGAGGACGTCGCCAAGGCCCAGCAGTTGCAGAACAAGAGCGTGCTGGACGTCATCCTGGAGGCGGGCGGCCAGATCCTCATGGAGATCATGGGGATCAACGACATCGTCAACTGCCTCAACGGCGACATCGGCTCCTGTGTGATGGCCGTGATCGGGGCGCTGCCCTGGGGCAAGATCTTCAAGGCCAAGAAGATCGCCGAGGCGATCTGGCGGGCGGGCAAGGCCGTCTTCGCCTTCTTCGAGGAACTCAAGTGGGCCAAGGCCATCCTGCGCGGCGCGGAAAAGGCGGCCGAGGCGGCCAAGGCCGCGGCCGCGAGGGCGGCCAGAGCGGCGGCGGAGAAGGCCGCGGCGGCCAAGGCGGCGGCCGAGGCCTACGCCAAGAAGGTCGCCGCCGAAGCAGCCGAGAGATCCAAAGCCCTCGCCGCCAAGGCCAAGGCCAAGACGAAACCCAAGGCCGCGTCGGAGAGGCCTCGTCTCGACAGGCCGAACTGCAAACCCGGCAACAGCTTCGTCGCCGGCACGCCGGTGCTCATGGCCGACGGCACCGTCAAACCCATCGAAAAAGTCGACCTCGGCGAACAGGTCGTCGCCACCGACCCGGAGACCGGCCAGACCACGGCCAAACCGGTCGTACGACTGATCGTCGGCGAGGGCGAAAAGAACCTGGTCCGCGTCACCGTCGACACCGACGGCGACAGGGGATCGGCCACCGGCCAGATCGCGGCGACCGACGGCCACCCGTTCTGGGTCGAGAGCGCACACAAGTGGCTCAAGGCCGGCGAACTCCAGCCCGGCATGTGGCTGCGCACCAGCGCGGGCACCCACGTCCAGGTCACCGCGCTCAAGAAGTGGACCGCCCACGAACGCGTCCACAACTTCACCATCGCCGACATCCACACCTACCACGTGGTCACCGGCGGCACCTCGCTCCTTGTCCACAACGACGGCTGCGACTTCATCGGCCCCAAGGACCATGTGGCGCTCGGAAGACGTGACTTCAAACTGAACGAGTTCTCGGAGAAGGTCAGCGCGCGCAATCTCCTCGGAGCGCCAAGCGCGACGTGGCGGGACGAGGTCCAGTCGGCGATCGCCAGGGCCGGACGCGGCGAGGGCGAGATCTCGTTCATGCTGGACGGTCTCCCCGGCGCCAACCGTGGGCCCGCGAAGGCACTGGAGATCGCCAAGAACACCAACTCTCGTGACCTGCTGCACACCCAGTGGGAGCTGTTGCAGGTGGACGCTGCGGGCATCATGGATCAAGTCAACTTCTTCCGCTGGAACCGTAGGCTCAACGACTGGGCTGGTGTGGGATGAACGTGTCGATCGAGAACGGACGGCTCCCGCTCGTCCTGCCGGGACGGTTCAAGCCCTGGGCGATCGAGGTGGGGCACGGCAAGGTGCTCCTGCGAGGCTTCGACGGCGACCCCGAGGGCGAGGAGAGACCGAGAGTGTTCGACGTCCTGTTCCAGGACGTCTCACGGATCTCCCTGCCCGCCCTCCACTCCGGTTTGCGCCTCACCGTCGCCGATCCCGAGGTGACACGCTCGGAGGAGCGCCGGGTCGGAGAGAACTGGGGAAAGGCGAGGATGTTCCTCCTGGACCCGGACAGAAACTCCGACTACGTGGTCGCGGGGTTCGTGTTCTGGGCGGAGGTGCTCGTCGGTGGCGGCTCGCCGAGCCCCCTCCTGGCCGAGGAACCGGCTGAGGGGTCGATCAGGGGAGCCGTCCACCGTCTCTGAGAGGTCGCGGTCCGCGAGATCCTCCTCTCGCGGACCGCGGTCCGTCAGCCCATCACAGCGGCCCCTGTCCGGCAAAAGTATGAACCGGAAACATTTTCCTCAGAAAGCATGATCGCTACGCTGGTCGTCCATGACTTTCACGCATTCCACGCGATGGCTGGCGGCGGCGACACTCGTCGCCGGGCTGTCCGTGGCCGCACCGGCACACGCCCACGAGGCGGCCGTACCCCCGTCGAGCACCGTCCTGCGCGGCCTGGACCTGGACCGCGCGACCGTCCTGGACATGCAGCGCGCCATGAACCAGAAGCGCTTCGACTCGGTGGCGCTCACCCGCTTCTACCTCGACCGGATCCGTACGGTCGACCCGTTGCTGCACGCGGTCATCTCGACCAACCCCGCGGCGCTGCGGGAGGCCAAGCAGAGCGACCTGCGGCGGCGCCAGGGCGCGCGCGGCCCCCTTGAGGGCATCCCCGTCCTGCTCAAGGACAACATCGCCGCCACCGGACGCGCGAGCGCCGGTTCGCTGGCGCTGCTCGGCTCCCGCCCGGCCCGTGACGCCTTCCTGGTCCAGCGGCTGCGCGCGGCGGGCGCGGTGATCCTCGGCAAGACCAACCTGTCCGAATGGGCCAACTTCCGTTCCAGCGCCTCCTCAAGCGGGTGGAGCGCGGTCGGCGGCCAGACCAACAACCCCTACGTCCTGGACCGCAACCCCTGCGGGTCGAGCAGCGGTTCCGGGGTCGCCGCCGCCGCGAGCCTGGCCGCGGTCACCATCGGCACCGAGACCGACGGCTCGATCGTCTGCCCGGCCGGCATCAACGGCGTCGTCGGGGTCAAACCGACGGTCGGCCTGGTCAGCCGCGCCGGAGTGGTGCCGCTCTCCCTGGCCCAGGACACCGCGGGCCCGCTCACCAGGAACGTCACCGACGCGGCCGCCGTGCTCTCCGTCATCCAGGGGGTTGACCCGCGCGATCCGGCCACCGTGCCGGGCGGCAACCGTGACTACCTCAAGGCGCTGCGGCCGGACGCGCTCGTCGGCAAGCGCATCGGCGTCTGGCGTTCGGCCGCGGGGAACAAGCGGGAGGTGGTCGCCGCCCTGGACGCCACCATCGCCACGCTCAGGGCGCGCGACGCGACCGTGGTCGACAACCTCGAACTGACGGGGACGGACGAGGCGGCCGAGCAGGAGTTCCCGGCTCTGACGAACGAGTTCAAGCACGACGTCAACGCCTATCTGGCCGAGGCCCCCGGGAAGCACCCGGCGGACCTGGCCGGGCTGATCGAGTTCAACAAGAAGCACGCCTCGACCGAACTCCGCTACTTCGGGCAGGAGCTGTTCGAGCAGGCGCAGGCGACCAGCGGCGACCTGAACGACTTCGAGTACCGCGCCGCGAGGGAGAAGGCGACCTCGCTCTCCCGTGACGCGATCAACTCCGTGATCTCCACCAACCGGCTCGACGCGGTGCTCGCCCCGACCAACAACGGGGCCTGGGTGACCAATCTGACCAAGGGTGACGACTTCACCGACTTCGTCGCCACCTCCTCGCCCTCGGCCATGGCGGGCTACCCGGCGGTCACGGTCCCCGGTGGATACGCCAAGGACGTGCTGCCGCTCGGCGTGACGTTCTTCGGCGGCCGTTTCTCCGAGCCGACGCTGATCGCCATCAGCTACGCGTTCGAGCAGGCGAGCCAGGTGCGCAAGCCGCCGACCTACCTGCGGACGCTGCCCTGACCGGGGCCCTTTCCGGCTGACGGCCGCACCCCGCGGACGGGTCTCCGCCCGTGGGGTGCCCTCCGGAAATCCCGACTCTGAGACTAGGATTTTCGATCCTAGGGAAAACACTCCGCTTCTCGTCCGTCTCGGGCGATGAGACCGTTTCGGCCGTGTCCCGGTGCGCGGGCGCACCGCCCGCGCACCCCGATCAAGGCTCAAGGAGTGTCATGTCCTCTTCGTCCTTCCCCACCGTCGGCAGGGCCGTCGTCGTCTCCTCCTACGGAGGCGCCGAGGAACTGCGGCTCGCCGAGGTGCCCGTCCCCTCCCCCGGTCCCGGCCAGGTGCTGCTGCGGGTACGCGCCGCCGGGGTCAACCCGGTCGACTGGAAGATCCGGGCCGGACTGCTCAAGGAGTTCCTGCCGGTCGACCTGCCGTACACGCCGGGAGGCGAGGCGGCCGGTGAGGTGGTGGCGGTCGGCGAGGGCGTGAGCGCCTGGGCGGCCGGGGACGAGGTCCTCGGCCCGGTCGCGGGCGGGTACGCCGAGTACGCCCTCGCCGACGCCGCCCAGCTCTCCGCCAAACCGGCCGGCCTGTCCTGGGAGGCCGCCTCCGGGCTGTACACCTCGGCGGAGACGGCCAACCGGGTGCTGGACCTCCTCAAAGTCGGTGCGGGGGAGACCCTGCTGGTCCACGGGGCCGCCGGCGGCGTCGGCGGCCTGGTGGTGCAGTTCGCGGTCGCGTCCGGCGCCCGTGTCGTCGGTACGGCCGGCGCGGCGAACCACGATTACCTGCGTGAGCTCGGCGCGGTTCCTGTCCTCTATGGAGAGGGGGTGTTCGACCGGGTTCGTGAGGTGGCGCCCCAGGGGGTGGACGCCGTGCTGGACGCGGCCGGGGGCGCGCTGGCCGGTTCGGTCGGCCTCCTCGGTGGCCCCGAGCGGATCGTCGGCATCGTGAGCGTGCCGGAGGCCGTCGAGACCGGGACGCGCTTCACCGGGGGCGGTGAGGGGGAGAGCCACGGTGTCCAGGCCGTGGCACGGGCCCTGGCCCTGCACGCGGCAGGGACCCTCGCCCTGCCGGTCCGCGCCGTCCTCCCGCTGGCCGACGCCGCGGGGGCGCACCGGCTCAGCGAGGAGGGGCACGGACGCGGCAAGATCGTCCTGGTGCCCTGACTCCCGTGAGAAGTCACCCGGGTGGCTCTTGATCAACACGTGTGGGATTCGGTTGACTTGACCCCGGAAGAGCAAGGTCAAGAAAACAGGGTGTCAAACGACAGAGGGGACCTGTCAGAAATGCACGTGCTTTTCGTACCTGCTCCGGGAATCGGGCATGTGTTTCCCATGGTGCCGCTCGCGTGGGCGTTCCGCCTCGCCGGCCACGAGGTCACCTTCGCCGCCGCCGGGGACGCCCTCGCGGTCCGCGACGCCGGGTTCCTCACACTGGACGCCGTACCCGGCCTCACCACGGCGCGGATGATCGCCGACTTCCAGGAGGGCCCCGCGGCCGAGCGTCTCCAGCAGCCCCGGGAGGGCATCAGTCCCGAGGAGCTGGAGCAGATCAAGCCGCTCGTCGTCGCGATGTGGGACGGCTACGTGGACGGGCACGTCAGGCTCGCCGAGCGCCTGCGCCCTGACCTGATCGTCTACGACCCGATCTTCACCGCGGGGCCGGTGGCCGCCGCCAAGCTGGGCGTGCCGTGTGTCGCGCACAACTACGGGGTCGGTGGGTTCGAGCCCGAGGTCTTCGATCGGGCGCCCGCGAACGAGGCGTTCCTGCGCCACGGCGTCACGGTGCCCAAGGGCGTCGAGACGATCGGCGTCGTCCCGTCCTCCCTGGTGATCGGACCCCGGCCCCGGTGGTCGATGCGTTACACGCCCTACAACGGCGGCGGGCTGCTGCCCGAGTGGCTGCTCGACGAGGGTGACCGGCCCCGGGTCGCGGTCACCCTGGGCACGGTGGTTCCCGAGACCCACGGGCTCGGCGAGTTCGCCCCGATCATCGAGGCGGCCGAGGCGGTGGACGCGGAGTTCGTGATCGCCACGGGCTCCGGCGAGACCTCGTGGTCCACGCCCCTGCCGCCGAACGTCCGGGTGACCGGCTGGGTGCCGCTCGGGGCTCTGCTGCGCGGCAGCGCGGCGGCCATCCACCACGGCGGCGCGGGCACCACGCTGACCTGCTCCGCGCTGGGCGTTCCGCAGCTCATCCTGCCCAACGGGGCCGACCGGCACATCAACGCCGAGACGCTGGCCGCCAGGGGCAGCGCGCTCACCACACTGATCGGTGACCTGCAGGTGCCGCTGATCGAGCGCCTGCTGACCGACGAGGCGCTGCGCGCGACGGCGCACGAGGTCAGGGCCGAGATCGAGGCGCTGCCCACACCGGCCGAGATCGCCGCCGAACTGGCGGCGCTGTACACCCCGGACGCGCTCAGGCCCGCCGTGGCGTGACGCCGCGGGCCGGCCCGGCCCTACCCCGGACCTCATGTCACGGGTACGGCCGGGCCGGTCAGGGCAGCTGCCACAGGTGGGTGCGCTGTCCCTCGTGGTCGAGGACGCACAGGATCTCCGCCGGGCCGTCCTCGGCCCCGAAGGCGTGCGGGATCATGGTGGAGAACTCGGCCGCCTGCCCGGCCTCGACCCTGATGGTCCGCTCCCCCAGCAGCAGCGTGAGGGTTCCGGACAGGACGGTGAACCAGTCTCTGCCGGGGTGGACCTTCAGCTCGTCGACGCCGCGCCGTACGGGCTTGGTGACGCGCATCTTCGCGACGGTCACCCCGTGCGGCCCGTCGCGTCCGCCCAGCATCCAGGTGGTCAGCCCCCGCGCCTCGTCGTGCCTCGGCCTGATCACCACGTCCTCGTCGCCCACGGGCTCGACGAGCTGGTCGATGGTGGTGCCCAGGGCCCGGGCGATCGCGCTGAGCTGGTCGAGGCTGATGCGCCGGTGGCCGGTCTCGATGCGGCTCAGGGTCGAGGGGCTCAGGTAGCAGCGGCCCGCCAGGTCGTCGAGCGACCAGCCCCTGGCCACGCGCAGCCCTCTGATCCGCCCGCGCACCACGCTGTCGAGATCACCGTCTTGCTTCATACGCAAGATGGTATGTCATCGGCGCAAACTCCTCGTAGGGTTCCCTCATGGGAAACCCTCACCACCACCATCATCACCACGCCACCGCCGACCACGACGGCTCGGGCATGGCCGAGCTGCTCGATCTGGACGCGGAGGTCCTGCACGCCCACCTGGCCGAGGTGACGGACCTGATCGCCGGACTGGCCGCGGACTCGCCGCCCCGTACGGTCCTCGACCTGGGCAGTGGTACGGGAACCGGCGTCCTGACGCTGCTCGCGCGGTTCGGGGAGGCCGAGGGGATCGCCCTCGACCAGGACGAGCACATGCTGCGCCGCCTCACGGACCGGGCCCGCGCCCTCGGCCTCGACCGGCGGGTCCGCACCGTCCAGGCGGACCTGGACACCGCCTGGCCGTCCGTCGGCGCCGTCGACCTGGTCTGGGCCTCGGCCTCCATGCACCACATGGCGGACCCCGGCCGCGTCCTGGCCGACGTCCACGCGGCCCTCAGACCCGGAGGGCTGCTGGCCGTACTCGAAATGGACTCCCTGCCGATGCCGCGTTTCCTGCCCGACGACCAGGGCGTCGGCCGTCCCGGGCTTGAGGCGCGCTGTCACGCCCTCCTGGCGGAGGTGCGCGCCGAGCACATGCCGCTCCTGGGATCCGACTGGGGGGCGCCGCTGGCCGAGGCCGGGTTCACCGTCGAGACCGAGCGGAACTTCGCCATCGACCTGCGGCCGCCACTGCCCGCCGCGACGGGCCGCTACGCCCTGGCGACCCTGCGGCGCGTCCGCTCCGGCGTCGAGAACCTGCTGGACGCCGACGACCTGGCCGCGCTCGACGTTCTCCTCGACGGCGACGGCCCGGAGTGCGTGCTGCGGCGGACGGACCTCACCGTCCGTACCACGAGGACCGTGTGGCTGGCCAGAAGGCCGTGACCGGCGGGCCGGACGACCGCCCGGACGGCTGTGTGGTCGCGCCGGACCGGATCAGGCGGGCAACCGGTCGACCGGCCCGTCGAGGTGATCAGGGGTGATCGGGCCCGCATCGCACGGGACGCGCATGTAGCTCGGCACCAGGAGACGGTCCGGCACTCCCAGGGCGTCGGACGGGTCCTGCCCGCCGGACCGCCGCGGGCGAGGGGTTCGTGCGGGCACCGGCGCGCCGGAGCTGGAGGACCGCCACGGACGACAACACCAGCGCGCCGCCGGCGAGCTGCACCGGGGTCAGGGACTCGCCGAGGAAGACAGCGGCCAGCGCGGCGGTGACGACGGGCTCGAAGGTGGACATGATGGCGGCGGTCGACGGGCCGGTGCGCCTGAGCCCGGCGAAGAAGGTCAGCATCGCCACGACGGTGGAGACCACGGCGATGCAGGCCAGCCAGAGCCATCCCGGCGCCCCGAAACGGAGATCGACGCCGCCGGTGAGCAGGGCGCAGGCGCCGAGGGTGCCGGCCGCACCGGTCATCACCAGCGCGGACAGCGCCACCGGTGCCAGTCGGTGCACGACGGTGTCGGCGACGAGGATGTAGACGGTGTAGGTGATCGCGGAGGTGAAGGCCAGCAGCGCCCCGAGCGGGTGGAAGCTCACGCCGCCGGCGCCGAGCAGGACCAGAAGCGTTCCGCCCGAGGCGGCCGCCAGCGCCGCTCCGCGTGCGGGGGTGAGCCGGTCACGGCCGAGCAGCACCGCCACCACGGTGACCATGACCGGGTAGGTGTAGAGGATCAGAGCCAGCAGGGACGCGTCCATCAGCCGCAGCGCGGAGAAGAACAGACTCGCCTGCGTGGCGTACCCGACGGCACCCAGGCCGACGGCGACGGCCGTCACCCTGCCGCGCGTCATCGCCGGCCGACCGGCCGCCTCACCCCGGGGGGAACCGGAGGCGGCGCGGCGCAGCCCCGGCCGTACCAGCAGGACGATCCCGAGCAGGACGGCGGCCAGGGCGAAGCGCACCAGCAGCAGCGCCCCGGGGGAGACACCGGCGTCGTAGGCGAGCTTGCCGAAGATCGCCATGGCGCCGAAGCAGGCCGCGGACAGAAGACACAGTGCTGCACCCATGCGCCCAAGGATTGGGCACCTGACCCATCGGGTCCAGCGATGTTTCCCGGAGGTGACCCGTTAGGGTTTCCGAATGATCGAGCTGGACCTTCGACGGCTGCGCTTTCTGCGGGAGTTCGAGGAACGAGGCACCCTGGCCGCGGTCGCCGCGGCCCTTGGCTACAGCCCCTCCACGGTCTCCCAGCAGCTCGCCCTGCTGGAGAGGGAAACCGGCGCCCGGCTGCTCGACAAGGCCGGGCGCGGTGTGCGGCTCACCGACGCCGGACGCCTGCTCGCTCAGCACGCGCGGGTGTTGCTTTCGGCCGCCGAGGCTGCGGAAGCCGACCTTGCCACCCTCAGCGGCGTCATCCGGGGCACTGTCCGCGCCGGCGGCCTGCAATCGGCGGCCCGCCGCCTCCTCATCCCGGCGGTGGCCCGCATGAAGGCGGACCACCCGCAGGTTCGCGTGGAGATCTTCGAGCTGGAGCTCGAACAGTCCCTGCCGGGTCTACGCCTGGGCGCGGTCGATCTCGTCATCGGCGACGAGTACGACAGCCACCCCCGCCCTCGCCCGGCCGGGCTCCGCTTCACGCTTCTGCTCGAAGAACACCTGAAGATCGTGCTGCCGGCCGCGCATCGGCTCGCCCGGCCCGGGAGACCCGTGGCGCTCACCGACCTGCGATCCGACATCTGGGCCGCCTCGGCCGAGGGCACCGGTCACCACGCCATGGTCGTCGGGACCTGCCGCGCCCTCGGCGGCTACGAGCCCGACATCCGGCACCGCTCCAGCGACGCCGACGTCCAACTCGAACTCGTCCGCGCCGCGACCGCCGTCGCCCTCATGCCGACCCTGAGCCTGCCCGGCGACGACCCCGCCCTCGCGATCCGGGACATCGCAGAAACCACCCTCAGACGCCGCCTGGTCGCCGTCACCCGGGACACCCCGCCCACTCCCGCGCTGACCGCCCTCCTGACAGCCGTGACGGACCAGGTGCGCAAACTCGGCCTGTAGAAGCCCGTCGGGTCAACCGTCCGGCGTTGTTCCCGGGCCGGAAACCGTGGGCGGTCCACAGCGGAAGAGGTCAGGGCAGAGCGATTCGATCAGGACGTGAGGTCCACGGACTCGACCTCGAAGTCCTCGGGGCCCAGGTCGCCCAGGTCTGACGAGAACACGGCGGAGCACGGATCACCGGCACGCAGGAGAAACCCGCGGCCACCGCTGTCGTCGCCGATGAGGACGAAACCCGGTGCGCACCGCGTGACGTCGTAGGTGGCGTTGCGTTCACCGATGCACCCAGCCGGGTACACGGTCACACCGGCATCGGTCGCCAGGCCGTCCTTCACCTTCCACAGGGCCACCAGCGGAGCCGGAAGGCCCGGCCCGATTTCGGCCCGGGCGCGCGCCACATCGGCCGGCGTGGCCGCCGCCTGCCCGGGAACCGGCTCCGCCATGTCGACCTCGTCCCTCCGTCCTGCCGGGTTCGCGGCTCCGGGAATCCGAAGCGACCCCGGCGCCACGACAAGCATGGGAACGAACACTGTCACCAGGCCCGTCCGCGGGCAAACCACCGCCCTGCCCGATCACGCTCCACGGCTGGAGTACCGGACCTTCACCTCCACCCCGCTGAACATCCTGGAGAACGGACTCTGTGTCGACCGGCGACGGGTTCACCGGGCTTCCGGCCTGCCGCATGGCCGTCCGGATCGCCGCGATCTCACCAAGGAAATGACAGAGCACGTTTTCCCGGTGTTTCACACCCGGCGGCCATGAGGCGGCACGGCCTTTCTGGGCATCCGGAACACGCGTTCTCCGGCGAAGGAGCTCATCCGTAAAGCGAAGACCCATATCCCGGGAAATCCAGCGAAGACCGGCCACGCCCCGAGAGAAAACACCGGGCGGCCTGGCAACATCCCCGAGCACACACCTCGGGGGCCCACGACCACAGGCGTCCAGACCGTCCCGAATAACACAACCCAAACGACACATAGTGAAATTTCACTTCAATCGAATGGGAATCGTATAACCCTACGCCGCCCAAACCGGGGGACTTGACGAAGATGATCTTATCGATCAAGATTTCCCTCCGATTGTGTGCTCATTCCGTGACACCCCCTACTCGGCCGAGCGCACCAACTGGAGGAATCTCGCATGAGAAGTTCTCTCAACGGCAGAGGGAGCGGCCGCGTCGTGGCCGCGTTCGTCCTGCCCGTCGTCCTGGCGCTCGGCGCCACCCCGGTGCTCGCCAGCCCCCCTCCCCCGGCCCTGTCCGGCGGTGAAGTGGTCCCCGACCGGCAGCCGAGCACCACGCAGGACGGGGTCGCCCTGCTGCGGGTCGTCGTCCCCGACCAGGCGGCCGTCGACCGCCTCAACGCCCTGGGCGTCGACCTCGCGGAGTACCGCAAGGCCGTCGACGACGGGATCGAGGTGCACGCCGTACTCAGCCCCCAAGAGGCGCGGGAGCTGCGCGGGCAGGGCTTCGACGTCCGTGACGCCGTGCCCGGCCAGGCCGCTTTCGCGGCGAACCAGGCGGAACGGCGGACCGCGATGTCGGCCGCGGTCACCGCCGCGCAGCAGAACGACACCCTGACCCCGCTGCGCGCGGAGTGGTTCACCAGCACCGACGACCGGCGGTTCCTCTCGGTCGAGGTCAAGTCGAGCGCGACCGACGCCGAGACCGTGCTCACGGCCACCTGGGACTCGGGGCGGGGCACTCCCCCCGACTCGGGCGGAACGGCCACGCTGTCACGCCTCACCGACGCCGGACAGTACATGTACCACCGCTTCGACTACCCGCTGCCGGTGACGCAGGCCCCCTCGCGGGTGACGATCAAGAGCAGCCGCGGTGGCTCGGTCACGGTCCCGGTCACCAAGTGGCTCGGCGAACGGCGCACACCGCCCGGCGGGCACTACGTCTCCGACTTCGTCGACCACTACATGGACCCGACCGAGGTCACCGGCCGGATCACCGCCCTGGCCGCCGAGTTCCCCAGGATCACCCAGATCATCGACCTGCCGTACAAGACGAACGGCTACCGCAGGGCCGCGCAGGCGCAGTTCGGCACGGGCGCGGCGAGCACGCTCTACGTGACCTCGACCGCGTACGGCTCGCAGGGCGGCAACGACGTCAGCCTCGCCCTGACCCGCCCCGAGGCCGCCTCCTCCCCGCTGAGCGTCACGGTCACCGGCAAGGACGTCGTGGTCGGCCTGGCCACCGACGCCTCCGGCGCGATCTCCAGCACCGCCCGTCAGGTGGTCGACACGCTCAACGCGAACACCGCGGCCTCGGCGCTGCTGACCGCCGCCACCTACCGGGGCGACCAGGGCGGCGGTCTGGTCGCCGCGGCCCCCGCGACCCGGCTGACCGACGGCCTGAAGGCGCCGCAGAGCGTCTCACGTGAGCCGTTCCAGATGAAGGCGCTGCGCGTCGGCACCAAACGGGGCGGTCCGAAGGTCGGCGTCTTCCTCTACTGCCAGGAGCACGCCCGTGAGTGGGTGACCCCGCTGGTCTGCGTGGAGACGGCGGAACGGCTGCTGCGCAACTACGCGCACGACCCGCGGACCAGGAGGATCGTCGACGACCTCGACATCTTCATCCTGCCGACGTCCAACCCGGACGGCGGGCACTACAGCTTCTACGACTACAACATGCAGCGCAAGAACATGACCAACCACTGCCCGGCCAAGGCCGCCGATCCGGCCTCGCGCAACTCGTGGGGCGTCGACCTGAACCGCAACTTCTCCGTCGGCTCCATGTTCGACGGCTACCTCGGGGCCTCCTCCGACTGCACCAGCGGCGTGTTCGCGGGCCCGTCCGAGCTGTCGGAGCCCGAGGACCGCAACCAGGTCTGGCTCACCAGGAAGTACCCCAACATCAAGTTCGCGATGAACACCCACTCCTACGGCGGCTACTTCATGTGGCCCCCCGGCGCCTACAAGGAGGCCGGTCGCGAGACGCTGCCGCGGACCGATCTGGGCACGGAGAACTACTTCTGGGAGTCCTCCCGGCACATCCTGTCCGCGGTGCAGGAGAGGCGTGGCACCGCGATCTGGCCCGGCCGTACCGGGCCGGTGCCCGACGTGCTGTACTCGGCGGCGGGCAACAGCGCCGACGAGCACTGGTACAACCGCGGCATCATCGGCTGGGACTTCGAGGTCGGCGCCGACCTCTACGACCCGGCGACCAAGCGCTTCCAGCCGGTGGGCTTCCAGCCTCCGTTCGCCGAGGGGCACGAGGAGGCGATGGAGTTCTCCAGCGGCCAGATCGCCATCCTGGAGGTCGCCAGGGCCTACTCGGGCGACCGGCGGCGTCCCGGCTCCGAGCTGAAGGTGACCGGCAGGACCGGCGCCTCGGCCACGTTCACCTTCACCACCGACGAGCCCGCGAACGTCTACTACACGCTGGACGGCAGCAGGCCGACGCTGAACTCTCCCAAGCTCGTCGCCGCCGGGACGCGTGAGGGGGCGCAGCGGATCACGGTCGACCGTACGACCGAGGTGCACTGGTTCTCCGTGGACATCGCGGGCAACGTGGAGCGCGGCTACCGCCCGGGCGGGCCGGGCGCGAACTACCGCAGGCAGCGGGTCGAGGTACGCGGCGACCGATGACCGTTGACCCGGTACGGCCACCGGCCCAGGCCGGCGGCCGTACCGGGCATGACCGGCCCTTTGCGGATTGATGACACACAGTTACAGTCAATAACTGTGTGTACCATTCCCCGGCTTCCTGTTCCCCGGTCCGACATCCACCCTCGTGTCCTCCGGTAACCCGGCCGCCGTCAGGCTCGCGCGCGGGACGCTGGTGCTCGCCGCGCTGGCCGTCGTGACGCTCGGCCGGGGCGGTGAGCGGACCGCCTCCCTCCCCCCGGTGCCGGCCGGGTGCCCGGCGCCCGCCGTCGTCTCCCACCGCGGGTACGGCCCGCCGGGCACGGAGAACACCCTCAGGGCCTTCCGCGACGCCCTGGCGGCGGGGTCCGGACAGGTCGAGCTGGACGTCCACTTCACCAGGGACCACCAGCCGGTGCTGATGCACGACGCCACGGTCGACCGGACGACCACGGGCACGGGACGGGTCTCCGGCATGACCCTGTCCCGTTTCCGCGCGCTGCGCACCCTGGGCGGCGAGCGGCCCGCGACGCTGGACGAGGCGCTGCGGCTCCTGCGCGCGGCAGGCGGCCGGACGCTGCTCGACCTCAAGGAGGTCCCGGACGCGGCGGACCTGCGTTCCCTCTCCGGCGAGTACCACCGGCTGAACGCCTACCGGTGGGCGAGCCTGATGTCGTTCTCCCCGGACACGCTGCGGGCGGTGCGCTCCATCCACGCGCGCCGGGGCCTGCTGGCCAGGACGGCCCCTCCGGTCTCGCTGGCCAGGAGGTTCGCCTTCGTCGGAATCCGTCACGACAGGCTCACCGGAAAGCTGGCCCGCGCGTACGCGCGGGCCGGGGTCGCCGTCTACGCCTGGACCCCCAACGACCCCGCCGCGTGGCGGCGCCTGGCGGGCTACGGCGTCGAACACGTCGTCACCGACGAGACACCCGCCTACCTGGCGTGGGCCGTGCGGCGGTGCGGGACCGGCCCGGTACGGCGTCAGCGCTTGGCGGCCCGCAGGACGACGAACTTCGGGTCGCTCGCGACGACCTCGCAGTTGCCGAAGAGCCTGCGCAGCTTCACGTGGTAGCCGAGGTGCCGGTTTCCCACGACCCACAGCTCACCTCCGCGGCGCAGTGCGGCGCGGGCGCCGGTGAACATCCGCCAGGCGGTCTCGTCGGTCGTCGCCCGGTGGCTGTGGAAGGGCGGGTTGTTCAGCACCAGGTCGACCGATCCGGCGGGCGTCCCGGACAGGCAGTCGCCGACGAGGAACTCCGCCCTGTCCGGGGCGGAGACGTCGTTGGCCAGGAACGTGGCCCGCGCCGAGGCGACCGCCTGGTAGGACTCGTCGACGAAGGTCACCCGCGCCTCCTCGTCGGCCAGCGCCACGGCCAGGCCGACGACCCCGTTGCCGCAACCCAGGTCGACCACGTGCTCCGGCCCCTTGCGGCCGGGAAGGTTCCTCAGGAAGAACCTGGTGCCGATGTCGAGGCGGTCGGCGCAGAAGACGCCCGCGTGGTTGACGACGGTCAGGCCGGAGACCGCTCCGACGTCGCCGGGCAGCGTGTAGCTCAGCGGCCAGGGGTTGACGGCCGGGGCCGGGCGCGGCTCCGGCGTGCAGAAGATCAGCCGTGCCTTCCTGACCGCCAGCGACGTCCTGGTCGGCCCGAAGACGCGTTCGAACAGCCGCAGCGTCGAGGTGTGGATCTCGGTGACCATCCCGGCGCCGACGACGACGGTGCCCGGGTGCACGGCCGGGGCCAGACGGCACAGCTGGTCCTCCAGGAGTGCCAGGCTCTTGGGCACCCTGACCAGCAGCACGTCGATCCGCTCCGGGGGCGTGTCCCCGGTCGACAGGAGCCGGACGGCGTCCTGATCGATCCCGTTGCGGGCGAGGTTCGCCCGGGTCGCCTCCTGGGTGAGGAAGGAGTCGGTGATCTGCACGGGCGCGGGCCAGTGGGCGGCCGGCACAGTGGCCAGCACAGTGGCCAGGGCTCCCCACCGGTCACCGGACACGACCACCGTGCCGGACAGGGCGACCGGCTCGCCGTCCGCCCCTTCGAGGTGCCGCAGGAGATACTCGTCGGCGGCGTCCCAGGCGCGTAGCTCCTGCCGGGAGTGCTCGGGGAAACGGGCGAGTTCGAACTCGCCCCTTGAGGTCGTCAAACGGTTCATCGCGCCTCAGGCTAGCCCAGCGGCGACGTCCCCCGGTCTTCTCGGGGCCTGACCCGGCTGACAGGATGACGGTCATGGCCCCAGTGGCGTCAGCGCTCCGTCTGCCGCGGGCACTCGTCTTCGCGACGTTGTGCCTCGTGGTCTCCGGCGGTGGCCACGCCCTGGCCGGGGGCGGGGCGGTGCCGCCGTACACGGCCGTCCTCGGGGGGATCGTCGCCCTCTGCCTCGGCTACGCCCTCAACGGGCACGAGCGCGGCCCGCAGGTCGTGCTTCCCGCGAGCGTGGGCGTACAGGTCCTGCTGCACGAGCTGTTCAGCCGGGCCGCGCCCGTGCCGTACCCGGTGATCCCGCTGGCCCACGGGCACGCCCGGCCCGGCATGACGGCGGTCCACCTCGCGGCGGCGCTGCTGACCGGCTGGTGGCTGTGGCGCGGCGAGAGCGCCCTGTGGCTCATGATCCGCGTGTACGGCGCGCGGCTCCCGATCCTTCCGGTGCTCGCCGCCACCTGGACGCCCGCGGCCGTTCCCGTTCTCGTGCCGTTCGTCGAGGCCGTGCCCCTCCCGAGCGGGTGGGCCTGCCCGGTTCCGCGCAGGCGCGGGCCGCCCGCGCTTCCGCGCGCCGGCTGAGGGAGACCCTGGCGGGTCCGGTGGCCGGCGCGCCCCGTGATCGGGTGCCCCTGCCGGGGGTGCCTTCCGCCTTGCCCGGCCGCGCCGATCGCGCGTCCGGAAGTCTCCATGGAGTCCGTTATGGCATATCTGCCGCAGTTCATACGCAGAATGGTCCTGGCGGTCGCGGGCTGCGGGGTCCTCCTCGCCCTGACCGCGCCCGCGGCGCTCGCCCACGACCAGCTGCGCAGCAGTTCCCCGGCGAAGAACGCCGAGGTGTCCTCCCCCGAGCGGATCGAGCTGGTCTTCAGCTCCCGGGTCCACTTCCCCGCCGTCGTCCTGCGCCGGACGGACAACACACAGGCGCCCCTGGGCACGCCGCGCACCGAGGGACCGAAGGTGACCGCCGACGTGACACAGCCGCTGGCCCCGGGTGGATACGTGATCGCCTGGCGGGTCGTCTCCTCGGACGGCCACCCCATCGAGGGCGAGATCCCCTTCACCGTGACCGGTTCCGGAGAGCCGTCAGCACCGGGTGAATCCGTCGCGCCCACCGCCTCCGCTGTCCAGGTCTCGGCCTCACCGGCACCCGCCGCGGCGGATGAGGAGGCTCCGAGCGGCATCCCCTGGTGGATCTGGGCCGCTCTGGCGGCACTCGCGGCGATCGGCGCGGTCGTCTGGTACAGAACGCCCCGTCACGACCACCCCACGCCGGAGGAATGAGCCCGCGGGCGAACCGCCGGGCGCCGGGATACGTGATGAGGACATGATTAACAGGGTCGTCACCGTCCTCCTCCTGCTGGCCGCCGCCATCGTGGCCTTTCCCGGCACCGCGTGCGCCTGCAGTTGCGCCCCGCTCCAACCCACGGAACAGGTGGGGAACGCGAGTGTCGTCTTCACCGGGACGGTGCTCGCCTCCCGCCCGGCCAAGACCGACGCGTCCGTGCCGGCGCCGGTCGTCTACACCTTCAGGGCCGACCAGGTCTACAAGGGGCAGGCACTGACCGAGTACCAGGTGACGACCAACGCCGACAGCGCGGCCTGCGGCTACAACTTCGAGCAGGGGGCCCGGTACCTGGTGTTCGCGTCCTCCAGGGAGAGCGGGATGATCCCGACCGAGCCGGGGCTGCCGCTGCACACGGCGCTGTGCGACGGCGACCACCGGGTGCGCGCCGGGACGGGGGCGCTGGTCGCCGACGACGGGATCGAGGGGCAGCCGCTGCCCGCGGCCCTGTTGTCCGCGCTCGGCACGCCCACCCGTCCCACTGTCACCACCACCCCCGTGACCCCCGCCCCCGCCGCCTCCTCGGGCGGGGGCTCCTCGCCGTCTCCGTGGGTCTACGTGGCCGGGGCGCTGGTCCTGGCCGCACTGGCGCTGGCCGGGTGGCGGCTGGCCAACCGGCGCGGCGCGTAACCCCGCCGCCCGCGCGGGCCGGTCACTTCGCCGGGCGCCGTCCCTCGACGGTGGCCATCGGGGGCCGCTCGGCCACGGCCACGTCGCGCACGGTCACCTGGTGGCCGTGCGCCCCCCTGCGGAACTGGGCCAGCCGGGGCGAGGGCGTGTGCAGCGAGACCATCTTGTTGTGCCGTTCCAGGCGGGACCAGGCGGTCTGCAGGATCTGCGCGGCCATCCCCCCGAGCGCCTCGGTCGACTGGTGGGAGTGGACACGCCTGCCCAGATCGACCTGGGCGAGGGCGTCGAGGCCGACGAGTTCGAGCAGGTCGACCAGCAGCGCCAGCTCGACTCCGTAGCCGGTGACGAAGGGGACCCGCTCAAGCACGCAGCGCCGCCCGGCGTACTCACCCGCCAGGGGCTGCACGAATCCGGCCAGCAGCGGCCAGTGCAGGTTGAGCAGCGGCCTGGCGACCAGCTCGGTGACCCGCCCGCCCCCGCTCTGCACGTTCTGCAGCGGCCGGTCGTAGCAGCCCTTGACGTAGACCACACCGGGATCGTCGAGCAGCGGGCCGAGCAGCCCGGTCACGAACGACGTGCGGAACTCACGCAGGTCGGCGTCGACGAAGACCAGCAGGTCGCCCGAGGTCACCGCGAGGGACTTCCACAGGGCCTCCCCCTTGCCGTCCAGCGGTTTCAGGTCCGGCAGGATCTCGTCCTGGGCGACCACCCTGGCCCCGGCCTGCGCGGCGCGCGCCGCGGTCTCGTCCACGGAGCGTGAGTCGATGACCACGATCTCGTCGACGAGCGGGGTCCTCTCGACCAGGTCGCGCCGGATCGCCGTGACGATCTCACCGACCGTCTCGGCCTCGTCACGCGCGGGAAGCACGACACTGATCGTGCTGTTCCCCTTGGCCTTGAGCAACCAGGGCAGGGACCAGTCATCCGACGACGAGGTGCGCCTGCCCAGCCATGCCTCCACCTCAGGCAGCACAGCCCTTCCTTCCCAGCACCTCGAAATCCACGGGTATCACCCTATGCGGCTCCTATTCTCGGCGGGTACGGGCTCCCGTACCCGCCGCGCAGTGGGAAGATCGGCTCAGAGCGGAGCGAGGAGGGACGGTATGGACCCGGTGGCCGTGATGAGGGCGGCGCGCACCGTCCGTGACGAACTCGGCGGCATGCCGGGTGAGCCTCCGGCAGAGCTCGGCGCCCGGCTCGATCCGCTGCTCGCCGGGGGCGGGCAGCCGCCAGGACCGCTCGCCGAGGCCGTGGTCGCCCTCATCTCCCAGTACGGCCCCGCGTGGGAACGCTTCTGCCTGCTGCTCGGCCAGGACGCGCCCCCGCAGGAGGAGCCTCCGGCCGCGAGCACCGGCCCGCTCGGCCGCGTCCCGTCCGGCGCCTCCCCCGGGCCCGCGCGCTCGGTGATCGGCAGACTGACCGGCGCCTTCCGCCGTCGCCGCAGGCAGGGCGAGTCGTCCGCCGCCGGGCAGGCACCCCCGCTTCCCCTCATCGAGGCGCCCGCCGAGGTCGTCGCGGGCTGGGGAGCCGAGGTCGAGGTCGGCCTGGTGGCCGAGGAGGCACCCGATGGGCGGGCGGCGCCGTACGGCGGGCTCGGACCTGCCGATCTTGACATCCAGATCGTCGCGGAGGGGTTCGAGGCGCCCGGCGGCTGGCGGGTACGGCTGCGCGCAGACGAGGCCTCGCCGTACCCCAGGGCGAAGGTCGGCCTGGTCGCCGCGGCGCAGGAGCAGCCGGTCACCGCCAGGCAGATCCAGGTGGTGCACGCGGTGCGCGGCCAGGTGGTCGGTTTCGGTGTGCGGGCGCTGGCGGTCCTCGACTCCCCCGGCCTGCTCGGCAGGGACAACGCCCCGCATCCGGTGGCCGGGACCCGGGTTCGGCTCGCCGAGACCGGGCAGGCGCCGGACGTCACGGCGGTCGTCGTCCACGGTGACCGGCCGGGACGGCTGTGGTGGACCTACCAGTCGCCGCACTTCGTCACCCCCGACCAGGCGGAGGTCTGCGAGCTGGGCATGCGTGCCTCGGAGTTCGGGCGGGGCCTGGCCGAGCAGTCCCTGCCCCTGGAGGAGGTGGGGGCGCGGGTCGCGGCGCACGTCCCGCCGGGGTTCTGGGAGCTGCTCAACGCGGTGGCCGGGCGGGTGTCGCCCCGGCGGCCGAGTGTGCTCTTCCTGTCCCAGGAGCCACACGTCCCGTGGGATCTGGCCGTGCTCCAGCATCCGTTCGACCGGTCCCTGCCCGGTTTCCTGAACTGCCAGGCGGTGACGGGGCGCTGGCCGCTCGGCGGGAACCGCCCTGAGCTGCCGCCTCCGGCGCGGGCGGGCGGGCGGGGCATGGCGGTCGTGCACGGCGGGCCGCACCCGCACCCGCTGGTCTCCGCCTTCGGCGCCAGGCAGGTCGGCACCTCGCTGGGCGAGGTGCTCGCGCTGCTGGGCGACCCGCCGGACGTGGTGCACTTCGCCACGGGCGGCCCGGCCCCCGAGTCCCTCGGCCGGGGCATGGGCGGTGGCGCGTTCGTCTTCCTCGACGAACCAGGTGACTGCCAGCCGTTCCTGCTGGCGGGGGCGTGCGCCGCCGTCGCGCCGTTCAGGCCCGTCGGGGACGGCCTGGTCGAGGAGTTCCACCGGCGCGCCCTGGCCGGGGAGCCTCCGGCCGAGGTGCTGCGCTCGCTGCGCTGCGTCGCCCCGGCGACGGCGCCCGCCTACCAGTTCTTCGGCAACCCCTGGCTCGTGCTGGAGCGCGATCAGCCCGCGGCGTGACGTTCGAGGAAGGCGTAGACGTCGGCCTCGTCGACGCCGGGGAACGACCCCGGCGGCAGTGCGGCCAGGACGTGGGAGTTGCCGCGCGCCGAGGGCCAGGCGTAGCCGTCCCAGCGCTGGGCCAGCTCGACGGGCGGGCGGCGGCAGCAGTCACCGGTCGGGCAGTTCGACCTGGTGCGGTTGGTCGTCTCCCTGCCGCGGAACCAGCGTGACTCCCGGTACGGCACGCCCAGGGTGATCGCGAAGTCCCGCTCCCGCGAGGGGTCGACGTGGGCGATGCAGAAGTAGGTGCCGGTCGGCGAGTCGGAGTACTGGTAGAAGACCGAGAACCTGTCCGGGGAGCGGAAGACCTGGCGTCCCGACCACTGCAGGCACATCCGCTGACCCTCGATCGCTCCCTGCTCGTCGGCGGGGAAGACGATGCCGTCGTTCTCGTAGGCCTTGAAGATGATCCCGCCCGCGTCGTTGCGGACGAAGTGACAGGTCAGGTCGAGGAAGTGGGTGGCGAGGTTGGTGAAGCGGTGCGCGGCCATCTCGTAGGAGACGGCGAACACGTCCCTGAGGTCCTCGACGCTGAGCGCCCTGTCCTGTTTCGCCTCCCTGAGGAAGGGCACGGCGGTCGCCTCGGGCACCAGCACCGCGGCGGCGAAGTAGTTGGCCTCGGTCCGCTGGCGCAGGAAGTCGGCGAAGTCGCGGGGCCTGTGGTGGCCCAGGGCGAGGTGGCCGAGTGTCTGCAGCAGGATCGTGCGCGGGGTGTGCATGCCGAGTTGCTCGTGCTTGACGTAGATGCGCCGGTTGCGCAGGTCGGTGATGGAGCGCACCGTGCGGGGCAGGTCCTGGACGGTCTGCACGGTGTAGCCGAAGTGGGTGACCAGGGCCTGGACCGTGCCCTGCGACAGCGCCCCGGTACGGTAGCCGACCGCGGACAGCGCCTCGGCCGCGGCCTTCTCGATCTCCTCGAAGTGGTTTCCCCGTTCGCGCTGCATGCGCCGCAGTTCGGCGTTGGCGACCCGCGCCTCCTCCGGGGTCGCGGTGCCCCTGGCCTGACGTGAGCGCAGCTCGCCGTACAGGCCGAGGATGTGTTCGAGCACGTCGTTGGGGACGCGGGCGGAGACCTTCAGCCTGGCCAGGCCGAGTCCGGCGTACAGCGGGTCGCGCTGGGCCTCCTCAAGCTCCATCTCCAGCTGGGCCCTGCGGTTGGGCGCCTGGCGGCGCAGCAGTTCCTCGACGGGCACGCCGAGCGCGACGGAAAGGGACTTCAGCAGCGACAGCTTGGGTTCGCGCTTGCCGTTCTCCAGCAGCGACAGCTGACTCGGCGCGCGGCCGACGCGTTCACCGAGGTCGGAGAGGGTGAGGCCGCGCTGCTTGCGCAGGTGTCTCAGCCGCTGCCCGAACGCGATGAGGTCGAGCTCCTGCGTCAAGGACAGCGGTTCTTCTCCGACGAGCGATGCCATACCACGATGCTAAACGAAATTTCGAGAGATATTTCAAGCACCCACGCACCCAACCCGGGATTGGTCTAGTCCATATCGAAAACTATGAATTTCTTCTGCACCCAAGACGGCCAATCCTTGCCAGAACAGCAATAAAGTTGATTCTTTCGCGATCGGTGACCTGTTCGTCCCTTTCGATGGGGAACACACTCGGTGCAAGGCACCCAGGGGACGACAAGGAGTGACGATGAACGATCGCCTCAAGGGAGCCGCAGACGAGCTGCGGCGAGAGTGGCAGACCGACCCTCGTTGGGCGGGTACCGAGCGGACCTTCACGGCCGAGGACGTGGTTCGACTCCGGGGCTCCGTCCAGGAGGAGCACACTCTCGCCCGGCTCGGTTCCGAGCGGCTTTGGAAACTGCTCCACACCGAGGACTACGTGCACGCCCTCGGCGCGCTGACCGGCAACCAGGCCGTTCAGCAGGTCAAGGCCGGGCTGAAGGCCATATACCTGTCAGGCTGGCAGGTGGCCGCCGACGCCAACCTGGGCGGGCAGACCTACCCCGACCAGAGCCTCTACCCCGCCAACTCGGTTCCGGCCGTGGTGCGCCGCATCAACAACGCGCTGCTGCGCGCCGACCAGATCACCTGGTCGGAGGAGGAGCGCGACGCCCCCCACTGGCTGGCCCCGATCGTGGCCGACGCCGAGGCGGGTTTCGGCGGAGTGCTCAACGCCTTCGAGCTGATGAAGGGCATGATCGCCGCGGGTGCGGCGGGCGTGCACTGGGAGGACCAGCTCGCCTCGGAGAAGAAGTGCGGCCACCTGGGCGGAAAGGTGCTCATCCCCACCGGCCAGCACGTCAAGACGCTCAACGCGGCCCGTCTCGCGGCCGACGTCGCGGGCGTCCCCTCGGTGATCATCGCGCGGACCGACGCCCAGGCCGCGACGCTCCTGACCACCGACGTCGACCCCCGTGACCAGGCCTTCACCACCGGCGAGCGCACCGCGGAGGGGTTCTACCGCGTCCGCAACGGCGTCGCCGCCTGCATCGCACGGGGCCTGGCCTACGCCCCCTACGCCGACCTGCTGTGGATGGAGACCTCGACTCCGGACCTGGACGTCGCCCGCCGGTTCGCCGAGGCCGTCAAGACCGTCTACCCCGACCAGATGCTCGCCTACAACTGCTCGCCCTCGTTCAACTGGAAGAAGCACCTCGACGACTCCACGATCTCCAAGTTCCAGCGCGAGCTGGGGCACATGGGATACAAGTTCCAGTTCATCACGCTGGCGGGCTTCCACTCGCTCAACTACTCGATGTTCGACCTGGCCAGGAGGTACGCCGAGGAGGGCATGACCGCCTATGTCGGCCTCCAGGAGGCCGAGTTCGCCGCGGAGCGACGCGGCTACACCGCCACCCGCCACCAGCGCGAGGTCGGCACCGGATACTTCGACCTGGTCAGCACGGCCGTGGCGCCGGACTCCTCGACCACGGCCCTCAGGGGCTCGACCGAGGAGGAGCAGTTCGAGACGGCTCACTGACCCCTCGGACAAGGGCCCGCCCGGGCGCCTCCAGGGCATGGGATCGCTCCCCGGGCGGGCCCGGCCACCAGGTCGTCGCGTGAGGCCCCGCCGTACGGATCTCCCGAGTCCGTACGGCGGGGCCTTCGCCGTGTTCCGCCTCAGGGCGTCGTTCAGCTCGTCGTCCCGCTCACCAGGGCCCTGATCAGCCTGCGCCGCTGCTGCGCTCCCAGGCCGCCGAGACGGCGGGTCTCGTCGACCTCGGCCCGCTGCATGAGCTGGGCCGCCTTGATGCTGCCGATCCCCGGCAGGGCGCGCAGCGCCTGCGAGACCTTGATGCGCCTGGCGATCTCGTCGTTCCTGGAGAGCAGCTGCTCAAGACTGATCGATCCCGCCTTGACCTCGGCCAGAAGCCTGGCCCTGGCGACACGGGTCTCGGCGGCCTTGGCGAGGGCCGCCTGACGCTGTTCGGGGGTTAGCTTGGGCAGAACCATGTTGATTTCTCCCTGATTACTTGGATTAAGACCGTCTGTTACCCAGAGCACAACGGCTAATCACCGACGGAAGCGGTCAAACCACATGGCTTACGGGACCTATCACGATATGCCCGGTTGGTTACCCCGGCCTTACCTGACTGTTCGTAGCCTCGACTCCATGGGGATCTGGCGAGGGCCGGACGGCATCGAGGTCGAGGCGGTCGTGCTCAACGATCGACCGTGCCTGCGTGTCACCCGGCGGGTCGGCGAACGGCGGGTTCTGCTGGCGTACTGCCTGGACGTGCGCGAGGTCGGCGAGCACGTCGATCTCGCCGAGCTCGTCGCGACATAGGACGACACGGGAGTGGTGGAGGCCGCTCACACGCCCGGCGCGGTTTCACAGATCACGGTCACGTCCGATCCGGTACCCGTGTGAACTTTCACGGCCCGTGAGACGTCCGAGTAGTGGGAGGCCCGAATGGAAGTTCTGGACGGCCTCGTCGACGAAGACCTCCGCCTGGAGCTCATCCTCGTCGAGGCCTTGTACGGGGAAGCGGAACGGCTGGCCGCCCAGTCGGACCGCTGAAGGCCCCAGGTGCCTGCCGTCCCCCCATGGGACGGCAGGCACCTCCCCGACGATGAGGGGAATGGCGTTAACTGTCCCCATGAACAAGCGCGAGCTGATCGAGAAGGCCGCGGCCGAGGCGGGACTCACCAGGAGGCAGACCGCGGCGGCCCTCGAAGCGATCCTGGGAACCATCCAGACAGCCGTCGCGGCCGAGGAGAAGGTCGCGATCCCAGGCTTCGGTTCCTTCGAGATCGTCCACAAACCCGCACGGACCGGCCGTAACCCACAGACCGGGGAACCCCTGGAGATCGCCGAGACCTGGACCGCGAGGTTCAAGCCGAGCCCTGGGTTCATGGGCCTCATCCGCCAGCGCAAGAAGGACTGACCCCACCGGGCGCGAAACCGGCAGGTCCCGCGTCAGCTCCGTACGGCCACAGCCGACCAGCGTCCTTCGTGCCGGCCGACCCGCAGCGGCCTGCCGAAGCAGCCGGACAGGTTCTCCTCCGTCAGCACCCGCTCGACCGGACCCGCCGCGCAGATCCGCGACTCGCGCATCAGCAGAGCGTGGGTCGTGGTCGCGGGCACCTCCTCAAGGTGGTGGGTGACCGTGACCGTGGTCAGCGCGGGCCGGGTCATGGCGAGGCCCTCCACCGCGGTGATCAGGTCCTCCCGGGCCGGAAGGTCGAGCCCGGCGAACGGCTCGTCGAGCAGCAGGAGAACCGGATCGGCCATCAACGCCCTGGCGACGCGGATCCTGGCCCGTTCTCCCTGCGAGCAGACCCGGAAGAGCCGCTCAGCCAGCTCCCCGCAGCCCATCTCGCCCAGCATCCGGTGGGCGCGTTCGTGCTCCTCGGGCCGGTAACGGTCCCACAGCGGGGCGCTCGTGCCGGTGTGACCGGTCAGCACGACCGTGTGGGCGCTCGCGCCCTCCTCCTCAAGCAGTTCCTCGTCGACGAGCCGCTGGCTCGCGGCGACCAGGCCGATGTGGCGGCGCAGTTCCCGCAGGTCCATCCGGCCAAGCCGCTGGCCGAGCACGGTCACCGTGCCCTCCGTCGGATGCCGTACGGCCGCCGCCAGCGACAGCAGAGTCGTCTTGCCCGCGCCGTTCGGCCCGAGCACCACCCAGTGCTCGCCGTACCCGACCCGCCAGTCGACCCCGTCCAGCAACGTCCCACCGACCACCCGGACACCGACGCCGCTCAACTCGACCGCACCCGGCGCGAGTCCGCCCACAGGCCTCCCCCTCCGACTCGACACGCGCCGATCACCCTAACGGACGCCCCGGCGGGATCACTCCCCGGACTTGAGGGCGGGCGCCGCGCTCGACGAGGGGAGGGACGGCGGCACCGCCGTGGAGCCTCCCGTGACGGGGGCGACGCTCTCGCTCCCCCCCACCTGCGGGACCGGGGTGAGGAACGACTTGGACTCACCCGGGCTCGCCGGGCACTCCACGCCCTTGTCCAGGGTGCCCGCGCAGCCGACCGGCTCCTCCGCCTCGGCGGTTTCCCTGGTCCACCGCGGGAGCCGCGACCACCGCGGAAGCCTCGGATAACGCCTCGGATAGTGCTGTGGTCTGGCGAACCCCGGCTCCTCGAAGGCGGGCGGAAGAGCAGGGGGCTCCGTGACGCCGGCCGTGGGTGTGGCGACCGGAGCGGCCGGAACCGCCGAGACGACCGGGACCGCCGACGCCCCCGGGGCCACCGGGGTCGGCGGCGGCGGCCCCTTCGGCGTGGCGGGCCGCCCCGTCTCCCTCCGGGCACGCTCCGCCGGGCTCCCGTGGACCGGTGCGATCACCGCGGGAAGCTCCCCCACCTCGGGATCGGCGTACGGCCTGGCCCCTCCCCTGGCCGCCGCCAAGACCGTGACGGCCGCCATGACGAGGGTGGCCAGCGCCGCGAAACCCGCCTGTGTCCGGTGCGGCCGTCGCTGCGGCACCGTCTTCGCCACCCGGTGGGAGGCGGAACCCGCCCCGACCGAGGGGCGCTCCCCGCCCGCCCCGCTTTCCGCCCTCACCGGGAACGACCCCTGCCCCGCCCCGCCCCGGGGCCACGGCACCGGGGTCCAGATCCACCCGAGCACCTCGGCGACCGCCACGCGGAGATTCCCCGGGGCGCCGACCCCTCCCGCGGCGAGCAACGCGCCGAGCAGGTCGGCGGCGCCCGGCCGCCGCGCGGGATCCTTGGCGAGCGCGGCCTCGACCACCGGGCGCAGCCTCTCGGGAAGACCGGTCAGCTCCGGCGGATCGGCCAGCACGCGGCGGGCCAGCGCCTCGGCGTCCCCCGCGCCGAAGGGATGGGAGCCGGTGGCGGCGTAGGCGACCAGGCATCCCCAGGCGAAGACGTCGGAGGCGGGCAGCGCGGGCCCACCGGTGAGCCGCTCCGGCGCGACCCAGCCGGGACTGCCCATGACCTGCCCCGCCTCGGTGTGCGCGACGAGGGTGTCGACGCCCCTGGCGATGCCGAAGTCGATCAGCCTCGGCCCCTCCTCCGACAGCAGCACGTTGCCCGGCTTGAGATCGCGGTGGACCAGGCCCGCCTCGTGCACCGCGACCAGCGCGGCCGCCACCCCCAGGGCGACGCCGTAGGCGAGGTCGGCGGACAGCGGCCCCACCCGGGCCATCACCTCCGACAGCGCGGGACCGGGGATGTACTCGCAGACGAGGTACTGGCGGTCGCCGTCCACACCGTCCTCGTAGACCCGCGCGGTGCAGAAGGGCACCACCCGCCGGGAGTTGACGATCTCCTCGGCGAAACGCGCGCGCAGGGTGACGTCGCCGAGGTGGGCCGGGTGCGGGGTCTTGAGCGCGACCACGTCCCCGTTCGGACGCTCGGCCAGGTAGACCACGCCCATGCCCCCGGCCCCCAGCCGTCCGAGCAGCCGGTGGCCGCCGACCGCGATCGGATCTCCTGACGTGAGGGGCCGCACGCCGGGCGGCATGCCGTACCTGGGACCAGTTCCGCCACGTGCCATCCTGGTTGAACCTCTCGTGTACGCGATGCGGCACACACACTGTGACGAACCCGGGAGCCCGCCGCCCGCGCCCCAGACCTAAGGGATGCGAAAGGTAAGGGGAATCATCCCTAACGGTAATCAACCTGTGACGCCATGTGACCGAGGAGACGGAAAAACCCGTTGCCCCGATCAAGATCGGCGACAACGATAGGACGGTTGTCCCGACGCTTCCCGGGGAGGCCGCCTTCCTTCTCTACCTTCACATCGCCTGGTACGGCTTCCGCCGCCACTTCGCCTACCGGTCCGCCGCCCTCGCCGGGGCCTTCACCAACACCGTCTTCGGCATCCTGCGCGCCTACGTGCTGATCGCCCTGTGGACCGCCCGGCCCGGCCTGGCGGGCTACGACCTCGCCGACGCCGTGACCTTCTGCTTCCTCAGCCAGGCCTTCATCGGGCCGATGCAGGTCTTCGGCGGAGGTCTGCAGCTGGCCGAACGCGTACGCAACGGAGACGTGGCCGTCGACCTCGTCCGTCCGGCCTCGCTACAGCTGTGGAGCCTCTCCGACGACGTGGGCAGGGCCGCCCACCTGTTCCTGCTGCGCAGCCTGCCGCCGACGGTCGTCGGCGCGGTGCTCTTCGAACTGGTCCTGCCCCCCGGCCCCGCCGCCTGGCTCTCCTTCGCCGCGGGCTTCGCACTCGGGGTCGTCGTCAGTTTCGCCTGGCGCTATCTCATCGCGCTCTCCGCCTGCTGGCTCGTCGACGACAGGGGCGCGCAGTCGTTGTCACTGGTCCTGACGTTCTTCTTCAGCGGCATGGTTCTGCCGCTGAACCTGTTCCCCGGCTGGCTCGGCGACCTCGCCCGCGTGCTGCCCTGGTCGGCGATGGTCCAGGTCCCCGCCGACCTCTACCTCGGCAAGCGCGACATCCTCGACGCCCTGGGCTTCCAGGCCGCCTGGGCGGTCGCCCTGCTCACCCTCGGCGCCCTGGCGACCTCCGCCGCCCGCCGCAAGGTCGTGATCCAGGGTGGTTGACATGGTCAGGACCTATCTCCTGCTCGCCTGGACCTGGCTGCGAGCCTCCGCCCAGTATCCGGGGCCGCTGATCACGATGGCCGTGAGCTCGTTCGCCATCAACATGCTCGACGTCCTGGCGATCTGGGTGATCTTCGAACACACCCGCTCGCTCGCCGGATTCGGCCTGTCCGAGGTCATGTTCCTGTACGGCACGTCGAGCCTGGCCTTCGGGGTGAGCGACATGCTCTTCGGCAACCTGGACCGGCTCAGCCAGCACATCAGGACGGGCGGGTTCGACACCATGCTCATCCGTCCGGCGAGCGCCTTCGTCCAGATGGCCGTCGACCGCTTCAGTGTGCACCGCTTCGGCAGGGTCACCCAGGCCGCGGTCGTGCTCGCCATCGCCCTGCCGGGGCTCGACCTGCCCTGGGACAGGGCCTGGGCGATCCCGCCGATGATCCTGTGCGGAATCGTCATCTTCTCCTCTCTCTTCGCCCTGGCCGGCGCGGCGCAGTTCCTGCTGACCGACGCGCCCGAGGTGGCCAACGCCTTCACCTACGGCGGCAACGCGCTCACCCAGTACCCGCTGAACGTCTACAGCCGCGACCTCGTCAGAGGAGTCACCTTCGTCGTGCCACTGGCCTTCGTGAACTGGCAGCCCACACTGTTCGTGCTGGACCGGCCCGACCCGCTCGGCCTGCCGTACTGGCTGCGTTTCGCCTCCCCGCTCGCCGCGCTGACGCTGGCCGCCGTCGCCGCGTTCGCCTGGCGGGCGGGCGTCCGCCGCTACCGCTCGACAGGGAGCTGACACGACATGATCGAGGTTCAGGGAGTCGGCCGCTCGTTCACCGTCGGCCGCCGCAGCGCGCGTAAGACGGTGCACGCCGTACGGGACCTGTCGTTCACGGTCGGGGCCGGGGAGTTCGTCGGCTATCTCGGGCCGAACGGCGCGGGCAAGTCGACCACCATCAAGATGCTCACCGGCATTCTCGCGCCGACCGCGGGTCGCATCGAGGTGGCCGGGTTCGACCCGGCCCGGCGTCGTACGGCTCTCGCGCGCAGGATCGGCGTGGTCTTCGGCCAGCGGACCACCCTGTGGTGGGACCTGCCGCTGCGGGACAGCTTCGAACTGATCCGGCACCTTTACAAAGTAGATCGTGTTGTCTTCCGGGAGAGGCTTGAGGAGTTGTCCTGCCTGCTCGGCCTGGAGTCCTTCATGACCACCCCGGTCCGCCAGCTCAGCCTGGGGCAGCGCATGCGCGGTGACGTCACCGCGGCCCTGCTGCACGACCCCGCCGTGCTCGTGCTCGACGAGCCGACCATCGGCCTGGACGTGGTCAGCAAGGCCGCCATGCGGGATTTCCTGAGCCGCCGCAACGCCGAGCACGGCACCACCGTCCTGCTCACCACCCACGACCTGGGCGACATCGAGCGGCTCTGCCGCCGGGTGATGCTCATCGACCACGGCCGCCTGACGTTCGACGGCACCCTCGACGACCTGCGCGCGACCGTTCCCGAGGAGAAGTCCATCGAGGACGTGGTCGCCCGTCTCTACACCGGCGGAACCGCGCCGGCCGCGGAACCGTCCGGCTGAGCGTCGTCGCGGGGACGGTGACCGGCCCGCTCTGGGAACGGGCCGGTCACCGGCTCGCGGCTGGACGCCGCCGGGGAGCGGGACGCCGGGGCGCAGGCACCGGCGCGGAGCCGGGGACGTCCGTCACCGCGGGCGACGCCCGACGCGCGCGCCCCAGCGGTCAGGGGGATGGGAGCGCACGCCGGGCTGGAGGGGTGGGTCCGGGGTCAGGCCGTGAGATTGACGTAGTAGCTGGAGTAACCGTTCAGATCGACCAGGCGGGCGCCGACCCGCCGCGCGGCGGTGCTGCCGACGTTCAGGCAGGAGTCGAAGGCGTCCCGGTAGACGTAGAACGGGCCGTGGGAGCCGGTCCACACCGCGCCGTCGGCGGCCTCGGCGTAGAAGGCGGCATAGCGGTTGCCCGTGTTGAGGACGTAGGCCTCACCACCCGGGTCGACGGCCCACCAGCCCCGGGTGCCCCACTGCCCCTGGTCGCGGCAGTCGTCCGGGCTGTAGAACATGATCGCGATCCATGCCCTGGCGGTGTAGCGGTTGCGGAAGTGCAGCTCCATGACCTATCCCTCCGGCTCCGCGAAGCGCTGGGTCAGCGGCCTGCCGTCCGGCCGCTCCTCGGCCAGCGGGGGCAGGTGGCCACCGGCGCCCGTCGTGGCGGTGACGCCCTCGGCGGCGCCCGGGCGCGCGTCGGTCTCACCGACGCGCGATCCCGTCTCTCCGGCGAACGCCACCCGGGGGTCGGGGCGACGCTCGGTGCCGTTGTCGGGCATGCCTCACCTCTGTCTCGCGAGTACGTAGAGTGATCGGTAAACAACGTACAGTTACGCAACGGGTGTGTAAAGAGGAGTTCCGGCGCATCCGACGCCCACGGCGCCACATTCCGGGCAGAGTCCGGAAAGATCTTCTCCGGGCCGTCCGCGCCCCGGCTTTCGCGTCCGTGCCCGGCCGTGAGCCCGGAACGGCGGGGGAGGCCGGAGCGTGAGAGCATATGGGCGTCATGCATGCCCGCCTCCCGTTACGCCTCATGCGCACGGCCGCCTTCTCGGCCGTCTGCGTGACGCTCGCCGTGCTCGGCCACCTGGCCGCGGGCGGCTCGGGGCCCGAGTCGTGGGCGGTCGCGGCCGGTGGCGCCACGGTCATGGCGTTGGCGGCGGCGCTGGCCGGTCGTGAACGGTCGGCGACGACGATCGGCGTGACCCTGTCCGGCATGCAACTGTTCCTACACGAACTGTTCGCCTTCGACGACCCCTCGGGGATCTCGCTGGCCGTACACGGCCACGGCGGCAGGCTGGGCGAGGGCCTCGGCATGATCATCGCGCACCTCACCGCGACGCTGATCACCGGCTGGTGGCTGTCACGCGGCGAGGCCGCCCTGTGGGCGCTGCTGCGCGCCGCCGGACGGCGGCTCGGCGCGGCTCTGCGCCTGCTCCCGCTGCCCTCGATCCCCGCTCCTGCGCGCACGGTGCCCGCCACCGTCGCCCCCGTCCCCGCCAGGCGGCTGCTCCGCCATACCGTCAGCAGACGCGGTCCTCCACTTCCCGCCGTCTGAGATCACCTGACACCTGTGTCACCTGTCACCGCCGGAACAGAACACGAAGTATCGAAGTGGAGTCTCCAAGCATGTCCCTTTCCTCAGTGTGCCGCCGTGCCGCCGCCGTGACCGCCGGCGCCGTCGCGCTCACCATCGGCCTGGCGCTGCCCGCCCTCGCGCACGTGAGCATCAACCCGGGAACCGCGGAACAGGGCGGGTTCACCAAGGTCGCCTTCCGGGTGCCGAACGAGCGTGACAACGCCTCGACCGAGAAGGTCGAGGTGGAGTTCCCCACCGACCACCCGCTGCCGTTCGTCTCGGTCAAGCCGGTACCCGGCTGGGACGTCAAGGTGGTAACCGGCAAGCTTCCCAAGCCGGTGACGACCGAGTACGGCGAGATCACCGAGGCCGTCACGAAGGTCACCTGGTCGGGCGGGAAGATCGGCCCCAGCCAGTTCCAGGAGTTCGAGGTCTCCATGGGGATGCTCCCCAAGGACACCGACCAGCTCACCTTCCCCACCACCCAGACCTACACCGGTGGTGAGGTCGTCAAGTGGGCCGACCCGCCCAAGGCCGACGGCTCCGAGGCCGACCGCCCGGTCCCGACCCTGAGGCTCACCCCCTCGACCGGGGGTGACGAGCACGGCGCCGGAGCGGCCAGCCCGTCCGCCACGGCCACCGTGGCCGCCCACGAGTCCGAGGCCGCCAAGCCCGCCGCGCAGGCGTCCTCCTCGGACGGCACCGCACGGCTGCTGGGCGGGGTCGGCCTGCTGGCCGGAGTCGTGGGCGTCGTGGTCGGCGTGCTCGGCCTGCGCCGTGGAGGACGCGCCTCCTGACCCGCCGGTGAGGCGCTCCGGCGGGAGGCTCGTGGAGAGGCTTCCGCGGAGAGGCCTCGGCGGAGACGAGAACAGACGGCGGGGGCCCGCGGATCGATTCCGCGGGCCCCCGCCTCCGTCTCCCCAGACCGGGTCAGCCGCTGATGTCCTTGCCGCTGAACCTGGCCCACGCGATCGAACCGAAGATCACGATGTAGGCGCCGAACACCAGCAGCCCCTGTCCCATCTCCCCGGTGGCGACCGGGTCTCGCAACACCCCGTCGAAACCGCTCCACCAGCTCGACAGCAGGTACGGCCGCAGCCCGGACAACTGCGGGATGACCCCGAGCACCTGGGCGACGATGACCAGCACCACGGTCGCGGCGATGGCGCCGATGGCGATCTCCGTCAGCGTCGAGAACGCCAGCGAGATCGCCGCCAGCGCCGCCATTCCCGCCGCGACGTACAGCACGACGAGCCCGATCCTCAGCAGCCCTTCGGCCATGGGGATCGTCCCGCCGGACAGCAGGGTGATCGGCCCCGCCGGGAACAACAGCAGCCCGGTGAGCAGCGCCGACGACGCGACCGCCGCCACGGCCGCCAGGCAGAAGATCACCGCGTTGGCGTACTTGACCACCAGCAGCCTGGTGCGGCCCACCGGAACCGCCAGCAGGTAGCGCAGCGTGCCGATGCCCGCCTCCCCCGCGATCGAGTCCCCGGCGACCACCGCGACCGAGACCGGCAGCAGCAACTGCACCAGCAGGGAGAGCGCGGCGAAGGTGAGGAACAGCCCGTTGCCGGTGATCTGGGTGAAGACGCCGGGAGCGCCGTCACCGGGCTCGGGTCCGCCGAACGCCCTGAGCGCGACGCCGAGCAGCACCGGCACCAGGACGAGCACCCCCAGCATGGCGAGGTTCCTCGGCCTGCGGAAGGTCAGCCCGACCTCGGAGAAGAGGAAGCGCATGAGACCGCGCCTCTTTGCGACGCCTTCGGCGTCGCGGGCTTGGGCGCTTTCGGGTCGGCGCTTTCCCTCGTCGTTCGTCCGCTGCGCTCCCTCACTCCTCAGTCCAAGCGCCGACGCGCCCAAGCCGGAGTCCTCCGCGCTGTCTTCCTTGGTGCGGGTCAGGCCGGGGGTGGGGCCTTCTAAGGCGTCGGTTTCGGAGGGCGGGGTGTCCTTCTCTCGGGTGTTCTGGGGGGCGGTCATTGTCTGGTTCGGGGAACCCTTCTCAGCCGGCGACATCGAAACCCTCTCCGGTCAGGCCGACGAACACGTCCTCAAGACTTGGGCGGCGTACGGCCAGGCCGCGCACCGCGACACCGGCGGTGACCAGTTCGGCGCAGATCCGCTCGGCGGCCTTCTCGCCCAGTTCCGCGCTCACCTCGTCCTCACGGTCCTCGCCGAGCCGTACTCCCGCCAGGCCCAGATCCGCCAGCACGGCCGCCGCGGCCGCGACGTCCGGTGTCTCGACGCTGATCCTGACCGCCTCCGCGGCTCTGAGGGTGGCCAGAGGACCCTGGGCGGCCAGCCGTCCGGCCCGCATCACGGCCACGTGGGAACACATCTGCTCGATCTCGGCCAGCAGGTGGGAGGAGACGAACACGGTCGTGCCCTCCGCCGCGATCTCCTTGACCAGGCCGCGCACCTCCCTGGTGCCCTGCGGGTCGAGGCCGTTGGTCGGCTCGTCGAGGATCAGCAGTTCCCTGGGCCGCAGCAACGCGGCGGCGATCGCCAGGCGCTGACGCATGCCGAGGGAGTAGGCGCGGTAACGCTTGCGGGCGGCGGCCGTGAGCCCGACCCTTTCGAGGGCCTCACCGATCCTGGCCGAGGCGGTACGGGGATCGACCGTGAGGTCGGCCGCGTCGTAGCGGCGCAGATTGGCCTCACCGGACAGGTAGGGATAGAAGGACGGCCCCTCCACCAGCGCGCCCACCCTCGGCAGCGCCGTCCGCAGGCCGTCCGGCATGGCGGTGCCGAGCAGTTCCCAGCCGCCCTCCGAGGGGGCGACCAGGCCGAGGAGCATACGGATCGTCGTGGTCTTTCCCGAGCCGTTGGGGCCGAGGAACCCGAAGACGCTTCCCTTCGGCACGGCAAGGTCCAGGTGGTCGACGGCCACCTGGCCGCCCCTGAAGCGTTTGGTCAGTCCGCGGGTGACGATCGAGTAGTCCTCCGTGCGGGCCTCGGGAGGCACGGCGGAGGAAGCGGAGGAGGATCTGTCCTCCTGGACGGTCAGCATGGCTCTCCCATCGTCGCCTGTGTCGTCTCCGCCTTCGAGCGCGACGGCCCTCCGCTCGCGGCGTCGTTCCTGGGGCGTGGCCCGGCGGGCCGGAGGGCGGGTACGGCCCCGCTCCGCCCCGCCGGAGTCCCGGTCCCGGCCCCGGGAGACGTGGGCGCGTCCCCCGGGGCCGGCCGCCGGGAGTCATGACCCTCCCGGCGTCCCGTTCGTCAGCTCGCCGCCGCTTCCTGCAGCCTCTCCGGGGTGACCGCGCCGACCAGCAGGCGGCCGTCGTCGGTCAGCAGCGCCGAGAGCAGCTTGCTCTGGATGACCCTGCCGCTGCCCCACGGCCCGCTGACCTGCTTGGCCGACCTCAGCAGGGCGTCCGCGAGGGCGTTCGCGTTCCCCGCCGGGCCGTCCGCGTCCTGGGACCGGTTCGCGCCGAGGTCCTTGACGGAGAAGGGAAGCACCGCGACCGAGGTCCAGCCCTGCCCGACGACCTTGGCCCTGCCCTTCAGCGCCCGTTCCCGTTCCTGCCTGGCCCGGTCCTGCTCGCTGAACTCGTCGGCGGCCCGCTCGGTCACCTTCGCCCCCGCGGGCGGGGTGAAGGTGAAGTTCTCCGCGGCGGGCGGGGTGAACGTGACCGAGGTGAAACCGACCTCGAAGGCCGGCTCGGCGGCGCTCTTGGCGTAGACCTGCACCCGCAGGGGGACGAAGGTCTCCCCGTCGAGCGCCAGCTTGACCTCCTTGACCAGGGACGCGCCGTCCTTGGGAGCCAGGACGAGCTGGTAGGCGGGGCGGTCGGCGACCCGCTCGGTGTTGCTCACGCTCACCACGGTGTCCGTGGCCGCCCTGCTCAGCACCTGCTGCGCGGCCTGCTGCGGAGTGGTCGCGGAGGGAAGCGCGGTGGCGTGCTTGTCCTGCGCCTCGGGGTCCACCCCGTTGATCCGGGTGGCCTCGTTGTCCTCGCTGCGCCACAGCCAGACCTGGTCGCCGTTGACGATCAGGTCGGTCTCGCTCATCTTGCCCGGAAGAGCCAGCCTGAGCCGGTCCGCGCCGCCGTACCAGACCTTGAGCTCGTGTGAGCCCGCCAGCAGGGCGGCGGGTGAGGAGCCGCCCATGCCCGAGATCTCCGGCAGGCCGGGAAGTCCCAGGGAGGCTGTCTGAATGACGGTGCCCGACATGGGCTTCATGCCGGACCGGGAGGCCGTGGCGGCGTCGGCGAGCAGCTGCTGCGCCGTACGCGCGGGGAGTGTGGGCTCCCCCTGGACGGCTGCGATGACCGGGCCCGCTCCGATGGCCGCGGCTACCACCGCGATCGCAGCGACCGGCACACCCCATCTCGTCACGCGGCTTCGCCTTGTTCGTTCAGACATGTCACTCCTTTACGGTAGTGCGTCGATCGTTTCTGAAGGCAGCTTGCGTGACCGTTCCTGTGCCGGAGCTGAGACAGACTGAGAGGTCTCACAGGTTCTCAGCGGTCTCTCAGTGCCGCTGGCCGAAGATGGGGGCGAAGGCGGAGGTGGTGGGGGATGCGGGTTCTCGTCGTTGAGGACGAGCGGCGGATGGCCGCGGCGCTCCAGCGCGGGCTGCAGGCCGAGGGGTTCGCGGTCGACCTCGCGCATGACGGCGAGGAGGGACTGCACCTGGCCAGGGTCGGCGACTACGACGTGGTCGTGCTGGACATCATGCTGCCGAGGATCTCCGGCTACAACGTCTGCAAGCAGTTGCGGGCCGAGGAGAACTGGGTGCCGATCCTGATGCTGTCGGCGAAGGACGGCGAGTACGACATGGCCGACGGCCTCGATCTGGGCGCCGACGACTACCTGACCAAGCCGTTCTCCTACGTCGTGCTGGTCGCCAGGCTCAGGGCTCTGCTGCGCCGGGGCGCGAACCGGCGCCCCGCCGTGCTGCGGGCCGGTGACCTGACCCTGGACCCCGCGCGGCGCCGTGTTTCCAGGGGGCAGCAGCCGATCGAGCTGACGCCCAGGGAGTTCGCCCTCCTGGAGTACCTCATGCGCCACCACGACGAGGTGGTCTCCAAGTCCGAGATCCTGGAACACGTGTGGGACACCTTCGACACCGACCCCAACGTGGTCGAGGTCTACGTGGGCTACCTGCGCCGCAAGGTCGACGCGCCGTTCTCCAGGAACGCGCTGCAGACCGTCAGGGGGGCCGGGTACCGGCTCGCGGGCGATGGCGGCTGACCCGCGCACGCGGGGCGGGCGCCGTACGGCCGGTTGGTGGCGGCGCAAGAGCCTGCGTTTCCGGCTGACCGCGGTCGCCTCCGCCGTGCTCGCGCTCGCGCTGGTCGTCTCGGCGTACGTGATGGTCGGCGTGCTGGGCCAGGCGCTGATCACCACCATCGACGACGCGATCTACCAGCGGGCGCGAGACACGGTCTCGCTGGCCGACGCCGGGCGGCTGCCGGACGAGCTGACCACCTCGGACGGCACGCTGCTGCAGGTGATCGACGGCCGGGGGCGGATCACCCACGCGACCACCGGCACCGACCGGCTGGTGCCGCTGCTGAGCGCGTCCGAGCGGGCCGCCGCGATCACCAAGGGAAGGGCGCGGTTCGTCAACGGCGAGCCGTACGGCATCCCGCATCTGCTTCGGGTACGGGTGCTCAGCGCGGACCGGGGGCAGAGTGTGATCTCGGCGCGCTCGTTCCGTGAGGTGGAGACCAGCCTCAGTACGGCCGGTCACGTGCTGGTCGTCGGCACGCCGCTGCTGCTCGTGCTGCTCGCCGGCGCCAGCTGGGTGATCATCGGCAGGACGCTGCGTCCCATCGCCGCGCTGCGCAGGGGCGCGGACGAGATCACCGACACCGCGCGTTCCAGGCGGCTGCCGGTGCCCGAGGCCAGGGACGAGGTGCACAGCCTCGCCACCACCCTCAACGACATGCTGACCAGGCTCGAACAGGCCGACGCGCGGCAGCGGTCCCTGGTCTCCGACGCGGCGCACGAGCTGCGCAGCCCGCTGGCCAGCATCCGTCTCCAGCTTGAGGTCGCGCTCGGCCATCCCGAGGGGCAGGACTGGCGGGAGACGGCCGAGGGCGTGCTTGAGGACACCATGCGCCTGTCCAGGCTGGCCGAGGACCTGCTCGCCCTGGCCAGGCTCGACGAGCGGGGCGGCCCCGCCCGCAGGGAGCCCGTCGAACTGGAGCAGCTCATCCAGCAGACCGTCGAGCGCTACGGCGAGGCCGTCACCGTACGGCTGCCCGCCCCGGCGGGCGACTTCCCCACGAGGGCGGCCGTGGTGACGGGCGACGCTCTCGACCTGGGGCGCGTGCTGGTCAACCTCGTGGACAACGCGCTGCGGTACACCTCGGCCCCGGTGGTGGTCGAGTTGCGCGTCGAGGGCGCGGACGCGGTGCTGACCGTCACCGACGACGGCCCCGGCGTCCCCGAACCGGACAGGGAACGGGTCTTCGACCGTTTCACCCGGCTGGACAGCGCGCGCAGCCGTGACGAGGGCGGTTCCGGGCTCGGCCTGGCGATCGTCAGGGAGACGGTCAACGCCCACGGCGGCGCGGTGCACCTGGAGGATGCCTCGCCTGGTTTACGGGCAGTTGTACGACTTCCGCTATCTTGACCGACGCTTGTCCATCATGTGCTTGGCCGGGAAGGGCCCGGAGACCTAGCGTCACTTTCATGACTTCCGCTGACGGCGGCGAGCGGGAGCTGATCCTGCGGGTCGCGACGCGGCTCTTCGCCGCCCTTGGCTACGACGGAACCTCGACCAGCCAGATCACCGAGGCCGCCGGGGTCGACGTCGCCACGCTCAACGAGCACTTCGGCGGCAAGCGGGAGCTGTACCTCGCGGTCCTGGAACGCGCCCACCTGGCCGACCTCGACCAGACAGAGAGGGCAATCGCCGAGATCTCCGCCGCGCCTCCGGGAGACCCCTTACGGGAGCCCGCGAGGGCCGTGCACCGCCTTCTCGACAGCTACATCGACTTCTGCGTCGAGAACCCGGACCTCGGCGCGCTGTGGATGCACCGCTGGCTGTCCGACGCCAGCGACGTCACCGAGCCGGAGCGGCAGTACGTCCAGCCGATGGTCCGGCGCATCAGCGAGACCCTGCGGTCCCTGGCTCCGGGTTCGGCGGATGTGATGTTCACGGTCTGGACGGTGACGTGGTCGGCGCACGTCTTCTCCCGTGCCGGGGTGCTCGACGAGGAAGGCAACCACTGGAACCCCGGCGACCCGGAGATCCTGCGCCGTTTCCGCGCCTACATGCACGACGTGGTGCACCACGCCCTCGGCCTGCCGGGTGACCCGCCTCCGTCGTGAGCGAGGGCCGTGACCTTCGGTCCCCTCCGGCGGACGGTATGCGACGGACCAGATAACAAATCGATTTACCCCGGTCAGGATATTGCGGTAAACCCGTCGCGGGTTCACGATGGGGACGCTCACTTGTGCCTCTTCCGGGGCGCCGGGGCACCCCCGGCGGGCGAGACCGTCAGCACGAGCCAGGCATGTGTTCCCAGGCCTGCGGGACGGACCGTCCGCCGCCGTCGCGGGACCGCCCGCGGACAGGACCCATCGAAAGGCGAGGTGCGCCCCCGCCTCGCGATCGGGCCACCCGTTCCCCCCACGGGTGGCCCGATCCCATTCCGGTCCTCTCAGAGACCTGATCCGCGCAGTCCGGAGACGACGGCGAGGGCGTCACGGGCGGAGGCGGCGTCGTGGACCCGGAAGACCCGGGCGCCCTGCCAGGCGGAGACCGCGAGGGTGGCGATGGTCCCGGCGTGCCGCTCGTTGACAGGCAGCCCGCCGAGGGTCTCGCCGACGAAGTCCTTGTTGGAGACCGCGACGAGCACCGGCCAGCCGGTGCCGACCATCTCGCCGAGGCGACGGCTGATCTCCAGGGAGTGCCGGGTGTTCTTGCCGAAGTCGTGCGCCGGGTCGATGAGGATCGACTCTCTGGCGACCCCGGCGGCGGCCGCCCGCTCGGCGAGGCCGACGGTGTGCTCGACGACGTCGGCGACCACGTCGTCGTAGGCGATGCGGTGCGGGCGGGTGCGCGGGGTCACGCCTCCCGCGTGCGCGCACACCAGCCCGATGCCGTGTCTGGCCGCGACGTCGGCCAGGCCGGGATCGACTCCGCCCCAGGTGTCGTTGAGCAGGTCGGCGCCGGCCTCGGCGACGACCTCGCCGACCTCGGCGCGCCAGGTGTCGACGCTGACGACCAGATCGGGGTGACGGTCCCTGACCGCCGCGACCAGGCCGGCCACCCGGCGGATCTCCTCCGCGGGGTCCACCTCGTCGCCCGGTCCCGCCTTGACACCGCCGATGTCCACGATGTCCGCGCCGCCCTCGACGGCCCCGTCGACGGCCTTGAGCGCGGCCTCGAAGCCGTAGGTCCTGCCCCTGTCGTAGAAGGAGTCGGGGGTGCGGTTGACCACCGCCATGATCGCGAATTCGCCGGGCCGGAACTCACGGCCTCGCAGGCGCAAGATAGTCATCGATACCGAGCCTATCGGGCCGGTACCGGAGAGGCGGGCGCTCCCACCTGCGCCGCCTCCGGGGGTTGGGGAAACCGTGCCTCACCTGGAGGTCAGGCGGCCGACCCACCCTCGGCCACCGTGACGAAGTCCTGGGCGACGGAGGGCAGCCGCCGCCGCGCGTGGACGAGGGCGATCACCCTGCGGACCGAGGGGTCGAGGGAGCGGACCACCAGCCCGGCCCTGGCCGCCTGTTCGGCCATGCCCCGGTACCACAGCAGGGAGGCCGCTCCCGAGCGGACCGTGTTGAGCCAGTTGCCGCGCTCGTCGAGCTGTACGGCGGGCACGGGAGCGATGCCGTACTTGGTGAACAGGGCGTCGAACTCCCTGCGCCGGGCACTGCCGGGGACGGGCATGACCAGCCGCATGCCGTTGAGCCTGTTCATCGGGACCGGGTCGGGCAGGTCCAGGCCGGATGGGGAGATCAGCACGATCTCCTGGCGTTCCAGCGGATGGCTGACCAGGTCGGCCGGGACGGGCAGGTCCGTCAGGCCGAGATCGGCCCGCTGGTCCCTGATGGCGTTGACCACGCCGTCCCGGCCGTCGCAACGGACGATGTGCACGCGCACCCCTGGATGCTCGGCGGCGTAGGCGGGAAGGAGTCTCCCGGCCAGCCCCGGTTCGAGGCTGGGGGTCGAGGCGATGCGCAGTTCCGCGTCGGCCTGGTGGCCGTGGGCGGACAGTGCCTCGATCTCCCTGACTGCGTCGAGCGCCTCCCGGGCCAGCTTGACCACCCGGCGCCCCTGCGCCGTGACGACCACGCCGCGCCCGGAACGGGCGAACAACGTCATTCCCAACTCTCGCTCAAGGTCTCTGATCGCGCGGGAAAGCGCGGGCTGCGCGATGTACAGCGACCTGGCCGCATCTGTCATGGTGCGGTGCTCCGCCGTCGCGACCACGTAGCGGAGCTGCTGCAGATTCATGGCTTCGACGCTAGGACACGGGCCCGGGGTCGGTCCCGGACATTGCAGAGATCACCTTTGACGATTTCAGAATGTAACCGTATATAGCGACATCCGTGACGGATGATAAATCAGTATGCTTACGCCCCAAATTCGATAAAAGTCCGGTCATTCGTGGACGGCCGGACACTCGGGTTAACGGGGAGACAGCGTGACAGGCAACGGGCACAACCCTCCACAACCACCGTGGCCTCAAGGGCCCCATGGGCCCCAGGGCCCCCAGGGGCACCCCCGTCCCGCACCGCCGCCTCCCGCCTGGCCCGCCGCGCCGCCTCAGGGACCACCACAGGGGCCGCCTCCCGGTCCGCCGCCGCAGGGGGTGCCCGGACAGCCGTACCCGTCCGCGCCGCAGCCTCCTCCCGGGCAGGGTTTCCCTCCGGGTTACGGCTATCCGCCGCCCGGTCAGGCGGGCCCAAGACCCGGCCCCAACCAGGGATACGCTCACCCGCCCGCCCCGCCACCCGCCCCGCCGCAGGGTTATCCGCCTCAGAACCCGGGACCGCAGGGCTACCCGCCCGCGGGCCAGGGGTACCCGCCGCCGCCCGCGCAGGGCTACCCCCGGCCCGGGCCCCAGGGGCAGCCGCCCTACCCCGGGGCGCCCCAGGGGCAGCCGCCGTACGGCGCGCCGATCCCGCCACCGCCTCCCGTCCCGCCCGCTCCGTGGCAGCCGCCGCAGCGGCGCTCGGGAGGCGCCGGAGTGATCGTGGTGAGCGTCTTCGGTGTGATCGCGCTGCTCTTCATCGGGCTCGTGGTCGCCGGGTCGATCATCAAGAACCGTTACCGGGACTCGGCCCCGCACTTCGCCGTGCCCACCTACACGCCCTCCCCCCTGGAGACCTCGCGGCCGGCCACCGAGGACACGCCCACACCCACACCGACGGAGACGCCGCAGGAGACGAAGCCGACGGACGTGCCCAGCCCCTCGAAGGAGGTCGTCCGCAACACCACCCTGGAGGGCAACACCCTCTACCGGACCGGTGGCCTGCCCACGGTGAGCTGTTCCGCGGGCTCGCCGAGCATCTACAGCCACAGCCAGCTCAAGGGGCTGATCCTGAAGACCTCCAAGTGCCTGGACAAGGGGTGGTCGCGGATCCTCGGCGAGCAGGGCATCGACTGGAGCCCGCCTGGCTACGCCATCGTCTCGGGCCGGGGACGCGGGGCGTGCGGGGACTTCCCCCAGATCGGCAGCATCGTGCCGTACTACTGCCCGCGCAACCACACCATCTACGCCTCGACCGGCGCCATGGCCAAGGGATCGGGCAACAGCCTCGGATACGGCCAGATCGTCGGCTGGCACGGCGCGATCATCAGCATGATGGCCCATGAGTACGGCCACCACGTGCAGCAGCTGACCGGCCTGTCCGACAGCTGGTGGCAGAAGACGCAACGCTCGTCGAGCAGGAGCGGCAGGCTCGCGCTGAGCCGCAGGTTCGAGCTCCAGGCCACCTGCTTCGGCGGGATGTTCATGCGTTCGGTCGCGAGCACCTACCCGGTCACCCCGGCCAGGCGCAACACGCTCTACTACTTCTACTCGCGGGTCGGGGACTGGCCCGGTTACCCCCGTGACCACGGGACCCCGGCGAACAACAACCGCTGGTTCCGCCAGGGCTACGAGAAGAACAAGACCTTCCAGTGCAACACCTGGCTGGCCTCCTCCTCCTCGACGTCATAGCTTAAATACTCATTAACCGAAGTTTGGTTGTCTGTCTGCCATGTCCATGTATGGGGCTAGAATCCTGCCAATTCCATGTAATCGGGGGACCTCGGCTGTTTTGCCAGGTGGACCGGGGTAGGACGCAGTAGGAAGCGGTGTGATCATGCGCCATGGGCAGGGCCCGGGGGACTCTTCCGGCGATGACGGGAAACGGCACGCCCCTGAGCAGGACCCGGGGGTCACCCCCGGCGCCCCCGCCGCCGACGTTCCCGGCGCTCCGGGAACCCCCGACGCCCCCGGTGTTCTCGGCGCCCCCGGTCCTCCCTCCGCCGGGGCCGGCGAGGGGGCCGGGGAGACCGCCCGGCCCCCGGGAGAGGACGCCCGGATCCCACAGGGCCCGGGAGACCTCGCACAGGGCCCGCCTCCCGTGGCGCGACCGGCAGGGAAACGGCCCAGGTTCGCCAAGCCGCTGACGACCGCCTCGCTCGTCGGCTGGACCGGGCTCTCGGTGGTCCTGCCCGGCGCGGCCCACCTGCGCGCGGGACACCGCCGTACCGGCTACGCGCTGCTGGGCGTCTTCGCCGCGCTCCTGGTCGCCGCGGCGGTCGTCGCGTTCGTCGTCCTTCCCGGCAACGTGGGCTTCCTGACCAGGGACAGCACGCTGACGAGCGCGGTGGCCCTGGCCGGCGCCGGAGCCCTCGCCTGGTTCCTGATCGTGCTCTCCTCCTACATCTCCCTGCGTCCGAGAAGGCTCAGCGGCAGGGGACAGATCGTCTCCGGCGTCGCGATCGGCCTGCTGTGCGTCGGGGTGATGTCGCCGTTCGCCCTGGTGGCGAACACCGTGCTGACCGCCAAGAACACGGCCAACGCCATCTTCCAGAGCTCGACCGACAACCCGGCCGTGGTCCCCGTCAAGCACGAGGATCCGTGGAACGGACGCGACCGGGTGAACTTCCTGCTCGTCGGCGGCGACGGCGCGGGCAACAGGGACGGCATCAGGACCGACAGCATGACCGTGGCCAGCGTGCAGGTCTCGACCGGCAACACGGTCATGTTCAGCCTGCCCCGCAACCTGCAGCACGTCCGCTTCCCGCCGGACGGCACGCTCGGCAGGCAGTTCCCCAACGGCTTCATGCGCGAACTGCCCAACGGCGGCCTGCTCAACGAGGTGTGGCAGTACGGCGAGGAGCACCCCGAGGTCGTCCAGGGCAAGGACGGTCAGCGCGGGCCCAGGGCTCTCATGGAGGCGATCGGCTACACCCTCAACCTGAGGATCGACTACTACGCGCTGATCAACATGTTCGGCTTCGCCCACCTGGTCGACGCCATCGGCGGCCTGAAGATCCGGGTGGACAGGGACGTCCCGTGGGGCGGCCTCTACGGCACCGCCGGCACGATCAGGGCCGGCTACCGGACGCTGTCGGGTGAGGAGGCCCTCTGGTACGGCCGCTCCCGTGTCGGCAGCGACGACTTCTCCCGGATGAGCCGCCAGCGCTGCGTCATCGGCGCCTTCGCCCAGCAGGCGACCCCCTCGGTCGTGCTCACCAACTTCGTCAAGATCGCGAACGTCGCCAAGAAGATGGCCAAGACCGACATCCCCCGTGAGCTGCTCGACCCGCTGACCGAGCTGGCCCTCAAGGTCAAGAACGCCAGGATCACCAGCCTGCAGTTCGTGCCGCCGGAGTTCTACTCCGGCTCCCCCGACTGGCGGAAGATCCGTGCCGCGACCGTCAGGGCGCTGCGCCAGTCCGAGCGGCCCGCCCGCCGGGCCCAGGCCGCCGGGGTGACGGCCTCGCCGGGCGTGAGCGGGGCAACGGCCTCCCCCACGGGCGGCGACGGCACGCCCACGGCGACCCCCTCGACCACGCGGCCCACTCCGCACCGGACGGCGCCGCAGACACCGCGCGAGACGCCCACCCAGAACGGCGCCACCGCCAAGTCGCTGAGCGAGATCTGCGGCTTCTGACCCACTCGTCCTGGGCGGGCGGGCCCCGGTTCTGCGCCCGCCCAGGGGTCCGGTGGCAGGCCGGAGCGGTCCCCGGTGCCGCGATCATGTCCGCCGGGACAGTGATCGGCGACCTTCCGGAGAAGGAAATCAACCCTGGCGTTTTGCTGGGATTGGTGACATAAGGCCTGGTCAGAGGCATTTTTCACGGCTGGACGGGGCCGCCGGAAATGCAGGAACGTGGGGAGAGTTCGATCCCCTCGAATCCGGTGGTGCGCCATGCGAGTCCTGATCCAGCTCCGCCCAACCCCCGACATCGTCGCGGCCGTGGCCGACCCGGGTGTCGCCACGACCACGGCCGACGTGTCCGACGGCCTGCCCGGGGTCGTCCTCGACCACTCCTTCGTCCCGGTCGCGGTGCCCCGCCCGGTACCGGCGGCCGGGGGCGACCCGCTGTCCCTGAACCAGGCACTGACCTTCTCCTTCGCCGCCGAGCACGCCTCGGTCCTGGTCCGCGGCGAGATCTCCGACGACGAGCTCTCCACCAGGGTCACGCTGCTGCCCAACACCCGCTCCGACGTCATCGGGGTGCACGCCGACCCGGTGATCGGGTCGAGCATCGTCTGCGGCGGCGACGCCCCCGTCGGCGACTGGCACGACGTGGAGCGGCTGCTGCGCGTCGCCGAGCTCAGGTCGGAGGGGCTGGACGGCTCCGGCGTCCCCCTGGCCATCGTGGACACCGGCATCAACGCCGCACACGTCGCCCAGCGCATCGGGCACGCCCCGATCATCGACTCCGCCCACAGCTGGAACCCCTCCGGCGTCTCCGGGACCGCGGGCCGGTTCGAGGTCGACCACGGCACGATGTGCGCCTTCGACGCGCTGATCAGCGCCTCGAAGGCGTCGTTGATCGACATTCCCGTGCTGCTCTCCCGGCGTCCCGGCGGCTCGGAGATCGACGGCCTGCTCTCCGACGCCGTCGCCGCCTTCGCCCACCTGCGCACCGTGCTCGACTCCCTGCCCGCCGCGACCCGGTCGCTGGTCGTCAGCAACAGCTGGGGCTCCTTCTCCCCCGAGTGGGACTTCCCCGTCGGCCACCCCGGCAACTACTCCGACAACGCGGCCCACCCGTTCAACCTGATCGTCTCCAGCCTTGAGCAGGCGGGCGCCGACGTGCTGTTCGCCGCGGGCAACTGCGGGCGCGACTGCAGGGACCGCCGGTGCGCCTACCCCGACCGCCCGATCGGCGGCGCCAACTCGCACCCGAGCGTGCTGTCCGTCGCCGGTGCGGACACCGAGGGCGAGCGGGTCGGCTACTCCTCCCAGGGGCCCGGCCGTCTCGCCCAGCGCAAGCCCGACATCTGCTCCTACACCCACTTCTCCGGCTCCGGGGCCTTCGGCGAGGGCTCGCCCGACTCGGGCACCTCCGCGGCCTGCCCCGTCGCCGCCGGACTGGTCGCGGCCATCCGCACCCGCTGGCCCGCCGCCGCGCTGTCCCCCTCGCAGCTGCGCACCCTGCTGCACCGCACCGCGGACGACCGGGGCGGTGTCGGCTACGACTACGACTACGGCTACGGCCTGCTGGACGTCGCGGGGGTTCTCGCCGCACTGCGGCGCAGAGACCGGCGTGCGGCGTAGCGGCGGCACGGTCATGGTCCTCATCACCGTACTGCTGCCGCCGCAGGCCACGCTCGAACAGGCCACGCACCGCCTCGGCCTCAGGGACGAGGAGGTCGACCTGGGCTACGACCTGGTGCTCATCGATCCCCGCAGGGGCCTGTACGGCCTGCGCGTGACCGAGGCCGCCGCCGACCGGATCTCCCCGGTCGCCTTCGGAGGCACGGGCCCCCACTCCGACCCCCGCATCGAGCCGTACGGCCCGCCGCGCTAGGCCGAGCACCGGCGGGGAAACACGAAAAGGCCCGGCCGAAAAAAGAAGAACAACCGGAAAACCGTATCTCCTTTTCTGTCACGTAGCCTTCCGGAGGCATTTCCGGAACAGGTGGCGGCCGTTTTCCCGCCTTTTCCGCTCCCTGATCCTCGTGCACCCTTGGTCCGTGGAACCCGGCGTCGGCCCCCTTATCCCGGCGCCGGGGAAATCATTCACCGTGACCATGGAGGGGAAATGCCCGAGAGGAAGAGCGATTACGGCCCGGCACGATTACCGGGGGCGGTTCGCACGGCCGCCGTACTCGTCGGGGCCCTGTCCGCCGTCCTGGCCACGGCCGGACCCGGAGTGGCCCTGCCCGTCCCAGCCCCCGCTCCCGCTCCCGCCCCCGCCACGGCCGCGGCCGCGCAGTGCGGTGACGTGGTGACGGCGAACCTCGTCCTGACCGCCGACCTGGTGTGCCAGGGCACCGGGCTGACCATCGGCGCGGACAACGTCACCGTCGACCTCGCGGGCCACACCGTCAGCGGGGCGCCCGCCGTCCAGATCCCCGACCGCAGGGGCACGACGCTGGTCAACGGCACGCTCACCGGCTCCCAGTCACTCATCGCCGCCGGTTCCCAGCTGATCTCGCCGATCCCGCTGACGGTCTCGGGAGTCCGGCTCGGGGCGCAGACGAAGCTGACCAACGCCTCCGCCGTCCTCGGTCAGGGTTCCGGCGGCTGCACGGTCAACGGGATCAGGGCCCAGGACTCCTGGGTGACGCTCGACGGCTGCGAGGCGCGCGACCAGCTGTATCTGCGCCAGTCGACGGGCACCGTGCGCGCGAGCAAACTGACCTCCGGCTCCCTTCGGCTTGAGCAGTCCAGCAGGGGGCGCTACGAGAACAACGTCTTCGACGACTTCACCGTGCTCCTCTACGACATGTCCCGCGAGAACGTGTTCACCGGCAACGTCCTGAAGAACGCGGAAAGCGCCTTCTACACGGCCATGCCGCAGTCGCCGAACGTCACCAACACGATCCAGGACAACGACATCAGGAACAACGACATCGGCTTCGAGGCCGATGACGTCACCGGTTTCACCATCAAGGGCAACCGGTTCACCTCCAACCGCACCGCGGGCGTCCTCGTCGACAACGGCATCAGGCGCGCGAACTCGGAGTGGATCTCCGGCAACGTGTTCACCGGCAACGGCCTGCGGCCCAGCGGGGTCAAGGATCGTGACGGCAACCCGGTCGCGGGTGGCGTCCACGTCCGCACCGTCCCCGAGTCCCGGATCAACCTGTCCGGCAACGTCGGCAGGTTCAACGGCGGCTACCTCATCTGGGCTCCCGCGGGTCAGGTCGTCGACGGCGGCGGCAACAAGGGCCCCTGCGGGCCGGTGCCCAACCCCGACCTGACCTGCCTCTGACCACGCGTTCCCGCGTTCCGTTCCATCCGCCGTCCTCTCGGTCCGCCGACCTCCGTGCGCGCCGAGTCCACGCTGTCGGATTTATCACCAAATTTCAGGAAAAGCGGTGTGGGCAGGTTCGGTGGAACCCGATCGCCGAAGACGGCACGCGTGACCGTCGCCGCCGCGCCCGCGGCGACCGTGCTCGGGGCGGCCCGCGCCGCCCCGGCCTCGGCGCGCGTCCCGGATGCGGGAGCGGGCGAACGACCCCCCTGCGGCGGGGCGGGCCGGTCCCTGGCCTGAGGAGGCCGACTTCCGGGCGGGGCGGATGATCCCCGAGCGATATGATCTTCCCTCAGTTCACCCGGCCAACGACCCACGGGGAGTCATTCGTGCCGCTGCGCGAGCGTGCCCGCGCCGTCCTGGAGGCTCCGCGCTTCCAGCAGGCCGTCATCGCGATCATCCTGGTCAACGCCGCGACCCTGGGACTGGAGACCTCCGAGGTGGCGGTCGAGCGGTACGGCACGGCCCTGACCGTCATCGACCACGCCGCGCTCTACGTCTTCGTCGCCGAGTTGCTTGCCAAGGTCTACGTCTACCGGGGCCGGTTCTTCGCCGACCCGTGGAACCTGTTCGACACCTCGATCGTGACGATCTCCCTGTTGCCCGTCGCCAGTGGCCTCTCGGTGCTGCGGGCGTTGCGCATCCTGCGGGCGCTGCGCCTGATCTCGGTCGTGCCGAGTCTGCGCAGGGTGGTGACGGCGCTGCTCAACGCGGTGCCCGGGATGACGTCGATCGTGCTGTTGCTCGGCCTGGTGCTCTACGTGGCGGCGGTGATGGGCGCCAAGCTCTATCACGACACCGCGCCGGACTACTTCGGGGACCTGCCGACCTCGCTGTTCACCCTGTTCCAGATGATGACCGGGGACGGATGGTCGGACATCACCCGGGAGGTCATGGACGAGCACCCGGCAGCCTGGATCTTCTTCGTGGCCTTCATGCTGGTGTGCACCTTCGTGGTGCTGAACCTCTTCATCGCCGTCGTGGTCAGGGCCATGGAGGACGAGCACGCCGAGCAGTCGGCCGAGGCCGCGGCCCAGGAGGCCCTGACGGTCAGGGAGACGAACGAGGCGGTGCTCGCGGAGCTGACCGCGCTCAGGGCGGAGATCCGCGAGTTGCGGGACCGGGTCCCGGTGACGCCCGCCGGCCGCTGACCGGTGGGCGGGCGCCAGCGGTGAGCCCTCAGCGGGAGTAGAACTCCACGACGAGCTGCTCGTCGACCGGGATCACGATCTGCTCGCGCAGCGGGCGGCCGACGAGGGTGAACCTCAGGTCGGTGTGGCTGACGTCGAGGTAGGCGGCGATCCGGTCGTCGGCGTAGACGCCCTCCGCAGCCGCGACGAACGGCTGCATCGTCCTGGACCTCTGACGGACCGCGATGACCTGGCCGGGCTTGACCAGGTAGCTGGGGATGTCGACCTTGCGGCCGTCCACGGTGATGTGGCCGTGGGAGATGTACTGACGGGCCGCGTAGATCGACGGGGCGAGACCCGCCCGCAGGACCAGGGAGGCCAGACGGCTCTCCAGCAGCACGACCAGCTCGGCTCCCGAACGGCCGGTGCCACGCAGCGCCATGTCCCAGTAGCGGCGCATCTGCCGCTCGGAGACGTCGTAGTACCAGCGCAGCTTCTGCTTCTCCATCAGCCGCAGGCCGTAGTCACCGGTCTGCCGCCTGTTCGTCTTGCGCCCGTGCTCGCCCGGAGGGTACGGCCGCTCCTCGAAGTAGCGCACGGCCTTGCGGGTCAGCGGGACGCCCGCCCTGCGGGACAGCCGCACCTTGGGCCCGGTGTAGCGCACGGTCACTCCTCTGTGATTAGGTTTGCCTTAGTGAGGTAAGCCTTACCTTAGGTCAAGGATCCCCCGATCTCAAGGAGAGCCTGTTCATGCAGCCCGTCACCGCTCCCCCGATCCCCGAACGGGTCCGCACCCTCGCCGCCACGGCCGTCCCGACCCACGTGTCCCTGACCGGGACCCGCCTGCCCGCCTCGCCCGCCAGGGGAGGCGTCGACGACCGGGGCCGCCCGGTGCTGCTGGTCATGCCGGGAGATCCGCTCCACGACGCGCTCGACGAACCCGTGGTGACCGTCGACCTGACGGCCAGCCGCAGTCTCGGAGCCGTCCAGGCCTCGCGCGGCCTGCTCAAGGTGCAGGGGTGGGCGCAGGCCGTACCCGATGGGGAGGCGCGGCAGGCCGCGATCGCGATCGCCGAACGCTGCCCCGACGAGGCGCTGTTCGAGGCTCTTGAGGGCCGTGGCCCCCGGCTGCTGCGGATCGACGTCGGCCAGGTGATCTATCTCACCGGCCCGGAGTCGGGGGTGCTCGACGGTGAGGAGTATCTCGGCGCCCGCCCCGACCCCCTGATGGACGTCGCCGAACGCCTGCTCGGCCATGTCAACGGCACACACCGTGACCAGCTTGAGACGGCGCTGGCCTGCCTGCTCGACGGGCCCGTCCCCGACGTATGGCTCTGGGAGCTCGACAGGTTCGGCGCGACCGTCCGCTCAGGCGTCGACGAGCCGACGCTGATCCGTCTGCCCTGGCCCGTCCCCGTCTCCGACGCCGGGTCCCTTGAGCGCGCCCTGCGCTGCCTGCTCTGTCACCGCTGACACGCCCGGCCTGCTCCCGTTCTCCCCGGCCGCGCCCCTGTCCGTTCACGGGACGCGCGGGGAGAGGGGTTGTCTCAGCTCTCGGGGACGACCTCCCTGGTGGTACGGATGACCTCGTCGACGAGCCCGTAGTCCCTGGCCTCGGTCGCGGTGAACCAGCGGTCGCGGTCCCAGTCCTCCTCGATCTGTTCCAGCGTCTGGCCGGTGTGGAAGGCGATCCGCTCACGCATGAGCTGCTTTGTGTACAGCATCTGCTCGGCCTGAATGGCGATGTCGGTTGCGGTGCCGCCCAGGCCTCCCGAGGGCTGGTGCATGATGATCCTGGCGTGCGGCAGCACGTAGCGCTTGCCCGGCGCCCCCGCGCACAGCAGGAACTGCCCCATGGAGCCCGCGATGCCCATCGCGACCGTGGCGACGTCGTTGGGGATGTACTGCATGACGTCATAGATGGCCATGCCCGCCGAGACCGAGCCGCCCGGCGAGTTGATGTAGAGCCAGATGTCACGCCGGTCGTCGTCCGCGGACAGCAGGAGCAGCTCGGCGCAGATCCTGTTGGCCACCTCGTCGTTCACCTCCGTGCCGAGGACGACGATCCGTTTACGCAAAAGCCGCTGGTAGAGCTGATCCTCGGCGACGGGCCGCGAATTGGTCATCTCTTTCACCCACCCCGGAGCTGAATTTACGAATGACGATTCATCGCGACCATAACGCTCCCGGGCCGGCGTTCCCGCGCCGTTCGCTGTGAGCGCTTTCCGCTCACAGCGCACCTGGGAGCGGCTCCCATGGGTGACAGACAAACCTCCACCCCTGCCTCATCAAAGGATCAAGGCATCGTTCAAGATATGGGGATGCGACCGATCTCACCCGAACGCCGGGGCGGGCGAACCCACCCGGAGCGCGACCGTCGGAGCGTGTCATGAACTCCCCCATCCGTGTCCTGGACGCCCACACCACGAACCGCTGGGCGGACGTCGGAGCGTTGATCTTCGAGTACATGGGAGCGACCCAGGCGGAGCTCGGTCTCCCTGTCCCGGTCTCCCTCGACGAGCTGCCCGCCCGCATGCAGAACGAATGCCGCGACCCCGGGTCCGTCTACCGCGACCCCGGCGTGTTCCTCGTCGCCTGCCACGGCGACAGGCCGATCGGCGGCGTGGGTCTCAAGCCCCTCCCCGGGACGGACGCCGTCCAGGTGAGCCGTCTCTACGCGCGTCCCGGCCACCGTGGCGGGACGGGCAAACTGCTGATGGAGCACGCGCACAGACATGCCGAGCAGCGGGGTTTCGCCCGGCTGGTCCTCGACGTCATGCCCCAGCGCCACCAGGTCATCGGCCTCTACCGCCGTCTCGGCTACACCGAGGTCGAGCGCGAGGACCACCGCTCCTTCCGCATGCTCTCCATGGAACGGCTCATCACCCCCGCGTAGCCCCTTTCCCGCAGGCCCATGTTTATCTCCCTCGTCCTCGGACACTGGATATCCCTGTGCGGGGAAACTCCACATAGAGGATGTAAGGGGATGAATCACTCATGGGTGCGGAAGACAAGGTCTCCAACAAGGCCGAGGAGCTCGGGGGCAAGGTCAAGGAGGGCGCCGGGCGCCTCACCGACGACGAACGGCTTGAGGCCGAAGGTCGCGCCGACCAGAGCAAGAGCCACCTCAAGCAGGCGGGCGAGAAGCTGAAGGACGGCGCCGAGAAGGTCAAGGACGCCTTCAAGGACTGATTCCACCGGTCTCGCCGTGCCGTACGAGGCCCGGCGAGACCCGAGGTCCGCGAGGAAGGGGGACCGGCATGACGGTGACGCGGTTCCATGACCTGCCGCTGGCCGACTCCAGGCGACGCTGGAACAAGGAGGCCGCCGAGAGACGCGTACGCGCCTGGGCGGGGGCACAGCACAGGCCCAACGCCAAGTACCGCGAGGCCCACCTCTGGTACGACGGCGGCGAGCCCGACGAGTTCGGAAGCTACAAACTGCCCTTCGCCGACGTGGTCGACGGTGAGCTCAAGGCCGTCCCGCGCGCGCTGCACGCCGCCGCGGGCGTCGTCGAAGGGGCCAGAGGCGGGGTCGACGTCCCCGGTGGCGACGTCGGGCCGATCAAGTCCCATCTGGCCAGGTACTACTCCAAGATGCACGAGACACCGCCCTGGGAGGACTGAGCGCGGGGCCACACCCGCCGGAGAACCCCGCCCGAAGGAGGAGACGATGACACCCGAGGAACAGCCGGAGCGGATGTCCGCGGACGGCAAGCCCATGGTCGGCGCGACACCCCGCGACGTGGTCCACATCAGGCTCGGTTCGTTCGCGTTGATCGCGGCCGTCGGCATCGGTGTGCTCGGCTTCGTGGCGGGTCTGACCTGGCTGACCGTGGTGATGGCACTGGCGGTCGTCGTCGCGGTCGTCGACATCGCCCTGGCGGTCCGCCGCCAGTCGCACGCCAGGAAGGGCACGACGACCGAGGCGGGCTGAGGCGCCCTTCCTGGAGGACCGCCGCCCGCAGGCACGGCCCTCGGGAGTAAAGGCTCCCCGTGGGCGCGGCCGGGCACCGGCCCTCAGGAGGGGGCGTCCACGGCCTCGGGCGACAGGATGTGGTCCAGGACCATGTGCGCGCAGCCGACGATGCCCGCGCCGGGGCCGAGTCTGCTCCGCTCGATCCGCAGGTTACGGGTCGACAGGGCCGTCGAGCGCCGGTGGACGACCTCGCGCACCCCGGCGAGCAGCGGCTGGAAGGTCTCGGCCACGTCCCCGCCCAGCACGACCACGGCGGGGTTGAGCAGGTTGACGGCGGTGGCGACGACCTCGCCGAGCATCCTGGCCGCGTTGCGGACGACGGTCATGGTCTCGGCGTCGCCCGCCCGCACCAGGCTCACCACGTCCGCAAGGGTTCTCACCTCGTGGCCCCTGGCGCGCAGGTCACGCAGGATCGCGGTGCCGCTGGCGACGGAGTCGACGCAGTCGACGTTGCCGCACCGGCAGAGCACCCCGCCGCCGTCGCGGACCGGGATGTGCCCGATCTCCCCGGCCGCGCCGAGCGCGCCGCGCAGGATCTCGCCGCCCGCGATGATGCCGGAGCCGATCCGGGTCGAGACCTTGATGAACAGCAGGTCGTCGGCCTGCCCGGCGTAGACGGCCCGGTGCTCGCCGATCGCGATGACGTTGACGTCGTTGTCGAGGAAGACCGGGGCGGGGAAACGGTCCGCGATGATCGGCGGGATCGTGACACCGGTCCAGCTCGCCATGATGCGGGCGCTCTCGGTACGGCCCGCCGCGAACTCGACCGTCGCGGGCACCCCGAGGCCGACCCCGCGCACCTGGGAGACGGGCCGGTCGCCGAGCAGTTCGCCCCAGGTCCGCATGACCAGGGGGAGGACGACGTCCGGCCCCTCCTCGACGTCGATGGCGAGGTCGGCGCGGGCCAGCTCTCCGCCCGCGAGGTCGCACACGGCGATCTGTGTCTTGCTCGCCCCGAGGGAGCCGACCAGCACGACGCCGCCCGAGGCGTTGAAGACCAGGCGGGTCGGCGGGCGGCCTCCGGTGGAGGGACCGTCGCTGTCCTCGATGACGAGGCGGCGGTCCAGCAGCTCGGTGACCCGAAGCGAGACGGCGGGCCGGGACAGGCCGGTGACCCGGCCGATGTCCGCGCGCGTGATCGCCTCACCGGTGCGAATGAGGCGCAGAACCTCACCGCTGGTGGCGAGCGCGGCAGCGGGACGACGAGGCATCCGCTAAGTGAACCACACCCGCTTAGGAAATGAAAAGTTCAAACTTTCTCATCTAAGATGACAAAACTCCGCTTGTGCAGAGCGCAAGATCCGGATAGTGTCCGATCTATCCCTAATTCCGGTAGATCACCACGGAGTACTCCCCATGTCCGAGCTCCCGCAGTCCGCCGACCTGATCGTCTTCGGCGGTACAGGCGACCTCTCCATGCGGAAACTTCTCCCCGCGCTGTACCACTGCGACCGTGACGGCCGTCTCTCCCCCGAGACCCGCATCATCGCGATGTCCCGGGGCGGACTCGACGACGCCGACTTCCGCGGCAAGGTGGACGCCCAGGTCCGCGGCGCGGTACCGATCGACGACCTGAACGTCTGGGAACGCTTCCTCGGCAGGCTGCACCACGTCTCGGTCGACATCGGCGGCGAGGACACGGCCGGCTGGGAGCGGCTCGGCGCCATGCTCGCCGGGCACGAGCAGCGGACCCGGGTGTTCTACCTGGCCAGCCCGCCCATGACGTTCGGCCCCTTCTGCAGGCAGCTCGAACGTGTGGGGCTGGTCACCCCCGCCTCCCGGGTGGTGCTCGAAAAGCCGCTCGGCCGCGACCTGGCCAGCGCGCGGCGCATCAACGACGAGGTCGGCGCCATCTTCGACGAGCGCCAGATCCACCGCATCGACCACTACCTGGGCAAGGAGACCGTGCAGAACCTGCTCGTGCTCCGCTTCGCCAACGCCTTCCTTGAGCCGATCTGGAACTCCCTGTGGATCGACCACGTCCAGATCACCGCCTCGGAGACCGTCGGCACCCCCGGCAGGCGCGGCTACTACGACCACGCGGGCGCGCTGCGTGACATGGTACAGAACCATCTGCTCCAGCTCCTGTGCCTGGTCGCGATGGAGCCCCCCTCGCGCAACGACCGCGAGGCCATCCGCGACGAGAAGGTCAAGGTCCTGCAGGCGCTGCGGCCCATCGTCGGCGGCGAGGTCGACCGGTTCACCGTCCGCGGCCAGTACACCGCGGGCGAGTCCGGCGGCGAGCAGGTCCCCGGATACCTCGACGAGCCGGACGGCACCGCGCCGACCGAGACCTCGCGCCGGGTGGAGACCTTCGCCGCGATCCGCGCCGAGGTGAAGAACTGGCGCTGGGCGGGCGTCCCCTTCTACCTGCGCACGGGCAAGCGCATGCCCCACCGGTACTCGGAGATCGTGGTGCAGTTCAAGGACGTGCCCCACTCGATCTTCCCCGGCAGCGCGCCCAACCGGCTGGTGCTGCGGCTGCAGCCCAGCGAGGGCATCCAGCTGCACATCATGGCCAAGGAGCCGGGCGCCGGCGAGGTCGCCCTCAAGCCGGTTCCGCTCAGCCTGAGCTTCGCCGAGACCTTCACCACCCGGGTGCCCGAGGCCTACGAGCGGCTGCTCATGGACGTCCTGACCGGCAACCCCACCCTGTTCATGCGGCGTGACGAGGTCGAGGCCGCCTGGCGGTGGATCGACCCGATCCTCGGCGAGTGGGAGGCGCACGGCACCCTGCCCGAGCCGTACCCCGCGGGCACCTCGGGTCCCGCGGGGGCCCACGAGCTCCTCGGCCGCAGCGGCCGTACCTGGCACGAGGAGGCCTCGGAGTGAACGAGCCCGCAGACCACGACGACCGACGAGGAGGCCGGATGAACCCCGCCATCCAGGAGATCACCGACCGCCTGGCCGAGCGCAGCCGCGCCAGCCGTGGCGCCTACCTCGCCCGGCTCGACGCCGAGGCGAGGACGGCCCGCGAGCGCGGGCCCGCGCGCGGACACCTCGGCTGCGCCAACCTGGCCCACGGCTTCGCCGCCGCCGGCAGGGACAAGCCGGACCTGATGGCCAACGTCAAGCCCGGCGTCGCGATCGTGTCGAGCTACAACGACATGCTGTCGGCGCACCAGCCGTACGAGACCTATCCGCCGATCCTCAAGGCGGCCGTGCGCGCGGCGGGCGGCGTCGCGCAGTTCGCCGGCGGCGTGCCCGCCATGTGCGACGGCATCACCCAGGGCCGCGCGGGAATGGAGCTGTCGCTCTACAGCCGCGAGGTCATCGCGATGTCCACCGCGATCGCGCTCTCGCACGACATGTTCGACGCCGGTCTCATGCTGGGCGTCTGCGACAAGATCGTGCCGGGCCTGCTGATCGGCGCGCTGCACTTCGGCCACCTGCCCGCGGTGTTCGTGCCCGCGGGCCCGATGACCTCGGGCCTGCCCAACAAGGTCAAGGCACGCACCCGGCAGCTCTTCGCCGAGGGCAAGGTCGGCAGGGAGGAACTGCTCGACGCCGAGTCGCGCTCCTATCACTCGCCCGGCACCTGCACCTTCTACGGCACCGCCAACTCCAACCAGGTCATGATCGAGGTCATGGGCCTGCACCTGCCGGGCTCGACGTTCGTCAACCCGCGCACCGAGCTGCGTGAGGCCCTGACGAAGGCCGCGGGCAGGCGGGCGGTCGAGATCACCGTGCACGGCGAGGAGTACACCCCCGTGGGGCGGGTCGTCGACGAGAAGGCGATCGTCAACGCCTGTGTGGCACTGCTGGCCACCGGCGGCTCGACCAACCACACGATGCACCTGGTGGCCATCGCCGCCGCAGCGGGCATCGAGCTGCTCTGGGACGACCTGGCCGCGTTGTCGAAGGTGGTGCCGCTGCTGACCCGCATGTACCCCAACGGCCAGGCCGACGTGAACCACTTCCAGGCCGCGGGCGGCATGCAGGTGCTCATCGGCGACCTGCTCGACGCCGGGCTGCTCCACGCCGACGTGCTGACCGTCGCCGGACACGGCCTCGACCACTACCGCTCGGCCCCCGTCCTCAAGGACGGCGCGGACGGCGAGCTGCTGTGGGAGGAGCGCACCGAGGGCAGCACCGACCCCGACGTGCTGCGTCCCGTCTCCGAGGCCTTCTCCCCCGACGGCGGCATCCACATGCTCGACGGCAACCTGGGCCGCGCGGTCAGCAAGGTCTCCGCGGTCAAGCCGGAGCACCTGGTCGTCGAGGCCCCGGCGAAGGTCTTCGACGACCAGCTCGAACTGCTGCGCGCCTTCGAGGCGGGCGAGCTCGACGGCCAGGACTTCGTCGCCGTCATCCGCTACCAGGGACCCAGCGCCAACGGCATGCCCGAACTGCACAAGCTCACCCCGCCGCTGGCGGTGCTGCTCGACCGGGGGCAGCGGGTGGCCATCGTCACCGACGGCCGCATGTCCGGGGCCTCCGGCAAGGTTCCCGCGGCCATCCACCTGTCGCCCGAGGCCGCGCACGGCGGGCCGATCGCACTGGTCAGGGACGGCGACCCGATCCGTCTCGACTCGACGGCAGGCACCCTTGAGCTGCTCGTCCCCGCCGAGGAACTGGCGGCCCGCACCCCGCAGGGCGCCCCGCTCACCGACGCCCGGTGGGTCGGCACGGGACGTGAGCTGTTCGCCGCCTTCCGCCGTACGGCGGGCCCCGCCGAACGCGGCGCCGGGATCTTCGCCCTGAACGGCCACGCGGAGAGCCTTGAGGCCGGGGCATGAGGAACGCGCGATGGTGAGCCTGCCCTGGCTCCCCTGGCTTGTCGCCGACGTCGGGGGAACCAACGCCCGTTTCGGCCTGGTCACCGAGCCGGGCGGCGCCCCCGAGGCGGTGGCCGTGCTGGCCGGCGCCGATCACGAAGGGCTTCCCGAAGCCGTAGCCGCCTATCTCGCGGAACACGCGGGCGGAGTTCAGCCGGGAGCGGCCTGTATCGCGATCGCGGGTCCCGTCGAGGGAGACCGTTACCGGCTCACGAACGCGGGCTGGTCGGGCTCCGTGCACGCCCTCGGCATCCCCAACGCCGAACTGCTCAACGACTTCGAGGCCCTGGCCGCCTCCCTGCCCCACCTGGGCGGGGAGGATCTGGTCTCGCTCGGCGGCCCCGCGCCCTCGCACGGCATCAAGGCCGTGCTCGGGCCGGGAACGGGCCTCGGCGTCGGGGGTCTGGCGCCCGCGGCCGAGGGCTGGGTGCCGATCCCCAGCGAGGGCGGCCACGTCACCGTGCCGATCCTCGACGAGCGCGACCACGAGATCGTCCGCGCGCTGCGCTCCGAGGGGCTCGAACACGTGATCGCCGAGCACCTGCTGTCCGGCCCCGGCCTGACCCGGCTGCACCGTGCCCTGGCACTGGTGCGCGGGACCGACGCGCCGCGCCTGACCGCCGCCGACATCGTGGCCAGGATGGACGACTCGCTGTGCGCGGAGACCGTCGAGGTGTTCTGCTGCATGCTCGGCACCTTCGCCGGGAACGTGGCGCTCACCCTGGGCGCCAGGGGCGGCGTCTATCTCGGCGGCGGCGTGCTGCCCCGTATGGTGGGACGGGTTCTCTCCAGCGGCTTCCGCCGCCGGTTCGAGAGCACCCCCATGCTGAACGACTACCTTTCCGGCATCGCCACGAACCTGATCGTGGCGCCCCAGCCCGCGCTCGTCGGCGCGGCGGCGTGGCTGAGCCAGCGCCTGTCCAACATGGAGTATCGATGAGTCTGCTCGACATCGCCCCGGTGATCCCGGTCGTCGTGATCGACGACCCGGAGACCGCGGTCCCCATGGCCCGTGCCCTGGTCCGGGGCGGCCTGCCCGTGATCGAGGTCACCCTCCGCACCGAGGGCGCGCTGGAGGCCGTCGAGCGGATCGCCGCCGAGGTGCCCGAGGCCGTCATCGGCGCGGGGACCGTCCGTACCGGAGCGGACGTGGACGCCGCCGTCAAGGCCGGTGCCCGGTTCCTGGTCAGCCCCGGCTCCACGCCCTCGCTGCTGGACGCCATGCGGGACAGCGGCGTGCCGTTCCTGCCGGGTGTCGCGACCGCCTCCGAGGTTCTGGCGCTGGCCGAGCGCGGCCTGACCGAGATGAAGTTCTTCCCCGCCGAGGCCGCGGGCGGGCTGCCGTACCTGAAGGCGCTGGCCGGACCGCTGGCGGAGGTGCGGTTCTGCCCGACGGGCGGCATCAAGCCCGCGACGGCCGCGACCTACCTCGCGCTGCCCAACGTCGGGTGTGTCGGCGGCAGCTGGCTCACCCCGGCGGACGCGCTGGCCTCCGGTGACTACTCCCGCATCGAGCGACTGGCCGCGGAGGCCGCCGCTCTCCGCTGAGCGGCGTTCACGGGGTGGAGCCGGGAGCACCGTTCCTTTACCCTGTAGGGGCGAGGGGAGTACTTCCCAAGAGCCGACCCGGTCAGTACGGACGTCCCACGGCGTCCCCGGGCGGCCGCCCGCACGGCGCGGGTGAAGGAGACCTCGGATGACCGCGTCATTCGAGGAGTCGCCATGCCCACCCTCCCCTCCCCCACCGGCGACACGCCCTCCTTTCCTCTCGGGGGAGGGGCCGCGACGGTCCTGACCTATCCGCCGGGTTCCCTGGTCCTGCTCGCGGGTCTCCCCGGCGCGGGCAAGAGCACTCTGCTCGACCGGCTGTACGGCCTCAGCGGCGACGAACGGGAGCCGGTCGCCGCCGGTGGTACCCGGGTGATCGACTCACGGCAGTCACGCAACTGGTGGGCCCGCTATCTCGGGCCGGTCCCACATCGGGCCCGCACTCCGCTCGTGCATGCCACACATGTGTGGCGGATCGCACGGGCGGTGCTCGGCGGGCACGACGTGGTCGCGCACACCCGGGGCACCTGGCCGCACATTCTGCACGGCTTCGCCTGGCTGGCCCGCAGGGCAGGCGGCGAGGTCCACCTCGTCCTGCTCGACGTCGACCCGGAGACGGCGCGGGCCGGGCAGCGCGCCCGGGGGCGCACGGTCACCGCGACGACCTTCGCCAGGCACCGTCGCCGCTGGCGGGACCTGGTCGGCCGGGCCCGGCGCGGCCCCCTGCCGCCCGCCGCGGGTGTGACCCTGCTGGACAGGCCGGCGGCGGACCGGGTCGGCGCGATCCGCTTCACCGGCCCGCGCCGGCCTCCCTCCCGGAGGGGAAACGCAGGTCGGCCAGGATCGGCCGGTGGTCGCTGACCGACCTGGGCAGCACCCGGCTGTCGAGCACCTCCAACCCCCGGGTGAGCACGTGGTCGAGGCGCACCAGGGGCAGCATGGCCGGCCAGGTGAACTGCAGGCCGGAGCCCGCCCGCTCGGCCGCGGGTGAGAGCGTCTCGGTGAGCGCGCGCAGCTCCCGGTCGGTCGAGGCGGTGTTGAGGTCGCCGACGACGATGATCCGGGGGCTCGGATCGGCCCTGATCGCCGCGGCCAGCGCCTCGACCTGGGCGTTGCGCTCGGCGATGACCCACCGCTCCCCCGGGCGGAAGGACGCCAGGTGCACGGCGTAGAGGTTGACCCGGCCGTGCGGGGTACGGATGGTCGCCCACCGGGAGCGCGGCACCCCGGGCACCGACTTGGGCCTGCCCACGAAGGGATATCTGCTCCACACCGCGATGCCGGGGTTGTCGGGGAACCGGTAGGGCAGGCCGGGGTCGATCTCCGCGGCGAAGGCGGGATCGACCGTCCCGTTCATCAGGACCGGGTCGTCGTAGAGCTCGGCCGCCACCAGGATGTCGGGGCGCGCCGCGCGAAGGGCCCTCGCGGTCCCGGCGAGGTCGGGGTTGGCCATGTTGACGTTCTGGTGGACCACGCGCAGGTCCGGCTGCCCGGCCCGGACGACCGGCACGAACGCGGGCCCGAACATCACCCCCCACGTCACGGCCGGAACCAGCGCCCCCGCGGTGGCGAGCCGTGACCTCCTGGCAAGAGCGGCCACGGCCAGCAGCGGGACCACGAGACCGAACCACGGCAGGGCGCTGTCGAGCGTGTTGCCCCATCCCCGCCAGTTCGGCACCAGCCGGTGCCCGGCGAGGACGAGGGCGGTCAGTGTGCCCGCGGCCGCGACGAGCCCGCCCCGAAACCGCTGCGCCATGACGTTCCAGAGATCCCTTCGACGGCCGGGCCCGCGCGTACGGCCCCGCCGTGGGATCCGGGGCCGCGCGGAACGGTCCACGCCCCGGGTCCGCCGTACTCGGTGGCCGGGCGGACGACTCTACCGCCGTCCGCCCCTTTCCGCCCCGCCCGGCAGGACCAGGCGGAAAGGGGCGTCTCTTTCTGGCCTACCGGACGGGTACCGGGCGTGGACGGCTCCCGTCCGTCACGCCCGGCGCGACCCCGGCCGCGAGCATGACCCCGGACACGGCCGACGGCCGCGACAGGGCGGGGGAAGGCGGCTCCTCAGGACGGTCCCCCGTGACCGGCCCTCGCAACGCCCTGCCCGGCGGCGGCACCGTCCTGTCCGGCGGAGGCGCGAAGGAGGGGCGGCGTTCCCCCGGCCGCCCTGCCTGCCCGTCGCCGTGCTCGCCGCTGTGATCGCCTCCGCGCTCGCCTCCGTACCCGCCGTCCTGTCCGCCGTCCAGCTCGACGTAACGCAGCATCACCCCACGCGCGACGGTCGCGGGGTTGTCCACCCCGTAGACGGCGTAGAGCCGCCGTCCCGTCCGCCGCGACAGGTGTCCGGCCCACCAGCGGTAGACCGTTCCGTCCGTCCAGACCACCAGGTCTCCGTGCACGGAGACCAGCGCCAGACCGTAACCCCCGTGGACGTCACCCTTGACTCCCCGACTGGCCAGCTCGTCATTGAGCAGACCTGCGGCACGCACGGCGGGCGTCCAGGCGGATGTGCCGTGGACGATCGTCACCACCGTCCACCTCCTCTCGGTAATCGATGCAAGCGATTCTTCGTTTCCACTTCCCAGAGTGAACAGGAGTGATTACTTTCTGTAGATGTTCGACTACGAAGAGGTACATGCACCTCGGTTCGGGTCGGCTGTAGGTTCCACCCCGACCCCTGTAGGACCCAGAAAGACGGGAGCCCCCCATGCCCGCCCCCAAAGAGCTGGACCCCAGCACGAGCGTCAGCGCTTACTGGGGTTCCGAGCTGCGCAGGTTGCGCGAGGCGATGGGCTGGAGCCAGCAGGAGCTGGCCAGACGGACCTCGTACTCCACCTCACTGGTCGGCTTGATCGAGACCGCCGCACGTGCTCCCACCAGGAAGTTCGCACAGAGATGCGATGAGGTCCTGGAGACCGGCGGCACCCTCGTCAAGCTCTGGCCGCTGATCGGCAGGGAGTCCTCCCCCGCGTGGGTGCGCTCGCTGTTCGAGCTGGAGTGGGAGGCAAGGACGCTGCGTAACTATCAGCTGTCGGTGGTTCCCGGGTTGCTACAGACCGAGGACTACGCACGGGCGCTGACCCGGGCGGGAAGGCCGTTCGACACCGAGAAGGAGGTTGAGGAGATGATTACTGTGCGTATGCAACGCCAGCGACTGCTCGACCGGCCGGACCCGCCGATCCTCTTCGTCCTGCTGGACGAAGCCGTGCTGACCCGCCCCATCGGTGGCGGCGCGGTCATGCGCGCGCAGTTGCAACACCTTCTGGATGCCACGATGCGACCGCGGATCACCATCCAGGTGATCCCCTTCGACGTGGGCGCCTATGCCGGGCTCGCAGGGCCCATCTTGGTCCTGTCCTTCAAAGGCGCCCCCGACATCGTGTACATGGAGAACGCGGAAGCCGCACAGCTTCTGATCGATCCAGCGCGGGTCGACCCTCTATCGGCCCAGTTCGACGCCCTGCGCTCATATGCCCTACCCCAGGCCGCATCGGCGGCCTTCATCGAGAAAAGGATGCATTCATGGACCTGACCGGCGCACAGTGGCGCAAGAGCAGCCGTAGCAACGGAAACGGCGGCGAGTGCGTGGAGGTGGCCGACAACCTCCCCGGCGTCATCGCGGTTCGCGACAGCAAGAACCCCGATGGCCCGGCTCTGCTGTTCAGCCCCCAGGTTTGGGCCGACTTCCTGACGCGTGTCAAGACCGGCGTGGTCTGACACAGGTCCGTGAGGCCCCCGCTCCGGCGGGGGCCTCGTGCTTTTTCGCTCCCGTTTTTGGGGTTTCTTGACCGGCTGCTCCCCGAGGGGCTCGTGCCCGCGGTGCTAGCTTTCTCATGATCGAGAACCTGAACGGGGGCTTTTCGAAAAGGACGCCGAACGTGGGTTTCACGCAGTACTCGACCCGGTTTCGCCGCGTTTCCCGAGAGATCATTTCCGGAAAAATCCGGATAATGTGCCGTCGGCCGGTTCCCGTTCCCCACCGTTCCACGCGGAACGACGGGCCGCCGTGGCCCGGCCACCTCTGAGAGCGCGGAGGCGAGACGCGTGCGCAGATTCCTGCCGTTGCTCGGCTGCCTGACGGCGGGCGGCGTCCTGCTGGCCCTGTTCGGCCCCGGTGATCCGGCACCCGGTCCCGGAACACCGCCCGGAGCCTCGACCGGACCTGACGGGTCCTCCGCCGGAGGCTCACGGACCTCCCGGACGCGGACCGACCCCGTCGCGGACGCGCGCGCCCGCCTGCGTGAGCATCCCGCCGACGCGCGGGCCTGGACGGCGCTCGGCGACGCCCATCTCGACGCGGCGGGGCGCACCGGCGACCCGGCCCACTACGCCCTGGCGCGCTCGGCCTTCAGGTACTCGCTGAACCTGTCCCCCGAGGCCGACGCGATGATCGGCATGGGTGTGATCGCCAACGTCAGGCACGACCACGGCGCCGCCCGTGCTTGGGGAACACGGGCCCGCAGGACCGCGCCGCGCCGCTGGCCGCTGTACACGGTGCTGGCCGACGCCTACACCGGGCTCGGCCGGTACGACAGGGCGGACCTCGCCCTGAGGCGGATGCTCGGCGGCACCCCGGACGTGGCCTCGCTCACCCGGGCCGCCGACCTGCTGCGGCTGCGCGGTGAGAGCCAGCGGGCCAGGGCCGTGCTCCGCAGGGCCGGGTTCGCGGCCTCCTCCCCCGCGGAGCTGGCGTGCCAGGCCTACGGGCTCGGCGAGCTCGAATGGAGCCTGGGACGGCCGCGGCGGGCCGTACGCGCCTACGGGAGGGCGCTCGCCGCCGACCCCGAGCACGCCCCCTCGTACGCGGGACGGGCCAGGGCGGAGGCGGCGCTCGGCTGGACCGGCGCGGCGATCCGCGACTACGGCGCCGCGTCGGCCCGCGACCCCGGCTACACGGCCGACCTCGGCGAGCTGTACGAGTACCTCGGGCGGCCGGAGCGGGCCGCGCGGCAGTACGCCCTGTTCACCTCCCACGGCCTGGCGAGGGTGGACGCGCTGAGGGCGGGACGATTCGAGGCCGACCACGGCGACCCCGCCTCCGCCGTACGGCGCCTGCGGGCCGAGTGGAACGGGCACGGCGGCGCGGACGTCGCCGACGCCCTGGCGTGGGCGCTGCACCGGGCCGGCCACGACGCCGAGGCGGCCGGGTACGCCGCCCGTGCCGAACCCCCCGGCTCCCGGAACGCGCAGGCCGCCTACCACCGGGGCGAGATCGCGCGTGCCCTCGGCGACACGGCCGCCGCCCGCGCCCACCTGGCCAGGGCGTTGCGGATCAACCCCTACTTCTCCCTCGACGGCGCGCCCCGGGCCAGGCAGGCGCTGATCGACCTGCCCAGGACGCCGCCCCCTCCCCCGCCCGCGCCCTCTCCCAAGCCGTCGTCCAAGCCGTCGCCCTCCGGGGCTCCCGCCCCGTCCGCCGCGCCGCGGAGGTCACAGCGGTAGGACGCCACCGGGCTTGAGGGCCTTCATGGCGATCTGGGAGGTCAGCTTGTCGAGGCCGGGCAGTTTGCCGAGCCGTTCGAGGCACAGCTGGCTGTAGGCCTCCATGTCGGGCACCGCGATCCGCAGCACGTAGTCGGGGCGGCCGAACATGCGCAGGCACTCGACCACGTCCTCGATCTCCAGGACCGCGGCCTCGAAGGCGGTGACGGTCTCCGCGTCCTGGCCCTCAAGCTCCACATACGCCAGAACCTGGAAGCCGCGCCCGACGGCCGCCGGGTCGATGACGGCCCGGTAACCGCTGATCACCCCCGACTCCTCAAGGTTGCGGACCCGGCGCAGACAGGGCGAGGGAGTGAGCCTCACCCGCTCGGCGAGTTCGAGGTTGCTGAGCCTGCCCTCCACCTGGAGAAGGCCGATGATTGCGCGATCTGTGGCATCCATGGCATCGGATGCTATCCACTCAGCAGTGGACAATAAATATTGACATCATATTTCGGACAGCCTGACATAACCTTGCGGCAACCAAAGTGCACCACGGCAAGACGGGACCACCGATCATGACGATCTCCGCCGAAACCCGCGCAACGGCTCCCGACGACCGATACGCCCTCGAAGAGGGCCAGGTGTTCATGACCGGCACGCAGGCCCTGGTCCGCGTGATCCTCGACCAGATGCGCGCCGACCGCGCGGCCGGTCTCGAAACCGGCGCCATGGTCTCCGGCTACCCCGGTTCCCCCCTCGGGGGCTTCGACCTCGAACTCTCCCGCTCGCGGCGGCACGCCGAGCCCCTGGACGTCGTGCACCGTCCCGGCCAGAACGAGGAGCTCGGCGCCACGGCCGTCTGGGGCAGCCAGCTCGTCCCCGGCCTGCCCCGGCCGCGCAAGGCCGGCGTCCTCGGCGTCTGGTACGGCAAGGCCCCCGGTGTCGACCGCGCCGCCGACGCGCTGCGGCACGGCAACTTCGTCGGCGCCCACCCCGACGGCGGCCTGATCGCCCTGTGCGGGGACGACCCGATCTGCAAGTCCTCCACGCTCCCCTCGGCGACGGAGAGCACGCTGGCCTCCTTCGGCATGCCGATCGTCCATCCGGGAAGCGTCCAGGAGCTGCTCGACCTCGGCCGCCACGCCATCGCCGCCTCCCGGGCCAGCGGCCTGTGGGTTGCCGTCAAGACGGTGACCGACGTCGTCGACGCCAGCGGCACGGTCGAGGTGGGACCCGGCCGTGTGGTCCCGGTCACGCCCGTCGTCGAGTACCAGGGCAGGCCGTACCGGCACACGCCCGACGCGACCCTGCTCACGCCGTGGTCACTGGAGATGGAGCGGACCCTCACCGGCCCGCGCCTCGACCTGGCCCGTGCCTACGCCAGGGAGAACGGCCTCAACCGCGTCACCGTCGACCCCCGGGACGCCTGGCTCGGCGTCGTCGCCTCCGGCACCGCCTACTACGACGTGTGCGAGGCCTTCCGCAGGCTGGGCGTCGACCCGGCGGAGCTCGGCGTCCGCGTCCTCAAGATAGGCATGATCTGGCCGCTCGAACCGGAGATCGTCAGGACCTTCGCCAGGGGGCTCAAGGAGATCCTCGTCGTCGAGGAGAAGGACCCGCTGCTTGAGGGCCTGGTCAAGGACGTCCTGTACGGCACCGCCGACGCCCCCCGCGTGCTGGGCAAGCTCGACGAGAACGGCGCCCCGCTGATCCCGAGGAGCGGCGGCGTCGACGCCGACCTGGCGGCGAAGGCGCTGGCCTTCCGGCTGCGCAGGGCCGGACTCGACCCGGCGGCCGGCGACCGGGTCGACAGGGGGCTGGCGGTGATCTCCCGTCCGGCGCCGCTGAAGCTGCTCGGCCCTCAGCGCACCCCCTTCTTCTGTTCCGGCTGCCCGCACAACCGCTCGACCGCGGTGCCCGACGGCGCCCCCGTCGGCGCGGGGATCGGCTGCCACACGATGATCGTGATCAACCGCGAGGGCAAGGGCACGCTGACCGGCCTGACCCAGATGGGCGGCGAGGGGGCGCAGTGGATCGGGCAGGCGCCCTTCACCGACACCCCGCACATCTTCCAGAACCTGGGGGACGGCACCTTCCACCACTCGGGCTCGCTGGCCGTACGGGCGGCCGTCGGCGCGGGGGTCAACATCACCTACAAGCTGCTCTACAACAGCGCGGTCGCGATGACCGGCGGGCAGACGATCACCCCGTCGCTCGCGGTGGCCGACCTGACCCGCTGGCTGGAGACCGAGGGCGTGCGCAGGGTGATCGTCACGACCGACGAGCCCGAGCGTTACCGGGGGGTCAGACTCTCCCGGATCGCCGAGGTCCGCGACCGGAGCGCGCTCGAACAGGCGCAGCGGGAGCTGGCCTCGATCCCCGGCGTGACCGTGCTGGTCCACGACCAGCAGTGCGCGGCGGAGAAGCGGCGGCTGCGCAAACGGGGCGAGCTGCCCGACCCGGTCAGGCGGGTGGCCATCAACCAGCGGGTGTGCGAGGGCTGCGGCGACTGCGGGCAGAAGTCGGAGTGCCTGTCCGTGCTCCCGGTCGAGACGGAGTTCGGCCGCAAGACCGAGATCCACCAGTCCTCGTGCAACAAGGACTACTCGTGCGTCGAGGGCGACTGCCCGTCCTTCGTGACCGTCGTGCCCGGCAAGGACACCCGGCGGCGCCGGGCCGTACCCGTGCCGCCCGAGCTGCCCGCGCCCGAGCAGCGCGCCGGGGAGACGACGATCAGGCTGGTCGGCATCGGCGGGACCGGAGTGGTCTCCGTGGCGCAGATGCTCGGCACCGCGGCGATGCTGGACGGCAAGCGCTCACGCGGGCTCGACCAGACCGGCCTGGCCCAGAAGGGCGGCACCGTCGTCTCCGACGTCCGGATCTTCGAGGACGGCGAGGACCGCTCCGCGCGGGCGGGCACCGGCGCGGTCGACGCCTACCTGGCGCTCGACCTGCTCGGCGCAACCGACCCCAAGCACCTGAGCGCCGCCGACCCCGGGCGGACCGTCGCGGTGGTCTCGACCAGCCTGGTCCCCACCGGTTCCATGGTCGTCGACCCGTCCAGGCACGTCACCGAACTCGGCTCACCGATCGGCGCGCTCGAGTCACGCACCAGGAGCGAACTGAACGTCTACCTCGACGCCGAGGACCTGGCCCAGGCGCTGTTCGGCGACCACATGCCGGCCAACACGATCGTGGTCGGCGCGGCCTGGCAGCGCGGGCTCATCCCGCTGAGCCTGGAGTCGATCGAGCGGGCCGTACGGCAGAGCGGGGGCAAGACCGCCGACCTGACGATCGCCGCCTTCCACTGGGGCAGGGCCGTCGTCGCCGCCCCCGAGGCCGTCGCCGAGGCGGCCCGCCCGCCCGCGCCGCCCGCCTCCCGTCCCGACCCGGAGCTCGCCCGGCTCGTCGGCTCGATCGCCGAGCCCGGCACCGAACTGCACCGCCTTCTGACGGTCAGGGTGCCCGACTTGGCCGCCTACCAGAACCCGCGCTACGCGGCCGGTTACGCCGAGGCGGTGCGCGCGGTCAAGGCCGAGGAGGAGAAGGCCTCTGGGGGGACCTCCGGGGACTCGCTGCCGATCACCGAGGCCTACGCACGTCACCTGCACCGGCTCATGGCCTACAAGGACGAGTACGAGGTCGCCAGACTGCACCTCGACCCGGCCGAGCGGGCCAGGATCGCCGCCGAGTTCGGGCCGGGTGCGAAGATCTCCTACAACCTGCACCCGCCGGTGCTGCGTGCCATGGGCATGAACCGCAAGATCCGCCTCGGCACCTGGTTCGACCCCGCCTTCCGCCTGCTGTACGGCATGCGCGGGCTGCGCGGCACCCGGCTGGACCCGTTCGGCATGGCCGGGGTGCGCAGGACCGAGCGGGCGCTGGTCGTGGAGTACACCCGCGACGTGCGGCGGGCCCTGTCCCACCTGACCCCCGAGACCGCGGCGACGGTTCTGGAACTGGCCGAACTGCCGGACGTCGTGCGCGGTTACGAGCACGTCAAGATGCGCAACGTGGCCGCCTACCGGGCCTCCGCCGCCTCCCTTCTCGGCCGCCTTTCCGGCGGCCGCAGGCCCGGCTCCCCCGAACGGGGCTGAGCCGGGGCCGCGAGACCCTCCGCACCGGTCAACGGCGCCCGGTGCGGAGAGGCGGCCCGCATCCGGCGGGTCTAACGGTTCACCAGCGGGCCGGAGCCGGTCGAGCGGCGTACGACCAGCTCGGGCTGGAAGACCAGTTCGACGTTCCTGCCCCGGGTGCCGCTGATCTCCTCGATGAGGGCCGCGACGGCGGCCGCGGCCATCGCGGCGACGGGCTTGCGGACGGTGGTCAGCGGCGGGTCGGTGAAGGCGATCAGCGGCGAGTCGTCGAAGCCGACCACCGAGACGTCCTCGGGCACGGACAGCCCCCGTTCCCGGCAGGCCCTGATCACGCCGAGCGCCATCAGGTCGGAGGCGCAGACGATCCCGGTGCAACCCTGTTCGAGCAGCCGGACCGCGGCGGCCTGGCCGCCCTCGACGGAGAACAGCGAGTGCGAGATCAGCTCGTCGGTCTCGTCCGCGCCGAGCAGGTGCGCCATCGCCTGGCGGTAGCCCTCGATCTTGCGGATCACCGGCACGTACCGGCGCGGCCCGAGGGCCATGCCGATCCGCTCGTGCCCGAGGTCCACCAGGTGCTGCACGGCCAGCCACGCCGCCGCCCTGTCGTCGGGGGAGATGAAGGGGGCCTCGATCCGGTCGCTGTAGCCGTCCAGCAGCACGATCGGCAGGCCCCGGCCGACCAGTCGGGTGTAGCGCTCGACGTCGGCGGTGGTGTCGGCGTGCAGCCCGGAGACGAAGACGATGCCGCTGGCCCCCCGCTCCGTCAGCATCTCGGTGAACTCGTCCTCGGGGGCGCCGCCGGGAAGCTGGGTGCACAGCACCGGGGTGTAGCCGTGCTGGGTCAGCTCTCTTCCGAGAGCCTGGGCGAACGCGGGGAAGATCGGGTTGTCCAGCTCGGGGATCACCAGGCCGACCACCCCGTTGCTGCTCCCGCGCGGGCGCTGCGGGCGCTCGTAGCCGAGCACGTCCAGCGCGGCCAGCACCGCCTGCCTGGTCGTGACCGCCACGCCCGGCCTGCCGTTGAGCACCCGGCTGACCGTGGCCTCGCTCACTCCCGCCCGCGCCGCGATGTCGGCCAGTCTGACGCCCGCGCCGTCGAGGCGGGGCCGGGGGACCCGCGGGAGTTCGCCGTCCATCACAAGCACCCCACCATGCGGCCGAGCGGGGCGCAAGCCAGACGGCATCCGGCCCCCGTGAAAGGGTTCGCACAACTTTTCGCAAACTGTAACATTCAGCGACCGTCATCACGATCAGCACCTGAACCCTTGTCGTCGCGACGTCGGCCACCCGGAGCCGGGCTCCGGAAGTGGCCCGAAGGCAAGCGATTTCTAACCACATCTATGGACACACAGGTGAATGTCGCGATGTACTACCTCATCAATCACACGGCTGGATCCGGGCAGCGGAGTCCGGGAGGAACGAGCGCGCATGAGTACCGTCGTCCTCGACAATGTGACCAAGGTCTACCCCGGCGGGTACCTCGCGGTTGACCGCATCAACCTGCGCGCCGAGAACGGGGAGTTCCTTGTCCTGCTGGGGCCCTCGGGATGCGGTAAGTCCACGCTGCTACGGATGATCGCCGGGCTTGAGGAGGTCACCTCGGGCGACCTGTGGCTCGGCGGCACCCTCGCCAACGACCTGCCGCCGCGTGAGCGTGACGTCGCCATGGTCTTCCAGAACGGCGCGCTCTACCCGCACCGCACCGTGCGGGGCAACATGGCCTTCCCCCTGGAGATCGCCAAGGCCGACCCCGCCCTGGTGCGCGAGCGGGTGACCGAGCTGTCGAAGGCGCTGCACATCGACGAGACCCTCGACCGCCGTCCTGGAACGCTCTCCGGTGGCCAGCGCCAGCGTGTCGCGATGGGCAGGGCGATCGTCCGCCAGCCCTCGCTGTTCCTGATGGACGAGCCGCTGTCCAACCTCGACGCGGGCATGCGCACCGAGATGCGCATGGAGATCTCCTCGCTGGTCCGTTCCCTCGGCGTGACCACCATCTACGTCACCCACGACCAGGTCGAGGCCCTGACCCTGGCCGACCGCATCGCCATCATGAACCGCGGCGTGCTCCAGGACCTGGGCACCCCGGGACAGGTCTACAACGACCCGGCGACCGCCTTCACCGCGGCCTTCCTCAGCTCCCAGCAGCTCAACCTGCTGTCGGCCGTGGTCAAGACCCCGCAGAACCAGTTCATCATGCTGGACTTCGGGCCACACCAGATCACCATTCCTTGGACCGATCCCAGGGCGTACGTGATCTCCCAGCACGTCGGCCGTCAGATCATCGTCGGCCTGCGTCCCGACTGCCTCGCCCCGGTGCCGGAGACGTTCGAGGGCCCGGTCTTCTTCGGCCGGGTCAGGGCGCTTGAGTACCACGGCCACGAGTGGCTCGCCTACGTCGAGAGCGGCATCCAGTCCGTCGCCGTCCCCGAGCCGCCCGACCCGCGCCACAACGCCCACGCGATGGCCGCCTCCGGTGGCCGTGCGATGGCGGCCATCCGCAGGCTGCTGCCCGGCCGGTCCGCACAGGCCGAGACCGAGTACGGAAACGAGCAGGCGAGCGGGACCCATCGCAGGGCCGACCTCATCGTCCGGCTCGGCGCTCGTCCCGTCTGGCGGGCGGGGGAGCCCGCCAGGGTCGGCGTGGACGCCAGCCGGTTGATGCTCTTCACCGTGGACGGCTCGCGCATCGACCCGCCCCGTCGCTGAGCGGGACCGGACGCGCCCTGGGCGGACCCGGGGACCCGGATCACGGCAAGGCCCGGATGAACGGCCTCAGACGCCCTGAGGGGTCTGCGGCGCGGTGCTGCGGCCGATGATGGAGACGATCTCCACGACACGGACCGCGCGGTCCAGCTCGGCGCGGTGGAACGGAGGTCCCTCCGTACGTGCGAGGACCAGATGGAGTCCCGCGCCGGGGACGGGCACGCTCATGAAGCGGTGACGTCCCCCGGTGAGCGCGCAGGGGCGCAGGGCGGTGAGGTCGGCCGATCCGATCCCGGACAGGCCTCCCCGTTCGTCGAGGGACTCCGGCGCCTGCCAGCTTCGGTGGACGAGTTCGCCGCTCTCGGAGGAGACGACGACCGCCCACTCGGCGCTCACCAGGTCCGGGATGGCGTCGACCAGGGTGGCGAAGGCCCGCCCCGGCTCCGCGACGACGTGCCTGAGCAGGTCGTAGTCGGGGGACGTCCCGGGGATCTCCCTGGTCCGCCAGACGGCCTCGACACGGATGCCCGGCACGGCGGAGAGCCGGTCCCTGACACCCTCCGGGCCGAACGGTCCCGGCCAGGAGACGGTGAAGTCGTCGACGACCCGCCCCGCCTCACGTTCCAGCACCGTCACCTGGAGGATGTCGGCGCCCAGCGTGCCGAGCACCCGGGCCACCTGGCCCAGGGCCCCCGGCCTGTCGGGAAAGGACACCCGCAGTCGCAACATCATCGTCGATCCCCCCTCTCCGAACACAGGGTGTCCTAGACAGGTTTCACGGATGTTCCGGGGAGATGTCCAAGATAAGACCTTAAATCCGAAAAATTCGGAAAGCTTAGTGCTGGTAGGCGCCCGCGTCGGGAACCACCGAAGGGGCCTTCCCCGCCAGGTCACGGGCCTGGGAGGCGCCGCCGTACCAGGCAGGGTTGAGTTTGAGGCCCCGGCCGAGGGCCGGGGAGCCCGGCTTCAGGCGCAGGTCGTTCCCACCCCTGAAGCGCGGATCGGCGACGACGGACCGCGAGCCGAGCTTGAACCCGCGGGACCTGCCCCGGTAGACGCTGCCGCCCTCGTCGGCCCCCGCACCGTCCTCGTAGCCCATCTGGCCGCCGACCACGATGACGTTGTTGCGCAGTTTGAGGATGGCCGGGGAGCAGCCGTCGTGACACGACCAGCCGATGGTGTCGCGGGCGGGGAGGTACACCGAGTTCTGCACCGCCACCGTGCCGAGCACCGGCCCGACCACATGACCGGCGCCCCGGGTGATCAGGAAGGAGCCGCGTTTGCGTGAGGAGGTCACCACGTTGAAGGCGAACACGTTCCCGGTCGCGGTCCTGCCCTTGCGCGCGCCCAGCTCCGCGAAGGTCTCGTTGTCGCGGGCGATGTTCCTGACCACCCGGTTGCGGTCGCCGTTGAACACCTCGACCGCGGCGCCGTCGGTGCCGTAGTCCTGGCTGGCGGCGTAGCTGCCGGTGATGACGTTGTCGGAGACCAGGTTGTCGTCGCCGTTGAGCAGCACACCGAAGGCGCCGGAGTCGTTGTCACCGCCGTTGTCGTTGACGCTCATGCGGTCGTTGCGGGTCAGCACGCTGTTCCTCAGGACGTTGCGCGCTCCGACGAGGTTGACGCCGCTGGCGTTGCGGTCGGCCAGGACGCCGTCGAGCTCGTTGTCGTCTCCGGTCACCTCGAAGCCCGCCCACTGGCAGCCGCTCGCGCGCACCCCGGTCACCCGCAGGTGGGAGCCGCCGAGCACCACGCAGCTCTCCGTGCCCTCGCCGCCGACCTTCGGCGCCGAGCCCGTGCCGTACGGCTCGACCACGACGGGCCGCGCCGCGGTGCCCTTCGCGCGAAGCCGCAGCGGTCCCTGCCACACTCCGCCGCGACTGAGCCGCACCACGTCGCCGGGGCGCAACCTGGCGTCGTTGACCCTGCCCAGGGAACGCCACGCCTTCTCCGGCGAGGTGCCCGCGGCCGCGTCGTCGCCCTTCTCGGAGTCGACGTAGTAGACGCCGCCCGCCCGCGCCTGGGCGGGGCCGGGGACCGCGACGAGGAGACCGCTCACGGTGAACACCGCGAGAGCGGGAACGGTCCACCGCGGAATGATCGACTCCATGTAGGCACGTCCCATCGCTGAGTGACGGTCAGCGGAGATCCTGGCACAGGGAGCCCCCGCCGGACCATCGGGGGCGGCAGGCACCCAGCGAACCGTTACAACTCTTTCACCGGCGTTGAGGTGGGCATTGCCCGGCGAACGGCGCTCTCACGCGCCCTCGCGCTCCCACCAGACAGCGGAGTCGGGGGCGAGCCGCGCCAGGCCGCCCTCGATTACCGGCTCCTCGCTGGCCAGCAGGACACGTCCCGGCGCGGGCAGTTCGACCGGCTCACCGGTCAGGTTGACCGTGCAGGCGAACCCCTCGCCACGGGCGAAGGCCAGCGTCCCCTCCGGGGAGGGCAGCCACGCCAGAGCGTCCTCGCCGAAGGAGCCCCGGGCGCGCCTGACCTCCAGGGCCCGCCGGTACAGGTTGAGCGTGGAGGAGGGGTCGGCCAGCTGCGACTCGACGCTGAGCGGCCCCCACGAGGCGGGTATCGGCAGCCAGGGGTCCTCGCCGCCCGGCAGGCCGAAGCCGAGGTGCGGCTCGGCCTCGTTCCACGGCAGGGGCACCCGGCAGCCGTCCCTGCCCGCCTCCGGGTCGCGCAGCCGCTGCGGGTCGTGCAGGAACTCCTCCGGCAGGTCAAGGACCTCGGGCAGGCCGAGCTCCTCCCCCTGGTAGACGTAGGCCGATCCGGGCAGGCCGAGCGTCAGCAGCGCCGCGGCGCGGGCCCTGCGCAGGCCCGTCCCGCCGCCGCCGTAGCGGGTGACGTGCCGTTTGACGTCGTGGTTGGACAGCACCCAGGTGGTCGGGGCGCCAACCGACCCGGCGGTGTCCAGAGACTCCTGGATCACCGCGCGGAACGCCGCCGCCTCCCACGGGGTGCCCAGGAAGTGGAAGTTGAAGGCCTGGTGCAGCTCGTCGGGGCGGACGTAACGGGCCAGCCGTCCCGGGGAGGGCGCCCACGCCTCGGCGACGCCGATCCGCTCGCCGGGGTAGGAGTCCAGGAGCCTGCGCCAGGCCCGGTGGATGTCGTGGACGCCGTCCTGGTCGAAGAACGGCACCACGTCGGTGCCGATCATCCGGATCTGGTCGGGATGGCCGACGTCGGGCAGCCCCGGCGCCTTGACCATGCCGTGCGCCACGTCCACCCGGAAGCCGTCGACGCCCAGGTCGAGCCAGAAGCGCAGGACCGACTCGAACTCGGCGTGGACCTCGGGATTCTCCCAGTTCAGGTCGGGCTGCTCGGGGGCGAACAGGTGGAGGTACCACTCGCCGTCCGGCAGCCGGGTCCAGGCGCGCCCCCCGAAGATCGACTCCCAGTCGTTCGGCGGCAGCTCCCCGTTCTCGCCCCTGCCCTCGCGGAAGACGTAGCGCTCCCGCTCCGGGCTGCCCGGTCCCGCCTCAAGCGCCTCCCTGAACCAGGCGTGCCGGTCGGAGGTGTGGTTGGGCACGACGTCCACGATCACCCTCAGCCCGTACCGATGCGCCTCCTCGACGAGCGCGGCGGCGTCGGCCAGCGTCCCGAAGATCGGATCGACGTCCCGGTAGTCCGCCACGTCGTAGCCGAAGTCGGCCATCGGCGAGGTGTAGAACGGGGTCAGCCAGAGGGCGTCGACACCCAGGTCCGCGAGGTACGGCAGGCGCCCGCGCACCCCGAGCAGGTCACCGATCCCGTCCCCGTTGCCGTCGGCGAAACTGCGCACGTAGACCTGGTAGATCACCGCGTCGCGCCACCAGCGGGTGGCCGTCCCGTCTGCTCCGCCGGGGCGGTGGGATTGGGCGAGTTCGGTCATGGGGGTCCCCCGATCAGACGACTGTCAGACCGTGACGCCCGGCGGGCCCACGGTATGGCGGTCCCCGCCGCGGCCGGGGACGGACCACCGGGCCGGGCAGGATACGCCGGACGTTACGCGGCGGTACGCCGAAGCGAAAGAATTTGCCGCAACTTTCTGCAAACTTGTTACAGGAAGATGTCAAGACAGGGCCCGGAGCGCCCACCAGGAAAGTCACCATATATCCGTCTAGCTGCATGTTTCTCACTCCGGAGGCACCGAGGACTTCCGATGAAACCCCCGTAACCGCTTGCGTCACGGCCGCCTCGCGGGGAACGAGGAGGTCAGGAAAGCGTGCCCGTGAGGCGAGGAGACCGCGAACGTGAGCCAGGCAACGGAGCACGACGGCGCAGGGGGTGACATCGATCCCGGCCGGGCGTGGGCGCACTGGATCGACGGCGGGACGGTCGTCTGGGACCTGGACGGGGACCCGGCCGGGTTCGGCCACAGCCTGCTCCTGTCCGGCGAGGGCGGCATCGCCCGCACGGGCGGGGACCTGACCGGCGCCCTCGGGGTCATCCGCCTGTCCCCCGGCTCGCTCACCGCCGCGCAGCTGGCCGTACGGCCTCACCTGGCCGGGCGGACGGCCTTCACGGTCGATCCGCGTGACGCGGGCCTGGTCCCCTCGGCACTGCGCGGCCAGGTGGTCGCCGTGCGGCGGGACCCGGCGGGGGCGCCGCTGGCCGCGACCGGGGTGCAGATCGCCGGGGTGCTCGACGACCTCTACCGGGCGGCGGCCGACGCCGAGCTGGGCCCGGTCTGGGAGGACGGCGTCCCCAGGGTCTCGGTCTGGGCCCCGACCGCCGGGAGGGTACGGCTGGCGCTGTACGACACCCCCTCCGGGGCGGGCCGTACCGTGCGTCCGATGCGGCGCGACGACGGGACGGGCGTCTGGTCGGTCACCGGCGACCCGTCGTGGAGGGGGCGCTACTACACCTTCCTGGTCACGGTTTACGCCCCGGCCGCGGGAAAGGTCGTCGTCAACGAGGTCACCGACCCCTACGGCCTGTCGCTGTCGGCCGGCTCCACGCGCAGCCAGTTCGCCGACCTCGCCGACCCCGCCCTGGCCCCGGAGGGCTGGGCCGAACTGCGCAAGCCCCCCGTCACCCGGCACCGGCCGGTGATCCACGAACTGCACGTGCGCGACTTCTCCGCCGGCGACCCGTCGGTCCCCGAGGAGGAGCGGGGCACCTACGCCGCCTTCGCCCGGGACTCGGCGGGGACGGCGGAGCTGCGCTCCCTGGCCCGGGACGGCCTGACCCACGTGCACCTGCTGCCGGTCTTCGACTTCGCCACCGTCCCGGACCGCCGGTCCGAGCGGACCGAGCCGGACGGCGACCTGGCCTCGATGCCGCCGGACTCCGAGCTGCAGCAGGAACATGTGGCCCTGACCGCGGCGCGGGACTCCTACAACTGGGGCTACGACCCGCTGCACCACACGGTGCCCGAGGGTTCCTACGCCTCCGACCCCGACGGGACGGCGCGGATCGTGGAGTTGCGGCGGATGGTCGCCGAACTGAACCGGATGGGGCTGCGGGTGGTCATGGACGTGGTCTACAACCACGCCTACGCCTGCGGTCAGCACCCCTCGGCCGTGCTCGACCGGCTCGTGCCCGGCTACTACCACCGGCTGCTCGACGACGGCACGGTCGCCACCTCGACCTGCTGCGCGAACACCGCCCCCGAGCACCTCATGATGGGCAGACTCGTCGTCGACTCCGTCGTCACCTGGGCCCGCGAGTACAAGGTGGACGGCTTCAGGTTCGACCTGATGGGCCATCACCCGAAGGCGAACCTCCTGGCGGTTCGCGAGGCCCTCGACCGGCTCACCCCCGGCGCCGACGGCGTGGACGGCACCTCGGTCCTGCTGTACGGCGAGGGCTGGGACTTCGGCGAGGTCGCGGGCGGCGCCCGTTTCGAGCAGGCGACCCAGACCGCCATGGCGGGCACCGGGATCGCCACCTTCAGCGACCGGCTGCGGGACGCGGTGCGCGGCGGCGGCCCCTTCGACGCCGACCCGAGGGTGCGGGGCTTCGGTTCCGGCCTGGCGGGACCGCCCGACGACTCACCCGTGAACGGCACGCCCGAGCAGCGGCGGGGGCGGCTGCTGTACTACCAGGACCTGATCAAGGCGGGGCTCGCGGGCAACCTGCGCGACTACGCCTTCACCGCCTCGGACGGCAGGTGGACGCAGGCCTCGGAGATCGGCTACAACGGCTCCCCCGCCGGGTACACCGCCTCACCCGGCGAGGTCGTCACCTATGTGGACGCCCACGACAACGAGACGCTGTTCGACGCGCTGGCCTACAAGCTGCCCAGGTCGACGACGATGGCCGACCGGGTGCGGATGCAGACGCTCTCGCTGGCCACCGTACTGCTCGGGCAGGGCCTCGCGTTCGTGCACGCGGGCAGCGAACGGCTCCGCTCGAAGTCCTTCGACCGCAACTCCTACGACTCGGGCGACTGGTTCAACCGGCTGCTGTGGGACCCCGCGCTGGGCAACGGGTTCGGCGCGGGCCTCCCCCCGAGGGCGGGCAACGAGGCCAGATGGGAGTACGCCAGGCCACTGCTGGCCGACCCCGCCCTCAGACCGGGCCGCGCGGCGATCCGCTCGGCCAGGGCGAGGTACGGCGAGTTGCTGAGGATCCGCGCCTCGTCCCCCGCCTTCGCGCTCGGCTCCCTCGACGAGGTGCAGGCGCGCCTGTCCTTCCCCGCCGCCGGGCCGCGGGAGATCCCCGGCGTGGTGACCATGCATCTGGACTCCGACGGCCTCGACCCGCACCGGACGTCGCTGACGGTCGTCTTCAACGCGACACCGGGGACCGTGACGCAGGCCGTCGCGGCGCTGGCGGGCGCCCGGGTGGAACTGCACCCCGTCCAGGCAGGCGGCGGCGACCCCGTCGTCCGGAGGTCCGGCTTCGACCCCGCGACCGGCACGCTGAGCGTCCCCGCCCGCACGGTCGCCGTCTTCGTACGGCCCGCTCCCTGAGAGGCGTCACCAGGCCGGGGAGGCGTCCCCGCTCATCAGCCTGGCCAGCCCCGGGTAGTCGGCGACGACGCCGTCCCCGTCGAGGGTGAGGTCGGCGCCGAAGCCCTCTCCCTCGAAGCGCACCCGGCCCTGCGCCAGGTGGACGTAGCGCTGCGGGTGACGGGTCACGTGCAGGTGGGGCACCCCGACCCAGGCGGTGACGAGGTCGATCCGCCCGTCGTTGGCGTCGAGGCCGTGGCGCAGGATCGGCATGGTGTTGGTCAGCGGAGACAGCGCGAGATCGCAGTCGAGCGCGTCGCCCAGGGCGTTCACGTCGCCGCCCGGGGACGGCCCGCCCAGGTTCCCCTCCTCCTTGGTCTCGCAGGACCAGGCTCCGTGCACGGAGCGGCGCAGGTCGAGCGCCCGGTGCCAGCCCGCTCCGTGGACCCGCACCGACAGCAGTTCGGTGACGTATCCGGTCAGGGTGCGCAGGGTGTACTCAAGGCGGTAGGGCACGGGGTCGGTGCCGATCGCCACCCCGACCGCCGTCAGCTCCGCCCCGAGGTCCACCTCGGCGTACTCGGCGCCCCCGTCCTTCATCCACACCAGCCCGCGCATCCGCCGTCCCCTCTCCCCCGGATGTCCCCGACCCCTGCGGAACGGCCGTACCCCGGCAGGCCATGACGAACCATTACGCCACGGCGTGCCGCCGCCCGGCACTTCCGGTGATCGCGAAGTTTCGCCAGGATTGGTCCCGTGAACCGCACAGCCGCACGCCTCGGAGTCCTCCTGCTCGCCGGAGCGGCCGTGGCGGCCGTGCTCCTGGCGCTGCTGACCCCCTTCTCCTCCGGCGGGACACCGCGTGGCCCGGAGATGTCCCCGCTCGGCTCCGGGCCGGGAAGCGTCCACGTCAACCGGCTGAGCGAGCGCGACCACGAGCTCACGATCCGCTCGGCCGCGCTGGGACGCGAGGGCATGGTCCGGGTGCTGCTGCCCGGCGGGTGGCGCCCCGGATCGGGGCCGTGGCCGGTGCTGTACCTGCTCAACGGGTGCTGCCAGTCCGAGTACGACGCGTGGACGACCCAGGGGGAGGCGGCCAGGCTCACCTCGGCCTATCCGGTGATCGTGGTCATCCCCGAGGGGGGCCAGGTGGGCTTCTACTCGGACTGGCGGGAGGGACCCGCCTGGGAGACCTTCCACCTCACCGAGGTCCGCCGCGTCCTGGAGCGCGACTACGGCGCCGGGGACCGCAGGGCGGTGGCGGGGCTGTCCATGGGCGGGCTCGGCGCGATGTCCTACGCGGCCCGTCACCCGGGGATGTTCCGGGCGGCGGCCTCCTTCTCCGGTGTGCTGAACACCCTCGACGGCAACAACGGCGTCGACTGGCTGCTCAACGAGTACGGCGAGGACTCCGCCGACCTGTGGGGCGGCCACCGCGACCCCGCCTGGGCCGCGCACAACCCGGCCGACCTGACCGCCGGGCTGCGCGGAGTGCGGCTCTTCGTCTCCTGCGGGGACGGCACACCCGGGTCTCTCGACCCGCTGGGCACCGCCCCCGACCGCGGGGAGGCCACTCTGCTGCGTCAGGCGCAGACCTTCGTCAACCGGGCCCAGGCGAACGGCGCGCGGGTCGTGACCGACTTCTACGGCCCCGGAACCCACAGCTGGCCGTACTGGCGGCAGAGCCTGGAACGGGCGCTGCCCATGCTCATGGACTCCATCGGCGCGAGCGCCTGACCGCGCACGGCGACACATCCGGTATGCCCCACACTGCCCTCCGTGTTGGAGCCCCCGGCTCTCCGGAAAGTTAAGACGACCGACTCTGGGCGTTCAGCTCAGTCACCCCTGTCCGGTCACCCCCGTGACTAGCGTTCCTAAAACGCCCCAGCTCAGGGGCATTTGCCGCATGTCACGAGGAGCAACCTTGCGAGTCCTGGCCGTTGTCCCCGCCCGTGGAGGATCAGCGGGCGTCCCGCTGAAGAACCTGGCCGCGGTCGGCGGCACTCCCCTGGTCGCCCGCGCGGTCAAGGCCTGCCTGCGGGCCGAACTGATCGACGAGGTGGTGGTCAGCACCGACCACAGGGGGATCGCCGAGGCGGCCCGTGAGGCGGGGGCGACCGTGATCGAACGCCCCGAGGAGCTGAGCGGCGCGACCGCCTCAAGCGAGTCGGCCGTCCTGCACGTCCTCGACCACCTGTCCGACGTGCCGGACGTGGTCGTCCTGGTGCAGTGCACCAGCGCGTTCATCGACCCGGCCGACCTGGACGGCGCGATCGTCAAGGTCCTCGACGGCACCGCGGACGTGGTGTTCTCCGGGCTGGAGACGCACGAGTTCCTGTGGAGCTCGGCGGGCGCGGGCATCAACCACGACCCCGCGCACCGGCCGCGCCGCCAGGACCGCGAGCCCGACTACCGCGAGACCGGCGCCTTCTACGTGATGCGCACCGAAGGCCTGCGCGAGCACGGTCACCGCTTCTTCGGCGCCGTCTCCGTGCAGCCCGTCCCCGCCAGGCACGCCCTGGAGATCGACTCTCCCGAGGACCTGGAGATCGTCAGGGCCCTCGCGCCGTTCGTCGACCTGCCCGAGCCCATCGACGTGGACGCGGTGATCACCGACTTCGACGGCGTGCACACCGACGACCGCGCCTACGTGGACCAGGACGGCCACGAGACGGTCGCGGTCAGCCGCTCCGACGGCATGGGCATCTCCCTGCTGCGCAGGGCGGGCGTCAAGCTGATGATCATGTCGACCGAGCAGAACCCGGTGGTCACCGCTCGTGCCCGCAAGCTCGGCGTGCCCGTCCTGCAGGGGCTGACCGACAAGCGGACCGTGCTGCGCGACTGGCTGGCCATCGAGGGCATCGACCCCTCCCGCGTCGCCTACGTCGGCAACGACGTCAACGACCTCGGCCCGATGGGCGACGTCGGCTGGCCCGTCGCGGTCCCCGACGCCCACCCCAAGGTCCGCGCCGCGGCCAGGACCGTGCTGACCAGGCCCGGCGGGGCCGGAGCCGTACGGGAACTGTGCGACCGCGTCCTGGCCGCGCGCCCCGCGACGGAGACGGCCGTGACCCCCGCCCCCAGGACCGAGCTGCGGCTCTCCCCGGTCGCCAAGCCGGTCCAGATCGGCGACGCGCTGGTCGGCTCGGGCCAGCCGGTCTACGTGATCGGCGAGATCGGCATCAACCACAACGGCGACATCGACATCGCGCGCAGGCTCATCGACGTGGCCGCCGAGGCGGGCTGCCAGGCGGTCAAGTTCCAGAAGCGCACCCCGGAGATCTGCGTGCCGCTTGAGCAGCGCGACCAGATCCGGCAGACGCCGTGGGGCGAGATGACCTACATGGAGTACAAGGTCAGGACCGAGTTCGGTCTCGACGAGTACACCGAGATCGCCAGGTACTGCCAGGAGCGCGGCCTGCACTGGTTCGCCTCGCCGTGGGACGTGCCCTCGGTCGAGTTCCTTGAGGCCATGGACGTCGTCACGCACAAGGTCGCCTCGGCCAGCGTCACCGACGTGGAGCTGCTGCAGGCCCTGGCCGCGACCGGCAAGCCGATCATCCTCTCGACCGGCATGTCCACCCTTGAGGAGATCGACAGGGCGGTGGAGATCCTCGGCACCTCCAAGCTGGTGCTGATGCACGCGACCTCCACCTACCCCCTGCCGCCCGAGGAGGCCAACCTCCGCACGATCGTCACCCTCCAGGAGCGCTACGGCGTGCCCGTCGGCTACTCCGGCCACGAGCGCGGCCTGCAGATCTCCCTGGCCGCGGTGACGCTGGGCGCGGTGACCGTCGAGCGGCACATCACGCTGGACCGCACCATGTGGGGCTCCGACCACGCCGCCTCGCTCGAACCCTCGGGCCTGGAGCACCTGGTCCGTGACATCCGCATCATCGAGACCGCCCTCGGCGACGGCGTCAAGCGCGTCTTCCCCGGCGAGGAGGCCCCGAAGGCCCGGCTGCGGAGGGTGCGGGTCTGAACTGTGTCTCTTTGCGACGCCTTCGGCGTCGCGGGCTGTGTTCCTTTGCTCCGCCTGGCGGCGTCGCGGGCTTGGGCGCCCCGCGTCGGCGCTTTCCCTCGTCACTCCGTCGCTTCGCTCCTGCGTTCCTCAGTCCAAGCACCGACGCGCCCAAGCCGAAACTCCTCACGCTTGGGGCCGGTAAAGCACAAGATCAAAAACCTCACGTGTAGGGCTTAGGAAGCCTCCGCGTGGGGGTCGAATCACCAGAGAAAACAGAAAAGGGAAAACTTGATCACGTTGTCCGTCGTCGTCCCGGTCAAGGACGCCGAGCTCTACATCTCCGACGCGTTGACCTCCCTGGTCAGGAACGCGCGCAGGGACTTCGAGTTCATCGTGGTCGACGACGGATCGACGGACGCCACCGGGCAGATCATCGAGGACTTCCGCGACGAGCTGCCCGGCCTGGTCGTAGTGCACAACGACAGGCCGGTCGGGCTCGCCGACGCCCGCAACCTCGGGACCTCGCTGGCCTCCGGGCGCTACCTGACCTTCATGGACGGCGACGACTGGCTGGCGCCCGGCTACCTCGCCGAACTGACCGGGGCGATCGAACGGCTCGGATGTGACTTCGTCCGGGTGGACCACGTCCAGGCCGAGGGGCGCAAACGGGTGATCCACCGGGCGCCGCTCGCCGTACGGGAGACGGTGCTGAAGCCCCGCGACCACATCCTGCCCACCGGGGTGAAGACGATGGTCGACTACCCCTACGCGTGGGCCGGGATCTACCGTCGCGACCTGGGTGAGCTGCTGACCTTCCCCGGGCACCTGCACACCGCCGAGGACCGGCCGTGGATCTGGCGCCTGCACCGGCAGGCGGGCTCGTTCGCGGTGGTCTCGCTCGCGGGCCTGTTCTACCGCAGGATGGTCGCCGGCTCGCTGACCCAGGTGGGCGACGCCAGGCAGCTGCACTTCTTCGACGCCTTCGACCTGGTCCTCTCCGACCTGGAGGAGGAGTTCGCCCCGAAGGCGGTGCGGACCTTCTGCGCCCTCCTCGCCCACCATCTGGAGCTGGCCGACCGCTTCTCCCCCGACCTGCGCGCCCGCTTCGAAAAGCGCGGCGCCGACGCCCTCAGGCGGTTGCCCTCCGACCTGCTCGCCGCGGGCCGGCTGGAGCCGGAGCGCGACCAGATCCTGCAGACACTGCTGGAGACCCGATGACACAGCTGTTCTACGCCTCGACGCTGTTCGGCGCGATGACGCTCGGGGCGGCGATCGACGAGGGGCTCTTCGGCCCGCACCCGGGCCGCAGGATCCTGCTGGTCTCGAACAACGCGGCCATCCCGGAGATCACCCCCTCCCTCGACCAGGCCCCCGGCTTCGCCGCGCTGCGTCCCCGGTTCGACGAGGTGTGGTCGTGGAACGACATCGTGGCGCCGCTGCACCCCTCCGACTGGAAGGCCCGCATCATCGAGGTCCCGATGCTGGGCCGTCTCCTGCGTTCCTACCTCTCCCTTGAGGAGGGGCCCCGGGAACTGATCCTGGAGTCCATCGCGGTGCCGCCCGCCAGGACGATCGCCGGCCTGGTCAAGGACTGCCCGATCACGGTCTACTCCGACGGCCTGATGAGCTACGGCCCGACCCGTGACCCCCTGCCGCAGGAGATCTCGGGGCGGATCACCCGCCTGCTCCACCTGGACCTCGTTCCCGGCCTGTCGCCGCTGCTGCTCTCCGAGTACGGCGTGCCCGCGGTCGCCCTGCCCGACCGGGCCTTCCTCGACGTCCTCGCCCAGGCGGAACGGCTCACGCACGGCACGCGGGGCCTTCCCCGCGGTCAGGCGATGATCCTCGGCCAGTACCTGTCGGCGCTCGACATCGTCACCCAGGACGAGGAGGCCGGGCTGCACGCGGACATGCTGCGCGGTCTGGCCGCGAGGGGGTTTCGCTCGGTGCTGTTCAAGCCGCACCCGGCGGGCGGGCGGCGACACGCCCAGCGGCTCCGCGAGACGGCCGCGGAGCTGGGGGTTGAACTGACGGTCGTCGGGGAGAGCGTCCCCGCCGAGTCGTGTTTCGCCACGCTTGAACCCGAGCTGGTCGTCGGCTGCTTCTCCACCGCCCTGGTGACCGCGAGCAGGCAGTTCGGGCTGCCGGTCGCGACGCTCGGAGGCGACCTGGTGCTCGAACGGCTGGCGCCGTACGAGAACAGCAACCGCGTCCCGGTCACGATCACCGACGTCCTGCTCCCCCGCCTGTCCCCCGACGGGTCGCTGGAGGAGCCGCCCCCGGTCGATCTTCCCGCGCTGGTGGGCGCCGTCGGCTACTGCATGCAGAGCACCGTCCACCCCGGGCTGCGTGAACGGGCCGTCGCGTATCTGGAGGCCAACGGCCCCGCCCGCTACTTCAAGCGTCAGCGCCTGACAGCCCTGGACCTGCTCCCCACCACACCCGCCCCGGAGCCGGGCCCCCTGGGCAAAATCCGCCGCCGCCTCTCCAAGGCCCTCTCCTGACCCGCCGGCACCCCGCTTCTTGCACCCTCACGAGGGGGGCTCCCCGCCCCAAGCGTGAGGGTTTTGGTCTTGTGCCTTACCGGCGCCAAGCGTGAGGAGTGTCGGCTTGGGCGCGTCGGTGCTTGGACTGAGGAACGCAGGAGCGAAGCGACGGAGTGACGAGGGAAAGCACCGACTCGGGGCGACCAAGCCCCGCGACGCCGCCAGGCGGCGCAAAGAGACACAACCCGCGACGCCGCCAGGCGGAGCAAAAGTCACAGTTTCAGGTAGCGGCGCATGCGGCGTTTGGCGCGGTAGCCGACTCGGAGGACGTTGGGCGGCACCTCCACGCGCAGGCGGGCGCGCCTGCGGGCTGCGGCGTACTGCGGGCCGTCCAGCAGGGAGGTCGCGGGGACGAGGCGTCCCGAGCGGGACTGGCCGACGAGGGCGACCATCTGCGACACCCAGTCGCTCTCACCGTTCGGGTGGAAGTAGTTCGCCCTGCACCAGGCCTCGTCCGGGGTGTGGAAACGGCCCTGAGCCAGGTCGTCCATGGTGCCGAGCAGACCGCTTCCCTCGAAGACCAGGTTGATCATCTCGGCGCTGACGCCGAAGTCGGACAGCACCAGCAGCGGCACGTCCTGGGCGATGGCCTCCAGTGCGGCGGTCGAGCTGACGGTGACGAATCCGGCGGCGTGCGCCAGGTGCTCGTGCATGGCTCCGGCGGCGAACCGCACCGCGCCGGGGCGGACCCGCCCCTCGGTCTCCAGGGCCTGCCACAGACGCTGGTAGTTGTGGCGTTCGTTGTGCGTCTGGCGTTCGTTGTCCAGGGCGCGCAGTTTGACGACCACGTCCAGGTCGGGGCGCCGTCCGGCCAGGTCGGCCAGCGCGAGCAGGATCCGTTCCCTGTCCTCCCTGCGCTTGGGCACCTTGGCCTGGGTGGCGAACACGACGCGGTCGCGGGGCCCCGCCGCGGGGACCTGCCCGCTGTCGCGCAGGAACGGCAGCCGGGTGAGGCCGATCTGTCCTCCGCCGCCGAGTTCCTTGCCGATGGTGGAGAACTCCTCGACCTCCCGCCCGCTGTGCAGGACGAACAGGTCGCATCCGCTGCGGAAGATCCATGCCTTCTCGGTCGCCGGGATGGAGATGCCCGGCAGGCCGGAGACGAAGACGGGCCGGGGCGTGAGACCGGAGAGGACCTCGCTGACCAGCACGTCCACCACGGGCCCTGTGCAGGCGACCAGCACCACGTCGGGCCTGAACCGCTCGGCGGCCCTGCGCAGGGCTCTGGCGGACAGCACCGGCGGGTCACCGGCCGCGCCGGCCACGGCCGCGTGGATCTGGGCCGGTGAGGGCGTGATGGGGGTACGGACCACCGTCAGCTCCGCCGTACAGCCCGAGGGCAGGCCCTCAAGCAGGTAGGCGGCCCACTTCAGGTAGGAATCCGAGTCGGCCACGGCCAGGACCTTCAACCTGTGACTCCAGTGTCGTGATGGGCGAACATCGATAGGTGCGTTCTGAGGGAGGGCGCCGCCTGGGCGGTCCACCACTCGTCGGGGACGTCCACGGTCTCCACGACGACGCCGCGGGCCGACAGCAGGACGCGCAGGGAGGTGACCGCGGTCGAGGGCAGGCTCAGGACCCGCTGCTCGGCCTCCAGTCCGCGCAGCGTCATCTCCGCGGGGGCGCCGCCGTCGTAGACGGTGATCCCGGGCTGCCTGCCGACCCTGGCGAGGTCGCCGGGGTCCTCTCTGCGGTGCGGGAAGTAGGCGACGGGCCCGGTCGAGCCGAGTCCGGCCAGCCAGCCGAAGTAGTGGTCGCGGTGGATGAGGCCGTTGCGGACCAGGGAGGTGCCCAGGACGACGGTGCGTTCCCTCGGCCCCGGTCTGCGCATGGGCTGGGACCTGAGCCAGGCGAAGTCGTGGGTGACCAGTTCGGCCCCCCGTGCGCGTACGGCCCGCGCCAGGTCGTCGGGGACGGGCAGCGCCGTGAAGATCGACAGGCGGCCTGCCCGGGCGGCCGCCCGCAGCCGCATGCCCGCGGCCGAGCCGAGCACCTTCCTGAGCGGTCCCGGGGTGGCTCTGGCCCGGAGCAGGGGCGTCCAGAACCGCCCGGTGAGCAGTTCCAGGAGCCTGATCGTGGCGAGCCCGTCGTCGACGATCACCATCCGGCCGGGCAGGGCGGTGAGCCAGGCCGCCTGGACCTTGCCGGAGAAGGCGTCGCCGACCGCCCAGCTCGTCCCCCTGCGGGGCCTGGGCATCTCGGGCGAGGGCTCGTCGAGTTCGAGCCCGGCTGGTGGGCCGAGTTTGGCGATCTCACGGCGGGTGACGGCCAGCGGGCGCAGCCCGGCCCTGGGCACCACTCGTGCGTGGGCGCCGAGCAGCCCCGCGTGGTGGGCCTCCACGGCGCAGAGCATCTGCAGCGGGGACTCCACCCAGGCAACGGCCGAACCCTGCTCCCGCGCGTGGTCTCGACCGTCCTCCACGCCGGGCGATGACCCGTTCACGACCGCCTCACCGTAACCCGGACGTCTTACGGCGCCGGGAACTACGGGTGAACACACGAATATGCCCTCTTGCGGGTCGTACTCGTGACGATCTACCGTAGTGTACGAAACCGTTTCGTACAGCTGGCCCCGGAGACGCCGATCATGTGGACCGCTGATGACATTCCCGACCTGTCCGGCAGTACGGCACTGGTCACGGGTGCCAGCAGCGGGATAGGGCTGGCGACCGCCCTGCACCTCGCCCGGCGAGGCGCCGAGGTGATCATGACCGCGCGCGACCGGGCCAGGGGGCGGGTGGCGTTGGAGAGGGTCAGGGCGGCGGCCCCGGAGGGACGGGTCGAGCTCAGAGGCCTTGACCTGGCCGATCTCGCCTCGGTGCGGGCGTTCACGGACGACCTTGACCGGCCAATCGACCTCCTCGTCAACAACGCGGGCGTCGCCATGATTCCACGGCGGACGACGGCCGACGGCTTCGAGGCCCAGTTCGGCGTCAACCATCTCGGGCACTTCGCCCTGACCGGGTCGCTACTGCCCCGGCTGCTGGCCGGACAGGGGGCCAGGGTCGTCACGGTCTCCAGTGGCGCGCACGCGATGGGGCGGATCGACTTCGACGACCTGGGGCTGGAGAACGACTACCGCCGCTTCGGCGCCTACTGCAGGTCCAAGCTGGCCAACCTGCTGTTCGCCCTCGAACTACAGCGCCTGGCCGGAGGCAAACTGCTCAGCCTGGCCGTCCATCCCGGGCCGACGGCCACCTCGATCATGCGGCCGGGCGTGTTCACCCGGCCGGTCACCTCCTTCATGCGGCTGGCGCTCAAGGCTCCGGAGAAAGGGGCCCTCCCCTCCCTGTACGCCGCGACCCACCCCGGCGTGACCGGCGGCACGTACGTCGGCCCGGGCCCCAGGGCGCTGACGCCTTCGCCCAGGGCTCTCGACGAAGACCTGGCGCGGCGGCTGTGGATCGTCTCCGAGGAGCTCACGGGCGTACGGTTCGCCGCGCTCACGTCACGTCCCTGACCGGCCCCGGGGCCGGGGGCGACCCCGCCGGGACGGGTAAAGAGACCCCCTCTTGACCCGGTGGAGGAGGGGTCGGCCAAAAGATCTACGTTTACCTGGCACGCGAAGTCCTTGCCCTTGCCCTTCACCGTGCCCGTCGTGTCGCGATCCCCTCTCCCACCGGGGATCGCGTCACCGAAAGGGAGATCGTCTCGGGTCGACGAGGCCCCAGTCTTCCCCCTCGAACGGGGCCCATTCCCAAGCCAAGGCAATGTGTCGGACTTGTAATCGTCTGTCCGGTTCACGTACGTTCAACGAATTCGCGGCGAACGCCCAGACCTTCGCAGGTCAGCGCATTGCCACGACATTGCCCGACCGTGCTCCACCAGGTGGACATCCGCCTGATGGACACGGCCGCCGAATCCGCGAGTCTCGCGGAACCGGGGACCCAGGTCCTTTGGGGTGAATCAGCGCATACGCGCTGTAGGACACTTTCCAGTCCGAACCCGTCAGCTAACCCGGTAGGCGGCATGGAAGCGACGCAAGGAGCAGTACCCCATGGCCAAGCACCGCCTTACCTCCACCCCCAAGACGCACTACCTGGCCCGTGTCATCCTCGGCACCGCCATCGCCCTCAGCGGCGGAGTCGTCGCCGGTGGACCCGCCCTGGCGGACACCCCCGAGCAGACGTCCGCCACCGTCCGGAACGCGAGCGCGGACACCGCCAAGACCAGCCTCCAGACCACGGCCGAGCGCCTGCCCAAGGTGACCGCCCAGCAGGTTCTGAACATCGCCTCCCAGCAGATCGGCGTCAGCGAGAACGCCCAGGGCGGCGGCACCAAGTTCCACTCCTGGTACATGTCCAGTGAGCGCGCCAAGGAGACCACCGCCCGCGATGGCGGCCGCATCCAGGACTACGCCAACGCCCCCTGGTGCGCGATGTTCGTCTCCTGGGTCGGCGAGCAGGCCGGCATCCGCCCCACCATGGGCTGGGACGCCTACACCGTCACCCACGCCAAGTGGTTCAGGGAAAACGGCCACTGGGGCACCACTCCCAAGCCCGGCGCCGTCGTCTACTTCGACTGGAAGGGCGGCAAGGACCTCGACGGGATCGACCACGTCGGCTTCGTGAAGCAGGACAACGGCAACGGCACGATCACCACGATCGAGGGCAACACCGGCAACGGCAAGGTCGAGCAGCGCATCCGTCCGACCTCCCAGGTCGTCGGCTACGGCTACCCGGTCTACAGCGGCTGACCCCATCCCCTCCCTCCGTACGGCCCCCGCCGTACGAGACCCCCATCCGCGGCGGACTCCCCGCCCGCCGCGGCGGTGATCCCCCGAATCCGGAAAGGGCCGTGGCTCCCCGAGCCACGGCCCTTTCGGCGTCCCGTCCCTCCGTCGATATGGGAGCGCTCCCAAAAAGAAGCACATCCATTTTGCGGTCGTTTGAGCCCATAAGTCGCAATGGAAACGGAGGAGGGTAACGGTTGCGTCTCGTCGTATTGACGTCGGCCCACCCGTCGGCCACGCTTCGTGGGAGCGCTCCCAACACGTTGAGGAACCGCCTCGTCGCAGAGCCGCGTCTGTCGGGGACCGGCCCGTGACGACACCTCCCACCGATTCGGGCGAACGACCTGAGAGGGGTCCGGAATGTTGAACCACAGGCGGCGCGGCAGGCTCGCCGCGGTCACGACGGTCACGGCCGCGGCGCTGGCCTTGACCTCGTGCGGTTCCGGCGGGACGGACGGGCCCGCGTCCACGGCGGCCGAACCGGTCGTCGTCACCGTGCACACCTTCGGCGGCGGCGAGAACTTCGGCTACGACAAGGCCGCCCAGGCCTGGAACGCCGCCCACCCCGGCATCCAGATCAGATACCAGAACCTGACCGACCGCTTCGAGGACGTCTACCTGCCCCAGTTGCTCCAGCGGTTGCAGGCGGGCAGCGGCGCGGCCGACGTGGTCGCCCTGGACGAGGGCGCGATGGGCCTGATGAAGGCCCGCCCGCAGTTCTTCACCGACCTCGGGCAGTACGGCCTCGGAGGCCGCAAGGCCGACTTCCCCCCTGCCAAGTGGGACAACGGCGTCAACGCCGAGGGCAAGCTGTTCGCTCTCGGCACCGACATCGGCGGCATGACCATGTGTTACCGCACCGACCTGTTCGAGAAGGCGGGCCTGCCCACGGACCGCGAGGAGGTCGGCAGGCTCTGGCCCGACTGGAAGTCCTTCATGGACGTCGGCAGGAGGTTCCAGGCCGCCAATCCCGGAAAGGACGCGCCGCGCTTCCTGGACGGCCCGAACACCTTCTACAACGTGATCCTCGCCCAGGAGGCGCAGAGGAACGGCGACATCACCTACATCGACACGTCCAACAAGCTCGTCATCGACACCAACCCCGCCGTGAAGACCGCCTTCGACACGGTCAGGAGCTTCAGCGAGGCCGGGCTCACCGCCAAGCTGGCCTCCTTCACCCCGCCCTGGAACGCCGCCATCAAGAAGGGCGGCTTCGCCACGATGGGCTGCCCCGCCTGGATGCTCGGCGTGGTCTCCGGCGCCGCGGGCGAGCCCGGCAAGGGGAAGTGGGACGTCGCGACGGTGCCGGGAGGCGCGGGTAACTGGGGCGGCTCCTACCTGGCCGTGCCCAGGCAGAGCAAGCACCCGAAGGAGGCCGCCGAGGTGGTGAACTACCTCACCGGCAAGGACGGCCAGATCATGGCCTTCCAGGAGGCCGCCGCCTTCCCCAGCTCCCTGCCCGCCCAGCGGGACCCGGCGGTCGGCGACCTGAGGAACCCGTTCTTCAACGACGCGCCGACCGGCCGGATCTTCGGCGCGTCGGTCGAGAACCTGCAGCCGGTCTTCCTGGGTGAGAAGCACGCCCAGGTGAAGACCGCGGTCGAGAAGATCCTTGAGGGCATGGACCAGGGCTCGGTCCCCTACGACCAGGCCTGGCAGAGGTTCCTCGACGCCGGGGTCAAGGCGGCTGGCTGATCCGCTTCCCCCACCGGTCCCGTCGCCCCGGGACCGGTGGGGCCCACAGAGAAACCAGCCAGGAAAGCCCCCCGAAAGGCCGATCGATGACTCCGCACGCCGCAGCCCCGGCCCAGGCCGGGCCCGGTGAGCGCCCGCCCGCCGTACGGAGACGGGACGGCGCGCTGTTCGCCAGGTTCGACCTGTTGGTCACCCCCTATCTCTTTGTCTCGCCGTACTTCGTGTTGTTCGTCCTCTTCGGGGTCTTCCCGCTCGGCTACACCCTGTGGGTCTCGCTGCACGACTGGGAGCTCGCCGGGGACAGGATCTTCGTGGGGGCGGGCAACTACCTGTCCCTGGTCGCCGACGAGGCCTTCTGGAACGCGGTGGTCAACACGCTCGGGATGTTCGTCATCTCGACGGTCCCGCAGCTCGTGCTGGCGCTGCTGCTGGCCAACGCCCTCAACAAGCGCATCCGGGGCAGGCTCGCCCTCCGCATGGGCGTACTGCTGCCGCTGGTGACCTCCGTCGTCGCGGTCGCCATCGTCTTCACCCAGCTCTACGGGCGCGACTACGGCATGGTCAACTGGTTCCTCGGCCTCTTCGGAGTCGACGCGGTCAGCTGGCAGAACGAGAAGTGGTCCGCGTGGATCGCGATCTCCACGATGGTCGACTGGCGCTGGACCGGTTACAACGCGATCATCCTGCTGGCCGCCATGCAGACCATCCCCGGAGACCTGTACGAGGCGGCCTCCCTCGACGGCGCGAGCGCCAGACGGCAGTTCTGGCGGATCACCGTCCCGATGCTGCGCCCGACGATCGTCTTCACCGTGTTCGTCTCGACCATCGGCGGCCTGACGCTGTTCACCGAGCCCGTCATGTTCGACGGCAACCCGACGATGAGCGGCGGGGCGACCGGCCAGTACCAGACGGTGGCGATGTTCGTCGTCAAGGAGGCCTTCCGTGACTTCGACCTCGGGTACGCCTCCGCCGCCGCCTGGCTGCTGTTCGTGCTGATCCTGCTCGGCACGCTCGTCAACCACCTGCTCACCCGCCGCATCGGAGGCGCCGGATGAGCCGCCCAGGGGACGCTGGACCGCTGACGAGGGCCACGCTCGCCCTCGCCGTCGTGATCTCCGCCTTTCCCGTCTACTACATGTTCGTCATGGCCACCCGGACCAACGAGGAGGCGATCGACGTTCCCCCGCCGCTGCTGCCCGGCGGCCACCTGGGGGAGAACATCGCCCGGCTGCTCGCGGCCGAGGACGCCCACTTCCTCACCGGCCTGGTCAACTCGGCCGTCGTCTCGGTCACCGTGACCGTCTCGGTCGTGTTCATCTCCACGCTGGCCGGGTTCGCCTTCGCCAAGCTGCGTTTCCGGGGCGGGCGGGCGCTGCTCGGGCTGATCCTGGTGACGATGATGGTCCCGCTCCAGCAGATGGGCGTGGTCCCGCTGTACGAGCTCATGGTGACCCTCGGCTGGACCGGCCGGCTCAAGGCGGTGATCCTGCCCTTCCTCGTCAACGGGTTCGGGGTCTTCATGATGACCCAGTACGCCTCCCAGGCGGTGCCGGACGAACTGGTCGAGGCCGCCCGCGTCGACGGCGCCTCGACGGCGGGCGTCTACGCCCGGGTGATCCTGCCCGCGCTCAGGCCGGGCATGGCCGTACTGGCGCTGCTTGTCTTCATGCAGACCTGGAACGAGTTCATGTGGCCGTTGATCGTGCTGGACCCGGACAACCCCGTGGTGCAGACCTCGATCGCCGCGCTCAACCAGGCCCACGGCACCGACTACGTCATGTTGTTCACCGGCACGGCGGTCTCGGTCCTGCCTCTTTTCATTGTTTTCGTCGTGTTCGGCCGTCAGATCGTCGGCGGCCTCATGGAAGGTGCGGTCAAGGCGTGACGACGCAGCAGACACAGGATCAGGAGTTGAGGTTCCCGGAGGGCTTCGCCTGGGGGGCGGCGACCTCCGCCTACCAGATCGAGGGCGCGGTCTCCGAGGACGGGCGCGGCAGGTCCATCTGGGACACCTTCGCCCGCCTGCCGGGGCGGGTGGTGAACGGTGAGAACGCCGACGTCGCCGTCGACCACTACCACCGCTACCGCGACGACGTCCGGCTGATGGCCCGGCTCGGCCTGGGCGCCTACCGCTTCTCCGTCTCCTGGCCGCGCGTCCAGCCGGACGGCGTGGGGGCGGTCAACCAGCGGGGGCTCGACTTCTACCGCAGGCTGGTCGACGAACTGCTCGGCCAGGGGATCGACCCGTGGGTGACGCTCTACCACTGGGACCTGCCCCAGGCCCTTGAGGACGCGGGAGGCTGGCCCGCGCGGGACACCGCCCTGCGGTTCGCCGACTACGCGGCGGCCGTACACGACGCGCTCGGCGACCGGGTGCGCAACTGGAGCACGGTCAACGAGCCGTGGTGCGCGGCCTTCCTCGGCTACGCCTCCGGGGAGCACGCCCCAGGGCGGCGGGAACCCGCGCGGGCGGTCCTGGCCGCCCACCACCTGCTGCTCGGCCACGGGCTGGCCATGGCGGCCATGCGCGCCCAGCGGGCCGGCAGCCGGATCGGCGGCTGCGTGAACCTCTACGCCGTCTCTCCGCTGACACGCTCGGCGGCCGACCTGGACGCCGCCCGCCGCATCGACGGCCTGCAGAACCGTCTCTTCCTGGACGCGCTGCTCAGGGGGGAGTATCCGGCGGACGTCCTGGCGGACCTCGGGGAGGCCGCCGAGGGGCTCGCTGAGGGACTCGCCGAGACGGGGGACATGGGGGTCATCTCCGCCCCGATGGACATGCTGCTGATCAACTACTACAGCCGGTTCACCGTCTCCGGGGCCCCAGGGGGCGCGGTCTCGGCCGCGGCGGCGCCGACGGACACCGGCTCTCCCTGGGTGGGCAGCGAGCACGTCTCGTTCGCCGGGAGCGGGCGTCCGGTGACCGGCATGGGCTGGGAGATCGACCACGACGGGCTGCGGGAGGTCCTGCTGCGGGTCGCCGGGGACTACCCCCGGATCCCCCTGGTGGTCTCCGAGAACGGCGCGGCCTTCGACGACGTCGCCGACGCCGGCGGTTTCGTGCGGGACCCGGAGCGCAGGGACTACATCGAGGCCCATCTGCGCGCCTGCCACGCCGCGATCGGGCAGGGGGCGCCGCTCGTCGGCTACTTCGCCTGGTCGCTGCTGGACAACTTCGAGTGGGCCTGGGGGTACGGCAAGCGCTTCGGGCTGGTGCGCGTCGACTACCCGACGCAGCGCAGAGTTCCCAAGGAGAGCGCCCTTTGGTATGCCGAGACAATCAGGCGTGGAGGCCTGACCGGTCCTGCACAATGAAGTCCGGAGAATCTTTCATGGGGGCGAGAAACATGAACGGCGACCGTCGTCCGACCCTTGAGGCGGTCGCGGCCCTGGCCGGAGTCGGGCGCGGCACGGTCTCCCGGGTGATCAACGGTTCGCCGAAGGTGAGCGAGAGGGCTCGCGACGCGGTGCAGCAGGCGATCAGGGAGCTGGGCTACGTCCCGAACCGGGCCGCCCGCACCCTGGTCACCCGGCGCACGGACACCGTCGCGCTGGTCGTCTCCGAGTCGGAACTGCGGGTCTTCGACGAGCCCTACTTCGCCGGGACCATCCGCGGCATCGGCTCGGCGCTCTCGGAGACAGGCCTGCAGCTGATCCTGGCGATGGCCCAGTCCAGGCAGGACCACGACCGTCTTGAGCACTACCTGACGGGCCAGCACGTCGACGGGGTGCTGCTGATCTCGCTGCACGGGGCCGACCCGCTGCCCGGCAGGCTGGAGGAGATGGGCGTGCCGACCGTCATCGGCGGCAAGCCCGTCGGGCTCGACCCCTACTGTTACGTCGACGTGGACAACAGGGCCGGGGCCAGGCAGGCGGTGAAGTACCTCCTGGGCAGGGGCCGCAGGCGGATCGCCACCATCGCGGGCCCGCAGGACATGGGGGTCGGCGTCGACCGGCTCGCGGGCTACCGCGACGCGCTGATCGCCACTGGCGTGCCGGAGATCGTGGCCTACGGCGACTTCAGCGAGGACAGCGGCGCGCGGGCCATGTGCGGGCTCCTGGCCGAGCACCCGGACCTGGACGCGGTCTTCACCGCCTCCGACCCGATGGCGCTGGGCGCGCTGCGGGTGCTGCGGCACGAGGGCAGGGACGTCCCCGGCGACGTGGCGGTGATCGGGTTCGACGACTCCCCCGCCGGGGCCCACTCCTCTCCCCCGCTGACCAGCGTGCACCAGCCGACCGAGGCGATGGGCCGTCAGATGGCCCACCTCCTGGTCGCCCGCATCAACGGTGAGCACCTGGAGCAGCCGGTCGTGATCCTCGACACGCATCTGGTCGAGCGGGCCTCCGCCTGAAAGGACAGTCGTGCCCAGGCAGTTCATCCTTCGCGACGGCGACATGTACGCCGAGATCAGTCAGTTCGCGGCGGCCGTGCGCGTGCTCAGGCACGACGGGCGCGACCTGGTGGCGGACTGGCCGCCGGAGGGGCCCGTCCCCTTCTACAGCGGCACCCTGCTGGCCCCGTGGCCCAACCGGGTCGGCGGGGCGCGCTACACCTTCGGCGGCGTGACCCACCGCCTCACCGCGAACGAGGAGTCCCGGGGCAACGCCCTGCACGGGCTGGTCGCCGACGTCAGGTGGTCACCGGTCGAGATCGGCCCCGCCCACGTACGGCTGGCGCACACCGTGACCCCGGTGCCCGGTTACCCGTTCACCCTGGCCCTGCGGGTGCTCCACCATCTGACCTCCGGCGGCCTGACCACCACGCTGACCGCGGAGAACACCGGTGAGCACGCCGCGCCGTACGGCTGCGCGCCGCATCCCTGGCTGCTGGCGGGCGAGGACGCCGGGGAGTACGAGCTGCTGGTGCCCGCGGACAGGGTGCTGCTGCCCGACGAGCGGATGCTGCCCGCCTCCCTTGAGGACGTCTCCGGCACGCCGTACGACTTCAGGGAGCCCAGACGGCTCGGCGGCACGGTCGTCGACCACACCTTCACCGGTCTGAGGCCCGGGGCGGACGGCCTGACCAGGGTGCGGGTACGCGGCCCGGAGGGCGGGGTCGAGGTGAGCTGGCGGGCCTCGGTCCTGCCGTGGGCGCAGGTGTGCGGCGGCACCGGGTCCGGCTATCGGGGGCTGGCGGTCGAGCCGATGACCTGCCCGCCGGACGCCTTCAACTCGGGCACCGACCTGATCGTGCTCCAGCCGGGCGAGACGACCGAGACCTCCTGGACGATCTCCCCGCTCTGAGGCCTCTTCCCCACCCTTGATCTGACGCGTGCCGTACCGGACTCCGGGGGACGGTTTCCTTGGCGACCCCGTTGTGCGACAATTTCATTGGGTGATGAATTATGACTCGGAACACGTGTGTGATCGCGGGGGGCGGTCCCGCCGGGGCCGTACTCGCGCTGTTGCTGGCCAGAGCCGGCGTCCGGGTGACGCTGCTGGAGAAGCACTCCGACTTCCTGCGTGACTTCAGGGGCGACACCATCCACCCCTCGACTCTGCAGGTCCTGCACGAGATCGGCCTGGCCGAGGAGTTCCTGCGGCTGCCGCACCACAAGGCGTACGGCATGGCCGTGCACACCGACGAGGGGACGGTTCCGGTCGCCGACCTGTCCAAACTGGGAGGCGAGTATGGCTACATCGCCTTCGTCCCGCAGTGGGACTTCCTCAACCTGGTGACCACCGCCGCCGCGCGTTACCCCACCTTCCGTCTCCTCATGAACGCCGAGGTGCACGGCGTGATCCGGGAGGGGAACGCGGTGCGCGGGGTCCGCTACCGCGACCCCGACGGCGAGCACGAGCTTAGAGCCACACTGACCGTAGCCGCCGACGGACGCCACTCCGACGTACGGCGTGCCGCCGGGCTCGTCCCGATCGAACACGGCGCGCCGATGGACGTGGTGTGGTTCCGGCTGCCGCGCGAGGAGAGCGACCCGGACGAGACGTTCCTGCGCCTGTCCTCGGGCCGGATCATGGTGGTGATCGACCGGGGAACCTACTGGCAGCTGGCCTACGCCATCCCCAAGGGCGGCTTCGAGGAGTTGCGGGCGGCCGGGATCGAGACGCTGCGGGAACAGGTGACGAACCTGCTGCCGTTCCTGGCGGGCCGTACCGGGCTGCTGACCGGCTTCGACGACGTCAGCGTGCTCTCGGTCGCGCTCAACCGGCTGCGCCGCTGGCACCGGCCAGGCCTGCTCGTCATCGGGGACGCCGCGCACGCCATGTCGCCGGTCTTCGGCGTCGGCATCAACCTGGCCGTGCAGGACGCCGTCGCCACGGCCAACCTGCTGGCCGGGCCGCTGGCCTCCGGCGCGGAGATCCCCGAGTCGCTGCTGGCCAGGATCCAGCGCCGCCGTACGGTGCCGACCGTGGTGACCCAGTTCGCCCAGCGGGTGGTGCAGGACCGGCTGATCCGGCCGGCCCTGGACGGGCGGGACGCCCCGGAGCTGCTGCCACGCGACCTGTCCCACCTTCCGGTGGTCGGCGCCCTGACCCGCCGGTTCATCGGCCTCGGTGTCCTTCCCGAACACGTCAAGAGCCCCTCGTGAGCCCGCAACGGATCTCCGCCGAGCCCACGGCCCCCTACCGACAGGCACCGCGACGTCTTCCACAGTGACAAAGAGGTTCTCAATCTGTGGACGTTGAGGTGGGTTCGCCCACGAGGTTGCAATAGCCTGGTATGTCGTGAGCAACTACCTCGATTCCTGGCGGGAGCTTCCCGCGGCGCAGCAGCCCGAGTGGCCCGACCGCGGCGAGCTGGACAAGGTCGTCGCCGAACTCTCCGCACTTCCCCCGCTCGTCTTTGCGGGGGAATGCGACAACCTCAAGGCCGAACTCGCGGCGGTGACGCGAGGCGAGGCCTTCGTGCTGCAGGGCGGTGACTGCGCCGAGACCTTCGCCGGCGCCACCGCCGACACCGTCCGCAACAAGCTGAAGACGCTGCTGCAGATGGCGATCGTGCTCACCTACGCGGGGAGGGTCCCCGTGGTGAAGATCGGCCGGATAGCGGGGCAGTTCGCCAAGCCCCGTTCAAAGGGAACCGAGGTGCGCGGCGGCGTCGAGCTGCCCGCCTACCGGGGCGACATGGTCAACGGTCTCGACTTCACCCCTGAGTCGCGTCTGCCGGACCCGGGACGGCTGCTGCGCGCCTACCACTCCTCCGCGGTGACGCTGAACCTGATCCGCGCCTTCACCAAGGGCGGCTACGCCGACCTGCGGCAGGTGCACGCCTGGAACCAGGATTTCGTCAGCGAGTCCCCCGCGGGCAAGCGCTACGAGCGGCTGGCCGGGGAGATCGACCAGGCGCTGGCGTTCATGCACGCCTGCGGTGCCGACCCGGCGGAGTTCCACGGCGTGGAGTTCTACTCCTCGCACGAGGCACTCATCCTCGACTACGACAGGGCGCTGACCAGGATCGACTCCAGGACCGGCCAGCCGTACGACGTGTCGGCGCACATGGTCTGGATCGGCGAGCGCACCCGCCAGCTCGACAGCGCTCACGTGGAGTTCTTCTCCCGCATCCGCAACCCGATCGGCGTGAAGCTGGGCCCGACCACGACGGCCGAGGAGGCCCTGGCGCTGGTCGAGAAGCTGAACCCCGACAACGAGCCCGGCCGCCTGACCTTCATCACCAGGATGGGCGCCTCCAAGATCCGCGAGCACCTGCCCGCGCTGGTGGAGAAGGTCACCGCGAACGGCGCCCAGGTCGCCTGGATCTGTGACCCGATGCACGGCAACACCTTCGAGGCCCCCAGCGGTCACAAGACCCGGAGCCTGGACGACGTGCTGAACGAGGTCGCGGGTTTCTTCGAGGTGCACCGGGACCTCGGCACCCACCCGGGCGGCATCCACATCGAGTTCACCGGCGACGACGTCACCGAGTGCGTGGGCGGCGCCGACGAGGTCGCGGAGGGCGACCTGGCGCTGCGCTACGAGACGGCCTGCGACCCCCGCCTCAACCGGAGCCAGTCGCTCGACATGGCCTTCCGGGTCGCGGAGCTCTACCGCTCCTCCTGAGCCCTGAGCTGCGGTTCGCCGCGAGACACACGAGGGTCCCACGCCTGTGGTGCGGGACCCTTCGTCGTTTCGGGGTCAGTCCTTCTGCGCGCGGAGCTCGTTGGCCAGCTCGGCGCGGATCGCGTCCATGTCGAGCGCCCGGACCTGACCGATGAGGTCCTCAAGGGCGGGCGCGGGCAGCACCCCGGGCTGAGCGAAGACGACAATGCCGTCCCGGATGGCCATGACCGTGGGGATCGAGGTGATCTCGAAGCCCTGCGCGAGCCCCTGCTCGGCCTCGGTGTCGATCTTCCCGAACTTGATGTCGCCGTGCTTCTCCGAGGACTTCTCGAAAATCGGCCCGAACGTGCGGCACGGCGCGCACCAGGACGCCCAGAAGTCCAGCAGGACGATCCCCTCGTCGGCGATTTCGTTGAAGTTCTTCTCGGTTACCTCAATGGTCGCCACCTGTGGCTCCTCTTGTCGTCACGTCTTGTATGGCTCGCATAACCACTTCCCTCCCCCGGACATTCCATCCCGGCGACCACTCCGGCGACGCCCGGACCACCCCCGTTCAAGGGTGCCGATCCGAACGCCGCCGTACCGGATACGAGGGATCCCCCGCCTCAGGTGTGAAGGGTTTCGGGTTGTGCTTCACCGGTCCTCAGTGTGAGGAGTGTCCGGCTTGGGCGCGTCGGTGTCTGGACTGAGGAGTGAGGGAGCGGAGCGGACGAACGACGAGGGAAGACACCGACTCGGAGCGCCCAAGCCCCGCGACGCCGCCAGGCGGCGCAAGGAGACACAGCCAGGCGGCGCAAGGAGACACAGCCAGGCGGCGCAAAGAATCACAACATCAGCCCGACCACCAAAGGATCATGGTCCGAGGACCGGAACGCGTCAGGCCGGTAGAGCCGAGGCGGGTTGTACTCGGTGTTGTAGTCGAGGATGCGGCTCTCGTCGGCGTTGACGTGCCAGATGGTCGTGCCGGTCACCTTCCTGAGCAGGCCCCGGCCCGCCAGGGCGTGGTCGAGTTCTCCGCTGCGACCCTCGAAGAGGTAGCTGTAGCGCAGCGGCGCGGGGACGAACCGCTTGCTGAGGCTGGTCAGCCCGCCCGCCTCCAGCGTGTCGATCGGGTCCTCCTCGCCGTAGGCGTTGAGGTCGCCGAGCACCAGCGCGTTGGGCAGCCTGAGGCTCTCGACGAGGGCCAGTGTCGCCTTGGCCTGGCGGACGCGTTCGCCGTTGTAGCAGCCCTGGCCGTCGCCCAGGTCGGCGTCGGGACCGGTGGCGGCCGCGTCGCAGCCCTTCGACTTGAAGTGGTTGACGACCATCGTGAACGGCTGGCCGCCCCGGACCCGGCGGAAGGTCTGGATCAGCGGAGGCCGCCTGAAGACGGGGTCGGCCGAGGAGCGGGCCGGGCCGACGGGCTTGAGCGTGGCGGGCTTGTAGATCACCGCGACGTGGATCAGGTCGGTGCCCGGGTTGGGGTGGGTCAGCGCGGCGTAGGTGCCCGCGCCCACTTCGGCGTTGAGCGCGTCGACCAGTGCCTGGACGGCGGTCTGGCCGTTGTTCTGGACCTCCATGAGGCCGACCGCGTCGGCGTTCAGGCCCTTGAGCGTGGCGACCAGCTTGGTCAGCTGCCGCTGCTGTTCCTCGGTGGTGTCCGCACCGCGTGAACCCAGGGTGGTGAACCAGTTGAGGGTGTTGAGACTGGCCACCCTGACGTTGCCGAACACCGGCGGCGGCGCGGGCAGGCGGGGGTTGGTCCGCAGGAAGGTGACCGGTTTGGTCGGCTGGAGGCGGTAGACGCCGAAGCCGTACCCCAGGACGCCGGTGGCGCCGAGCGTGGTGTCGCCGAGGCGGACGACGCGCGGGTCGGTGTAGGGGATGGTCTGCGGGTTCTCCCTGGTCGAGCCGTCGTCGAGGAGCAGGCTGCGGCGCCGGTCGGCGGCCTCGTCCACGCCGGTCCTGTCGGTGGCCTGGAACAGGCGTCCTCCCGAGGAGAGGGTGAGTTCGCCGAAACGGCCCAGGTTGTAGTGGTCGGTGACGGTCAGCGGCCCGGTGACGGTGACGAGCATGCTCTCGACGGGTTCGAGGGTCGAGCCCTCGGCGCGCGGCAGGCTCAGCCTGGCCGGGGTGACGGTGCCGGTTCCGCAGACGTCGACGGCGGTGACCGGTGAGAGCTCGGTCCAGCCGTTGTACTCCACGACCTTGCCGGTGACCAGCACCCGGTCGCCGGCCTTGACGTCCTTGAACGTGTCACGGGCGTAGGCGAACAGGCCTTCCGAGGTGGCGGGGTCGGCGTCGGGGGTGGGGTCCTGCAGGAAGAACCCGCCGAGCTGGTCGGCCCGCTGGAAGTCGCCGGTCACCACGCCCTGGACGCGTACGGTCCGGCCCGCCAGCGGGCTGGTGTCCCCGCTGCCCTGTACCTGGGCGATCGGGTGGGTCGCGGGCGTCTGGCACGGCTCCCCGGTCGGCGTGACCGTGGGACTGGCTGTGGGACTGGCCGTGGGGGTGGGAGTCGGCGTGGGGGTGGGGGTGGGCTCCGGGGTGCCGCACGGCGCGGCGGCCGTGGTCCCGTTGCGCGGCGCGGGGGACGCGCTCACCAGGTCGGTGCCGTTGACGTCGGTGTCGGCGCAGCCGTGGCCGGCACGCAGGGCCGCGGTGGTCGTGGACAGGGCGGGGGCCGGAGCGCCCTCGGCGTAGTCGGCGGTGCCGTACCCGACGAGATCGGCGATGAGGGCGCTCTGCTCGGGTGAGCAGGGGGTCGAGCCGCCGTTGCAGGCCAGTCCCTGCGCGGAGCGGGCCAGGACGACCTTGCCCGAGGTCGCGCTCATGTTGGCCGTCCCGGTCGTGTCCGGGGCGGGCAGCGGGGCGCCCGCGCCTCCCCCGGCGAGCTTGACCAGGTGGTAGCGGCCGGGTTCCAGCGTGCCGGACAGCGGCACGACGGGGTTGGCGGCGAAGTTCCCCGTGCCGGTCGCGCTGCCGTACTGGACGGACCAGCCGTCCAGTGCGACCGGCGTGGAGCTCCGGTTGAACAGTTCGACGAAGTCGTTGGCGAGTGGTGCGCCGCTGTTGCCGCCCGCGCCGTAGACCTGGCTGATGACGACGGTTCCCGGTTCGGCCAGTGCGGGTGCCGGGGGGAGGGCGGTGACCGTGGCCGCGGCGGTGCCGAGGACGGCCAGAGCGGAGATGACTCGGGATAAGGCACGCATGAGGCGGAGCGTAGAACCGGTTTGATCTGCCGACACTTACTTAGAAATGGCCAGATGGTGAAATCAACGAATCTTGACACTAAGTGCTGACTAAAGGCATCAGTTATAGCTTGCTATGACGTAGATCTCACGTAAGGCTTCGTCTGGGGTATCACTGTTTTATGAGAACTCTGGACGTGGGTTGGATGACCTGCGCCGCCTCCCCTGAGTGCGCGGGATCGGCCCGGCAGCCGTACGGGCGCTGCCTGGCCCATCTGGAGCATCACGAGCTCGACGAGGTCCTCCGCGGCCTCTCCCCCGGCTCCGCGATCGATCTGCGGGGCACCGTCATCGGCAAGGACCTGCTGGAACGAGTCCTCGCCCCGACCCGTGGGCGTCTCGGCAGGGCCAGGTTCGACCTGGCCGTCTTCCCCGAGGACGTCAGGTTCTGCGACGTCGTCTTCAGCGGGGACGTCTCCTTCGACCAGGCTCGCTTCCATCGCCTGGCCTCGTTCGTCGGCGCAAGGTTCGCCGGAAACGTCTCTTTCAGGGAGGTCAAGTTCGTCAGGGAGGTCTCCCTGCACGGCGTCCACGTCGCCGGGCACGCCGCTTTCGACCGGGTGTCCGCGGGCCGGGACGCCCTGTTCGGCTCGGCGAGGTTCGCCTGGACCGTCTCCTTCGAGGGGGCCGAGTTCCACGACTTCGCCACCTTCGACGGCACCCTCTTCCAGGGGGATGTGACCTTCCGCGGCTGCCGGTTCGGCAGGGCGGTCTCCTTCAGAAGGACGGAGTTCGGCGGTCTGGCCGGGTTCGAGGCGACACGGTTCTGGGCGGGTGGCTACCTGGCCCCCGTCTCGGTCGGCCGCCGTCTCACCCTCGCCGGGGCGTGGGCGGGCAACGGCCTCGACCTGGCGGTCCGCGGCTGCCCGGTCGACCTGCGGCGTATCCGGGTGACGGGCCGTCTGAGCGTGCGGCTGGACGGCGCGGTCGCCGACCTCGAAGAGGCGACGCTGCGCGGCCAGGCCACGGTCAGCGGGAACGGCGCGGCCGCGGTGACCTCCGTGCGCGGGCTTGAGGCGGAGGCGCTCCAGCTGAGCGCCGTCGATCTCAGCACCTGCCGTTTCACCGGCATCCGCACCCCGGAACGGCTCAGGCTGACCGGTTGCGTGTTCGCCACGACCCCGCGCGGCGTGCGGATCACGCCGCACTGGCCGCCGCTGCGCTGGTGGACCCTCCGGCGGACGCTGGCCGACGAGCACGCCTGGCGCGGCTGGTCGGACGAGGAGCAGGACGTGCCCGCGCCGCACCGCCTCGCCGTCCTGTACTCACGGCTGCGCGCCGGGATCGACGACAAGGCGACCGCTGCCGACTTCGCCTTCGGCGCCATGGAGATGCGCCGTGCGACCAGCCGTTCCTCCGGCCGCTGGCTGCTGTCGCTGCACTGGATCATCAGCGGGTACGGCCTGCGGATGGGACGGGTCGTCGGCTGGTTCGCCCTGCTGGCGGCGATCACCGTGGGCAGCCTGCTGATGGGTTCGGCCTCGCACTCGGCCCGCCGGGCGAGCGCGCCGAGGACGCCGCATCCCTCCATCCAGTTGTCGCCGTAACGGCCTGTCCGTTTTCCCGGAATCGGCGATTTCCCGGGCTCGGAGAAGGCGTCCGCGGGGGCGCGAGACGGTGACTCCGGGTTGTGTCCGGGTTATCCCGGATGCGCCGAACCCACCTCCACCCCGACGATGTACGGTGATGACCGCACAGGGAGTACGGGGGTGGAGGTGGGCGTGGCCGGAGCCGGGGTGATCGACGACTACGTGGCCAGGCTCAGCCGTACGCTCAGCGGGCCGCGAGGACCGAAACTCGACATGGTCACCGAGGCCCGCGACAGCCTGCTCGACACCGCGGAGGCTCTGGAGCTCGACGGGCTCGGCAGGGCCGAGGCCGAGCGGGTCGCGGTCGAGGAGTTCGGCCCGGTCGAGGAGATCGCGCCGGGCTACCAGGAGGGGCTGTCGATCTCGGCGGGGCGCAGGCTCGCGGCGCTGCTGTTCATCAGCGTGCCGCTGACCATCATGGCCTGGAGCCTGGTGTGGCGCTTCTCCGCCCAGGACCCGATCGCCTACGAGCGATGGCCCGCGTGGTTCATGCCGGTCTCCCGCGGCCTGGACTATCTGCAGCTGGCGGTCGCCCTGCTCGGCGGGGCCGGGCTGTTCGCGCTCGGCCGGGGGCTGCGCAGGATCAGGCGGCCCAGGCTCGTCACCCGGTCGCTGGGAGTGCTGGTGCTGATCGTGCTGCCGCTCACGGGCGCCCTCGGGCTGCTGCTGACCTACGGCGCGCAGCGTGACGACTTCTTCGACCACCCGCTGAACCTCGGCGTCGAGACGCTGAGCCTCGGGCTGTCGCTGCTGCAGCTGTACGGCGCCACCCGCTGCCTGATGATCACCCGCAGGCGCCGCGTCCCGGCCCTCGGCCGGTCCTAGCGGCCCAGCCGCTCCCCGGAGCCACCGGGGTCGAGCACACCGCCGATCACACCGGTGAACTCCCGCCAGGCCGCGCGCTCCCCCGCCAGGGCCCGGTGGCCCGAGGAGGTCAGCCGGTAGGTGCGCCGCCTGCGCCCGCCGACCGTCGCCCACTCGCTGGCGAGGTATCCCGCCTGTTCGAGCCGTCGCAGCGCCGGATAGACCGTGCCGGTCGGCACGTTCAGTGAGCCGCCGCTGCGTGCCTGCAGGGCCTCGATGATCGCGTAACCGTGCAGAGGTTCCTCCTCAAGCACGGACAACAGCAGGGCGTCCATGTGCCCGCGAAGCGCGTCGGCGTTCACCTCGCGCCCTCCGCCCGCCCTACGGCGACTCGATCGTTCACGCCCTCACCCTACCCTTCCGCAGACAGGCTACATGTAGCCGTTCTACATGTAGAGTGTCTATAGGTAGACAGACACAACAACGGAGGTGAACCGTGGGCGTGCTCGACCTGGCGCGGACACAGTTCGCGGTGACGGGAAGCATCCACTTCCTGTTCGTCGTGCTGACGCTGGGCCTGGCCCCGATCATCGCGATCATGCACACCCGGCACGCCGTGACCGGCAGGCCCGAGCACGAGCGCGCCACCCGCTTCTGGGGTCAGATCTACGTCACCAACTACGCGCTCGGCATCTTCACCGGCCTGGTGATGGAGTTCCAGTTCGGGCTGAGCTGGAGTGGCCTGTCCGAGTACGCGGGAGACGTCTTCGGCGCCCCCCTGGCGATCGAGACGCTCGGCGCCTTCTTCATCGAGTCCACCTTCCTCGGCCTGTGGATCTTCGGCTGGAACAGGCTGAACCGGTGGGCGCACCTGGCGTGCATCTGGATGGTGACGCTGACCGCCTACGTCTCCGCTTTCTGGATCATGGCCGCGAACTCGTTCCTGCAGAACCCGGTGGGGGCCGTCGAGCGCGGCGGCCGTCTGGTGCTGACCGACTTCGGCGCGCTGCTGAGCAACCCGGCGCTGGTCAACTCGCTCCCCCACGTGGTCGGCGCCGGTCTGTGGGCCGCGGGCTCCGTGGTCATGGGGGCCTCCGCCTACCAGCTGTTCCGCCGGACCCCCGAGCGGGAGTTCTTCACCTCCGCCCTCCGCACGGGCCTGCTCGTCGCCTTCTGCGGGTCGCTGGTCACGGTCGCCTTCGGCTACGCCCAGTTCGGCTCGATCGGCCTCTACCAGCCGGACAAGTTCCGCGTCCCGCTGGCCGGGGTCGCCCTGGCGGCCATGATGGGGATCGGACAGCTGGTGCAGTTCCTCCTGCTCCTGCTGGCGCCCCTGACCTACTGGCTGCCGCGCTGGCGCTGGGCGCAGCCGCTGCTGGTGATCCTCACCCCGGCGCCGTTCCTGGCCGCGATCTGCGGCTGGCTGGCCCGGGAGGTCGGCCGCCAGCCGTGGCTGATCAACGGCAGGCTCACCGTCGCCGACGCCATGTCCCACGGCCTCACACCGGGCATGGTCACCGTCTCCCTCGTCGGGTTCACCGGGGTGCTCGGCCTGCTGGCCGTCACCGACTACCTCCTGATCGCCGGAACCGTACGGCGCGGCCCCGGCACCGTCGCCCTCGGCGCGGAGGACGAACCCACCCCCGCCGTTCTCGAACACGCGCTCAGCCACTAGACATCCCGCCACGGAAGGTGAGGAATCCATGGACGTCCTCTGGCTGGGCGTGCTCGCCCTGCTGCTGATCGGCTACTTCGCCCTGGAGGGGTTCGACATCGGCCTCGGCATGCTGCTGCCCGTGCTCGGCCGTACCCAGCGGGACCGTGACACGATCGTCTCGGCCATGGCCCCGTTCGTGCTGGCCAACGAGGTGTGGCTGGTCGCCGTCGCGGGCGTGCTCTTCGGCGCCTTCCCCGAGGTCGAGGGACGGGTGCTGTACGGCCTCTACCCGCTGGTCGTCACCCTGCTGATCTCGTGGATCCTGCGCGACGCGGGCCTGTGGTTCCGCCGCCGTCTCGACGGGGCGGGCTGGCGGGCCGCCTGGGACTGGGCCGTCTGCGCCGGATCGTACGGCCTGGCGCTGAGCTGGGGCATGATCCTGGCCTCGATCGCCCAGGGCCTGCCGGAGTCGCCCTCCCCGCTCGCCGGGATCGCCTGCGTCGCCGTCGTCGCCGGGGCGTTCGCCTTCCACGGCTGGACCTTCGCCTCCTGGGCGCTGCCGGGACGGGTCACCGGGAGGAGCCGCCGCGGCGGGGCACTGCTGGTCTCGGCGTGCGCCGCCGCCCTGCCCGCCGCGGTGCCGCTGGCCGCACTGGCGCCGTGGCTGCTCGAACACGCCGCGCCCGAGGGCACGCTGGGTGTGCTCAGTCTCATAATCGCGCCTTTGACGCCGGTCATGGCGGGTGCGCAAGTATGGACATGGCGCACGTTCGGTCCCAAGCGTGCGGCCGGTCGGTTGCCGTCGTTCTTCTAGGGTTCACATGCACAAGGATCTCCTTCGGCTGGTCCGCGGCGAGCGGGCGGTCCGCCGCCACCTGGCGGTCTGCCTGGCCGCCGCGGTCGTGGCCGGGCTGCTCGTGCTGGTCCAGGCGGAGGTGCTGTCCGGGGTGCTCTCCGGCCGCTTCGCCCCCGCCGCGCTGACCGTGCTCGCGCTCGTCGTCGGCGCCCGCGCCCTGCTCGGCCTGGTTCAGGGGGTGGCCGCGGGGCACACGAGCACCGGTGTGAAGACGGCGCTGCGCCACCGGCTGCTGTCGCGGCTGCGGGAGCTCGGCCCGGCCGGTCTCGCCTCACGCCGCTCGGGCGAGCTGGTCACGCTGGCCGGTCGCGGCCTGGACGCCCTCGACCCCTACCTGTCCGGTTACCTGCCCGCGGCCGCGGTCGCGGCCGTCGTGCCGGTCGCCGTGCTGGTACGGCTGTTCGCGGCCGACCTGACCAGCGCGGTGATCGTGCTCGTCACGCTGCCCCTCATCCCGCTGTTCGGCGCGCTGGTGGGGATGCGCACCAAGGAGGTCACCGAACGGCAGTGGCGGGCGCTGGCCCATCTCGGCGGGCACTTCCTCGACGTGGTCAGGGGCCTGCCCACGCTGCGCGCCTTCGGCAGGGCCCGCTACCAGGCCGAGGTGATCGGCCGGGTGGCCCAGGAGCACCGGGAGGCCACGATGCGCACCCTGCGGGTGGCCTTCCTGTCGTCGCTGGTGCTCGAACTGGCCGCGTCGCTCTCCCTGGCGCTGGTCGCCGTCCCGGTCGGGCTGCGGCTGCTGTCCGGGTCGATGGAACTGCCCACGGCGCTGCTGGTGCTGCTGCTCGCCCCGGAGGCGTACCTGCCGCTGCGCACCATGGGCAACAGGTTCCACGCCGCGATGGAGGGGGTCGCCGCCGCCGACGAGGCGTTCGCCGTCCTGGACGGCCGGGCGTCCGCCCCCGCCGTACGGGACGCCCCGGCCGGGGCGGCGGACCGGGCCGGGGGCCGCGCGCCGGAGATCCGCCTGGAGAACGTCACCGTGCGCTACCCGGGCCGGCAGGAGGCGGCGCTGGAGAACGTCTCGCTGACGATCGCACCGGGTGAGCGGGTCGCGCTGGTCGGTGAGAGCGGGGCGGGCAAGAGCACCCTGCTGCACCTGCTGCTCGGCTTCGTCGTCCCGGACAGCGGGCGCGTCCTGATCGACGGCGTGGCCCTCACCGCCGACGACGCCTGGCGGGAACGGCTGGCGTTCGTGCCGCAGCGCCCCCACCTGTTCGCCGTCTCGGTCGCCGACAACGTCCGCCTCGGCTTCCCCGGCGCCACGATCGAGGAGGTACGGCGGGCGGCCGGGGCCGCGCACGCCGACGAGTTCGTGGCGGCGCTGCCCGAGGGCTACGAGACGGTGCTCGGCGAACGCGGCGCGAACCTGTCCGCCGGGCAGCGGCAGCGGGTCGCGCTCGCCCGCGCCTTCTGCCGCCCCGGCACCGACCTGCTGCTCCTCGACGAACCGACCGCGCGGCTCGACGGCCGCAGCGAGGCGGCGATCGTGGCCGCGACCGGTGAGCTGGCCGAGGGACGAACCGCGGTGATCGTGGCGCACCGGCCCGCGATGATCGACCTGGCCGACCGGGTGATCCGGCTGGCCGAGGGGCGTGTGGTCTCCGCCGAACTGATCGGAGGGTCCCGATGACGGGCGTCAAGGACATGAAGGGCCGCACGGCCCTGGCGATCTCCTCGGGCGCGGCGGCCGAACTGGCCGGGCTCGGACTGATCGGGTCCGCGGCCTGGCTGATCACCAGGGCCGCCGAGCACCCCCCGCTGGCCGCGCTGAGCGTGGCGATCGTCGGCGTCAGGGCCTTCGCGACCACCAAGGGCGTCTTCAGGTACGGCGAGCGCCTGGCCGGGCACGACGTCGCGCTGCGGGCGCAGGCGGCGACCAGGCAGCGGCTCTACCGGGCGCTCATCCCGGCGGGGCCGCGTGACCGGCGGGGAGCCGACCTGCTCAGCCGGATGGTCGACGACACCGACGCGGCGCAGGACCTGCTGGTCCGCTGCCTGCTGCCTGCGGCGGCCGCTGTGGTGACCGGGGTCGCCGCGGTCGTGCTGGGGCTGTTCCTGCTGCCCGCCGCGGCGTCGGCGCTGCTGGCCGGTCTGCTGGTCGCCGGGGTGCTGATCCCGGCGGGTACGGCCGCCGCCGCCCGGCGCTGGTCGGCGCGGATCGCGCCCGCGCGGGCGGAGCTGGCGGCCCGGGTCGCCGACCTGGTCCACGGCGCGGCCGACCTGGCCGCCTACGGGGCGGGAGGGCGCGCGCTGGCCGCCTGCGCCGAGGCCGACGCCCGCCTGGGCGCGCTGGAACGCCGCCAGGCCAGGGCCAACGCGGTCGCCGCCGCCCTCGGCACACTCACGCAGGGCCTGACCGTGCTGGCGGTCGTCTGGATCGCCGGAGGCTCGCAGGCGGGCCGGGTCGCCACGACGGTTCTCGCGCTGGTCTCGCTGGTCGCCTTCGAGCCGGTGCTGCCGATGGCCGCGGCGGCGGAGCGGCTGACCGGGGTGCTCGCCGCCCTGCGCCGGTTGCGGGAGGTCCGCGCGACCCCGCCCGCCGTCGCCGAGCCGGTGAGCCCCGTCCCCGTGCCCGGGGAGCCGCCGACCGTGGAGATCCGCGACCTCGTGGTCCGGCACGGCCCCGGTCTGCCCGTGGCGCTCGACGGCGTCAGCCTGACCCTCACCCCGGGCAGGCGGGTCGCCCTGGTCGGCCCGAGCGGCGCGGGCAAGAGCACCCTGCTTTCGGCCCTGATGCGGCTGGTGGAACCCGAGTCCGGCACGATCCTGCTGAACGGGACCGACCTCGGGAAGATGACCTCCGACGACGCCAGGCGGGTCATGACGGGACTGACCCAGGACCCCTACGTGTTCCGGACGACGCTGCGGGACAACCTGCGCCTGGCCGGGCCGGAGGCGGACCAGGACGAGCTGGCCGAGGCCGTACGGCGGGCCAGGCTCGACCGGTGGGTCGAGCGGACCGGCTGGGACACCATGCTCGGGGAGGACGGGCGGACGGTCTCCGGCGGCCAGCTCCAGCGGCTGGCGCTTGCCAGGGCGCTGCTGAACGACCCTCCTGTGCTGCTGCTGGACGAGCCCGCCGAATCACTGGACGAGGCCACCGCGGACGCGCTCATGGCCGACCTGCTCGACGCCACGCGGGGCCGTACGACACTGCTGGTCACCCATCGGCTGCGCGGGCTCGAAGGGGTCGACGAGATCGTCGTGCTGGAGAACGGGGCGGTCGCGCAGCGGGGAACCCACGAGGAGCTGGTCGGGGAGCCCGGCTACTACCGTGACCTGTGGCGCTCCGAGGCGCTGACCGCCGGGCGCTGACCCGTGTTCCCCGGCCGGGCTCTCGTCCGGGGCACGAGGCCGCGGCCCGGATTTCCCGATCAGGAGCACAGGGGCTCCCGGGATGCCGGAAGCCGTCCGAGGCGGGCGGGCGGGAAACGGATGCGCCGCCGGGGTCCGCAGCGTCCCCGGCGGCGCATCGGCTCCGGGCGAGGCTACTGCCCGGTCTTCTCGACGAGGGTCGCGGTGGCGGTCTGGGGCTTGCCGTCGCGGAGGTAGGTGATGGTCACCTTGTCCCCCGGCTTGAGCCCCCTGATCGCGCCGACCACCGTCGCGCCGTCGTCGACCGGCGTCTCGTTGATCTTGGTGATCAGGTCGCCCTGCCTGATCCCCGCCTGGGCGGCCGGGCTGCCGTCGGTGACCTGGTTGACCAGGGCCCCGGCCACGTCGCCGGTCGCGTCGGCGAGGCTGACGCCCAGGAAGGCGTGGCTGACCTTGCCGGTGTCGATGAGCTGCTTGGCGACCTGCTTGGCGGTGTTGATCGGGATGGCGAAGCCGACACCGATGTTGCCCTCGCCGCCGTTGGTTGCGATGGCGCTGTTGATGCCGATCACCTCTCCGGCCGCGTTGACCAGGGCACCGCCCGAGTTGCCGGGGTTGATCGCCGCGTCGGTCTGGATGGCCCCGCCGATGGTCGTCGTTCCGCCGCCCTGCTGTTGCTGCTGCATGCCGCCCCAGCCCGGCGGGAGCTGCTGTCGCTGCTCGCCGCCGACGGTCACCGTACGGTTCAGGGCGCTGACGATGCCCGCGGTGACCGAGCCGGACAGGCCCAGCGGACTGCCGATGGCGAGCACCGAGTCGCCCACCCTGACCTTGTCGCTGTCACCGATCGTGGCCTTGGTCAGGTTGGAGACGTTCTCCGCCCGGATGACGGCGAGGTCGGTCGCCGGGTCGGTCCCGACGACCCTGGCGGAGGCGGTCTTGCCGTCGCTGAACTTGACGGTCATCGAGCCGTTCGTCCCCACCTGGCCGCCCAGCGTGACCACGTGGTTGTTGGTCAGGATGAGGCCGTCGGCCGAGAGCAGCACGCCCGATCCGTCGCCGCTGCCGTTGGCGCTCTTGACCTCGATGGAGACCACCGAGGGCTGGACCGCCTTGGCCACGTCGGCGACCGTGGCGAAGCTGCCGACCTGGCGCACCTCGGCCGAGGGGGAGACGGACGAGGCCGTGACCGTGCCGGCCCCGGCGATCGAGGTCGCGATGAAGGCCCCCGCGACTCCACCTCCCACGGCCATCGCGGCCAGCGCCAGACCGGCCCCCAGCTTCTGCCTGCCGGTGAGCGACCCCCGCTGGGCGGGGATCCGCAGGGACTCCGCCGCGTCCGGAACCGGGTGGATCAGCGTCGGCTGCGGCCCGGTGTCCCGGCCCTCCGAGTAACCTCCGACACGCGGCGGCACCTTGCCGAACTGGCTCCATCCTTCGTTCTCGTGGGTCGCCTCGGCCGGGGTGCTTTCCTGCTCATTCTTGTTCGGGTCCATGTCTTCCCCCACGTCCTGCATCCGCTCGTGGACTGTCGGAGCGGCGACCGGCGGTTCCGGTACACCAGAACGATGCCTGACAGGACGTAAGCGCAGCTTAAGAGGATGATCGGAGCCCCTTCCCTTCTCTCACGCCCCCTTTATCCGCCGTGCTCAGAGGCGGTCGGCCGGAGGAAGGATCATGGAAAAAACATCCGGACCGGGCCCGTGCAGGGGACCGGCCGAATGACAGGCCGCCCCAGGCTTGACCCCTTTTGTTGTCCTTCCGGCCACCAGGAAGGCTCCCGGCGGCCGGAACGTGATCGAGCCCGGCCCGGCCGCGCCCCGGACGAATCGCATCGGCCCGCCCCTGGTGAGGGCTCCGGGGCGAGCCGGAAACCGTCGGCGGGCTCCTGCGAACGCGCCCAGGAAGCCGGTACCCGCGCGAGGCGTCCGCCGTCCTGGGTGTCCGCCGTCCTAGACGTCCGCCGAAGGCTCCTGCCGGTGGAGTCGATGCCGTTCCACGCCCTCCGCCACGAGAGCCACCAGCACCGCCACATCGGGGATCGTCCTGACCTGACGGGAAATGGCCGGTCTGCCGAAGCCGGTCCAAATACGTAATCGCACTCGTGCACGTTCGAGGCCGGTGATCTCCGACCAGCGTACGAGCCGGTCGCCGTCACGCACGCCCTCGGCGGTGACAGTGATCGGACCGAAGGTGGAGCTGCCTGTTTCGGCGATTTCCATCACTCTGCGCGGATAGCTGATCTCCGACATGTAGTGCTCGATGGCCGCCGTGAGCTCCTCATCCCGGGCGTAGGGGGGTCTGGCCAGGTTCAGCTTCCCGCCGTTCTTCAGCATCAGGATGCACCGCTCGACGTCCTGGGAACCGCCGCGTTGGTAGACCCGGGTCGTCCACTTTCGTACGTAGGCCACGTCCTCCCAGGCGATCAGACGCTTCAGGACGGCGTCCCCCGTCGTGAGCAGCAGCCCGTTGGAGCACAGGTACAACCGCCTGCGGGCCTTCAGCCAGAGGGGCGGGACGCAGAGCAGGGCCAGCCCGAGGGCCACGGCACCCATCGCCCTGCCGACATCGTCACCGATCAGAATCCCCGGTGCTCCGAGGAGCGTGAGAACGACGACAATTCCCGCTTCCGCCAGGACCGACTGACGGAAACAGTCAACGATCTCACCCAGGCCGGTCTCATCGACGATCTCGATGATTTTCGGCGGGTAATCCGGCACCAGAATTCGCCTCCCGAAATCATGCCATCGACACTTCCCCTTCTATTTGGCCATGAATTCACCGGGTTCGCGTATTTGGGAGAAAGAAAACGACGCCGTCCCTGTGGCCTGGGCGCCCAGGTGTCGCTCGTGGCCCGCTCTGACGAGAACGAAAATCCAGGTGACCGAACAGGAGAAGTCCCAGGAACGACGAATCCGTGAACTCCGCGGACCCGGAGCCCTTTACGGACGCCCAACCGCATTGACGAAGACCGGCGGAAACGGCCGGCCCTTTCCCGCGCCCTCCTGTCGATGGCCCGGGAGACGCTCAATCACGTGGAAAATCGGCGGCGGCTCCAGCGGAGATCTCCCGAAGGCCCGCCGGCCTTGCCGGGACTCACCAACGCGCCACTTCGACCGCCCCGGCCATCAGCCGGAACGACGGTTCCCAAACAGGTAGCGCCGTGGGCGGGAGGAACGGATCCCTCCGGCGTCGCCGTGGCACGGCCGGGCGGGGACGCCGGAGGGAGGGCGGGTCAGACCGTGTACCTGCAGATCAGCGCCTGGCTGCCGCCCTGGGCGTAACCGGCGGAGACGTAGGTGGGGTGGAAGTGGGCGCACGCGGCGGAGGCGCTCCCGCTCCCCGTGTAGGTCGTGCCGCCGGTGTTGTTCCAGCGGTGGCAGCCAAGACCGCCGTTGTAGAAGCCGATGGTGGAGTAGGGGTTGACCTGGGCCGCGCAGTACTCCCCGAGCGAGAGCGGGCTGTAGACGACTTCGAGGACCGCCGCCTGGGCGGGGGTGGCGGAGACGGCGAGCGCACCGAAGCAGGCGAGCGCGGCGGTGGCGAGCGCGACGAAACGGCGGGACATGAGGACCTCCAGAGTCCGGGAAAGCCGGGCGGAACGGGGGAGGAGCCGACGAAGCATGGGGGAACACATCGCCGGACGAGGGAGGTTCCGCGCGACGGGGACACGCTGCGTTGATCACAGTATTGAATAGGAAACTTTCCTATGCAATGGGTGTCGATGCGCGATCCGGTCACGCCTTTCCCCTGCGAAAAGGCCGCCCGGAGAGGCCCTGGTCACGAAATGGCCCGGACGGGCCGCAAACGCGACGCCGGGCACCGCGATCGGTGCCCGGCGTCATGTCCGCACCGCCTCGCCGTTCGCCGTACCGGTCTCCGGACGGCCGAGGCGCTGGCGGACGGTCGTCGTGTTACTTCGGGAGTTTGGCCCGGTGCTCGGGGCACAGCAGGACGACGGCCGCGCCCGCGATGTAGCCGGACGTCTCGGCGCCGAACTCGTCGGTGACCGGGCTGCTCAGGGTGACCTGGATGAGGTTCTTGCCGGTGTCGAGCGCGCCGCAGACGTCCTTGCCGAGCTGCACCAGCCTGCTGGAGGCGACGCCGCTCAGCTCCTTGCGCTGCCGCACGGTCTTCAGGAACAGGTCCTCCTTCTCGTCCTGGGAGAAGGAGAAGGAGGAGGAGGCGGTCGGGGTCGGCTCGTCCTCGTCGGGGTCGTCGGAGGAGGACTCGTCCGTGGAGTCGGGGGACGGCTCGTCCGTGGACAGGGACGACTCGGTCGGCCGGGGGGTCTCGGGGGCCTTCGTGACCAGCGCGACCGAGGAGCCGCTGTTGCGGTTGAAGAGGTAGACCGCGCCACCGGCCGCGACGATCAGGACCGCCACCACGGCGACCACGGCGATCACGACCCCCTTGCCGCCGCCCCCCGAGGGCGGCGGGGGCGGGCCCGGCTGCCAGCCGGGAGGAGGCCCCATGGGAGGAGGTTGCTGCCAGCCCTGGGGCGGCCCCTGCTGGGGGTACGGCGTCGTCGGCTGCTGGCCGTACGGTGAGCCCTGCTGCGGCCCCTGCTGGTAGGGACCCTGCTGCGGCTGGTACGGCGGTTGGGGCGGCGCCGGCGGCCACTGCTGGGGCCCACCCTGCGGATACGGCTGGGGCCCGTCCTGTGGATACGGCTGCTGCGGAGGATGCACGTGCGCACCATACGGCGTACCCCTGACATTTCGCCGGAGAATGCCCCGGAATACCGGCGATAGATGCACAAAAGAGACAGCCGCCGGGGACGGTCAGAAGGTGAAGCCCTCGCCGGTCCTTCCCGGTCCGTGCGCCCTGTCCAGCTCGGCGCCCAGGCCGGGCACGAGACGTTCGAGGACCTCGTGCCACTCACGGTGGCGGCCCGGGTGTTCCACCAGCGCGCCGCATGTCCTGCAGGCAGGGGGCTGGGATTGCGTCATGTCGAGATCCCTCCGGGTAGACGTCCGGCACCTCGGACCCGTCACCTGCCCCGGCAGAGCGATCCGGAACCGTGTCCCGCCGATCGCCCGCGCCGTGCCGTACGGCGTCGCGACCGTGAGCTCACAGGGCCGCAGAGGTCACCGGGACTTCGAGGGCTTCAGAGGTCGACGTCCCGGGAGGCGAGCGCGCCGAGCGGCACCTCACCGGCCGGGGTCACCACGACCTTCCTGCCCGGCTCCTCGTACCCGTGCTCGGTCAGCCACATCAGGATGCCGATCCCCAGGTCGTCGAAGGTGACCGGGGAGTCCGGCGAGAAGATGTCCTCCCCCTTCTCCCCGGCGTCCCCCTCGACGATCGACAGGGTGTATGTGGTCATGGCGTCCCCCGCTGCAGTCTCGTCCCTACCGGGGTCCATACCCAGGCGGGAGCCCGTGGGCTCCCGCCGTCACCCGGGTCAGTTCGCGGGGATGACCGCCCCCTTGTAGGTCTGCTCGATGAACTGCTTCACCTCGGGACCGGCCAGCAGCTTGGCGAGCTTGACCACCTGCGGGTCGTGCTCGTGTCCCTCGGCGACCACCAGGCCGTTGACGTAGGGGTTGTCCTGGGCCTTCTCCAGCACCAGCGCGTTCTGCGCGGGGTTGAGGCCCGCCTCAAGGGCGTAGTTGCCGTTGATGACGGCGGCGTCCACGTCCTCAAGGGAGCGGGGCAGCTGCGCGGCCTCAAGCGGCTGGAACTTCAGGCTCTTGGGGTTGCCGGTGACGTCGCGCTCCGTCGCGGCGGTGCCCGCCCCCTCCTTGAGGGTGATCACGCCGTTGTCGGCGAGCAGCTTCAGCGCCCGGCCGAGGTTGGTCGCGTCGTTGGGCACGGCCACGGTCCCGTTCTGCGGCAGGTCACCGAGCTTGGTGATCTTCTTGGAGTAGAGGCCGAGCGGCTCCAGGTGGACCGGCTGCAGGAAGACCAGCTTGGTGCCCTTGGAGGCGTTGAAGTCGTCCAGGTAGGGCTTGTGCTGGAAGAAGTTGGCGCCGAGCCGCCCCTCGCTGAGCTGCACGTTCGGCTGGACGTAGTCGGTGAACTCGACGATCTCCAGGTTCAGGCCCTCCTTGGCGGCGAGCTTGTCCTTGACGAACTTCAGGATCTGCGCGTGCGGGACGGGGCTGGCGCCGACCTTGAGCACCTCGGCCGCGGGGCTGGACGGATCCTTGGCCCCGGCGGCTCCGGCGTCCGCGGCGGGCCCGGAGGAGCCGCAGGCCGCCAGCGAGACGACCAGGGCCGTGACGGCGGAGGCGATTCCTAGGAATTTACGCATTGTGCGCTCCTTTTGGGTGTGGAAAACCAGGGCTCCCGCTTGTGACGGGGTCCCGGGGGGAGTGGGAGGGATCAGCCGCGTTGCAGGCGGCGGGCGACGGTGTCGCCCAGGGTCTGCACGAGCTGGACGATGACGACCAGCACCACGACGGTGATCACCATGAGGGTGGTCTCGAAACGCTGGTAGCCGTAGCGGATCGCCAGGTCGCCGAGCCCGCCGCCGCCGATCGCCCCGGCCATCGCCGAGTAGGAGATCAATGCGACCACGGTCACCGTGAGCCCCGCGACCAGGCCCGGCATCGCCTCGGGAAGCAGGACCTTGCCGATGATCGTCGTACGGCTGGCGCCCATCGCGTGGGCCGCCTGCACCTTGTCGGAGCCCACCTCACGCAGCGAGGTCTCCACCAGCCTGGCGAAGAACGGCGCCGCGCCCAGGGTGAGGGGGACGACGGTCGCGGCGGTGCCGATGGTCGTGCCCACGATCATCCGGGTCAGCGGGATCACCGCGATCATCAGGATGATGAACGGCAGTGAGCGCCCGACGTTGACGACCAGCGCGAGCACCCGGTTCAGCGGCCAGGAGGGCAACAGCCCGCCTCGGTCGGTGACGACGAGGGCGACACCGAGCGGCAGGCCGAGCAGCGCGGTGAACAGGGTCGACCACAGGACCATCTGGACGGTCTGCCAGGTGTTCTCCCACAGCAGGGGGGCCATCTCGTCCCAGGTCATGCCTTCTCCTCCAGCGTTACGGGCGCGTTCACCGGGCTCTCCTCGACCAGCAGGCCGCGACCGGTCAGGTAGGCCAGGGCCTCGGCGCGCTGGGCGCCGCCCAGGCGCAGGCGCAGGCGCCCCGTGGACAGCCCGGCGACCTGCTCCAGCGCTCCGCCGAGGATGTTGACGTCCACGTCGAACGTGCGCGCCACCTGGGAGACCACGGGCTCGTCGGCCTGCCCGGTGAAGGTGATCGTGACGTCGCCCGGCTCCGCGGGGGGCAGGGGGAACAGTTCGGCGGCGAGCCGGGACCCCGGCGTGGCCAGCAGTTCGGGGATGGTCCCCGACTCCTCGATCCTGCCGTGGCGCATGATGGCGGCCGAGTCGCAGATCGTCTTGACGACGTTCATCTCGTGGGTGATCAGCAGGATCGTCAGGCCGAGTTCCCGGTTGAGGCTCTTGAGCAGGGCCAGGATCGACTGGGTCGTGCCCGGGTCGAGCGCGGAGGTCGCCTCGTCGGACAGCAGCACGGCGGGGTTGCCCGCCAGTGCCCTGGCGATCCCGACGCGCTGTTTCTGGCCGCCGGAGAGCTGGGCGGGATGGGCCTTCGCCTTGTCCGCGAGCCCGACCAGTTCGAGCAGTTCGGTCACCCGCCTGGCTCGTTCGGCCCTGCCGGTGCCCATGACCTCAAGCGGGAAGGCCACGTTGCCCGCGACCGTGCGGGAGGACAGCAGGGCGAAGTGCTGGTGGACCATGCCGATCCGCTGCCTGGCCCGGCGCAACCGGGCCTCCCCGAGCGCGGTCAGCTCCTGCCCCGCCACGGTCACGGTGCCCTCGGTCGGGCGTTCGAGGAGGTTGACGCAGCGCAGCAGGGTGCTCTTGCCCGCACCGCTCTGGCCGAGCACGCCGAAGATCTCGCCCTCGCGGACGTGGAGGTCGACGCGCTCCACGGCGGTCACCTCACGGCCCCGGTCGCGGTAGACCTTGCGCAGGCCTGACACATCAATCACAGCTGTTCCCCAACATGAACGGGTCCTCGAAAGGTTCTACGACGGGTTCCACGGCGGGGAGGGAGCTAGCGCGTGCCGGGGTCGAAGGGCAGGTGGCACAGGCGGCGCAGGACGAGATGGTCCGCGGGGCAGGTCATGGTCTCGGGCCTTCGTGAGGACGGGCGGGCGAAGCTAGTGCTTGAAGCGCATACAGCTCGGAACACACATGTGGGGCATCCCGCACATGTGCTCGCCGAGGGAGACGGCCCGGCCCTGCGGGGTCGCGTCTGCCTGGTTCGCCACGTTCACGTCTGCCTCAACACGGGGTCGGCCTACCCGGATTCCCGGTATTTCATGTGATCCCTATCACCCCCATAGGGGAATTCGCCGTCCGGACACGGCGAACGGCCCGCCCCTCCGGTGAGGAGGGACGGGCCGTGCGAGGGATCGCCCAGGTCAGGCCACGGCCTTCTCCGCGACCTTGGCCGGGGTGAGCGCGATCTCCAGCACCTCCCGCACGTCGCTGACCGTGTGGACGGTGAGCTCGTCGCGGACCGCCTGGGGGACGTCGTCCAGGTCGGGCTCGTTGCGGGCCGGGATCAGCACCGTGGTGATGCCCGCCCGGTGGGCGGCCAGCAGCTTCTGCTTGACCCCGCCGATCGGGAGCACCCTGCCGGTCAGGGAGATCTCACCGGTCATGGCCACGTCGTTCCTGACCGTACGGCCGGACAGCAGCGAGGCCAGCGCGGTGGTCAGGGTGACGCCGGCGGAGGGGCCGTCCTTGGGCACCGCCCCCGCGGGGAAGTGGATGTGCACCGAACGGTCCTTCAGCGCCGTCACCGGCAGTTCGAGCTCCGCGCCCCGCGAGCGCAGGTAGGACAGCGCGATCCTGGCCGACTCCTTCATGACGTCGCCGAGCTGGCCGGTCAGGGTCAGCCCGGTGTCACCGGTCTCCGGGTCGGCCAGTGACGCCTCGACGTACAGCACGTCCCCGCCCGCCCCGGTGACCGCCAGGCCGGTGGCCACGCCGGGCACCGCCGTACGCCGGCTGGACTCGGGAAGCGACGACTCCGGCACGTGGCGCGGGCGGCCGAGGTAGGGGACCAGGTCCTCCACCGTCACCGGCAGCTCGGCCTCGCCGAGGGCGACGTTCGCGGTCACCTTGCGCAGGACCCTGGCGATCGAGCGCTCCAGGGAGCGCACGCCCGCCTCGCGGGTGTACTCGCCCGCGAGGGCGCGCAGGGCGTCCTCGCCGAGGGTGACGTCCTCGGCGGTGAGGCCCGCCTTGTCGAGCTGGCGCGGCAGCAGGTGGTCACGGGCGATCGCGACCTTCTCGTCCTCGGTGTAGCCGTCGAGCGTCACGACCTCCATCCGGTCGAGCAGCGGCCCGGGGACGGCTTCGAGGACGTTGGCCGTGGCCAGGAAGAGCACGTCGCTCAGGTCGAGCTCGACCTCCAGGTAGTGGTCGCGGAAGGTGTGGTTCTGCGCCGGGTCGAGCACCTCGAGCAGGGCCGCGGTCGGGTCGCCCCGGTAGTCGGAGCCGACCTTGTCCACCTCGTCGAGCAGCACGACCGGGTTCATCGAGCCCGCCTCGCGGATCGCGCGCACGATCCGGCCCGACTGGGCGCCGACGTAGGTGCGCCGGTGGCCGCGGATCTCGGCCTCGTCGCGGACGCCGCCGAGGGCGACACGGACGAACTTGCGGCCCATCGCCCTGGCCACGGACTCGCCCAGGGAGGTCTTGCCGACTCCGGGAGGCCCGGCCAGCGCGAGCACCGCGCCGCTGCGGCGCCCGCCGACCACGCCCAGGCCCTTCTCGGCCCTGCGGCCGCGCACCGCGAGGTACTCGATGATGCGGTCCTTGACGTCGTCGAGGCCGGTGTGGTCGGCGTCGAGGACGGCGCGGGCCGCGGCGATGTCGTAGGAGTCCTCGGTCCGCTCGTTCCACGGAATGTCGAGGACGGTGTCCAGCCAGGTGCGGATCCAGCCGACCTCGGGAGACTGGTCGGAGGTCCGCTCCAGCTTGTCGACCTCCTTGAGCGCGGCCTCGCGCACCTTCTCCGGCAGGTCGGCCGCCTCGACGCGGGCCCGGTAGTCCTCCTCCTCGGTCTCCGGGGAGGAGCCGTTGAGCTCGGCCAGCTCCTTGCGGACCGCGGCCAGCTGCTGGCGGAGCAGGAACTCGCGCTGCTGCTTCTCCATGCCCTCCTGGACGTCCTTACGGATCGTCTCGGCCACGTCGAGCTCGGCGAGGTGCTCACGGGCCCACTCGACCAGCCGTTCGAGCCGGTCGGCGGGGTCGGCGGTCTGCAGGATCTCGACCTTGCGCTGGGTGGTCAGCCAGGGGGCGTAGCCGGAGTTGTCGGCCAGCAGCGACGGGTCGTCCATCTTGTTGACCGCGTCGACGACCTGCCAGGCGCCCCGCTTCTGCAGGATGGTCGTGGTCAGCGCCTTGTACTCCCTGGCCAGCTCCTCGGCGCGCTCCCCCGCCTCGGGGACGTCCATCACGCTCGCCTGCACCCACAGGGCCGCGCCAGGGCCCGTGGTGCCGGAGCCGACGCGGACCCGGCCGACACCGCGGACCACGGCGGCGGGCTCACCGCCGGGCAGTCTGCCGACCTGCTCGACGACGGCCCTGACGCCCACGGCACCGTACTTGCCGTCGATCCGGGGAACGAGCAGCACCTCGGGCTTGTTGTCAGCGAGTGCCCGAGCGGCGTCGATCGCCGCCCGGACCTCGCCCTCCGAAAGGTCAAGCGGGACGACCATGCCCGGCAGCACGACCTCGTCGTCGAGGGGCAGGACCGGGAGGATCAGGCTCTCACTCATCTGCGCTCCAAAGGTTGAGTTATACCGACTCAATTAATGGGAGCCCGTGATTGTTCCCGGAGTTGAGCGTGTTCGCTGTGAGCGATCGTAATCGTGTAATTCGCCGGGCCGTACCTCCTCCCCCCGCTGCTCCCCCTGCTGTGCCCCGCGCGCGCCCTGCCCGCCGGTCCCGCCGGCCCGGGGACGACGGCTCACCGGTACCGCCGTACCCCTGGGAGGTGACGGTGTGGATCACTCCCGAGGGTGACGCCGTGCGCGCCCCCGTTGTCTAGGCTGGCCGGGTGAATCTGCCCGCCGGTCTGGAACGGCTCCTGCGGCCGCCAGCCCTGGCGCTGGTCAGGGGACAGGCCGATCCGCCCTTTCCCCGCTCCCCCCGGCTGCGGTTCCGGCTGCCCGAGGCCCTGCGGCTGCTGCCGTTCCGCGCCGTCGACCTGGTGACGGTGGCCAACGTGGTGGCCTTCTGGATCGTCTACAGCGGCGTCCTGTCCCGGCTCGTCCACTCCAACGACATGACCGCGGGCACGGTGGGCTCCCCGGAAGACCGGGCCCTCCTGCGCCCCCTCTACCCCGAGTGGTGGCTCTACCTGGCCGCCATCACCTCCTGCGTCCCGGTGCTGCTGCGCGAGCGCTGGCCGCTGGCCGCCTGGCGGATCGCCCTGGCGAGCGTGATCGTCATGCCCTCCTTCGAGGACGGCGGCCGACCCGTGCAGGCCCCCGAGGCGATGCTCCACCTGCTCGTCGTCTACTCCGTCGCGGTCCGCTGCGAGCGCAGGACCACCCTGGGCGTGTGGGCCGTCTCGGTGCTCGTCCTGGTCGTCCACGGCCCCGGCGTCAACGATGCGCTGCCCGCCGCGGTCCTGCTGGCCGTCACCGCGCTCCTCGGCTACAACGTCCGGACCAGACGGCTGGCCTCCAGGCGCCTGGCCGAGGAGGAGCAGCGCAGCGAGCGAGCCCTGGCCGCGCAGGCCGCGCTGGAGGAACGGGCCAGGATCGCCAGGGAGCTGCACGACGTCGTCGCCCACCACATGTCGGTGATCGCCATCCAGGCCGAGGCCGTACCCCTCCAGGCGGCCGGGGACGTCGGGCGCCTTGAGGAGGGGCTGCAGGAGATCCGTGTGCTCTCGCTGTCCGCCATGACCGAGATGCGCCGGGTGATCGGGGTGCTCAGGGACGCCGAGGGACGGGTGGACACCGCCCCTCAGCCAGGACTCGGCCGCCTCGACGAGCTGGTCGGCAACGCGCGCTCGGCCGGTCTCACCGTGGCGCTCTCCCTCAGCGGCGACCTGACCGGGCTGCCCGAGGCGGTGAGCCTGTCGGCCTACCGGATCACCCAGGAGGCGCTGAGCAACGCCATGCGGCACGCGCCCGGCTCGGACGTCTCGGTGCGGATCTCCCGTTCCGGCGGCGCGCTGAACATCAACGTGACCAACGACGCAGGACGCCCCTCCCCCAGTACGGCGCAGCGCGCGGAGGGTCCCGGGCACGGCCTGGTCGGGATGCGGGAGCGGGCCGCCATGCTCGGCGGGAGGCTGTGGGCCGGACCGGTCGGGACAGGATTCGCGATCACCGCCATACTGCCGGTCGTGGAGGAGACATGACGATCCGGGTGCTCATCGCCGACGACCAGGGCATGGTCAGGACCGGTTTCACCGTGTTCCTCGGCTCACAGCCGGACATCGAGGTCGTCGGCGAGGCTGCCGACGGCCGTGAGGCCGTGACGGAGGCCACGCGGCTGCGTCCCGACGTGGTGCTGATGGACGTACGGATGCCGGTCATGGACGGCCTGGCCGCGACCAGGGAGATCATGGCCGCGGCGGACCCGCCGAAGGTGCTGATCCTGACCACCTTCGACCTCGACGACTACGTCTACGAGGCGCTGCGCGCCGGGGCCAGCGGGTTCCTGCTCAAGGACGCCTCCGCGCGGCAGCTGGCCGAGGCGGTCAGGGTGGTCGCCTCCGGTGAGGCGCTGCTGGCCCCCTCGGTGACCAGACGGCTGATCGCGGAGTTCGCCCGGGTCGGCCCGCGCCGTCCCCGGATCAGGCCGGACGGCATCACCGAACGCGAGACCGAGGTGCTCGTCCTCGTCGCCCAGGGCCGTTCCAACCAGGAGATCGCCGCCGAGCTCGTGCTGTCCGAGCAGACGGTCAAGACGCACCTGGGACGCATCCTGGCCAAGCTGGACCTGCGCGACCGGGCCCAGGCGATCGTGTACGCCTACGAGACGGGTCTGGTCAGGCCGGGCGAGTGAACCCCGTGAGGGGACCTCTCCAGGGCGATGTAAGCGACAAACCATGATTTTTAGCCTCTTGCCGGTTCCCAACCGGTCAGGAGGCCCGCATGCCACACCGCACGTCCGTTCTCGCCGTCGCCGCAGCCCTCGGCCACCTGCTCGTCCCGGCCCCGCACGGCGACCGGTCCTCGGCCGCCGAACTGGGCGGCGTGCGGGTGTGGGCGGGCGGGGCCCCGGCTCCGGGCGGTGGTCGTGACGGTCAACCTGGGCGCCATGGCGGTCTTCCTGTGGCACCAGGCCGTGCCGACCGTGGCGGTCCTGGCCACGCTGCGGCTCGGCCCTGGGGAGGTTCCCGGGCTGCTCGGTCCGGTGGGCGGGCCCTCCTGGGTGCTGTTCCGCCCGGCCTGGCTCCCGGTGTTCGCCGCCCTCTGCCTGGCACTGGCCGCCCGACCCAATAAGAGGTGATTTTTTATGACATGGTGTCATCATCGGGTTGACGGGGAACGGCGGGCTTTGTGACACTGTGTCATATAAGACCCCTTCATTGCGGAGTGATCATGAGTGAGCCGTCTTTCTCCGAAGCGCTCAGGAACGCCACCTGGAGCGACCACGAGTCCGCGGAGGGCGAGGGCTACCTCAAGGCCCTCATGGCGGGACGGCTCAGCGCGGAGGCCTACGGCGAGATGGTCGCCCAGCACTACTTCGCCTACGTCGCCCTCGACGGCGTCTCCCGCTCACTCGCCGGCGACCCGGTCGCGGGTCCCTTCGTCTTTCCCGAGCTCTACCGGGAGGAGGCGCTGGTCCGTGACCTGGAGACGATCTACGGCTCCGGCTGGAGGTCCAGGATCGAGCCCTCGGAGCCGACCGAGGAGCTGGTGGCCAGGATCGAGCGGACCGCCTCCTGGCCGGGCGGCTACGTCGCCCACCACTACACCCGCTACATGGGCGACCTGTCCGGCGGCCAGTTCATCCGGATGGAGCTGCAGAAGATCTACGGCTACCAGACGGACGGCGGCGTCGACTTCTACCGCTTCGACGGGATCGGCAGCCTGCCCCGGTTCAAGAACGACTACCGCGCCCGGCTCGACGCGCTTCCGGCCGACGAGGCGGAGAAGGCGCTGATCATCGAGGAGACCAGGCTCGCCTACCGGCTCAACACCGAGGTGCTGGCCGACCTCGGCAGGCTGGTCCCGGCCGGGCAACCCGCCTGAGAACCGCCCCGGCCTGTGCGACGATGGGGGCATGCCTCGCATTTCGGCCGCGACGATCGGCGAGCACCGCGCCCAGACGCGGGACCGGATTCTGCAGGCGGTCTCCCGTCTGTCCAGGAACCAGGGCATCGACGCCATCTCGATGACGGAAGTGGCGGGTGAGGCGGGAATCACCCGCACCGTCCTGTACAACTACTTCCCCGACAAGGCGACCCTGCTGCTGGCCTTCACCGAGCGGGTGACGGGCTACTTCATCGACGGCTACGAGCGGGAGCTGCCGCCGGACGCCTCCCCCGCGGAACGCCTGCGGGTGTTCGTCCGCCTGCAGCTGGCCGGGCTGCTCGCCCACCCCCACCCCGGCCCCGCCGACCTGTCGGCCGCGCTCGGCCCCGACGCCTACCAGCGCCTGGCCGACCACGTCGAGCCGATGCAGCGCATCCTGACCGGCATCATCGAGGGCGGGGTCGCCTCGGGGGCCTTCCGCACCTCGGACGTGGCCTCCGCCGCCCGCTTCATCCTCGCCGTCATCGGCTCGGAGCGGGTGCCGCTGCTCAGCGGGGAGACCACGGCCGAGGACGCCGAGGCCGTCGTCTGCGACTTCGTCCTGCGCGCGCTGGACGCCCTCACGCCCTGACGCGGCGACCGAGCCCGGCCGTCAGGACCACGACCGGCGACGGCCCCCGCGCCGGGAGACGGGGCCTCCGATCGGACTAGGGACGGGCGCCCAGGGAGTCCACCCAGCCGGAGGAGAGGACCGCGACCTCGCGTCCGCTCACCTCGGCCGAGCGCACCGAGGCGCCCACACGCCTCTCCGCCCTGTCCGGCCCGGTGTAGGCGAAGGACAGCAGTCTGGCCCCGGTCCGGTCGATGACGAGCCGGGTGTCACCGCCCGTCAGCCCGATCTCCACGCCGGTCCGCCCGGCCGGGTCGGTGACGCCCTCCTTCATGGCCAGGCCCGGCTGGGCCGCGAGAACCCGCAGGACCGCGGCGCGGGTCGCGGGGGTCGCCGGGGAGTCGAGCAGGTAGCGGGCCGCGCCGAGCACGAAGGCGGGATAGGACCGCGCCCGCTCCTCCTTCGCCGCCTCGGCGGGCAGGCCCTTGCCTGCGCCGCGGTAGGCCTCGCGCAGCCACGCGTCGAGCGCCTTCTCCTCGCCGGGCAGATCGGCCACGTCCCCGTCGGAGACGAGCGTGCCGCCGATCGCGGTCTTGAGGACCATGGGCCCGTGGTCGACTGACTTCTCCTCGGGGAGCGGCGCGCCGGGGCGGGCCGGGACGTAGGCGGCGTCCTTGCCGGTCACGAGACGGCCGCCGGTCGGGGCTCTCCAGGCCTCGGCGGTGACCGCGAGGACGCCTCCCCCCTTGACCGGGTCGAAGGTGCGGGTGCTGGAGAACCAGTAGCGGGCCTTGCGCTCCGGGGTGCGGGCCACGGTCTCGGCGCCGGCGAGCAGGAACGAGCGCGCGTCCACCGTCTCGACGGGGGCGGCGACCGTGCCGTGCCCGGTCGGGACGACGTTCCTCGCCGCCGCCGGGGGCGCCGCGGCGGGGGCGCTGCCGATCACATACGGCACGCCGACCGCGGCCGCCGCCGCGAGCCCGAGCGCGATCTTGAGCAGCCGCGCGGGCGGCAACGAGCGTGGCCGCCCGGAGGAGGCGAAGGCGGCCGACAGGTCGCGCTCGCGCCTGAGCCGGTGGCTCTCCTCTGTCACGGCGTCGGGCCGCAGGCCGAGCATGAAGTCGTCGGGGGTCATCGTCGTTCCTCCAGGGTGAGTGCGTCATGGTCGAGCGCCTCCGCCAGGCGGCGGCGAGCGCGGTGCAGGCGGACGTTGAAGGTCCTGGCGGTGCAGCCCGCGACGCGGGCGGCCTCGGCGGGGGCCAGCCCGTACCAACTCGCCAGAACCAGGGCCTCGACGTCGTTTTCGCCGAGTTCGGCGAGGGCCGCGAGGGCGGCCTCCCGCCGGGCGACACGTTCGGCGACGTCGTCCTCGGGCGCGGGGGCGAGATCCGCCAGCCGCGCGGCGAGGGCCCGCCCGCGCAGCCCGGAGTCCTGCTGCTTGCGCAGGAGGTTGCGGGCCACGCCGAGCAGCCACGGCAGCGCCGGGTCGGGGACCTCGCGCAGCCGTCGCCACGTGATCAGAAAGGTCTCGCTCACCACGTCCTCCGCTGCCTGCCTGTCGGCGCGCAGCAGCGCGTAGCCGAGGACGTTCCGGTAGTGCCGGTCGTAGAGCTCGGTGAAGCGTTGTTGGGGATGGTCCACGGTCAGTAGTCCCAGGAGGAGGGCGTGGATTACACGCTAGAGGGACGAATCACGATCCGCCTTGGCGGCCGGTTCTGCGTGCCCTCACCGGCTGCGGCGATGATCCCGCCCGGGATTGTCGGTGGCGGCCGCTAACTTTCGATCATCCCGATCCGAGGAGTTGTGAGATGTACCGCCAGGGAGACATCCTGATCGTGCCCGTCGAGGAGGAGGCCGTTCCCGCCTCCGTCGTCACCTCGCCGTCCGTGCCGCGTGACGCGCGGGGCCGCCTGGTGCTGGCCCTCGGCGAGGCCACCGGGCACGCCCACGCCGTGGTCGGCCAGGGCACCCTGGTCCGCGGGGCGCGTCCGGCCGACCCCTCCTTCCTCAACCTCCCCTCCGGCGGGCGGGTGGTTCACGAGGAGCACGCCGCGATCTCCCTGCCCAAGGGGTGGTACCGCGTGCTGCGCCAGCGCGAGTACGTCCCCGGCGCCTTCCGCGTCGTCGCCGACTGAACGATTCCCCGCACGTCCCAGGAGCACCCGAACATGACCGTGACCAGTGAACTCTCCGACACGTTGAGCGTGGCCGCGCTCCGCTGGGAGGAGGTGGCCCTCAGGACGGGCCCCGCCGACCGCGCCCGCGCCGAGGAGGGGGTACGGCTCGCCTACCGGCTCGGCGGCCTGGCCGAGCCCGAGCGGATCATCTGGGCGGCCTCGCCCGCCGAGGGCGCCGTGATCGCCGCGAAGCTCGCCGCCAACAGGGGCGGCGGCGAGCAGGACGGCCCCGGCGGCGGTCCCGGAGAGAGGGCCGCGGAGTTCGACGCGGGCCGGTGCGTCCGCGACCAGGTCCGTACCCGGCCGTGGGAGCGGGCCAGGGCCGACGCCCTGGCCCGGCTCGGCGCCGAGGGCTGGCCGCTGGCCTGGTCGCTGACCGGGGGCGCGTTGTGGGACGAGGTGAACCGCCTGGTCACCCGCATCCGCGGCGGCATCGCCGCGTCCGCGGGCTCGGAGGAGGCCGGGGCGCTGCTGCGCGCCTCGACGCTGGACGCCGTGCTCGGCCAGCACGACGCGCCCTGGCTGTCGCTGTTCGACGCGCTGGGCGCGCCGGAGGTCGAGGGCCTGGTCCGGGTCGCCGAGTCCGCGGGCTGGTGGTGGCCCTTCGAGCGGGTGGCGCTGCTCTGTGAGCGCCCCGCCGAGCTGCACCGCGACGACGCGGGCCGTCCGCACCGCGCGGAGGGGCCCGCGCTCTCCTTCCCCGACGGCTTCGCCCTGCACGCCTGGCACGGCATGCCGGTGCCCGCCGACTTCGGCGCCTCCATGACGGGCCTGACCCCCGCGCGCATCCGCGCCGAGGAGAACGCCGAGTTGCGCCGGGTGATGCTGGAGCACTTCGGCTACGACCGCTACCTCGCCGAGTCGGGGGCGACGCCGACGCACCGCGACGAGACCGGCGTCCTGTGGCGCATCGACCTGCCCGACGACGAGGCGGTGGCGATGGTCGAGGTGGTCAACTCGACCGCCGAGCCCGACGGCACGTTCCGCACCTACTGGCTGCGGGTCCCGCCGTGGACCCGCACCGCCCGCGAGGGGGTCGCGTGGACGTTCGGCCAGACGGAGAAGGACTACCGGCCGCTCAAGGAGACATGAGGGATGCGTTCGAGGACTCCCCCGGCGAACACGTCGTAGAGTCCCGTCGGCTCCAGGTGGACGTAGCCGATGTGGCAGTCGCACACCGCCAGCGGACAGCCCCGGGGGCGCAGGGCCGCGCGGAAGGAGCCGTCGTAGAGGTTGCCCAGGACCTCGGGCACGAAGTGGCAGCGCCGTACGGTGCCGTCGCCCGCCACGGAGATCACGCTCTCCCCGGTACGGCACGGCAGCCCGGCGCTGCGGTGCGGAGTCCTGCTGTGGTGGAACAGCGGGTCGAGCGCCGCCCACCCGGCCGCCTCCTCGTCGGTGTAGAGGTGTCCCTCGGCGGCGTTCACCCACAGATACGCCTCGGGGGGCAGGTCGGCGCGCAGGCGCCGGGCCGCCTCCAGGTGCTCGGGCAGGCCGACGACGCCGACGCTGAAACGGACACCGAGTCCGTGCAGTTCGCGGCACCTGCCGAGGAAGCGCTCGTGGGTGACCTGGTCGGGGTGGTAGGTCGCCCACAGGGCGAGCGTGTCCAGGTCGGCCTCGGCGAGCCAGCCGGTGCGGAAGCTGAGGTTGGTCTGAATGGCGACCCTGCGGACGTGCGGGAGCCGGCTCAGCTCGACCATCGCCCGGCGGTACCACGAGCGGACCAGCCCCTCCCCCCAGGGGGTGAACAACACCGAGACGGGGTGGCCGCACTCCGCCGTCCAGGCCGTGAACCGTTCGAGCGCCGCCCGGTCCTGCCGTAGCCGTTCCGGGCTGTCGCGGCGCTTGGCGAAGGGGCAGTAGGGGCAGTCGTAGTCGCAGCTGGACAGCGGCCCCCGGTACAGGATCGTCAGGTGGCCCGGCTCGTGCTCACCGCCCGGAGGGTTCACGCTCGTGTCCACGGGGTCGTCTCCCTTCCCGCCGGGAAGGACGCGTCCGGCGCCTCCTGTGCCCACGGGCTCGTCTCTTTCCCGTCCAGGGTCCTGTTCGAGGTCCCCAGCCTGGACGACCCCGCCATAAGCGGATTTTTCATGAAAAATCGTCATCGCTGCTCGTACTCGGACATCAGCGCACGCACCGGCGCGGAGAACAGCCACGGGCCGATCGCGTCGGAGTGTGCCAGCCCCTCCGGGGTCAGCCGCAGCCGGCGCCCTTCGGGATCGCCGAGCCAGCCCCTGCCCGCCAGGACCTCCAGCTCGCCGGAGAAGTCCGCCGTCGCCTCGGTGCCGAAGCGCCCCCGGTAGGCGTCCAGGTCCAGCCCCTCCGTCCGCGGCAGCGACTGCAGGAGGTGACGGCGGCGCCGTTCCGCCTCGTCCAGGTGGAAGCCGACGTTGGCGAAGGCGAACTCCTCCGCGGGCAGCCGTACGTAGTCGTCGATGATCCCGCGCACCTGTCGGGCGGCCACCGCGTACTCGTGGGAGTAGTGCAGGCCCTCGGTGTAGGAACGGGCCCCGCAGCCGAGGCCGACCATGCCGTCGCTCTGGCAGCTGTACTCGGTCAGGCCGCCGGAGCCGGGCAGCTGGAACATCCGCATCGACACCTGTTCGTACCCGGCGGCGAGCAGGTGGTCGCGGCCCTGACGGTAGAGGCCGAGCCGGTGGTCGTCCCAGTCGCGCGCGCGGCGGCCGAGGCCGGTCAGCGGGCGGACGTACAGCGGATACAGGTAGATCTCCTCGGGCCGCCAGGCCAGCGCCGCGTCCAGCGAGTGGCGCCAGGTCTCCTCGGTCTGCCCGTCGATCCCGTAGATCAGGTCGATGTTGAGCGCCTTGAAGCCGGTGTCCCTGATCCGGCCGAGCGCCGCCTCGACCTCCGCCCGCCGCTGCGGCCTGACCGCCGCGCGGGCCTCGGCGTCGAGGAAGCTCTGCACCCCGATGGAGATCCGGGTGGTGCCCCGCTCGGCCAGGACGGCGAGCCGGTCGGCCGTGGCCGTCGCGGGCGAGGTCTCCACGGAAAGCGGCACGGCCCGCAGGTCGGCGCCCGTGATCCGCTCGGTGAGGTCGAACAGCCGGGTCAGCTCGGCCGCGCTCAGGTAGGTCGGCGTGCCGCCCCCGACGGCCGCGAGCACGAACTCCGGCCCGTCCAGGGCGTCCCGTACGGCCCGTGCCTGGCGTTCCAGCGCGTCGAGGTAGGCGGTGACGAGTTCCTCGGGGGCGCCGGTCCTGGTGAACAGGTTGCAGAACCCGCAGCGCATCTCACAGAACGGGATGTGCAGGTAGAGGAAGAGGCTCCCCTTCGGTTCCCGCGCCCACACCTGGCGCAGCGTGGGCCGGGGGTCCAGCGGCCGGTAGGCCGTCTTGTGCGGATAGGCGTAGACGTACCCCTGATAGGGGCCCGCCTCAAGGCCCGGCTGTCCGGCCGTCACCACTGTCCCCTCTCCAGGACGAACTCCCCGTAGGGCACGGTCCAGACGACCTCGTGGCCGATCCTGTGCCCGATGTGACCGTCCTCCCCGTAGGCGGTGCCGTGGTCGGAGCAGACGATCGCGAAGGCCGGGCGCCTGGCGCTCATCAGCGCGAAGAGCCCGCCGATGTGCCGGTCGACGTACTCAAGCGCGGCGGCGTGACTGCGCGGGTCGTCGCCGTGCTCGCGGGTGGCTCCGGGCAGGTGGTACCAGTTCGGCTGGTGCAGCGCGGAGACGTTGACGAACAGGAACACCGGCCCGTCCACCCGGGCGACCGCCCGCTCCGCGCACGCGATCTGCGCCTCGAACGAGGTCGGCGAGGTCACCCCGAACTCCGGCTCCCAGTGGCTCTCGGCGAACAGGCCGGGCAGCGTGGAGCCGAGCGGGGTCAGCTTGTTGAAGAAGCCGACTCCTCCGACACAGATCGTGTGGTAACCCGCCGCGGCCAGCCCGGTGGGCAGGTCGGGGGCGTCGAACGTCCAGGTGCCCGTCGCCGTCGTCTCACTGCCGGGGAACGTCGCGGCGAACAGCCGGGGATGCGGTCCGGGAGCCGCCGGGGTCGGCAGGAACCCGGCGAGGATCGCGGCGTGCGCGGCGTAGGTGAAGCTTCCCGGACTGTGACGCCGTTCCCACCGGCCGCCGGGCAGGGCCCGCGCCAGGTTCGGCAGCCGTCCCGCTGCCAGCGCCTGCCGCGCCACGTCGTATCTGAGCGTGTCGAGCGTCACCAGCAGCAGGTCGTGGCCGCCCACGATCTCGTTCATGTCACGCACCGGCGCCGACCCCCGCGGGGACGTGACGGCGCAGGATGGCCGCGACCTGGGCCCGGTAGGTGTCCAGCCCCTCTGCTCCGGTGCCGGGCAGGCCGGTGAGCCCGGGCAGCAGGTCGCCGAAGGCGTTGACCTCGGCCACCGCGACGTCGCTCCAGCCGGTGCCGACCATGACGTCCACCCCGGTGGACAGGCTGCCGGGGAAGCACGCCGCCGCCGCCGCGCAGACGTCCACGAGCCGTGACCAGCCCTCGTGCCCGAGCCTGGCCCGCACCGCGCCGAGATCACCGCGCTCCCCGCCGAGGTGCAGGTTCGTCATGGGCGTACGGCTGGCGCGCACCACCGCGTGGGTCGGCGTGCCGTCGACCGTGACCACCCGCAGGTCGATCGCCCTTCCGCCGAGCGTTGCCTTGGGGAACCACCTCTCGACGTGCAGGCCGTCCGGGGCCAGCAGGCCGACGATCGCCGCCACGTCACGCTCGTCGTCGTAGGAGCGCACCCGCAGCGAGTTGTACAGCGCGCCGCTGGTCAGTTCGGCCGACGTGACCGCCCTGATCCGGCCCGGGGCGGTCTGCAGGGCGACGACGCCGGAGGCCGAGGAGCCGTGGGCGGGTTTGACGAACACCCGGTTCCATCCGGCCTCGGTCATCCGTTCGCGCAGTTCGGCGTAGCCGCCGACGGGTCCCGCCAGCGCGGGCGGTACGGGAACCCCGGCCGCCGACAGCCTCGCGTGGCAGAGCCGCTTGTCGAACATCACCGCGATCTCACCGGGGTCGGCGAGCAACCCGGCGCCCGGGGCGTCCGCCACGGCCTGGCGGACACGTTCGATCCCGGCGGTGAGGGCGGCGTACCAGGCGGCCCCGCCGCCCACCCTGGACGGCTCCCCGGGGCCGCGCAGCAGCGCGTCGGCGGCGGCGTCCTCGCCGGGGGACTCGATCCGCACGAGGGTGCCCGGTTCGAACCGGATCGCACGATCGCTCCCGAGCACCTGAGTCCACGGCGTGACCCGGGGCTCGGGCAGGCCGTGGGCGGCGCAGGCGCGCGCGAACAGGGTGACCCGGCGCTCCTCCGGAGTGCCGACGACCGTCAGCGAGGTCACTCGGAGACCGCCACGTAGCGCCACTCGTCCTCGGGCTCCTCCTGCTCCGACAGGTCGACCTCGACGCCGGAGCCCGCGAAGGCCTCCTCGACCCTGGCGACCATGGGGTCGGTGAGGTAGTGGTGGCACAGGTCGAGGTGCTTCAGGTGGGTCAGCGGCTGGCCGGACAGCAACGCCTCCGCCCCGTCGTCGCCGAGGGAGCCCATCGACAGCGCCAGCGACTCAAGGCGGGCCACGACCGGCGCGGAGGCCACCGCCGCCGCGATCTCGTCCTGGATCTCACTGTTCTGCAGGCCCAGGTGGCGCAGGGCGGGCAGGCGTTCGCCGCTCAGGATGCCCGCCATGTCGGCCAGGGTCGCGTCCCCGCCGTACTCGTCCACGCCGAGCCAGAGCTCCAGGTGCTCCAGGGCGGGGAAGGTGCTCTCGGCGACCCCGCGGACCACTCTCGCGGGCAGGCCGCCCGACTCGACGGTGAGGTCCCTGAGGTGCTCGTGCCTGACCGGGCTCAGCTCCAGCCCGGAGCCGCCGCGCACCTCAAGCCGCTCCAGCAGCGGGAAGGCGGTCAGCAGCGGGGTGACGTCGCTCTGCTGGATCCAGGAGATCTCGGCCTCCTCCCGGGAGATCTCGCCGAGGTACAGCGTGCGCAGGGCGGGCAGGCGCTCGGCGTGCTCGGTCAGCAGCCGCACCACCTCACTGGAGTCTCTCTCGTAGGCGTTCCCCCAGTCGCCGATGATGAGCGTGGTGACCTTCGTCGTGTCGACCGTGCCGACGAAGCTCAGGAAGAGTTCCTCGAAACTCTTGCCGCCTCCGTTCCGGTCCACCCCGATCCGCCAGGCCGCCGCCTCCGGGGCGGGCAGCTCCCGTGGCTCCTCGCCCTCGGGCACGTGCACGATGGGCAGACCGGCGTAGGCGCCGTTCCCGAGCGAGTCGTCGGCGTAGTCCATTGCAGAGCTCCTGTCAGGCGAAATACGGCAGACCACTTCCTACCAGAGATCGCCGACACTTCATGTCCATCTGGACAGCGGGGTCACTCGGTGACCGCCACGTAGCGCCATGTCTCGTCCGGCATCAGCTGACCCGAGAGGTCGACCTCGACGCCCGCCAGGGCGGCCCCGACCTTGGCGACCATGGGGTCGGTGAGGTGATGGTGGTGCAGGTCCAGGCGCCTCAGGTGGGTCAGCGGCTGGCCGGACAGCAGCGCCTCCGCCCCGTCGTCGCCGAGGGAGCCCATCGACAGCGCCAGCGTCTCCAGGCGGGCCACGACCGGCGCGGAGGCCACCGCCGCCGCGATCTCGTCCTGGATCTCGCTGTCCTGCAGGCCCAGGTGGCGCAGGGCGGGCAGCCGCTCGCCGCCCAGGATCGCCCCGAGGTCCGCCACGGTCGCGTCGCCGCCGTAGTTGCTCACGCCGAGCCAGAGCTCCAGGTATTCGAGCGCGGGCAGGTCACTGTCCCCGACCCCGCGGACCACGGACGCGGGAAGCCCTCCGCTCTCGAACCTGAGCACCCTGAGGTTCTCGTGCCTGACCGGCGGGAACAGCAGCCCCTCGCCGCCGCGCACCTCCAGGCGCTCCAGCAGCGGGAAGGCCGCCAGCAGCGGGGTGACGTCACTCTGCTGGATCCAGGAGATCTCGCACTCCTCATACGACATGGCCCCGAGGAACAGGGAACGGAGGGCGGGGAAGCGGTCCGCGTGCTCCGTCAGCAGACCGACGATCTTTGAGGAGTCGTCCTCGTAGGACTCCCCCCAGCTGCCGACGATGAGCGCGGAGACCCTGGTCGTGTCGACGACGTCGACGAAGTGCCGGAAGTCGAGTTCGAGGTCGCCCTCGTCCCCGTCAAGGCCTATCCGCCAGGCCGCCGCCTGCGGGGCGGGCAGTCCCTGCACGTCCCCGTCGTCGCTCCCGGGCGCCTGCACGATGGGCAGACCGGCGTAAACGCCCTCCCGGAGCGCGGTGACGGCGTCGTTGAACTCGGCGTGGTCCATTCCAGGGCTCCCGTCCGGCGAAATATGGCAGACCATTTCCTACCAGAGCTTGCCGACATTTCATGCCCCGTCAGATAAATCCTGACAAAACAGGCGGTGGGTCATCATGGAGGGTATGGACAACGGCCATATCCGGTTCGGTTCGGCCACGGGCCGCTGGGTTCTGCTCACCACCGTGCTCGGCTCGGGAATGGCCATGCTGGACGGCACGGTCGTCAACGTGGCGCTGCCCGCGCTCGGCTCCGCTCTCAAGGCCGACATGGCGGGGCTGCAGTGGACGGTCAACGCCTACACGCTGACCCTCGCGGGGCTGATCCTGCTGGGCGGCTCACTCGGTGACCGGTACGGCAGGCGCAGGATCTTCCTGGCCGGCGTCGTCTGGTTCGCCGCCGCCTCCGCCCTGTGCGGTCTCGCGCCGAACATCGAGACGCTGATCGCCGCCCGCGCCCTGCAGGGGGCAGGCGGAGCGTTGCTCACCCCGGGCTCGCTGGCCATCATCCAGGCCTCCTTCGACCGTGAGGACCGGCCCAGGGCCATCGGGGCCTGGTCGGGGCTCGGCGGGGTCGCCGCGGCCGTCGGGCCGCTGCTGGGCGGCTGGCTGGTCGAGACGGCCGGGTGGCGCTGGGTGTTCCTGCTCAACCTGCCGCTGGCCGCGCTGGTGATCGCGGTCGCCGTACGGCACGTGCCGGAGAGCAGGGACACCGAGGCGACCGGCCGCTTCGACGTCGCGGGCGCCGCGCTGGCCGCGTTCTCCCTGGCCGGGATCACCTACGGGCTGATCGGCCTTCAGGTGGTCCCGCTGGTCGCGGGCGCGGTGCTCGGCGTGGTGTTCGTCTGGCTGGAGATCAGGCGCTCGCCCGCCGCGCTCGTCCCGGTCGGCCTCTTCTCCTCGAAGGAGTTCACCGCGGTGAACGTGGTCACGCTGATCATGTACGCCGCGATGGGTGTGGTGTTCTTCCTCCTGGTCGTCCAGTTGCAGGTCTCCTCGGGCTTCTCCCCCGTGCTCGCCGGGTCGGCGATGATCCCGATCACTCTGCTGATGCTGCTGCTGTCGGCCGGGGCGGGTGAGCTGGCCAAACGGATCGGCCCGAGGATCCCGATGTCTGCGGGCATCCTGGTCTGTGCCGTCGCCCTGGTGCTGATGTCCCGGATCGGCGAGGGCACGCCGTACGCGACGGGAGTGCTGCTGCCCGTCTCCCTGTTCGGCCTGGGCCTGTCCGCGGCGGTCGCGCCGCTCACCGCCACGGTGCTGGCCACCGCGGACGAGCGCTACGCGGGCGTGGCCAGCGGCGTCAACAACGCCGTGGCCAGGACCGGAGGGCTGCTGGCGGTGGCCGCGATCCCGCCGCTGGCCGGGCTGACCGGTGAGGCCTTCCACTCCCCCGCGGTCTTCACCGCCGGATTCCGCACCACGATGCTGGTCGCCGCGGCGATGATGGCCGCCGCGGCCGTGACCACCTTCCTCACCATCAGGCGCAACGTCCTGGCCGCCTCGACCCCCCACCCCAGCTGCCCGGTCGAGGCCCCCCAGCTCGGCGACAGGTGAGAGTCCCCAGAAGGTGCCCTCAGAAGGTGAAGGCCTGGCTGCGGACGCTGTTGTCGAAGTTGGAGGGGAGGAGTTCGGGCTCGCCGACGGAGCGGACGTCCGGCAGGCGGGTGAACAGCTCGCGGAACATGGTCCTGATCTCCTGACGGGCCAGGTTGGCGCCCAGGCAGAAGTGCGGCCCCGGGCCGCCGAAGCCGACGTGGCCCTTGGTCTCGCGGGTGATGTCGAAGCGGTCGGGGTCGGGGAAGACCTCCTCGTCGCGGTTGGCCGAGCCGTAGAACAGCACGACCTTGTCCCCGGCCTTCAGGTGCAGGCCGCGCAGGTCGTGGTCCTGGGTGACGGTGCGGCGGAACTGCATGATGGGCGAGATGTAACGGACCATCTCCTCGATCGCCCCGCCGATGTGGGCGTCGAAGTCCTCGGTCAGCAGGCGGCGCTGCTCGGGGTTGTCGGTGAGCAGCTTGACGCCGTGCGCCATGGTGTTGCGGGCCGTCTCGTTGCCCGCGACCAGCAGCAGCGCGAAGAACGAGCCCAGCTCGCGGTCGGTGAGCCGTTCCCCGTCCACGTTGGCGGTGACCAGGGCGGAGACCAGGTCGCCCTCGGGCGTCGTGGCGCGCCGCCTGCCCAGCTGGATCACCATGCGCTGCAGGGCGAGCAGCGCCAGCATGTTCTGCCCGGCCATCCTGAGCGTCTGGGGCAGGCTGGGCCGTACCCCGGTGTAGGCGGTCGAGACGTCGACGTGCCGGTGGACCCGCTCCCGCATCTCGTCGGGGATGCCCATCATGTCGCAGATGACGTGGATGGGCAGCCGGGCGGCGACCTGGCGGACGAAGTCGCCTGGGCCCTCGGAGATCACGTCGTCGACGATCCCGGCGCACGCCCTGTCGATGCCGTCCTGCAGCCCGGCGAGCATCTTGGGGCTGAACGCCCGCGAGACGATGCGGCGCAGACGGGCGTGCCGGGGGTCGTCCATGTTCACCATGGACTCGCCGAACACGTGCTTGACCCAGCCGGGCGGCTCGGGGTTGGTCACCGCAGGCTCGCTGGAGAAGACCTTGGCGTTGCGGCTGGCCTCGACCACGTCCGCGTGTCGTACCAGGGCGTAGAAGCCCTTGCCCGAGCGCAGCAGCGGCACCCGCCGTTCCGGGAAGAACACCGGCCGGTCCAGCTCTCGCAGCCGTGCGAACGCCTCGTTGCGCTCCTTGATCGGGCGGCGCCAGAACCCCAGATCGGCCAGATCGATGTCCATGACCCAATCCTGGCACGCCCGTGACCCGCCTCGCCCGGCGCGCCGGGCGCCGGAGATCCGCCGGTGACGGACCTCCGGTCGGCTGTCAGGGGGTCACAGGACCTTCGACTTCGCGCTGAGGTGGCTGCGGATCTCCTTGGCGAGCCGCTTGGCGGAGACGTTCGGGTTGTCGGTCACGGCCGCGCCGAACCGCGCCACGGCGGTGCCCCTGCGTGAGCCGACCCATCCCCTGAGCTTGATGGTCGTCGCGTCGCCCTTGTCGAGGGAGGAGACCAGGCACAGTACGGACCGCCGCTTGACGGAGCACTTCACACTGCGCGGCTTCGAGATCACCCTGACCGTGCGGAAGTGCGTGGAGAAGTCACCGACGAGCGCCACGTAGTGCTGGCCCTTGACCCGCTTGTTGCGCACCTTGACGGTGTAGGTGAGGTTTCCGCCCCGGTAGGTGTACTTGGGGAAGAAGACCTCGTACCGGAAGGGGGCCGAGGCCGCGGTAGGCCGGGCCTCGGCCGCCGCCGCGGTCGAGGGCTGGACGAGAAGGGCACCGCCGAGCGCGGCGGCGAGGGCCGCGGCGGCGAGCCTCCTGGGGAGAAGATCACTCATATGCCGCATCATCTAACAACTTTCAGGAATTCCCCACGTTTTTACAGCAGGGTGGAATGTCCGGCGGGGACGGTGAACCGGGCACCCGTCTTGGCCGGGGCACCGCGGCGGCTGATGTAGTCCAGCGTGCGGAAGTCCGCCTGCAGCTCCTCCTGGGTGATCCGGCAGACGATGTAGCCGCGCCGCTGGTCGAGATAGGAGATGTGCGGGTTCTCCGCGATCGTCTCGGCCACCCTGGCCTTGTCCCGGTAGCCGTCCCCGTCGCTGGCGATCGAGGAGGTGACCAGTTCGACCCCGACCTTGGGCGAGTCGGGATCGTCGAAGTCGAGCATGAGGTCGGCCGCGTGGTGCATGTGCATGTCACCGGTCAGCACGACCGGGTTGGCGGCGCCCGAGTCGCGGAAGCCGGTCAGCAGGCGGGTGCGCTCGGCGGCGTAGCCGTCCCAGGAGTCCATGTTGACCTCGATGCCCGGCCCGGCCCGGTAGTCGCGCTGGGCCATCAGGATCTGCTGGGCGACCAGGTTCCAGCGCGCCCGGGAGGAGGCGAGCCCGTCCAGCAGCCAGCGCCGCTGGTCCTCCCCGAGCAGGGTGCGCCGGGTCGCGAGCCGGTCGTCGCATCCGGCCCTGAGCCCGTCCTGGCACGCCTGGTCGTCGCGGAACTGCCGGGTGTCGAGTAGGTGGAAGCGGGCCAGCGGCCCCCAGTCGACCCGCCGGTGGATCCGGATCGAACCGCCGTCGGGCACACTCGTCCCGCGCAGCGGCATGTTCTCGTAGTAGGCCTGGAACGCGTTGGCCCTGCGGCGGGTGAACTCCGGGTCCCCGGTGCTGGAGACCTTCCCGGCCCAGTTGTTCTCGACCTCGTGGTCGTCGAAGGCGACCAGCCACGGCGCGACCGCGTGCGCGGCCCGCAGGTCGGCGTCGCTCTTGTACTGCGCGTGCCGCATCCGGTAGTCGGCCAGCGTGGCGCACTTGCCCGCGGTGTGCTCACGTACGGCGCCGCCCATCGCGGTGTAGCCCTGGGGGGCGTACTCGTACATGTAGTCGCCCAGGTGGACGACCAGATCGGGCTCCTGCTCGGCCAACCTGCGGTAGGCCGTGTAGTAGCCGTGCTCGTAGTGGGCGCAGGCGGCCACGGCCAGTGTCAGCGGGGACGGCGCCGCCTCGGCCGCCGGGGCGGTCCGGGTACGGCCCGCGGGCGAGAGGTGTCCCTCCGCGCGGAAGCGGTAGAAGTACTCCCGGCCGGGTTCGAGCCCGTCCAGCTCGACGTGGACGCTGTGCGCCCGTTCCCGCCGGGCGGTCTCCACGCCGCTGCGCAGCACCCTGGTGAAGTTCTCGTCGGCGGCCACCTGCCACTCGACCTCGACGTCCCTGGCGGGCATCCCGCCCAGCCCCTGCGGGCCGAGCGGGTCGGGGGCGAGCCTGGTCCACAGCACGACCCCGTCCGGCGACGGGTCACCCGAGGCGATCCCCAGGGTGAACGGGTCGCGGCGGAGGGTTCGCGAGGTCGTCCGGTTCCCGGTCGGCGTCAGCCCCGCCCCGGTGAGCAACAGGCCGCCCACACCCGTGGCGGCGACGGAAAGGAACACCCTGCGTGACGGTGTCTGCTCCACGCGACCAGTGCAACCCGCCCGTCTTTCCCCGCCGTGGCCTGCGGTCCACGGCGGGATGAACAACCGTTGCACAGGCAAGGGCCTTACCCACCGTCATTGAACACCCGTCTACCCCCGGGCGACGGTCCGGTGAAGGGACGGGTCACTGGAGGTAAGGCTTGAGGTGTTCGTTGAGCGCTCCGCACCCCAGGTAGTTGCGCACGCTGTGGAAGTCGATCCAGTCGAGGTTCACCAGCGTCTCCTGGTCGACGCCGGTGAAGTTTCTGCGCAGTTCGGCGGGGATCGCCACGATGTCGTCCTTGTCGGCGACGTTGACCCAGCGCCTGACCGACGGCGGCTTCCTGCCCTGGCCGTTGATCGGGGCGGGCAGCAGGCGTTCGAAGATGACGTTCTGCATGCCGAGCGGGCTGCCGAGGGTGAGCAGCAGGTCGACCTTCAGGTCGGGGTTGGACCACAGCGTCTCGTAGGCCACCACGCTGCCGAGCGAGTGGGCGATGACCACCTTCGGCTGGTTGCGCCTGATCGTCTGCGCCACCGCCGCGCGCGCCTTCTCCCTGGCCTGGCCTCCGGCCGTCATGTAGGCGGCGACCTCGGGGCAGAAGAGTCCCGCGACGTCGGCCGCGTTGGCCTGCAGGCGGTCCAGCAGCCAGCCGGTCATCGCGTGCAGCGCGCCGGTCAGCCCCTCCCCCACCGTGGCGAACTGCTTCGCCCAGGCGACGAAGACCTCCTGGGAGGGGGTGTCCATGGCGCGGACCGCGCGCGCGGACGGCTCCTGGGGCCGCTCGCCCAGCAGGTGCGCGTAGTAGGCGATGTCGGTGACGTAGCGCTCCTGGGCGTACGGCACACCGCCGGTCAGCCCCTTGTGCAGGTAGCGGTTCCATTTCTCACGTACGGCCCCGGCCGCGCCCTCGGCCGAGTTACCCGCGTCGCGGTAGTAGTGGTACTTGCCTATCCCATGCACGCCGACGATCTTGTCCACGCGCCCCCGCCTCTCGTACGGATCTTCACGGTGCGGCCCCCTGGGTTTCCCCGGAGTCACTGTGGCGGAAGGCGCACCACCCCACAAGACCGGATCACCCGGCCCTTCCCGTCCAGACAGGGGGATAAATCGCTTGATCAGGGAGTTCGTGCCGTGGATATCCTGGGATCACAGCCCATGAGATTCCGAAGGAGCAGTCCTCCCATGTCCGATCCGCTTGAGATCAGCGGCTCGCTCTGCGTCCCCGAGGCCGAGCTCCGCTGGCGATTCTCCCGCTCCTCGGGGCCGGGCGGGCAGGGGGTCAACACCACCGACAGCCGGGTCGAGCTGAGCTTCGACCTGGCCGCGACCGAGGTTCTGCCGCCGCCGCTCAGGGAGCGCGCGCTCGAACGTCTCGGTCCCCGGCTGGTCGGCGGCGTCATCACCGTCGTCGCCTCGGAGTTCCGTTCCCAGCTGCGCAACCGCGAGGCGGCGCGCGACCGGCTGGCCCGGCTGCTGCGGGAGGCCGTGGCCCCGCCACCGAAGCGGCGCCGTCCGACCAAGCCGAGCAGGGGCTCCGTCGAGCGGCGGATCACCGCCAAGAAGCACCGCTCCGACCTCAAGCGGCTACGCCGGGGCGACTTCTGAGCGCCTGAACGGCCGATGGCAGAATGGGCCGATGCCCCTCGTCCCCAGCGTCCGCGCGGTGATCCTCGACGACGACCGGCTCGTGCTGTTCCGGCGCACGGTCCCCGGACAGGACCTCTACTGGTCGATCCCCGGCGGCCACGTCGAGCCGCAGGACGCCTCCCTTGAGCACACCCTCCACCGCGAGGTGCTTGAGGAGCTGGGCGCGGTCGTCTCCGACGTCACCCCGCTGACCACCCTTGAGTGCGTGCGCGACGACGGCGTCAAGATCCAGCACGTGTACGGCTGCCGCCTGGTCTCGATGGACCCCGCCCTGCGCTGCGGCCCCGAGTTCTCCGACCCCGCCAGGGGCGTCTACGAGGTCGTACGGCTGCCGCTCGACCCCGCGGAGATCACGGCCGTCAACATCGTCCCGCCGGAGCTCGGCGCCTACCTCGCCGCCGAGATCGCCTGCCTCGCCACTCAGATCAAAGCCCGCTGAGGGCGCGGCGATCGCTCCGCCGGCCTTCTCCCGCCCGCTCCTCCCGCGCCGGAGCGGCCTTCGACACGTCAGTCTCGTGTGCGGGCCCGGCTCAGCGGGGCCGAGGGATCGGCCGCCAGGTGCCGTGAGGAGGGCGGTGCTCCCGCGGCGACCAGCAGGTCCCCGACTGCGGCGATCATCGCGCCGTTGTCGGTGCACAGCCCCGGGGGCGGGATCCGCAGCGTGAGGCCCGCCGCGCGGCAGCGCTCGGCGGCGAGTTCGCGCAGTCTCCGGTTCGCGGCGACCCCGCCGGCGATCACGAGGGTGTCCACTCCGGCGCCCAGGCAGGCATCGACGGCCTTGCGGGTCAGCACGTCGGCCACCGCCTCCTGGAAGGAGGCCGCGACGTCGGGCACGGCGAGGGAGTCGCCCGCCCGCGCCACATGCCTGGCGACGGCGCTCTTGAGCCCGGAGAAGGAGAAGTCGTGGCCGTCGCCGAGCATCGCCCGGGGGAAGGCGACCGCCCCGGGGTCGCCGTCGCGGGCGGCCTCGGCGACGGCGGGACCGCCGGGGTAGGCGAGCCCGAGGAGCCTGGCGACCTTGTCGAACGCCTCGCCCGCGGCGTCGTCACGGGTGTCGCCGAGGTGGACGACCGGGTCACGGGCCAGGTCCCCGAGCAGGAGCAGCGAGGTGTGCCCTCCGGAGACGATCAGCGCGACCGAGCGCGGCGGCAGCGGGCCGTGCTCCAGGGTGTCGGCGGCCACGTGCCCGGCCAGATGGTGCACGCCGTACAGGGGGAGGTCCCAGGCCAGCGCGTAGGCCTTGGCGGCGGCGATCCCGGTCTGCAGCGCGGTGGCCAGGCCGGGCCCCGAGGTGACCGCGACCGCGTCGATCTCGGAAGGACCGACCCCGGCCCGCTCGAAGGCGGCCCGCACGCAGGGGACGAGCGACTCCAGGTGGGCGCGGGCGGCGATCTCCGGCACCACCCCGCCGAAGCGCGCGTGTTCCTCCATCGAGGAGGACAGCGCGGCGCCGAGAAGCCGACCGCCGGAGACGATGCCGACGCCGGTCTCGTCGCACGAGGTCTCGATCCCCAGGACGACCGCCATGCCACCCCCTTGTTGCAAGTAATTCGCAACTACGAATAATAGGCATCAAGACTCTTTCGGGCGAACGCCGTACGCTCTGGATTTAGTAGGACGTCCAACTACATTGAGGAGCGAACGAGATCATGCGCGTCGTCGTCACCCGCGGGCTCGTGGGGGCCGCCTGATGAACCTCCAGCCGGACGCCGAGGTCGTGACCCTGGTCACCGGACGCCTCGGGCAGATCATCCTCAACCGGCCCCGCGCCCTGAACGCCCTGAACCACGACATGATCCGCCGGATCGACACCGCCCTGCGGGCCTGGGCCTGCGACGACTCCGTCTCCGCCGTGCTCATCAGGGGGACGGGCGAGCGCGGCCTGTGCGCCGGGGGCGACATCCGCGCCATCCACGAGGACGTCAGGACCGGGGGCGGGGCCTCACCGGCGTTCTGGCGGGACGAGTACCGCCTCAACGCCCTCATCGCCCGGTACGGCAAGCCGTACGTGGCCCTGATGGACGGCATCGTCATGGGCGGCGGGGTGGGCGTCTCCGCGCACGGCGGTGTGCGGATCGTCACCGAACGCACCGCCCTGGCCATGCCGGAGACCACGATCGGCTTCCTGACCGACGTGGGAGGCACCTACCTGCTGTCGCGGGCGCCCGGCGAGCTCGGCACCCACATGGCGCTGACCTCGGCGGCGATCGGGGCGGGCGACGCCGTCGCCTGCGGGCTCGCCGACCACTTCGTCCCCTCGGCGGATCTCGGCGCCCTCACCGCCGAACTGGCCTCGGGGGACGTGGCGGGGGTCGTCGCCGCCTTCGCCCGCCCGGTGCCGCCCGGGAAGCTGACCGGCGAACGCGGATGGATCGACGCCTGCTACTCCGCCGAAACGGTCGAGGAGATCGTGGAGCGGCTGCTCGGCGACGGCGCCGAGGAGGCGAAGCGGGCGGCGGAACTGGTCTCGGCCAGGTCGCCGACCGCGCTGAAGGTCACCCTGCGCGCCCTGCGCCTGGCCCGGGGGCTCGGCTCCCTTGAGGAGGCGCTCGACCAGGAGTACCGCGTCGCCTGCGCGATGCCGTCCGCGCCCGACCTGGTCGAGGGCATCCGCGCCCAGGTGATCGACAAGGACCGCTCCCCCCGCTGGTCCCCCGCCCGTCTCGAAGAGGTGAGCGAGCGGGACGTGGACCGCTTCTTCGCACCCCTGGGCGAACACGAGCTCGGGCTGTCCGCGGGGCCGGGGTGACGGCCGTTCAGGCGCGTCCCTCCCGGTCTCCCGTACGGCTTCTCGCGCGGCCGGCGAGCAGGACACAGTCGCCGCACTTGCCGCCGCCGGGCAGCCGGTAGTACAGGCAGCAGCTGCGCCGGGTGAAGACCGGCCGCCCGGGGACGGGTTCATCCAGCTCACCGGTGTCGCGCAGCAGCCCCGTCCCCAGCAGCTCCCGGCCGAGCGCGACGGCCCTCGTGGCCAGGTCGGGGCGCCGGCCCGCGAGGACGCACACGGCTCCCGCCAGGGCCGAGGCGGCGTTGCCCCACAGCAGGCCCGGCGCGATCCCGACGACCTCCCGTACGGCCAGCGCCAGCGGTTCGAGCAGCCCGGTCACCACGCCGCGGTACATCGGCCCGGCCGCCTCGACGGGGCCGGGCACACGCCGCCCCGCGGGCCGTACGGCGCGCAGCGGCAGCGGCCCGGCGGGGGCCGGGTACCAGTGCAGCCGGGCGGGGGCCAGGTCGAGGAGGAGGTCGTGGGCGGCCACGGCCCCGACGACCGGCGACCACAGGCGGGCCGCGAGCCCCTGGAACTGGATGGAGGCCGCCACCCGCGGCTGGTCGGTGCCCAGGCGCACGGCGACCTCGGCGACGCGCCGTTCCAGCAGGGCGCGGTCGGTGAGCAGGTCGGTGAGCGGCCGCCAGCCCGGCTCCGCCTCGCCCTCGTCGAGCTCGAAGTAGCCGCCGACCGAGGACACCTCGGCCATCGCCGCAGAGACGGCCTCCGGGGCGGCGGGCGCGATCACGGGGGCGCGCCGGACGGGGGACATGACGAATCACCGATCCTCTCCCGGGGAGGTCCGCCCCGGCCTGGCCTGAGGAGGCGACCGCGTGAGTCTCCGGCTCCCGGCGAGACTCGTCGTGAGCCATCCGCCCACGACCGGCTCGCCGGTCACGGTGGCGGGACCGCGCCGGACTCGCACCGGCTTCCTCTGACCGCCGTCGCCCGCGGCGGCATCATCTCACAGGGGACGGAGACTTCTCTGTGCTCCGGGTGCCGACCTCCGGCGGACCGGCCCGGCGGGACCCGCCCACGGCGGGGAGGGCAGACTCTTCCCCGTGAAGCGAATCCTCATCGTCGGCATCGGCGCGGGCGACCCCGACCATCTCACCCTCCAGGCGGTCAAGGCCATCGGCCGGGCCGACGCCTTCCTGCTGGTGGACAAGGGAGAGGTCAAACACGACCTGGCCGATCTGCGCCGGGACATGATCGAGGCGCACGGGCGGCGGCCGTACCGGGTGGTGCAGGCCCAGGACCCGGAGCGGGACAGGACCACCCCCGCCTACGCCTCGGCCGTCGAGACGTGGCGTTCGCGGCGCGCCGACCTGTACGAGGCGTTCGTCCGCGACGAACTCGGCGAGGACGAGACCGGGGCGATCCTCGTCTGGGGCGACCCCGGCCTCTACGACAGCACGCTCGCCGGGATCGAGGAGGTCGCCGGGCGGGGGACGGTCGTCTTCGACCACGAGGTCGTCCCGGGCATCACCAGCGTCTCCGCGCTGACCGCCCGGCACCGTACCAACCTGAACCGGGTCGGCCGCCCGGTGCACATCACCACCGGCCGCCGCCTGGCACAGGAGGGGCCGACGGCCGACGACGTCCTCGTCATGCTCGACGCGCACTGCGCCTTCGCCGACCTGGGGGACCGGGCGGAGGAGTTCCACATCTACTGGGGCGCCTACCTGGGCACCCCGGACGAGATCCTGGTCTCCGGGCCGGTGACCGAGGTGGCGGGGCGCATCCGCGACCTGCGCGCGCAGGCCCGGGAGCGCAAGGGCTGGATCATGGACACCTACCTGCTCAGGCGCCTGCCCCCGGCGTGAGGCTCAGCTCCCTGCCGCCCGCCCCGTGCCCGTACGGCCCGCGCGCCACTCGTGGGCCGGCAGCCAGATGAGGGAGCAGCCGCCCATGACGCCGGTCAGCACGCCCACGGGCAGCCGGGTCGGGGCGAGCAGGCCCTGGGCGGCCAGGCAAACGGGCCAGTGGTATGAACCAGGTCACAGGCCGCCACCTTGACAGGGCGCGCCGAAATCCAAAAACTGAGCTTAGGCTTACCTAAGTTACCTGAAGCTCGCCGCCGCCCGGACGTGGGCCCCGGGCGCGGCGTCCGCCGCATCGTGGTCTCGACGCTACGGGAGACCACGATGCGGCCGGGGCCCTGGCATACCGGCCCCGAGGAGCGTTCGCCTCCCGGACGAGAGGCAGGACCGGGCCCGGGTACGGCGGGCCGACCGCCGCCGACCGGAGACACCCCGGTTCGGGGCGGGGGGCGGCCAAGGGGCGATCCGGGGCGGGCTAGGCTGTGGGGGAACCCTCGCGCAGGCTCGCCGAGCCCGCCCGGGGCGTCTCGCGGCGGTGGGGCCCGCCGTACCCGAACCGCGGCACGCGCGCCGCCAACGGTCCCTGCTCGTGACAGCTCGCGCCCTGGAACCCGGGGCGCACGCCACGTGTGGGGAGGATCATGCGCCCGGATGAGGTGGGGCCCGCAACGGTGACCGAGCCCGTCGACCCAGACGTCGATCTCGCCGACGTACGGCGCCGCCGCCAGGCACGCCGCTCGCAGCTGCGCGTGCTCGCCGCGGTCGCCGCCGGAGGCTCGATCGGCGCGGCGGCCCGTTACGGGGCGTCTCTGCTGTGGCCGACCCCGCCTGCGGCCTTCCCGTGGACCACGCTGGGCGTCAACGCCCTCGGCTGCCTGGTGATCGGCGTCTTCCTCGTGACGCTGACCGAGGCCTGGACCGCCCCCGTCTGGGTGCGGCCGTTCTTCGCGACCGGCGTGCTCGGCGGGTTCACCACTTTCTCCACCTACTGCGTGGACATCGAACGCCTGGTCGCAGCCGGACGGCCCGGCCCGGCGCTGACCTACATGGCCGTCACGGTCGTGGCCGCCATGGCCTCGGTCACGGCCGGAGCGTGGATCACCCGCCTGATCCTGGCGGCGGTGAGACGGAAGGCAGGGAGAACACGATGATCATGTCTGGGCGAGGGCTGAGACTGACCGTCTTCCTCGACGACACCGACACCTGGCACCACCGTCCGATGTACACCGAGATCGTGCACCGCGCCCACGCCGCCGGGCTGGCCGGGGCGTCGGTCTTCCACGGCCTTGAGGGCTTCGGCGCCACACAGGTCGTGCACACCACCCGGCTGCTGTCGATGGCCGACGACCTGCCGGTCGCCGTGGTGATCATCGACACCGAGGAGGCCGTCCGCGCCTTCCTGCCCCAGCTCGACGACCTGCTCATCGAGGGCGTGGCCGTGCTCGACCAGGTCGAGATCGTCCACCATCGCGGCGGGCGAGCAGAACGGTGAGAGGCACGGTGGGAGACATGGTGCGGAGGGGGGCACGGTGAACTGGCTGCTGGTGCTGGCCGGCGCCGCCGTCGGCGCGCCGCTGCGTTATCTGACCGACCGGACGGTCCAGGCCCGGCACGACACGGTCTTCCCGTGGGGGACCTTCACCGTCAACGTGTCCGGCTCCCTCGTCCTCGGCCTGCTGGCCGGGGCCGCGCTGTCCGGCGCGGTGGGCACGGAGATCCAGTTGCTGGTGGGGACCGGGTTCTGCGGGGCGCTGACCACCTACTCGACGTTCTCCTACGAGACGTTGCAGCTGGCCGAGAACGGCGCGCGTTTCTACGCGGTGGTCAACGTCGTCGCCTCGGTGGTCGCGGGTCTCGGCGCCGTTTTCGTCGGCATGACCCTAGCCCGGGTCCTCTTCGCCTGACGCCGGGGCCTCTCATCGCCCCTCAAACCGGCCTCCACGGACGGATCCCCCGGCGGAGACGCCTCTGCCGTGCCACGCGTCCGCCCCGCGCGGTCCGGCCGCGGGTAAAGAAAGAGGCCTTCTTCCTTGATTGAGGAAGAACGACCCTTTTTCTCACCGTTACCTCTGTGAGCTGCGGATATGACGCGGCGTATACGCAAGGTTCCGACTTTTGGGGTAGTTCATATGTTCGCGGTGCTCGTCGCGGTACTCGCGGGAGCCTTCATCTCGGTCCTGCTGGTCGTGGTCGTCCTGTCGGCGACCAGGGGCAGCCGGGCCAGGCGTCCGCAGCGGCCCGTCTCCACAGGACCTCACCGGCATGTGAACCGTGTCCTCTCCCCACTCGGTCTCGCCTCCCTCCTGCAACGCGGCCACCGGCGCTCAAGGACCCGCGCGGCCGGACCCGGCGCGGGATGACGGCTGTGTCTCTTTGCTCCGCCTGACGGCGTCGCGGACTGTGTCTCCTTGCTCCGCCTGACGGCGTCGCGGGGCTTGGGCACCTCCGGGTCGGTGCTTTCCCTCGTCACTGTGTCTCCTTGCTCCGCCTGACGGCGTCGCGGGCTTGGGCACCTCCGAGTCGGCGCTTTCCCTCGTCACTGCGTCGCTGCGCTCCTGCGTTCCTCAGTCCAAGCACCGACGGCGCCCAAGCCGACACTCCTCACGCTGAGGGCCGGTAGGGCATCGATCGCCGCCTTCTCCGTCAGCGGTGTGTGACCAACCGGTTGGCGGTGGTGCGATGCCGGCTGGGCGGCCGTTCGTCCGGTGCTTGAGACCGTGGTCGCACGGGCGAGGCGCCGGGTGCGACTCCGGTCGCACGTTATGGAGCCTTGGGGTCGATGTGGCGCCGTGTGCCCTGCTCTGAGAATGGCCGGGTGACCGAGATCATCGCGGGGCTGTACGTGTCCCCGCTGGAACTTCTTTCCCTGCTGGGCGCCCTCGCGCTGGTGGTGGCGCGCTGGCTTGCCCCGCCCGCCCGCCCGTACGTCACGATCACGGCGGGGACGGTCTTCGTGCTGTCCGCGATCGCGCTGGGTGTGACGGGGCTCCGCTGGCAGATGCTGCCGGTGCTGGCGGGCGCCGCCGTGGCGTTTCCGTTCGCCCTCGCTCCCCTGCTGGGACGCCGTACCGGCCGGTCGGCGTGGCGGGCCCGGTGGTGGCTGGCGTTGCCGGGGTCGGCGGTCTGCGCCTGCCTGATCGCCGGGGGTCCGGTGGCCGCCTGGGCCTTCCCCGTGCCCGTGTTCCCCGAGCCGTCAGGCCGTTTCGCGGTCGGCACCCGGGTGGCGCAGTGGACCGACCCGCACCGATCCGAGAGCTTCACCGCCGATCCGGACGACCGGCGCACGGTCGTGGTCCAGCTCTGGTATCCCGCGCGGAGGAGCCCCGCGGGCGCGCGGCGGGCCCAGTACCTCGGACGCACCGAGCAGGAGGCACGTGTCGTCTCCGGCACCCTCGCCCGCCAGGTCGGCCTGCCCGGCTTCCTGATCGACGGCGTCCCGCGTGCCCGCTCCCGTTCCGTCTTCGACGCCCCGGTGGCCGGGGGGAGCGAACGGTTCCCGGTCGTGCTGTTCTCTCCCGGGTCGGGCGGGGTGCGCACCCAGAACACCGCCTGGGCCGAGGAACTGGCCAGCCACGGCTACGTGGTCGCCACCCTCGACCACCCGTACGACTCCGCCGCCGTCGTCCTCGCCGACGGCCGGACGATTCACGCCAGGACCGCCTCCACCGGAGACCGGGACAAGGACGACAGGCTGGCGGTCGGCTGGACGGCCGTCCGGGCCTCCGACCTCGGCTTCATCCTCACACAGCTGGAGCGACTGGATCGAGGCGAGATCACCGACCCGCTGGCCGGACGCCTGGACACCGGCCGGGTCGCGGTCACCGGCCACTCCATGGGTGGTGCCGCCGCCCTGCAGGCCGCCCGGCAGGACAGCCGGTTCGACGCCGTCATCGACCTGGACGGCTACCCCCACGGCCCCGCCTCCCCCGTCCTCAACCAGCCGGCGCTCGCGCTGACCCAGGCCGTGACCCCGGGAACCGACCCGCGTTACATCCCCCGCCTCACCGAGGCCCTCAAGTCCGGCACCGCGACGAACTACCGGCTCACCGTTCCCGGCGCCGCGCACCTCACCTTCATGGACGGTCCCCTGTACCTGCCGCCTGTGCCGTCGATCGTCGGTTCCCTGGGCCGTGCCGAGAGCCCGCGCGTCGTCGCCGCGGCCACCCTCGCCTTCCTGGACGCCACCCTGCGGCACGAACCCGGTGACCTGGCCCGCGACCTGTCGGCCTACGGCGACCTCAGCGTCCACCGCCCGGGTGACGGCACCTGACCGGCGGCGGAACGCACCTCGTCCTCGTCCTCCGGACGATCAGATCAGGACGTCCGCGTCCGTACGGCTTCGCAGTTCTTCGACGCTCACGCCGGGGGCGGTCTCGACGAGCCTCAGGCCTTCGGGGGTGACGTCGAGGACGCCGAGGTCGGTGATGATCCGGTTGACGCACGCCCTGCCGGTGAGCGGCAGCGAGCACCGCCGTACGAGCTTCGGGGAACCGTCCTTGGCGGTGTGGTCCGTGATCACGATGACCTTGCGGACGCCGTGAACCAGGTCCATCGCCCCGCCCATGCCCTTGACCAGCCTGCCGGGGACCATCCAGTTGGCCAGGTCGCCGCCTTCGGAGACCTGCATCGCCCCCAGCACCGCCACGTCGATGTGACCGCCGCGGATCATGCCGAACGACAGCGCGGAGTCGAAGAACGACGCGCCCTGCCGTACGGTGACCGTCTCCTTGCCCGCGTTGATCAGGTCCGGGTCCACCTCGTCCTCGGCGGGGTAGGGGCCGACGCCCAGGATGCCGTTCTCCGAGTGCAGGACGACCTCGACGTCCGGCGGCAGGAAGGAGGGGATGCGGGTGGGCAGGCCGATGCCGAGGTTGACGTGGTCGCCGTCGCGCAGTTCGGCCGCCGCCCGCGCGACCATCTCGTCACGGCTCCAGCTCATCGGGACTCCTCGAAGGTCATGACGTGGTCCGCTTCTCGATGGCCTTGTCCGCCGCCTGCTCGGGGGTGAGCACCAGCACGCGCTGGACGAACACGCCCGGCAGGTGGACCTCGTCGGGGTCGAGCTCGGTCAGCTCCTCGACCTCGGCGACGGTGACACGCCCGGCCATCGCGGCCAGCGGGTTGAAGTTCCTGGCGGCCTTGCTGAAGACCAGGTTGCCGTGCCTGTCCCCCTTCGCCGCCCTGACCAGCGCGAAGTCGGTGGTGATGCCGCGTTCGAGCACGTATGACCTGCCGTCGAACTCGCGGACCTCCTTGGGCGGCGAGGCGACGGCGACCGAGCCGTCGGGGGCGTGGCGCAGCGGCAGGCCGCCGTCCGCGACCGGGGTGCCGACACCCGCCGGGGTGTAGAAGGCCGGGATGCCGCTGCCGCCCGCGCGCAGCCGTTCGGCCAGGCTGCCCTGCGGGGTCAGTTCGACCTCGATGTCACCGGCGAGGTACTGCCGGGCGAACTCCTTGTTCTCGCCGATGTAGGAGGCGGTCACCCGGGCGATGCGCCGGGCGGCCAGCAGGAGGCCGAGGCCGCCGCCGTCCACCCCGCAGTTGTTCGACACCACGGAGACGCCGGTCACCCCGGTCTCGTAGAGGGCCTGGATCAGCACGTTCGGGATGCCGCTGAGGCCGAAGCCGCCGACCGCGAACGACGCCCCGTCGCCGACCCCGGCCAGCGCGTCCGCCGCCGTGGCGACCACCTTGTCTCTCCGCACGTGTGTTCCACCCGCCCGAGATGTTCGTTGAGTGAACTTTAGTTCACTATTGTTGTGTCGAGTATGCGGTCCGGAGTAGTTCCTGTCAAAGTGCCTGCGACGGACGAGAAGGGACCGAGAAGGGACACCGAATGGAACCGGCCGGAACCCTGGAGCGGGGGCTGGGCGTGCTGCGCGCGCTCACCACCGAGCCGTGGCGGCGGACACGCGCGACCGACCTGGTCCGCGCCACCGGCCTGGCCAGGTCGACGGTCGACCGTGTCCTGGCGACCCTCGTCCACCTGGGCTACCTCAGGGCGGAGGAGCGCGAGGTGCTGCTCGCCCCGCGCCTGATGGAGCTGGGTGAGGCCTACCTCGTCTGCGCGGGCCTGCGTGAGGTCCTCGCCCCGCACGCCGAACGGCTCGCCGCCGAGCTGGACGAGTCGGTCTCGCTGGCCGTGCCCGACGGGGACGGGGTGCGTTTCTTCGGGCAGTTCACCCGGCGGCGCGCCGTCTCGGTCGCCTTCCGGGTCGGGGACCTGCTGCCCGCGGACCGCTGCGCGGCGGGCCTGGCCCTCCTCGACGACCAGGGCACGCCGTGGGCCGAGGACGACCAGCTCGTCGAACCCGGTCTGATCGCGGTCGCGGTCCCCGTCAGGGACGCCGCGGGTCAGGCGCTCTGCGCGCTGAGCGTGGTCAGCCACACCAGCAGGCACACCATGGCCGGGCTGCGCGCCCACGCGGTGGCCAGGCTGCGTGAGACGGCCGCCCGGATGGAGGCCGCGCTGGCCGCCGTCCCGCCGCCCGCCCGTCCCGTGCCGCCTCCCCCCGCCGTGGACGTCTCGCGCCCGGCGAAGGAGGCGCTGGGGGCGGCCTACCTGCAGTCACTCGCCCGTGGCCTGGCCGTGCTCGTGGCGCTCGGCACGGTCCCCGGCGGGCTGTCCCCCGCCGACGTCGCCAGGGTGACCGCTCTGCCGAGGGCCACCGTGGGACGGGCGTTGCAGACCTTGGAGCGGCTGGGATACGCCCGCACCGAGGGCTCCCGCTCCGTCCTGCTGCCCCGGGTCCTGGAGCTCGGATACGCCCACCTCTCGGGACTCTCCTTCGGCGAGATCGTCCAGCCGCACCTGGCGGACCTGGCGGCCAGGATCCACGAGTCGACATCGGTCGCGGTGCTCGACGGCGACGACGTCGTCTACGTGGCCCGGGTGCCCACGACGAAGATCATGCGGGTGGACATCGTCGTCGGCACCCGCTTCCCCGCGTACGCCACGTCGATGGGCAGGGTGCTCCTGGCGGACCTGCCTCAGGAGCGGCTGGCCTCGATCGCCCTGCGCCCGCTGACCCGGGACACGGTCACCTCCCCGGCCGAGTTCGCGTCCGCCGTACGGCGCGCGGCCGTTGACGGCTACGCCGTGGTCGACCAGGAGCTCGAGGAGGGGGTGCGGTCCATCGCCGTCCCGGTGCGCGGCCGGGACGGCCGGGTCGTCGCCGCCGTCAACGTCGCCACCCACGTCGACCGCGCCACCTCTGCCGCCCTGGTCGAGAAGGTCCTGCCCGCGCTCGTCGAGACCGCGGCCAGGATGTCGGCCGACCTGGCCTGCGCCCGGGTGACGCCGCCGCAGCGCTGACCGGTGGCCGTCAGTCGTGGAGGGTCGTGGGGCGCACGACGCCGCTCTCGTAGGCGAAGACCACGACCTGGGCGCGGCTGCGCAGCCCGAGTTTCAGCAGAACGTGGCTGAGGTGCGTCTTCACGGTGGCCTCGGCCAGGTTCAGCGCCACGGCGGCCTCGGCGTTGGACAGTCCGCGCGCCACCTGGACCAGCACCTCGTACTCGCGGGAGGTCAGCCGCGCGAGCCGCTCGTCGCGTTCGGACACGGACGGTGTGAGCTGGGGGGCGAACCTCTCAAGCAGGCGGCGGGTGACCCTCGGGGACAGCGCGGCCTCCCCCGCCGCCACGTCGCGGATCGCGCCGAGCAGCTCGGCGGGCCGGGTGTTCTTCGGCAGGAAGCCGACCGCCCCTGCCTTCAGTCCGGCGAAGGCGTACTCGTCCAGGTCGAAGGTGGTCAGGATGAGCACACGTGAGCGTGGGCAGTCCCTGACGATCCTCCGGGTGGCCTCGATCCCGTCGAGACCGGGCATGCGAACGTCCATCAGCACCACGTCGGGGCGCAGCCGCCGGGTCATCCTGACGGCCTCCTCGCCCTCGCCCGCCTCCCCGGCCACCTCCATGTCCGGCTCGGCCTCGAACACCATCCGGAAGGCCATCCGCAGCAGTGACTCGTCGTCGGCGATCAGCAACCGGATCGTCACGGTCCTCTCTCCCCTGTCAGGTTCAGGTCGGCCGCCACCCGCCAGCCGCCGCCGGGCACCGGTCCCGCGTGCAGGGTCCCGTCGTAGGCGGCGACCCGTTCGCGCATCCCGGTCAGGCCCCGCCCCGGCGTCCCGTCCGCCGCCCGTCCGGGGCGGCCGTCGTCGACGATCTCCACCTCGGCGCGCCGAGGCGTCAGCCGGACGCGGACCTCCGCCGTCGCGCCCGGCGCGTGCCTGAGCGTGTTCGTCAGCGCCTCCTGGGTCAGCCGGTAGACGGTGAGCTGGGCGGCGGCGGGGATCGTCCCGGGGTCTCCGGCGACCCGCAGGCTGGTCGGCAGCCCGGCCGCGCGCATCCGGTCGGCCAGGGGACCCAGCTGGTCGATCCCGGGCGCCGGGTGGCGCGAGGCGTCCGCCCGCTCGGCGGGGCCGGCGCCGAATTCGCCCGCACCGGGTTCGTCGGCGCCGAGAGAGCGGCGCATGTCCTCAAGCGCCTGCCTTCCGATGCCGGCGATCCGCTCCATCGCATCGGCCGCCCGCTCCGGCGCGCGGTGCCGTACGTGGGCGGCGCCGTCGGCCAGGGCCACCATGACCGACAGGTTGTGGGTGACGATGTCGTGCATGTCGCGGGTCATCCTGGCGCGTTCCTCGGCGACCGCGAGCCTGGCCCGCTGTTCACGGTCGTGTTCCAGCGAGGCGACGTACGCCCGCCGGGCCCGCGCCCACAGACCCGTGGTGACGGCGACGGCGGCCATCGCGGTCAGCGCGGCCACCGAGAACGGGAACTGGCCCGGTGGCGCCCACCGCGCCGCGGCCAGCACCACCCCGGCCTCCAGGACGAGGGCGGCCGTGAGCGCCCACCGCCACGGACGGTGGGCGACGACCGTGTAGAGGGCGACCAGCAGTGCGACGTCGGCGGGAAGCTGCACGCCGGCGGCCCACTGGACCGCGGCGGCGGCGCCGACCGCGCAGAAGACCGTCAGCGGCGCGCGACGCCGCCACAGCAGCGGCGCCGTCAGGGCCACCTGGAGCAACAACGTCCACGGCTCTCCCCTGGACAGCACCTGGCCGGGTCCGAGCGTGACGAGAAAGATCACGGCGGCCGGCAGCGCGTCGGCGGCCAGGGACGGCCATCGGATCGGATCCGTGGGCCAGGCCACCGGGCGGTCGCCTCTTTTCATGCCGCTCACCCTACTTGTCCTGCTGGTTCTCCCCCCATCCTTCTCAGGGAGGAGCGTCCGGGCACCTCAGCCGGAAGTCGTAGGTGTGGATCAGCCGTATGCCGCTGGCCCGGGGCCGTGTCCCGCTGCCAGCCTCGTCGGCGCAGGAATCCACCACTCGTAAGGAGTCCCACATGTCCCTCGGCACGATCGCCTCGGCGGTCGCCGGTCTGGCGCTGACCGCGGTCGCCGCGGCTCCCCTCACCGCTCCTGTCTCCGCGCCCTTCTCTGCGCCCGTCGCCGCCTCCGCCGTCCCTGCCGCGCACGCCTCGGACGGTGCCCCCGTCACGATGACGCTGCCCGCGCCCGGCGGGCCGTACCCCGTCGGCACCTTCGCCGTGCGCCTGGTCGACCGGTCCCGCCCCGACCCGCTGGTCAGGTCGAAGCCCTACCGGGAGCTGATGGTCAGCCTGTGGTACCCGGCCAGGGGCACCGGCGGGAACCCGCGTACGGCCCCCCACATGGCTCCCCTGGCCGCGGCCGACTGGGACCGGCACTCCGCGCCGCCCATGGGCGTTCCGGCGGGCGCGGTGAACTGGGCCGCCACCCCGACCCACGCCCGCCCCGGCGCGCCGGTCGACCGCGGCGCGGGCAGGCTGCCCGTCGTGCTCTTCGGTTCCGGGGACGGCGGGCCGCGCACCCTCGGCACCTCCCTCGTCGAGGACCTGGCCTCCCGCGGCTATCTGGTCGTCACCGTCGACCACACCTATGAGGCCGACCAGGTGGAGTTCCCCGGCGGGCGGGTCGTGCGCGCGCTGCCGCTGCCCTCGAAGCTGACCCCGCGCGTCATCGCCAAGCTGCTCGACCGGCATTCGCGGGCCCGTCTGGCGGACATGCGGTTCGTCCTCGGCCGGATCGCCGCCCTGGGACGCGGCGACGCCCTCGGCGCGGGGGAGCCCGCGGGGCTTCGCGGCGCCCCCGACCTGTCCCGGGTCGGGGCGCTCGGCCAGTCCCTCGGCGGGTCGGTCGCGGCGCAGCTCGTCCACGACGACCCACGTGTGGACGCGGGCGTCAACCTCGACGGCGGCTACGTCGGCGGGGTCGCGGACAGCGGCGTCGCCAAGCCGTTCATGCAGCTGGCGGCCGAGGCGCACACCCGGGCGAGCGAGCCGAGCTGGAAGTCCTTCTGGGACGCCTCGACCGGCTGGAAGCGGGAGCTCCGGTTCAAGGGGGCGGCGCACGGCTCGTTCACCGACCTGCAGGCGTTGCTGCCGAAGATCGCGGAGACGGTGCCGAAGGTGCCCGTCGCCGACTTCGTCGGCACGATCGACCCGGTCCGGTCCGTCGCGGCCCAGCGGGCCTACGTCGCGGCCTTCTTCGACCTGCACCTGCGGAGGAAGGCGACCACCCTGTTCGAGGCCCCCGACGCCCGCTTCCCCGAGGTCTCCCTCATCCCCTGACCCGTCGTCCGGGGTAACCGGTCGCGATGGAGCCCCGGCCGCCGTGGCCGACTGGTTAAATCATGACATGTAGGTTCGCAAGATCCCGGTGACGGATCACCGGGCGTGGCCGAAGAGACGGGACGAGAAGGCGGACGAGGATATGACGGGCCGTGCTGGCGCCCGGTGACCCGGCGACGGCCCACCCGAGCCGTGTCCCGGCGGGCCGTGCTCCAGGAGGCCTCCCGTGACGGCCCGCCGTACGCGCCTGGAAGGCCTGCTCGCCCGGTCCCGCGCCACCGTCGACGCGCTCGATCACCTCGTCGGCGGGGTGGGGACCGGGATCCTGGCGTTGACCGCGCTGCTCTGGCTCGCCGTGGTCGCGCTGCTGTGCCTGGTCGGGGTCGGGCTGCCGATGGCGCCCGTCGCGCTGCGCGGGCTGCGCGTCGTCGCCGACCGGGAACGGGTCCGGCTGTCGCAGCGGGATCCCGAGCTGGTCGGCCCCGGGCCGCCGCCTCCGGGGCTGCGCGCCGCCCTGGCCGACCCGGGTGTCCGGGGAGAGCTGGGCTGGGTCGTCTGCCACTCGACGCTGGGGTTGCTGACCGGTGTGGTCGCCATGTCGCTGCCGCTCGCCGCGGTGCGCGACCTCACCTTCCCGCTGTGGTGGCGGCTGCTGCCGCCGGGTGAGGCGGAGGACGCGGCGTTGAACCTCTGGCGGGTCGGCGACCAGCGCAGCGCGCTGGCGGTGTGCGTGTTCGCCGTCGGCTGGACCGCGCTCTCGTTGCTGGTCATCCCGGGCCTGGAGCGGCTGCAGTCCTGGCCGGGACGGCGATTGCTGAGCGCGCCTCCCGGCGGCGACCTCGCCCTGCGGGTCGCGCACCTCACCGCGACCCGGGCCGCGGCGCTGGACGCGCACGCCGCCGAGCTGCGGCGGATCGAGCGTTCCCTGCACGACGGCGCCCAGAACCGGATCGTGGCCGTCACCGTCCTGCTCGGCGCCGCCCGCCGGGCGGTGGCCCGCGACCCCGCGAGCGCCGGGGAGATCCTCGAACGCGCCCAGGGCGCCGCCGAGCAGGCCCTGGCCGAGCTGCGCGCCGTGGTGCGCACCATCCTGCCGCCGGTCCTTGAGGACAGGAGCCTGGCCGACGCCCTGTCCGGACTCGCCGCCGCCTGCCCGGTGCCCTGTACGGTCACCGCCGACCTGCCGGGCAGGTGCGCCGCCTCGGTCGAGGCCACCGCCTACTTCGTGGTGGCCGAGGCGCTGACCAACGTCGCCAGGCACAGCGGGGCGGGCCGTGTCTCCGTCGCCCTGAGCCTGCGGCGCGACCGGCTGCTCGTCCAGATCACCGACGACGGTCACGGCGGCGCCGACGAGCGCGCCGGGTCCGGACTCGTCGGCATCCGCCGCCGGGCCGAGGCCCACGACGGGACGTTCATGATGACCAGCCCCCCGGGGGGACCGACCACGCTGAAGGTGAGCCTGCCATGCGGATCGTGATCGCCGAGGACGACCCCCTGCTGCGCGAGGGCCTCGCGCTGCTGCTGCGCGCCGAGTCGCTCGACGTGGTGGCCGCCGTGGACGGCCCGAAGGCCTTCCTCGACGCCGTCGACACCCACGAGCCGGACGTGGCCGTCGTCGACGTGCGCATGCCGCCGACCCACACCGACGAGGGCATCGTCGCCGCCGTCGAGGCCAGGCGCCGCAGGCCGGACCTGGCCGTGCTGGTGCTGTCGGCCTACGTCGAGCAGGCCTTCGCCACCGACCTGCTGATCCACGGCAGCTCCCGCCTCGGCTATCTGCTCAAGGAGCGGGTGGGGCGGGTCGAGGAGTTCATGACGGCCCTGCGCCGCGTGGCGGGCGGCGGGACGGCCATCGACCCGGAGGTGGTCGCGCAGCTGCTGTCGCACAGTCGCCCCGGCAGGCGGCTCGACCGGCTCAGCCCGCGTGAGCTGGACGTGCTGGCGCTCATGGCGGAGGGACTGGGCAACACGGCCATCGCCGAGCGGCTGGTGGTCACCGAGGGCGCGGTGCACAAGCACATCCGCAACATCTTCGCCAAGCTGGACCTGGCGCCGAGCGACCGCACCGACCGGCGGGTGGCCGCGGTGCTGCAGTATCTGGAGCGGGGGGCGCCCTGAGGATCACAGTCCGGTGAGCTCCGGCGCCCGGGTGACGGCCCGCAGGATGCCGGACAGGGCGGCGCGCATCTCGCCGACGGTCTCCTGTGGCAGGTCGAGGCTGATCTCGAAGACGGTCTCGGTCTCCAGGGTGTCGGCCGTCCTGGGGGACAGCTCGAACCGGAGCACCCGGCCGTCCAGCGTGACCGCGCGCAGCCCCTCGCCGCTGCCGCGCATGCCGTGACGCGCCATCCAGAAGGTGTCCCGGTGCCGGGAGACCAGCAGATGCCCGGCCTGTCGATCTCCGGGACGCTCCCGCAGGAAGACCGTCGGCTGGCCGTACTCCCAGGTGTGCTCGAAGGAGCGGGCGGTCATGGTGGCCTCGGGGAGGTAGGACAGCTCGCCGGTGACCGGCAGGGAGGGCGGTGGGGGCTCGCCGGGGCTGCGGCGCCCGTGGTCTCCGCCGTAGGCGACGGTGAGCCCGAGGGGCGCGGCGGTCGGCAGCGCGGCCAGCAGCCAGTCCGGCGGTTCGTCGCGGGGGAACAGGGTCAGCTCCGTCAGCGCCGCCGTCGCGGGCACGCTCTCGAACGGCTGAGCCCGGGAGTCGACGTGGCCGGTGTAGCCCCTGCCGCCCGGGGAGAAGGACAGCTCGCAGGTGAACCAGGTGCCCTCCCCCGCCCGGTGTGACAGCTCACGCAGCCGCCTGAACGGCCCCGCGAGGTCTTCGGTGAGCCCTTCGACGGTGATCTCGTGGCCGTCGCGCAGGACGGTGGTCCTCGTGCGCGTGCCGACCTGGGCGTGCCGGACGGTGAGCCGTGACCAGCCGGGCTCCGCCGCGGCGCGGACGAGGTCGCCGACGGCGGCCCGCATGCCGTGCCCCTCCTCGTGACGGGAGCGCCAGTATCCGGATTCCATGATCATCCTTTCTTGGCGGTGCCGCCGGTGAGCAGGTCGTGCAGCGCCCGGACCTCGCGGAGCAGCCCGCTGCCGCCCTTGCGTGCCGCCATGTCGCGCACCTGGGGGATCTCGCCGCGCGCGCCGCACCACCCGGCGACCGTGGCGGCGAGCATGACGAACCCGGCCAGCCCGTTGCGCGGACGCTCGCCGGGGGCGGGAAGCAGTGCGGGCAGCGCGGCGGCGGCGATCCGCCACACGCTCTCGTGGGCGCCCCGCCTGGCCGCCGTGTCGAGCGCGGCGGCCACGTCGGTCACCCTGACCTCGCCCGCGGTCACCAGGAACCCGATCTGACGGCCTATCTCACCGGTGGGCAGCCCATCCCGGGCGGCGGCCTCGACGAGCGCGTCGACCGCCTCCGGTGCCCGCGGGTCGGCGAGGAAGCGGGCGAGCACCGCGGAGAACGCCGCTCCGGCGGGTCCCTCCGCCCTGACGAGGTCGCGGATCTGCTCCGGCCCGGCGGCCGGGGCTCCCCAGGAGCGCCTGAGCGTGTAGGGCACGAGGTGCGCGGCGGCCACCTCGCGGTGCGAGGGCAGGGTCGAGGGCCACCAGCCGGAGTGCCCGGCCCCGGCGCCGTGCCCGGGGGCGCGGAACATCAGGTCGACCAGTGGCAGGCCGGTCGGCGGGGCGGTGATCACCGGGACCGGGCGTGTGCCGTCCCGTCCGCCCTCGTTCTCCGTCGTCCAGCCGAGTTCGACCTCGGCCTCGACGGCGGCCCCTGTGGCGGCCCCGGGGCGGATCCACCCGGCGAGGATCTCGCCCGCGGCCGACGTCAGCCGGGCCGCCCGCTCCGCCGCCTCGGGGTCGGGGACACGCGGCAGCCGAAGCAGCGCCTGCTGCAGGTCGGCGGCGAGCGGCCGCGCCCCGGCCGCCTCGACGACCTCCATCCGCCCGACCAACTCGGCCGCCGTCACGTGCCCGGTCTCGTGGGTCGGCGTGGCCAGCAGTACCGGCGGCAGGGTGTCTTCCTCAACCGCGCGCAGGACCTCGGCCGCGCGGTGCAACAGCAGGACGTACGGGGCGGCCAGATCCTTCGACGGCATGAGGGTCCGCCAGGCGCCCCGGCCCGAGCCGGTCGTGCTCAGGGAGCGGACGGCTCCCCAGAGCCACTGGTCCGTCCGCTCCCAGGTCTCCTCCCGGTACGGCCAGGCGGGCTCGCCGAGCAGCCAGGGGCGCAGCGCGGCCGTCAGCGCCACCCGGTCGCGGACGGCGAGGGTGACGAACCCGGCCAGCAGCCGTTCCCACGACTGCCAGGAGTCGTCCCGCCGCTCCAGCAGCTCGGCCAGCTCCTCGGCCGAGGCGGGCGGGGGCGGCAGGGTGGGGGAACCTTCCGCGGGCTCGGGCAGCGGCGGCGGAGCGAACACGGGCCCGGGACGCGGAGCCGTACCGGTGCCGTGGCCCTCCTCGAAGGCGGCGGCGGCCCGGTCGGCGAGGTGGGGGGCGAGCAGGGCCGCCGACTCACGCATGCGGGAGCGTCCCCGCGCACCCATGGCGCCCGCGTGCGTGAGGGCCAGCTCGACGGCCCTCGCCTGGAGCTCCACGGACTCCGCGGCGAAGGCCCTGGCCAGTGGCGCGGCCGCCACCCCGGCCAGGGCGGGGTCACGCCGTACGGAACGGTCGAGCCATGACAGTCCGGCGCGCACCAGGACCCGTTCCTGGCGGAACAGCAGGCAGTCCCACGCCTCGGCGAGGTCGTCCGCGGTGAGATCGTGCCCGCGCAGGCGCCGTACGGCCAGCGTGGCGACCGGGCCGGGGGAGACGGCCAGCAGGCGCAGGTAGTCGCGCGTGCGGGAGGCGACCTCCTCGGGCGAGGGGTCGAGCGCCTCGTGCAGGTGGACGAAGAAGCGCAGGTCGGTGGCGGTCCCGCCGAGCAGGAAGCGGCGCAGGCAGCCCTCGACCAGGGTCTCGCGCCGCACCCTGCCCGTCTCCGCCAGCCCGGACAGGGCGGCCAGCCAGCCCCTGTCCGGCTCCTTCTCGCCCCGCAGGGCCCGGCCTGCCCCCTGGGCCTCGAACAACCTGGGCAGCAGGTGACCGAGCAGCGGGTCGGCGGCCAGGCGCGCGGGCCTGCGGCTCACCCAGCCCGCGACCAGCGGGTCGTGCGGCGGAGGCTCGACGCCGGTCTCGCGCAGCAGGGTCAGGGCGAGTGTCATTCCCCGGTCGTCGGGGGTGCGGGTGCGCAACGCGAGCCGCCTGGCCAGGTCGGCGCGCCAGGCGGCGGGGCGGTCGGCGATCACCGCCAGGACGAGGTGCACGTCGTTGTCGGGACCCGCCCACTGCGGGGCGAAGTCACGCCGGTACAGCCAGGACGCGACGGCCGCGGCGCCGCCGAGGGTGCCCGCGCCCGCGACCCGCAGCGCGGTGCCGTGGCGGACCAGGGAGTCGTCCCACCGGTCGGAGCGGCCCCGCAGCTCCTTCAGCAGGCCGGGCAGCTGGGTCGCGACCTCCTTGCGGGCCTCGGCGCCCAGCGTCGTGATCCGCCCGGCGAGCCGGTCGGCGCGTCTTTCCTCGATCAGTTTCCTGATCTCGTCCCAGTGCTCCACGGCTGGGGACACTAGCCAGCGACGCCGACACTTTCGACCTTCGCCGGCCCGCCGGGGACGGCCTCTGCCCGCGGGCAACCCCGGGAAGCGTCTGACAAAAACACCAAATACCCCTTTACACGCTTCCCCCTTGATAGGGACCTAAAAGGCCATAAGTGCTGGCTAATCGCTATATACCTGCGCCTTTTTGGGGTGGTATATCGTGTGATTTCCGTCACACGACACCCGCCACACCGAGGAAAGAGGCGCCGGACGGCGGGAAACACCGTGGAAATAGGCGGCGGCAAAGAGGGAACGGCCGCCATCCTCCAGGGAAACGCGGCACCCTCCCGGCGGGGCCCGAACCCCGGAGAGGCCGCATAGATGAGCAGACCTCGTCTTTTATCCCGGACAGCCCTTCACTTCTCCACCCCGATCCCGCTTTGCGCGCACATCCCGGACATTCATAGTTATGCCCAGCGTAACCAGCCGGTCACGGAATTATGCCTGCGATGAATCGTGGGAACGGCCCGTTCTGTCGATTAGCATTTGCGGTGAAAGTCGTCTCAGCGACGATAACGCTAATGTCATGGAGGTTTGTCGTGGCGCGTCACGTGCCGGCCTGGATCATGGCCGTGGTGACCGCCTTCCTGTTGACGAACGTCGTCGTCGCTCCTGACGGCGACCGCAGGACGGCGCCGCCGAGCGCCGTCTCCGCCTTCATGACGATCTTCACCTCGGGTGGCACGGGTGGCACGGCGCGGACCGTCAGGGCCGCCTCCGCCTCCGCCCCGGGAGTCTCGGCGACTCCGAGAGGCCCGGGCCGGGAGGCCGAGCCGAACCCCGACCACGGCGGCACCGACCTGCCCACCCGTGGCTGCCGCCACCAGGCGCCCGCGCGATGGGCGGGCGGGCCGCAGTGCCTGTCCCCGCTGCGCGGTCCGGGTCAGCACACGACGACGGCGCTCCCTTCTCCGGAGACGTCGGCGCGGTCTCTCTCACGTCCCGGAGCCGGGCGGCGCGAAACGGCCGTCGCGGCTCCCTCACAGTCCCGGCTGCAGGTGTTCCGCTGCTGACAGGGCCCGCCGTATCCCGGGTGCCCGCTTCGGCCTCCTTCCCCGCCACCGCCCCGCTGGACGGGCGGACGTGTGAGGCGCGAGCCGGGGCCGCGTGAGACGGCGCCGCGGTGCGACGCGCACCGCTCAATCCCCCCTGCGAGGAAGGCGGTAACCGCCCCTCGCCCGTCCTCCCCTGCCGCCCTCCGCGCCTGACCGGCCGGAGGCGCCTCGGGAGCGAGCCCGGCCCTCCCCCAGGCCGGGCGAGTGAGCCGGCCCACGGGCCCGCGCCGCCGGTCGCGAGCACCGGACGTCCGCGTGTCCCGCGTGCCCTCGGGCACGCCCGGCTCCCCGGTCCTCACGACCACCTCCGCTTCACCGACGTGTCCGAAGCAACGACTGTCCGAAGGGCTTTCGCATGCACGCATTCATCGAGCACGCCCGTTCCTTCCCCGCCCGCGCCGCCGTCGCCGGGGAGCGGCTCGACCGGCACGCCGCCGGTCAGGCCCCGCTCGCGCTCTTCATCACCTGCTCCGACTCCCGTGTCGTCCCGTCCCTGATCACCGGCGCGCGCCCCGGTGAGCTGTTCGAGCTGCGCACCGCGGGCGGCATCGTGCCCCGCTACGACCTCGACCGCCCCTCCGGCGAGGCCGCCACCATCGAGTTCGCGGTCGAGGCCCTGGACATCGGCGACATCGTGGTCTGCGGTCACTCGCACTGCGCCGCGGTCGGCGCCGTGGTCCGCCGCGACGACCTGGCCGCCGTCCCCGCCATGGGCGGCTGGCTGGCCCACGCCGCCGACTCCCTCGGCGACGAGCGGACCGACCTCGGGTCGGCGACGAAGCAGCACATCCTGGCCCAGCTGGACCGGCTGCACGCCTACCCCGCCGTGCGGCGGCGGATCGAGGAGGGCCGGATGCGGCTGCACGGCTGGTTCTACGAGGTGCACACGGGCATGGTGTTCGCCCACCGTCCCGGCCACGACACGTTCCTGCCCCTGTGACGGTGACCACCATGCTGAGAACCTCGACCCTGCGTGGCGACGTCGCCGCCTCCGTCGTCGTCTTCCTCGTCGCCCTGCCGCTGTGCGTCGGCGTCGCCGTCGCCTCGGGTGTGCCCGCCGAGCTCGGGCTGATCACCGGCATCGTCGGCGGCCTGGTCACCGGACTGCTGCCCGGCAGCAGCCTGCAGGTCAGCGGCCCGGCCGCGGGCCTGACCGTCCTGGTCTTCGAGGCCGTACGGCTCTACGGCCTGCCCGCCCTCGGCACGCTCGTCCTGGCGGCCGGGCTCCTGCAACTGCTGCTCGGGGCGCTGCGGTTCGGCCGCTGGTTCCGTGCCATCTCCATCGCCGTCGTCGAGGGGATGCTCGCCGGGATCGGGCTGACCATCATCGCCGGGCAGCTGTACGCGATGGCCGGCGTCGCCGCCCCCGGCTCCGGTCTCGGCAAGCTGGCGGGCCTGCCCGCGCTGGCCGCGAGCTCCCTCACCTCACCCGGTGTCCTGGCCGCCGTCGCCGTCGGCACGGGCACCGTCGTGCTGCTGGCGCTGTGGCCGCGGCTGCCCGCGCGGGCCCGGATGGTCCCCGCGCCGCTCGCCGCGGTCGCGCTGGCCACCGCCGCCGTCGCGCTCCTCGGCCTGCCGGTGGCCAGGCTTGAGGTGAACGGCCTGCTCGGCGCGATCAGGCCGCCCGGCCTCGACGATCTGGCACCGCTCGCCGAGCTCGGCTTCCTCGGCACCGTCGTGGCGTTCACCCTGATCTCCTCCGCCGAGAGCCTGTTCAGCGCGGCGGCCGTCGACCGTATGCACGACGGCCCCCGCACCGACTACGACAAGGAGCTGATGGCCCAGGGAGTGGGCAACGCCGTCTGCGGGGCGCTCGGCGCGCTGCCGATGACGGCGGTGATCGTGCGCAGTTCGGCCAACGTGCGGGCGGGCGCGCGGACCAAGGTGTCCCGCGTGCTGCACGGGCTGTGGCTGCTGCTGTTCGCCGCCCTGCTGCCCGCGGCGCTTGAGGTCATCCCGCTGGCCGCGCTCGCGGGCGTCCTGGTGCACACCGGCTGGAAGCTCATCCCGACCACGCAGCTGCTCTCGCTGTGGCGGCGGCACCGGGGCGAGGCGGTGGTCCTGGTGTGCACCGCGGTCGCGGTCGTCGCCTTCAACCTGTTCGAGGGGGTGCTGATCGGGTTGCTCATGGCGGTGGTGAAGACCGCCTGGGAGACCTCGCACATCCATCTGGAGGTGGATGAGGAGACCCCGGACGGGCCGATCAGGGTCACGCTCAGCGGCAACGCCACCTTCCTGCGGCTGCCCAAGATGCTCGACACCCTGGAGGCGCTGCCTCGTGACCGGCACATCGAGCTGGAACTGTCCGGGTTGCGGCATCTGGACCACGCCTGCCGGACGGCGCTGACCTCGTGGGCCGCCGGGCACAACCGGGAGGGAACCCCCGCGGTCTCGGTGCCCCCGGTCCTGACCGGCACCTGACAGGACGGTGCGCGGAACGGTGCCGGGCACCGGCTCGACGGGCCTGGCACCGTTCCGGAACCGGCCGCCAGGAAGGGTCCGGCAAGTGGGCAACAGGCAAAATTAACTGACAAGAATCTTAACAGTTAGGCACGGATCGAGTTATGCTGCCGACGGCGTCACCGCCCCCGGTGACGCCGTACACCCCCCAACGGCACCGACGGCGCGCGCCACAACCCCCCGGGCGCGTCGGCTGAAAGGAGCCCCAATGAGTATCAGGCAGCGCCTGATCACCGCCCTGTCCGTGTTGCTGGCCGTACCGCTGACGGTGGTTCTCACCACCGCGGCCCCGGCCAGCGCCCACGGCTGGATCACCTCCCCGCCCAGCAGGCAGGACATGTGCGCCAGCAGGCGGGTCAGCGGATGCGGTGGACTCGAGTACGAGCCGCAGAGCGTCGAGGCCCCCAAGGGCTCGAGGCTGTGCAGCGGCGGCAGCGGATGGCGTGTCCTTGACAACGAGGGCAAGGGCTGGCCCGCGACGGCCGTCTCCAGCACGGTCACCTTCCAGTGGCGGCTGACCGCCGCCCACCGCACCAGCACCTGGCAGTACTACGTCGACGGCGCCCTGTTCAAGACCTTCAACCAGGGCAACACCCAGCCGCCGTCGAACATCTCGCACACCATCAGCGGGCTTCCCGGCGGCCGCCACAAGATCCTGGCCGTCTGGAACGTCGCCGACACCGTGAACGCCTTCTACAACTGCGTCGACGTCCAGGTCCGCTAGCCCGGACCCGACCCGCGGGAGGGCGTGCGCCCCGCCCTCCCGTTTCCCCGATCGCGGCCCCCACACCCGTTTCTCCTCAACGAGGCCGCCAATTCTTCCGGCGGGAAACGCAAACCCGCAGCGCGGGAACCGGCCGCGGAAGGGCCAACCACCCTCCAGGAAACCGGCGTTTCCCCTGGTCAGCAACCCGAAGCCAAACATCTCCCCTTAAATCCATTAAAGCAATTTAATCGCCATATTTCACCCAAAGAATCAAGTGGTATTGCCTTTCCGGCATACCGTATTAAATCGGGGTGATCTTATGGCAGAACCGGCGGTTTCCCCGCCTTCACCGCCCGGCGGCAAGCCCGCCGAGGCGCTGCTGCGCGCCGCGCAGTTCTTCACCACGGGCACGCCCTCGCGGGATCGGCACGACCTGTACCACGTCGACGGCCGGGGCGCCGAGGAGTTCTACCGCGAGCGCTGGCGCCACGACAAGGTGGTGCGTTCGACCCACGGGGTGAACTGCACCGGATCGTGCTCCTGGAAGGTCTACGTCAAGGACGGGATCATCACCTGGGAGACCCAGCAGACCGACTACCCCTCGACCGGGACGGACTCCCCCGAGTACGAGCCACGCGGCTGCCCGAGGGGCGCGGCGTTCTCCTGGTACACCTACTCCCCCTCCCGGGTGCGCCACCCGTACGTGCGGGGGCCCCTGCTGGAGATGTGGCGGCAGGAGCGCGAGCGGCTCGGCGACCCGGTCCTGGCCTGGGCGGAGATCACCGGCGACCCCGAACGGGCCGCCCGGTACAAGCAGGCGCGGGGCAAGGGCGGGTTCGTCCGCTCGACCTGGCCCGAGGTGAGCGAGCTGATCGCCGCCGCACACGTGCACACCATCAAGGAGTACGGTCCCGACCGGGTGGCGGGCTTCTCCCCCATCCCGGGGATGTCGCTGGTGTCCTACACGGCCGGGACGCGCTTCCTCTCACTGATCGGCGGCACCATCCTGTCGTTCTACGACTGGTACGCCGACCTGCCGATCGCCTCGCCGCAGGTCTTCGGCGACCAGACGGACGTACCCGAATCCGGTGACTGGTGGAACTCCTCCTACCTGATGGTCTGGGGGACGAACCTGCCCATCACCCGCACCCCGGACGCGCACTTCATGACCGAGGCGCGGTACCGGGGGCAGAAGGTCGTCGTGGTCTCCCCCGACTACTCCGACCACACCAAGTTCGCCGACGACTGGCTGGCGGCCCGCCCCGGCACCGACGGCGCGCTGGCCATGGCCATGGGGCACGTCGTGCTCTCGGAGTTCTTCCGCGACCGCCAGGTGCCCTACTTCACCGACTACGTCAAGTCCTACACCGACCTGCCGCTGCTGGTGACGCTGACCGAACGCGGTGACGCCCACGTGCCCGGCCGTTTCCTGACCGCCGCCGACATCGGCGAGACCGGTGAGGGCGCCGCGCACAAGCAGGTGCTGCTCGACGCGGCGGACGGCGCGCCGAAGGTGCCCAACGGCTCGCTCGGCTTCCGCTTCGGCGAGGAGGGAAAGGGCCGCTGGAACCTCGGCCTGGGCGGGGTCGACCCCCTGCTGACCCTGTACGGCAGGCACACCGACGCGCTCGCCGTCGACCTGCCCCGCTTCGACACCGGGGCGACCGAGGGCGGCACGAGCGTGCGCCGGGGGGTCCCGGTGACGCGGGTCGGCGGCCACCTGGTCACGACGGTCTTCGACCTGGTGATGGCGCACTACGCCGTACGGCGCGACGGCCTGCCCGGTCGGTGGCCCGCGGGCTACGACGACCCCGAGCCGTTCACCCCCGCCTGGCAGGAGGCGATCACCTCGGTGCCCGCCGCCGCGGCGACCCGGGTGGCCAGGGAGTTCGCCCGCAACGCGGAGGTCTCCCGGGGCCGGTCGATGATCTGCATGGGCGGCGGCACCAACCAGTGGTGCAACTCCGACCAGACCTACCGGGCCTTCCTCACGCTGATCATGCTGTGCGGCTGCCAGGGGGTCAACGGCGGCGGCTGGGCCCACTACGTCGGGCAGGAGAAGATCCGCCCGCTCACCGGCTGGTCGCAGCTCGCCTTCGCGCTCGACTGGCAGCGGCCCGCCCGGCAGACGGCCGCGACGCCGTACTGGTACCTGCACACCGACCAGTGGCGCTACGAGCTGTTCGGCGCGGGAGAGCTGTCCAGCCCGCTCGGGCCCGGACTGTTCGAGGGCCGTTCCTTCGCCGACTGCGTCGTGCAGGCCCAGCGGCTCGGCTGGACCTCCGCGGCCCCCGCCTTCGACCGCAACCCGCTCGACCTCGCCGACGAGGCCGCGCGGGCGGGACGGCCCGTCGCCGACCACGTCGTGGCGGAGCTGAAGGCGGGACGGCTGCGCTTCGCCGCCGAGGACCCCGACGACCCGCGCAACTTCCCGCGTGTCCTGATCGCCTGGCGGGCCAACCTGTTCGGCTCCTCGGGCAAGGGCATGGAGTACTTCATGCGGCACCTGCTCGGCACCGTCGACGCGGTCAGGGCCGAGGAGTCACCGCCCGCCGTACGGCCCGCGGAGGTGACCTGGCGCGCGGAGGCACCGCGCGGCAAGCTCGACCTGCTCGTCACGATCGACTTCCGGATGACCGGCACCTGCACCTACTCGGACGTGGTGCTGCCCGCGGCGACCTGGTACGAGAAGTACGACCTGTCCACCACGGACATGCATCCGTTCATCCACTCCTTCAACCCGGCCATCGCCCCGCCCTGGGAGGCGCGCAGCGACTTCGAGGCGTTCATGACGATCGCCGAGGAGGTGTCCCGGCTCGGTGCCGTGCACCTGGGCACCCGCACCGACGTGGTGGCCTCGCCGCTGGCCCACGACACCCCGGACGAGCTGGCCCAGCCGGGCGGCAGGGTGCTCGACTGGAAGGCGGGGCAGTGCGAGCCCGTACCGGGTGTGACGATGCCGAAGCTGGTCACGATCGAACGGGACTACGGCGCCGTGGCCGGCAAGATGGCGGCGCTCGGCCCGCTCGTCGACACCCTCGGCACCGCGTGCAAGGGCATCTCCTGGGTGCCCTCTGCCGCCGTCGGTCAGCTCGGGCGCGACAACGGCCTGGTGCGCGGCGGACCCGGCGACGGCCGTCCCTCGCTGGCACGCGACGTGAACATGGCCGAGGCCATCATGGCGCTCTCCTGCAGCACCAACGGGCAGGTCGGCGTCCAGGGGTGGCGGGCGCTGGGCGAGCGCACCGGGGTGAGCTTCGCCGACCTGGCCGAGGAGAACGCGGGACGGCGGATCAGCTTCACCGACACCCAGGTCCAGCCCAGGACCGTGTTCGCCTCCCCCGAGTGGTCCGGCCTGGAGAACGGCGGGCGGCGCTACTCGCCGTTCACGATGAACGTCGAGCGCCGCAAACCGTGGCACACGCTGACCGGGCGCATGCACTTCCTCCTCGACCACGACTGGCTCGCCGAGTACGGCGAGATGCTGCCGAACTACCGTCCGCCGCTCAACTACGCCCGGCTGTTCGGCTCCCAGGGGCTGGGCGAGGACGGCCGCCCCGAGGTGACGGTGCGCTACCTCACCCCGCACTCCAAGTGGTCGATCCACTCCGAGTACCAGGACAACCTGCACATGTTGCGGCTGTTCCGCGGCGGCCCGGTCATCTGGATGAGCCGTCAGGACGCCGAGCGGATCGGGGTCGCCGACAACGACTGGATCGAGGCCTACAACCGCAACGGCGTGGTCGCCTGCCGTGCCGTGGTCACCCACCGGATGCCGGAGGGGACGGTCTTCATGTACCACGCCAAGGACCGCAACCTGATGACCCCCCACTCGGAGATCTCCGGCTGGCCCGGAGGCGCGGACAACTCGCTGACCAGGGTGATCGTCAAACCCACCCACATGATCGGCGGGTACGGCCAGCTCACGTTCGCCTTCAACTACTACGGCCCGTCGGGGTTCCAGCGGGACGAGTTCGTCGTCATCCGCAGGCGGTCACAGGAGGTGCGGTTCTGATGCGCGTCATGGCGCAGGTCGCGATGGTGATGAACCTCGACAAGTGCATCGGCTGTCACACCTGCTCGGTCACCTGCAAGCAGGTCTGGACCAACCGGCCGGGCCTGGAGTACGTCTACTTCAACAACGTCGAGACCAAGCCGGGGGTCGGCTACCCCAGGCGGTACGAGGACCAGCGGCAGTGGCGGGGCGGCTGGAAACTGGACGGAAAGGGGCGGCTCACCCTCAGGGCGGGCGGCAGGCTGCGCCGCCTGCTGGAGATGTTCTACAACCCCGACCTGCCCACGATCGACGACTACGGCGAGCCGTGGACCTACGACTACCGCACCGTCATCGACGCGCCGCTGGGCACGGTCAACCCCAGCGCGCACTCCGTCTCCACCCTCACCGGTGAGGACATGCGCATCCGGTGGGGCAGCAACTTCGACGACGACCTGGCGGGCGCGCCCGAGCACGCCCCGGGCGACCCCGACCTCGAAGGGCTCCAGGAGCGGGTGCGGATGGAGTTCGAGCAGGTCTTCATGTTCTACCTGCCGCGCATCTGCGAGCACTGCCTGAACCCCTCGTGCGTGGCCTCGTGCCCGTCGGGGGCGATGTACAAGCGGCAGGAGGACGGCATCGTCCTGGTCGACCAGAACCGGTGCCGGGGCTGGCGCTTCTGCGTCTCCGGCTGCCCGTACAAGAAGGTGTACTTCAACTACAGGACCGGCAAGGCCGAGAAGTGCACGTTCTGCTTCCCCAGGATCGAGTCGGGCCAGCCCACGATCTGCTCGGAGACGTGCGTGGGACGGCTGCGCTATCTCGGGCTGCTGCTCTACGACGCCGACGCGGTGCTCGCCGCCGCCTCGACGCCGGACCCGCAGGACCTCTACGAGGCGCAGCTGTCGGTGTTCCTCGACCCGGGTGACCCGCACGTCAGGGCGGAGGCCGCGCGCTGCGGCATCCCGGACGACTGGATCGAGGCGGCCCTGCGTTCCCCGGTGCACGCGCTGGCCGTACGGCACCGGGTGGCGCTGCCGCTGCATCCCGAGTTCCGCACGCTGCCCATGGTCTGGTACATCCCGCCGTTGTCGCCGGTCGCCGACGTCGCGCACGCCGAGGGCTACGACCCGGCCGACCCCGACCGGGTCTTCGCCGCCATCGACGCGCTGCGGGTGCCCGTCGAGTATCTGGCCAACCTCTTCACCGCGGGCAGGACGGAGACCGTGCGCCTGGTGCTGCGCAGGCTCGCCGCGGTCAGGGCGGTCATGCGGGCCGTACAGCTCGGCAGGGACCCCGGGGAGGAGGTGCCGCACTCGGTCGGCATGACCCCCGACGACGTGGACGACCTGTACCGGCTGCTGGCGATCGCCAAGTACGAGGACCGCTACGTCATCCCGCAGGTCCACGCCGAGGAGGCCGGGGCGCTGAGCGCCCAGCACCAGGAGCTGTTCTGCAGCCTCGACGGTGAGGGCGGGCCCGGCATGGGCGGCCACGGACCGCCTTCCGCCCCGGCCGGGGAACCGCCCGTCTTCCGCGGGCAGGACGGGCGGATGCACGCCAACCTGCTCGGCTGGGACGGCACCGGCGACCCGTCGCGGCTGTTCCCCGGGGCCCAGTTCCCCGAGGCTCAGGGGGAGGCGACGTGAACGCGGCCGAGACGGCGTGCAAGCTGGCCTCGGTGCTGCTGCAGTACCCTCGACCGGCCCTGTTCCAGGGGGCCGACCGGCTCGACGAGGCCGCCCGTGCCACGCCCAGGGCCGCGCGGGCGGGGTTCGCCGCCTTCCTGGCCTGGCTGCGGGCCGAACCGCCCGGTGAGGTGGTCGGGCACTACGTGGAGACCTTCGACCTGCGTCACCGCTGCGCCCTCTACCTGAGTTACCACCGGCACGGCGACACGCGCGGACGCGGGATGGCGATGCTCGCCTACAAGGCCGCCTACCGGCGGGCGGGGCTGCTGCCCTGCGAGGAGGAGCTGCCCGACTTCCTGCCGCTCGTGCTTGAGTTCGCCGCCCTCCACCCGGAGGGGATGGCGCTGCTGCGCCGCCGCCGTGCCGACCTCGACCTGCTCAGGCGGTCGCTTGAGGCGGCGGGCACGCCGTACACGCATGTCGTCGAGGCGGTCTGCGCGCTGCTTCCCGGGCTGCGGCGCGCGGAGCTGAGGGCGGTGCGGGCGCTGTGGGAGAGCGGCCCGCCCAGTGAGGAGGTCGGGCTCGAACCGTTCGCGCCCCCGGAGTACCTCTCCGGCCTGACCGGCGGACAGGAGGCACGATGAACGGCGCCGGCGCCCTGGACGTGTTCTGGTGGATCGTGCTGCCCTACGTCGCGATGACCGTCTTCGTGGTCGGTCACGTGTGGCGGTGGCGCTACGACAGGTTCGGCTGGGACTGCTACTCGACCGAGCTCCTCGAACGCCGGCTGCTCAAATGGGGGGCGCCGCTGTTCCACTACGGGGCGTTCGCCGCGATCCTCGGGCACGTCATGGGCATCCTCGTCCCGGCCTCCTTCACCCACGCCCTCGGGATTCCCGAGGAGGTCTACCGGTGGTTCTCCGCCGTCGGCGGCGGGCTGGCCGCGGTCGTGGTGGTGGTCGGCATCGTCATCCTCGCCGGCCGCAGGATGCTCGTCCGGCGGGTCAGGGCCACGACGGCGAAGATCGACTACGTCGCCCTGGTGCTGCTGCTGGTCATCGTGATCACCGGGGTCGTGCCCACCATCTGGTGGAACCTGCTGGGGCCGGGATACAACTACCGGCTCACCGTGGCCCCGTGGTTCCGCGGCCTGTTCACCGGCTCGCCCGACGTCGCCGCCGTGGCGAACGCGCCCGCGGTCTACCGGCTGCACGCGACGGCCGCCTGGGTCCTGTGGGCGGTCTGGCCGTTCAGCCGCCTGGTCCACGCCTGGAGCTTCCCGCTGTGGTACCTGTGGCGGCCGTTCGTGGTCTACCGCAGCCGCGGGGTCATCCTGCCACCCGAGCCCGGTACGGCGGGCCGCAGATGGCGCAGGATCGGCGGACCCGCCTGAGATGCGCCTGCCGTCCCCGGGGGACGTACGGCGGGCCGCGGTGCGGAATCTGGAGCCCGCCTACTTCGCCATGGTGATGGCGACGGGCATCATCTCGGTCGACACGCGCGCCATGGGCCTGAAGGTTCCCTCCGCCGTCCTGCTCTTGGTGGGGATCGCGGGCTACGCCGTGCTGCTGGTCCTGTCCGGGTGGCGGCTGCTCGGCTGCCGGGCGGAGGCGGCCCGCGACCTGGGCGACCCGGCGAAGGCCTTCGGTTTCTTCACCTTCGTCGCCGCGACCGACCTGCTCGGCACCCGGATCGCCATGGACGGCCGTCTCGGGGTCGCGACGGTGTTCCTCGTCGTCGGCGCGCTCAGCTGGCTCGTCCTGGCCTACCTCGTTCCCTGGGCGAGCGTGCTGCGGCACGAGAGCGTCAAGGCCCTGGCGCGGGCCAACGGGACCTGGTTCGTCTGGGTCGTCGGCGGGCAGTCCGTCGCGATCCTCGCCGCGACGCTCGAACGCGCCGGGGCCGGTCCCCGCGACGCCCTGGCGCTGTTCGCCGTGGCGGTCTGGTCGATCTCCATGTGGCTCTATCTGCTGGTCGGCGTCGTCGTGTGCTTCCGGCTGATGCTGTTCGAGATGGACGCCGACGAGCTGAACCCGCCCTACTGGGTCGCGATGGGCGCCAACGCGATCAGCGTCGTCGCGGCGGCGAAGATCGCGGGCATGCGGGAGGCGCCCGCCGCCGAGGTGGTCCATGACTTCGCCCTGCACGTGGGCGTGGTCTTCTGGGGGTTCGCGACCTGGGTCTTCTTCGCCCTGCTCCTGGCGGGCTGGTGGCGGCACGTACGGCGCGGCGTCCCGTTGCGCTACGGGCCCGGGATGTGGAGCCTGGTCTTCCCCCTGGGCACCTACGCCGCCGCCTCCCACGGTCTGGGCGAGGCGACCGGTCTCGGCCTGGTGACGGCCTTCGGCGACGTCGAGGTGTGGTTCGGGCTGGCGGCCTGGGTTCTCACGTTCTGCGCGATGGCGGTCCACCTGGCCCGCGCCACCCGCTCGCTCACCCGTTCCCCCGGTTGACCTGAGCGCCACCCGACGACCACCCATTGTGGCGATATATCAGCTTCAAATGCGATTTATCGCACATGGCGGTAATGGTCGGTAGCATGCCAGAAGATCAACACGAGACAGATGTCAACGGCCCCGTTGCGGCCCGGGATCGCCCCCACGGTCCAGGGGCCGGCATCCGGTGAGCCTCCGATGCGGCCACGCGCGGCACGGCCAGGACCGATCCCCCGCCGCACGAACGGCTTGATCTGCCAATCGACGATTGGAGCAACGTTGCGGAGAGGACTCTCCAAACTCGCCGTCGTCCTCGTGGCGGTGGCGGCCCTGTGCCCCGCCATGACGGCCCTGTGCCCCCTCACGACGGCCGAGGCGGCCGACACCACCGGAGGGAACGGCATCACCTGGGGTCCGTGCGAGGAGGACCCGGCCATCGAGTGCGGCACGCTGACCGTCCCGGTCGACTGGTCGAAACCGTACGGGGACACACTCGACCTGGCCCTCGCCCGGCGCAGGGCCACCGACCCCTCGGCCAGGATCGGCTCCCTCCTGACCAACCCCGGCGGGCCCGGCGGATCGGGCGTGAACGACGTCCTGCGCGCCCCCGGCTTCAGCGAGGAGATCCGGCGGCGCTTCGACGTCGTCGGCTACGACCCCCGGGGCGTCGCCCGCAGCAACGCGGTGGTCTGCTCGGCGTCGGTGTACAACCGGATGCCGGACCCGATCATGAAGAGCCAGGCCGACTACGACAGGTGGATCGCCTACAACAGGACGCTGCGCGCGGACTGCAGGCAACGCACCGGCCCCGTGTACGACCACGTCGACTCGGTCAACGTGGCGCGCGACATGGACGCCATCCGCGCCGCCCTCGGGGAGAGCAGGCTCACCTCCTACGGGGTCTCCTACGGCACGCTCGCCCAGCAGATGTACGCCGAACTCTTCCCGCGGCGGGTCCGGGCCATGGTGCTGGACAGCAACATGGACCACAGTCTCGGCGTCAGGGCGTTCCAGGAGACCGAGGCGGCCGGCGTCGAGGACGCCTTCGACGAGTTCGTCGCCTGGTGCGACCGGGACGCCTCCTGCGCGCTGAACGGACGCGACGTCCGGCAGGTGTGGCAGGGGCTGATCGCCAAGGCCCAGCGCGGGGAGCTCTACTACCCCGGCGTCACCGACCGCCCGCTGAGCGCCCACAACCTCCTCTGGCTCGGTGTGGTGCTCAACGAGGGACCCGCTTGGCAGTCGCTGGCCCAGGTGATCCTCGCCCTGGACGGCGGCCCCGTGCCGTCCGACCTGCCGCCCCCGCCCGGCAACGGGCCCGTGGGCGGGGAACTCGCCGAACTGCCGACCGCGATCCTCTGTGAGGACCACGACCTGTCGGTGCGGAGCTACGCCGAGTACGAGCGGCTGCTGCGCGGCGCCAACCGCCTGGCCCCCGACATGCGCTACAACCCGATGCCGATGGGGGACATGCCCATCTGCCAGGGCCATCCCGTCAACAACCCGCAGCACCGGCTCCGGTACACGGGCACCGCGCCGCTGCTGCTCGCCAACTCCCTGCACGACCCCGACACGCCGTACACGTGGTCGGCCAACGCGGCCCGCCAGCTCGGCCCCAGGGCCGTGCTGCTCACCTACGAGGGCTGGGGACACGGCGTCTACGGCATGACCGAGTGCACCACGAAGGCGATGGACGACTACCTGATCTCACTGACCGTGCCGTCGCGGGGCCTGCGCTGCCCGGCGACGGACGACGGCGGACGACGGTAGGAGCGGGCCGCGGGAGGAGGGCCCGGCCCTCGGGCTCCGTGGTTCCTCCTCCCGCGGCCGGGCCGGGTGCCCGCCCCCGGTGGGCGGGTTCGCTCCGGCAGGGCTTCCCTCCCGGCGCCCCTGGCGGAAGCCCAGGTGAGGACCTCCGCCTCTACCGTCCCACCGGCGTTCCGGGCTGGGATGGCGGTGAGGACACATGACCGCGGGAGTGACGAGAGGCGGGTGACGACCATGCTGGTCCGGGAGGTGATGACCACGGACGTGGTCACGGTCGGCCCCTCCGATCCGGTACGGCGGGCGGTGCGCGTCCTGTACGGGCACGACGTCACCGCGGCGCCCGTGCTGGACGGCGACGGCCGCCTGGCGGGGGTCGTCAGCGAGATGGACCTGCTGCGCGGTGAGTTCGAGCGCGACCCCCGCTCCAGCGCCAGGATCGTGCTCGGGCACTCGGCGCCCGCGCCGTACACGGTCGCCGACGTCATGACCTCCGAGGTCACGACCGTGACGGAGACGACCGACGTCACCGCGGCGATCGACCTGATGATCTGCAGGCGGGTCAAGAGCCTGCCGGTGACCAGGGGGGATCGGGTGGTCGGCATGCTCAGCCGCCGTGACCTGCTCGCCCTGCTGGCCCGTCCCGACGAGGACATCCGCGCCGACGTGCTGGCCGCGCTGCGTGAGCGCTACCCCGCGGGACCGTCCTGGGAGGTCGTGGTGCGTGACGGGATGGTCGAGCTGCGCGGCCGTCACGCCGCGAGCGTGGACGACATCGCCGACCTGCTCGCCCGTACGGTCCCCGGGGTGGTCAGGGTCAGGCACCTGGGCTGATTCGGGTCTTTCGGCCCTGCCGGAACCCGTCTCCCGGCCGGAGACTGGCCCTAAGGGGGGGAGCCGACATGGAGGCCTGCGGATGATCACCCCGATGCGGCTGTTCGGCCGGCACCTGACGGGCAAGGCGAACCCGGGTCCCTCGAAGGACCCGCCGCCTCCCGCGACGCCGCCCTCCGGTGGCTGGCGGAGCTGGCTGCTGCCGATCGGCACGCTGATCGTCCTGGTCTGGCTGCTGGTCCCGCTGTTGCTCGGGGGGAACCCGCCCGCGCCGTACTCCTACAGCGACCTGCTGACCAGGGTGGACGCCGGGCAGGTCAAGACCGTCTCCATCGACGACCAGGGCGCGGTCACCGGCACCCTGAAGGACGGCACGAGGTTCACCAGCCAGATCCCCACCGCGCCCAACTCCGCCCAGCTGGAGAACCGGCTGCGTGCCAAGGACGTCCAGACCACGGCGACCCAGTCGGGAGGCTCCCTCTGGTCGGCCCTGATCGGATTCCTGCCGCTGCTGCTGCTCATCGGCCTGTTCGCCTGGACGGGACGGCAGGCGCAGCAGTCCCTCTCCGGAGGCATCGGCGGCATCGGCGGCTTCGGCCGCTCCAAGGCGAAGATCATCGAGGCGGAGCGCCCGACCACCAGGTTCTCCGACGTCGCCGGGTACGACGGCGTCAAGCAGGAGATCAGCGAGATGATCGACTTCCTGCGGGCGCCCGAGCGGTACGCCGCCGCGGGCGCCAAGCCACCCCGGGGCGTGATCATGGTCGGCCCGCCGGGAACCGGCAAGACGCTCATCGCCAGGGCCGTCGCCGGTGAGGCGGAGGTGCCGTTCCTGTCGGTCACCGGCTCGGGGTTCGTGGAGATGTTCGTCGGCGTCGGCGCCTCCCGGGTGCGCGACCTGTTCGACGAGGCGCGCAAGCGCGCTCCCTCGATCGTGTTCATCGACGAGATCGACGCGATCGGGGGCCGCCGGGGCTCGGGGACGGTGACCGGGGGCAACGACGAGCGTGAGCAGACCCTCAACCAGCTGCTCGCGGAGATGGACGGCTTCGACCAGGGCAGCGGGATCGTCGTCCTGGCCGCGACCAACCGGCCGGAGACCCTCGACCCGGCCCTGCTGCGGCCGGGGCGCTTCGACCGTCAGGTGACCGTGCCGTTGCCCAACCAGGCCGAGCGGGCGGCGATCCTGACCGTCCACTCGACGGGCAAACACCTCGCCCCGGACGCCGACCTCGGGGTCGTCGCCCGCGCCACCCCCGGCTTCTCCGGCGCCGACCTGGCCAACCTCGTCAACGAGGCCGCGATCAACGCGGTCAGGGCGGGCCGTACCACCATCACCCCCGGCGACCTCGGCGCGGCGCGTGACCGCGTGCTGCTCGGCCGCAGGGACACCTCCAACGCCCTGCTGCCCCAGGAGCGGCACGCGGTCGCCGTCCACGAGTCGGGGCACGCCCTGCTCGCGGCGCTGTGCGAGCACGCCGACCCGGTCGCCAAGGTGACGATCCTGCCCGCGGGCATGACCCTCGGTGTCACCGAGCAGCTTCCCGAGGCCGAACGGCACCTCTACGGCGAGAGCTACCTGGCCGACCTGCTGGCCGTACGGCTCGGTGGCCGGGCGGCCGAGCTGGTCGTCTTCGGTGAGGGTTCGACCGGCGCGGCCAACGACCTGGCGGGCGCGACCCAGATCGCCACCCGCATGGTGCGCGACTTCGGCCTCTCCCCGGCCCTCGGCCCCGTCGGCTACTCCTCGTCGAGCCCCCAGTATCTGGGTGAGGAGGCCGAGACCCTGGCGCGCAGGCCGTACTCGGAGCGGACCCAGCAGGTCATCGACGAGGAGGTGGCCCGCCTGCTCGCCGAGGCGGAGCGGCGCGCGGTCGGCCTGCTGCGCACCCACCGCGGCGCCCTCGACCGGCTGGCGGCGATCCTGCTCGAACAGGAGACCGTCGACGGCGAGGTCGTCGGAGGCGTGCTGCGCGCGGAGCGCGCGGCGGGCCCGCACGCCCGGGCCTCGTGAACCCCGTCCGGATCCCGCCGCGCCCGGCGGAGGCGAGGCGTCCGGTGCCCTCCCCCGCCTCTCGCCCGGTCAGCTCTTCTTCTGCTGCTGCCGTGTCTGGGACTCGACGGGGATGCGCTTGCCCTCCCGCTCGCGCCCGGCGCGTCTGACGCTGACCTCCAGGATCCCCTTGTCGTAGGTGGCCTTGATGTCGTTCTCGTCGGCTCCCGGCGGCAGGCTGACCGAACGGGTGAAGGAGCCGTAGCTGAACTCCGTCCTGTGCTGGTCACGGTGCTCGTCGCGCCGTTCCGCGTGTACGGTCAGGACCCCGTTCGACACCGTGATCTCCACGTCCTTGCCCGGGTCGATCCCCGGCAGCTCGGCCCGCAGGACGTAGCGGTCGTCCTTGACGTAGTCCTCGAACTTGATGGGCTGTGCCGCGGGCGGCCGCAGCGCCGCGAAGGGAAGCTCAAGCCAGTCGAACAGCTCCGGAACGAGGCCTCTCTGCTCACGGCGCATCGGTGTGCTCATGGGTTCCTCCCTGTTGTGGGTTCCATCCCCCTCTCTCATTTCCCGACATAGGTGGACACAACGGCAAAAATCCCTAAAGCAAGGGTCTTTCCGGATATTTACGGTTCAGTACGGCCAGGCCCAGTCACGCACCTCCGGCAGGTCCTCCCCGTACTCCCGCGTGTGGGCCCGCGCCCGCAGCCGGGTGTCGGCCATCCGCTGGCGCAGCCACGCGGCCCTGACCGCCAGCCCGGGAACCCGGTCGATCACGTCCATCACCAGGTGGTAGCGGTCGATGTCGTTGAGCATCGCCATGTCGAACGGGGTGGTCGTCGTGCCCTCCTCCTTGTAGCCCCGCACGTGCAGCCCGGCGTGGTTGGTACGCCGGTAGGTGAGCCGGTGGATCAGCCAGGGGTAACCGTGGAAGTTGAAGATCACCGGTTTGTCCGGGGTGAACAGCGCGTCGAACTCCGCGTCCGGCATCCCGTGCGGGTGCTCCGACGGCTGCTGCAGGCGCATCAGGTCGACCACGTTGACCACCCGGACCCTCAGCTCGGGCAGGTGCTCGCGCAGCAGCGCCGCCGCGGCCAGCGTCTCCAGGGTCGGCACGTCCCCGGCGCAGGCCAGCACCACGTCCGGCCCGGCCTCGGCGGCCGTGTCCTGCTGGGGCCGGTGCTCGGTGCCCGCCCACTCCAGGATGCCCAGCCCCCTGGTGCAGTGCGCGATCGCCTCGTCCATGGGGAACAGGTCGAGTACCGGCTGTTTGCCCGCCACGACCACGTTCACGTAGTCCCGCGAGCGCAGGCAGTGGTCGGCGACCGACAGCAGCGTGTTGGCGTCCGGCGGCAGGTAGACCCGCACCACCTCGGCCTTCTTGTTCACCACCACGTCGAGGAAGCCCGGGTCCTGGTGGCTGAACCCGTTGTGGTCCTGACGCCACACGTGCGAGGACAGCAGGTAGTTCAGCGACGCGACCGGCGCCCGCCAGCCGATCTTCCTGGACGACTCAAGCCACTTGGCGTGCTGGTTGAACATGGCGTCCACGATGTGGATGAACGCCTCGTAGCAGTTGAAGAGGCCGTGCCTGCCGGTCAGCAGATACCCTTCGAGCCAGCCCTGGCACAGGTGCTCGCTGAGCACCTCCATCACGCGTCCGCCGGGGGCCAGGTGCTCGTCCGTCGGCAGGATCTCGGCCTCCCAGACCTTGGCCGTGGTCTCGAACACCGCCGACAGCCGGTTGGAGGCCGTCTCGTCCGGCCCGAGCAGCCGGAAGGTCTCCGGGTTGGCGGCGATCACGTCGCGCAGCCACCCGCCGAGCACCCGGGTCGGCTCGGACGACTCGACGGCCGGGGACTTGACCTGCACCGCGTGGTCACGGAAGTCGGGCAGCGTCAGCGGGCGCAGCAGCACACCGCCGTTGGCGTGCGGGCTGGCGCTCATCCGCCGCTCGCCCTCCGGCACGGTGACGGTGATCTCGGCCACCGGACGGCCCAGCTCGTCGAACAGCTCCTCCGGCCGGTAGGAGCGCATCCACTCCTCAAGCATCGCCCGGTGCCCGGCGTCGTCGCGGACCGCGGCCAGCGGCACCTGGTGCGCCCGCCAGGTGCCCTCGACCGGCAGCCCGTCCACGACCGCGGGTCCGGTCCATCCCTTCGGGGAGCGCAGCACGATCATCGGCAGCCTGCCGCCCCGGTCCTCCTTGTAGGCGGCGATCTCGTCGAACACCGTCTCCATGGTCGCGGCCATCAGCTCGTGCATGGCGGCCGGGTCGTCCCCGGAGACCAGGTGCGGGCGGTAGCCGTACCCTTCGAGCAGCTTGACCAGGTCACTCTCGGGAATCCTGGCCAGGACCGTGGGGTTGGCGATCTTGTAGCCGTTCAGGTGCAGGATCGGCAGCACCACCCCGTCGCGGACGGGGTCGGTGAACTTGTTGGAGTGCCAGCTCGCGGCGAGCGGGCCGGTCTCGGCCTCGCCGTCCCCGATCACACAGGCCACCACCAGGTCCGGGTTGTCGAAGGCCGCGCCGTGGGCGTGGGCCAGGCTGTAGCCGAGTTCGCCACCCTCGTGGATCGAGCCGGGGGTCTCCGGGGCGACGTGGCTGGGGATGCCGCCGGGGAAGGAGAACTGGCGGAACAGCCGCCGCATCCCGGCCTCGTCACGGGTGACGGCCGGGTAGCGCTCGGTGTAGGTGCCTTCAAGCCAGGCGTGCGCCACCGCCGCAGGCCCCCCGTGCCCGGGTCCGGCGATGTAGATCATGTCCTGGTCCCTGCCGGTGATGATCCGGTTGAGGTGGGCGAAGCAGAAGTTCAGGCCGGGGGTCGTGCCCCAGTGCCCGAGCAGCCGGGGTTTGATGTGCTCCGGAGCCAGGGGCTCGGTCAGTAGGGGGTTGTCCAGCAGGTAGATCTGCCCGACCGACAGATAGTTCGCCGCCCGCCAGTACATGTCGACTTCCCGCAGCGTGTCCATGTCCATGAGCATTTCCGTCCTTCACGTGGTCGGCCAGGGACCTTGGTCCCCTCTTGCGCCCTCTTCCGTACCGCGCCCCTACCCCGTCATCCGGGTCGTACGGCCCTCGCGGGGAGATCCCCGTGGCCGGACGCACGACGACACCGGGCGGCCTGGGCCGCACACCGGTCGGGAAGGGCTGGAGCGGCTCGTCCGGAGCTCCGCCACCACGTCGGTCCGCGCCTCCTCAGGGACCGGGGCTGAGCACCTGCCGGGAGGGCAGCGCGAACTGCATGGTCGTCACGGCGATCAGCCCGCCCTCGGCGTCGCTGATCCGCCCGTTCGCCACCGCCGTCCGGCGGCCCAGCCTGACCACCTCGACGACGACCGTGAGCGGGCCGGGTTCCGCCGCTTCGAGCAGGCTGACGCTGCCGTGCGTCAGCACCCCGGTCAGTACCCTGCCCGCGTAGGCGTTTATCGCCAGGAAGGACGACAGGTCGGCCGCCTTGAAGATCGCCGGGCCGGACAGGGTGCCGCCCGGCCTGCACTCCAGCCCCTCCGGTCCCGCCGTGACGACCACCCGGTACGGCGAGACCTCGCTCACCCACAGCCCGGAGTCCGGCCAGAACTCCGTGACCAGCCCGCGCACCTCGTCGAGGGAGAGGCGCGGGCTCAGGGGCGCGTGCTCCCCCACCCGTTCCTGTGGCCGTGTCATGCCTGTCCCCCGTCCCTCTCGACGACGTGCCGGACGTGCTGCCAGGGATAGGACGGCAGCGACGCGACGACGCGCGCGCCGGCCGGGGCGGGCCACGGTGCCGGCTCGTCCTCGGCGAGCGGGCGCACGGCCGGATGGTCGAGGCCGTGCGCGAACGCCTCGGCGGCCTCGCACGCCGCCGCCGCCGAGTCCGCGCCGACCCACACCGTGCGGGCGTGGCGTGTCCTGCCGTGGGTCGCGGTGTGGGCGAAGGCCGGGTAGCCGTCCTCAGCGAGCCCCGCCAGGTGCTCGCCGTACCGGCCGGCGAGTTCCCCGAGCGCGGCCGGGGTGCGGGCGGAGATCGTGAACCCGGGCACGGGACCGGTGTCCCGGGCGGGGACCGGGCCGGGGGCGGGCGCCGCGGAGAGCACCGCGTAGGCGTTGGTTCCGCTCATGCCGTACGAGCAGACCGAGGCCCGCGCGCCCGCCTCCGGGCCCCAGGGCAGGGCCCGTCCCGGGACGACCACGCCTGTCCCCGTCAGGTCGATGCGCGGGTTGAGCGTCTCGAAGCCCGCCTGCGGGGGGATCAACCGGTTCTCCAGGCACAGGACGGCCTTGACCAGCCCCATCACCCCGGCTGCGGACTCGGTGTGGCCGAGGTTGGCCTTGACCGAGCCGACGTGGAGAACACCTCCGCCGGTGCGCAGCGCGGTGGTCACGGCCCGCATCTCGACCGGGTCGCCGAGCTGGGTCCCGGTGCCGTGCGCCTCGTGGTAGCCGATGTCCGCGCCGGTCAGGCCGATCCTGGCCAGCAGCGACCCGATGAGCCTGGCCTGGGAGTCGCCGTTGGGGGCGGTGAAGGTGGCCGAGCGGCCGTCCTGGTTGATCGCGCTGCCGTCGATCACCGCGTGGACGCGGTCACGGTCGCGGAGCGCGTCGTCCAGCCGTTTGAGGACGACCGCCCCGCACGCCTCACCGCGCACGAACCCGTTCGCGGCGGCGTCGAACGGCCGGGAGACACCGTCCGGGGACAGCGCCCCGGTCCTGCCGACCTCCCTGGTCGTGCGGGGGGACAGGACCAGGTTGACCCCGGCGGCGACGGCCAGGTCGCAGTCGCCCGCGGTGAGGGCCCGGCAGGCGGTGTGGATCGCGACGAGGGAGGAGGAGCAGGCGGTGTCCATGGCGACGGCGGGGCCGCCCAGGCCCAGCGTGTGCGCGATCCGCCCGGCGGAGAAGCTGTGGCCGTTGCCGACCGTCCAGTACGAGTTGGGCTCCCCGGACAGCCAGTGCCGGTAGTCCTGGCCGGTTATGCCCACGAACACACCGGTCTCCTCCGCCCCTGCGCCCGGCGGTGTGCCCGCGTCCTCGAACGCCTCCCAGACGACTTCGAGCAGCAGCCTGTGCTGGGGGTCCACCGTGCGGGCCTCACGCGGCGACATGCCGAAGAACCGTGCGTCGAAATCGAAGGGATTGTCCAGGTAACCACCTCGGGTCACCACGTCATCCCATTCGGCGCCGAAGGCCTCGCGACGGTCGGCCGGTAAGTCACCGGTCAGGTCGCGGGCCCGGACAATGGCGTCCCAATATGACGCGGTGTCCGTCACGCCACCCGGCGCGCGTATTCCGATCCCGATGACGGCGACACGTCCCGAGGGCGCATTCTCCGTTTCCCGGCCCGATAAGGCGGACGCCACCTTTAAATCACCCGGCGAAGCCAGTTGCGGGTGTCGGGGGCCAGGCCGTACTGAATGTTCAGAATGTGATTCCTCATACTTGTCGTCACTTCCCCGGGAACGCCGCCGCCGACGGTCTGCTCGTATTCTCTTCCCTTGAATCCGAGAATCGGGTTGATGACCGCGGCGGTTCCCGAGGCGAACATCTCGGTGATCGCCCCGCTCGCGCAGCCCTCACGCAGCTCGGCCAGGCCGACCTGCCGCTGCGCCGGCTTCAGGCCGTGCTCGTCGGCCAGTTCGAGCACGCTGTCCCTGGTGACGCCGTCGAGGATCGTGCCCAGGCCCGGCGTGACCAGCTCGCCGTCGGCGGTGACCAGGAAGAGGTTCATCGTGCCCGACTCCTCCAGGTAGCGCTCCTCGTCGTCACTGAGGTAGAGCACCTGGTCGCAGCCCTGCTCCTGGGCCTCGACCTGGGCGGCGAGGCTGGAGGCGTAGTTGCCGCCGCACTTGGCGGCGCCGGTGCCGCCCTTGCCCGCCCGCGCGTAGTTCTCGCTGACCCACAGCTTGACGCCGCTGAGACCGGAGGAGAAGTAGGAGGCCGCGGGGCAGGCGATGACGCCGTAGGTGACGTGCGCGGCCGGGCGCACCCCGAGGAAGGCCTCGGAGCCGAACATGAACGGCCGGAGGTACAGGCTCCGCCCGCCCTCGTACGGCGGCACCCACGCCTCGTCCGCGCGCACCAGCGCCTCGACGCTGGCGACGAAGAGCTCCTCGGACAGCACGGGCAGGGCCAGCCTCCTGGCCGAGTTCACGAAACGGCGCGCGTTCAGGTCGGGCCGGAAGAGCCAGATGCTCCCGTCGTCGTGCCTGAATGCCTTGAGGCCCTCGAAAATCTCCTGGGCGTAATGCAGGACGGCCGCGCCGGGGTGCATTGGAATTGGTTCGAGAGCGGTTACCCGAAAGTCATGCCAGCCGGTCTCCGGCGTCCACGTAGCGGAGGCCATGTGGTCGGTGAAGAAACGACCGAAACCCGGAGCAGCGAGGATTTCCTCCCGTTCGGCCGCGGGAAGGGGATGTGTTGTGCGAAGGAGCTGGAAACCATCGTTCATGAATGCCTCCTGTCGGGTGTCGACTTATTCTAGGCCGCTGAACACGGCCACGCAGTTCTGCCCCCCGAACCCGAAGGCGTTGGTGGCCGCGACGCGGACCGGTGTCCGCCGCGCGGCGCCTGGCACGTAGTCGAGGTCACAGGCGGGGTCGGGCACCTCCAGGTTGATGGTCGGCGGCACGACCCCGTCGCGGATCGCCATCGCGCACACCATCGCCCCCAGGGAGCCCGCCGCCCCGATGAGGTGGCCGACCATCGACTTGGGGGCGCTGACGGCGACCCGGTCCGCGGCCGAGCCGAGCGCCGTGCGGATGGCCCTGGTCTCGGTCGCGTCGTTGGCTGCGGTCGAGGTGCCGTGCGCGCAGACGTAGTCGAGGTCCCCCGGCTGGACCCCCGCGCGCCGCAGCGCCTGGCCGATCGCCTCCGCCGCGTGCCCGCCGTACGGGTCGGGCGCGCTGATGTGGAAGGCGTCGCAGGTCAGCGCCCCGCCCGCGACGGCGGCGTACGGTGTGACCCCACGTCCTGCGGCGTGCTCGGCCGACTCGACGACCATGATCACCGCCCCCTCCCCGAACACGAACCCGTCCCGGTCCGCGGAGAAGGGCCTGCTGGCGCCCCGGGGGTCGTCGTTGCGCTCCGACATCGCGCCCATGCCGACCAGGCCCGCGAACATCACCGGGGTGATCGCGGCGTCCGTCCCCCCGCAGACGACCGCGTCCGCCTCACCGGAGAGGATGAGCCGCCGCGCGTCGAGCAGGGCGTACAGGCCGCTGGCGCAGGCCAGCGCGCTGGCGTTGACCGGGCCGTGCGCGCCGAGGTCGATGGCCGTCTCGCAGGCGGGCATGTTCGTCAGCGAGGACGGGACGAAGTAGCTGTTGGGCGTGACCGGCGAGGGGGACAGCAACCCCCTGGTCGCCGTCTCGACCGTGTCGAACCCGGCGACGGCGGCGTTGACCACCACCCCGACCCTGGCGGCGTTGTCCCGGCCGATCTCCAGTTTCGCGTCGGCGACGGCCTCGCGCGCCGCGGCGACCGCGAACTGGGAGAAGCGGGCCGAGCGGCGGACCCGTTTGGCGTCGAGGTAGGCGGCCGGGTCGAAGCCCTTGACCTCCGCCGCGATCCTGGTCGGCAGCCCGCTCGCGTCGAACGCGGTGACGGGGCCGACGCCGGAACGCCCGGCCAGCAGGTTGCGCCAGGTCTCCTCCCTGCCGATCCCCACCGGGGTGACCGCGCCGATCCCGGTTATCACCACCTCGTGCCCGTTACCCATTGACAGTCCCTCCACGGTTTCCCGGACCGGCGGGCTCAAGCGCGCCCGGTCCCCGCTCGTCGAACTCGGCCGCGGCGGCGAACCCCTCGGCGAAGGCCCGCACCGCGTCGAGCCCTTCGGCGTCCCTCGCCCCGCCGGCGAGGCGGTGCCACACCCCGGCGTCCCCGGCGAGCGCGGGGACCGCCCGGTCGGTGACCTGGCCTGCGGCGACGACGACCGTCTCGGCCTCGACGAGCCGTTCGGCGCCGTCCGGCCCGGCGATCCACACCCCGGCCGGGGTGATCCGCAGGCAGGCCGTCTCACGCAGGACGCGCACGCCCTGTTCGCGCAGCTCCGCCAGCACCGCCCACCGGGTCGACCTGCCGGTGCGCCCGGCGGTGCGGGCGCCGCGCTGCACGAGGGTGACCTCGGCCCGCGCGGTGACCGGCACGGGACCGGCGGCCAGGCCGTGGCGGCGCAGGAAGCGCTCGTCCTCCCCCAGCGGGCCGTGGCCTCTGCTGAGGAGGTGGGCCAGGTCGGCGGCGACGCCGCCACCGCCGACGATCGCCACCCGCCCCTCCAGGCCCTCCCGGGCATGGCGGGCGAACGCCTCGGGGTAGGTGAGCACGTTCGGCAGGTCGGCGCCGGGGACGTCCACCCGGCGGGGGCGGGTGCCGCTGGCGACGATCACGCCGTCGTGGGAGCGCAGCAGGCCGAGGTCGGCGGCCCCGATCGCGCGGCCGAGGTGGACGCGGACGCCGAGCCGGGCCAGTTCCGCGGCGAAGTAGGCGATCGTCCCGCCGTAGTCGGCCTTGCCCGGCACCTGGCGCGCCATGCGGAACTGGCCGCCGAGGGCCTCGGCCGCCTCGTAGAGCTCGACCCGGTGCCCGGCCAGCGCCGCCCTCCTGGCGGCCTGCAGCCCGGCGGGCCCGCCGCCGACGACCGCGACGGTGCGAGGCCGTACCGGGCGGACGGACCACCGGGGGACGGACTCCCGGCCCGCCCTGGGGTTGACCATGCACGACACCTCGCGCTCGGTCAGCGAGTGGTCGACGCACGCCTGGTTGCAGGCCAGGCAGACGTTCACCGGCCGGCCCCGCCGCGCGGCGGAGACCAGGCCGGCGTCGGCGAGGAAGGGGCGGGCCATGGAGACCAGATCGATCGGGGTCCCCGCGAGGATCGCCTCGGCGGTCTCCAGGCGGTTCACCCGGTTGCCCGCGATGACCGGAAGGTCGCCGACGACCTCCTTCACCTGGACGGCGAACGGTGTCCACACCCCGGGCGGCACGACGGCCTGCACGCTGGGCACCGGGGACTCGTGCCAGCCGACGCCGACGTTGAGCGCGTCCGCCCCGGCCGCGGCGAGCGCCCTGGCGAAGGCCAGGACGTCCTCCTGCGGGGTGCCGCCGTCCATCAGGTCGATCCCGGTGAAACGGACGACGACCGGGAAGTCCTCCCCCACGGCCGTGCGGACCGCCCGGGTGACCTCGGCGCCGAAACGCCCGCGCCGTACGGCGTCGCCGCCCCACTCGTCGTCGCGGAGGTTGGTCAGCGGCGAGAGGAACTGGTCGACCAGGTATCCCTCGGACCCCATCACCTCGACGGCGTCGAACCCGAGGTCACGCGCGAGGGCGGCGCCGCGTGCGAAGTCCTCGACGGTCCCGCGGACCCGCTGCGGGGTCATGGCGTACGGCTCGCGCCCCGAGAAGCGGCTGTGCACGGCGGACGGCGCGACCGGCGGCGGCCCGGAGGGCGCGGGCCGCGCGTAACGGCCCGCGTGGAACAGCTGCAGCGCGATCAGCCCGCCCTCCCGGTGCACCCGCCGGGTGACCCGCCGCAGCCGGGCGTGGAAGGCGGCGTCGCCGAGCACGCCGTACCCGGGGCCTCCCGCGCCCTCGGCGCTCACCGCCGCGCCGCCGGTGACCATCAGCCCGGCGCCGCCCCTGGCCCGTTCGGCGTAGAACGCGGCCAGCGCGGCGCCGCCGTCGTCGCGCGCCTCGAAGCCGAGGTGCATCGCGCCCATGACGACGCGGTGCGGGAGTTCGAGCCGCCCGATCCGCCCCGGGGACAGGACGTGCCGCAGGTCAGTCATCCCAGGCCAGCGGGGGTGTCAGGTCCTCGTGGAAGGGCGGCGCGATCACCGAAAGGCCGCCGTCGACCACGAGGGTCTGCCCGGTGACGTACTCGGAGGCGGGCGAGAGCAGGAACGCGACGCAGTCGGCGACCTCCCGCGCGGTTCCCATCCGCGCCTTGGGGATCTTGGACAGCACTCCGGGCAGCGGCGCCATGCCGGGGATGTTGTAGAAGTACTCCGAGGAGTCGGACTCGATGATGCCGCCGTTGACCGCGTTGACGTTGACGCCCTTCGGCGCGAACTCCACCGCCATGTAGCGCACCCACGCCTCGATCGCCGCCTTGGCCGCGCCGAGGTTGGCGTAGGTCGGGTAGGCGCGGATGCTGCCGTAGCTGGACAGCGCGACGATCCGCCCGCCGCCGGTCATCAGCCGTACGGCGTGCTGCGCGCCGAGCACGAAGGAGCGCACGTTCATCGCGTAGGAGCGGTCGAGGTGGTGCTGCCTGAGGTCGGCGATGTTCTTGAACGCGCTGGCCGCCGCGTTGCACACGAAGTGGTCCAGCCTGCCGAAGGTCTCGCCGACCGTGCCGAAGAGCCTGTCGATCTCCTCCGGCTGCTCGACGTCGGCCCGCACGGCCAGCGCCCTGCCGCCCGCCTGCTCGATCTCCTTGCAGGTCTGCTCGGCCAGGGCGGTGTTCTTCTTGTAGTTGACCACGACGGTCGCGCCGCCCGCGGCGAGCGTGAGCGCCAGGGCCCGCCCGATGCCGCGCGAGCTTCCCGTGATCACGACGATCTTGTCCTGATAGATGCTCAATTTCCCGCCCTCAGTACGTCCCTGGCGATCACGGTCTTCTGGATCTCGTTGGTGCCCTCCTCGAACCGCTGGGCCCGGGCGTCCCGGTAGACCCGTTCGATGGGGCTCGACTCCCAGTACCCGATGCCGCCGTGCACCTGCAGCGCCTTGTCGGTGACCCTGGTCAGCATGTCGACCGCGGTGAGCTTGGCCATCGACGACAGCGTGCCCGCCCGTTCGTCGCCGTCCTCCCACCGGCGGGCCGCGTACAGGGTGAGCTGGCGGGCCGCCTCGATGTCGGCGGCGTTCTCGGCGAGGGCGAACGCGATCGCCTGCCGGGCGGCGAGGGGCTTGCCGAAGGTGTGGCGTTCCCGCGCGTGCTCGGCCGCCAGTTCCTGCGCCCTCCTCGCCAGCCCGACGCAGGTCGTCGCGACCGCGATCCTGCTGGGGGTGAGGAATCCGCCGAGCGCGACCTCCAGCCCCTGGCCCTCCTCGCCGAGCCGGTTGGCGACCGGGACCGGCGTGCGGTCGAAGGTCAGCCTGGCGTGGTCGGTGCCGCGCACGCCCATGGTGTCCGGCATGGCCTCGACCGTCACGCCCGGCGCCCCGCGCTCGACCAGCAGCGCGACCGTGCCCTCCTTGCCCGCGGTGCCCTCAAGGCGCGCGAACAGCAGCCAGTAGTCGCAGCTCACCCCGAAGGTGATCAGGTGCTTCCTGCCGGACAGGAAGTAGGTGTCCCCCTGCCTGGTCACACTGGCGCGCAGGTCCGCGCCGGTTCCCGCGTCCGGTTCGGTCAGCGTGAAGGCGACCCTGATGTCCCCGGCGATCTGCGGCAGCACGAACTCCTTGCGCTGCTCGTCGGTGGCGAAACGGTCCATGGACCGCCACACCCCGTTGCACACGTGCACGATCATCCGCACCGAGGCGTGCGACATGGAGATCAGTTCGAGGACCTCCAGGTAGCGGGAGAAGGGGACGCCGCGCCCGCCGTACTCCACCGGCGCGGCCAGGCGCAGGAAGCCGCGTTCGCGCAGGTCCTCCCAGAGCCGCGCGGGGACGGCGCGGGTCCGTTCGATCTCGGCCGCGTACTCCTCGCCCGGGCCGCGGACGAACGCCTCGGCCTCCCTGAGCAACGCCGGGAAGGCGCTCTCACCGCTCCACATCACCCATGCACCTCACTGTCGACACCGTCAAGCTGTCTCGCCCGTTCGCGCAGCAGGAACTTCTGCACCTTGCCCGCGGGGTTGCGGGGCAGTTCCCCGACGAGCTCAAGGCGTTCCGGCCAGTACTGCTTGGCCACCCGGCGTTCGTCGAGGAAGCGCCGCATCTCGCCGAGGTCCACCTCGCCGGTCGCCACGACGTAGGCGCAGGCCCGTTCGCCGAGCCGTTCGTCGGGCATCGCGACGATCGCCACGTCGCCGATCGCCGGGTGGGTGTGCAGCAGCTGCTCGATCTCGGCGACGGGCACCTTCTCCCCGCCCCGGTTGATCACGTCCTTGACCCGCCCGGTGATCCGGACGAACCCGGCCTCGTCGATCACGGCGAGGTCGCCGCTGCGGTACCACCCGTCGGGGGTCATGGCCTGCGCGGTCTGCTCCGGCTGGTCGAGGTAGCCCTCGAACAGGCATTTGCCGGTGACCTCGAAGTTGCCCTCCTGGCCGGGGCCGAGGACCCGGCCAGCGTCGTCGGTGACCCGGACGCGCACCCCGGTCAGGGCCCGTCCGTCGGTCCCCCACACCAGGGCCTCCTCGTCGCCGGGCGCCGACAGGGTGCCCAGGCCGGTCTCGGTCGTGCCCCACGCGCCGCACACCGCGGCGCCCAGCGTCCGGGTGGCCCGTTCCGCCAGCGCGCGCGGGACCGCGGCGCCGGTCGCCACGAAGATCCGCAGCGCCTCCGGGCGTCGTCCGGTCTCCTCGACCGCGCCCAGCAGGTCGCCGAGGAACGGGGTCGCCGCCTGGGTGAAGGTGCACTCCCAGCGGCACAGCGCGTCCAGCGCGGCCCGGCCGTCCCAGACGGGTTGCAGGACCTGCGGGACGCCCAGCGCCATCGCCAGCCACATGCCGTAGAGGAACCCGGTCTGGTGGGCCAGCGGGGAGGGGACGAAGACCCGGTCCCGCCGGGTGAGGCCAAGGTGCCTGACCTCCATCATGGCGGCCCTGGTCAGCGCGTCCATCCGGTGCAGCACCCCCTTGGGCGTGCCGGAGGTGCCCGAGGTGAACAGCAGCTGGGCCAGCGCGGTCGGCGCGGGCCCGCGCGCGTCGATCACGGCGCGGCCGGGGGAACGCCCGGCCGTCGCCTCCTCCCAGCGGTGCCACGCGGTCGTGCCCGTGCCGTACGGCAGGGGCCCCTCGCCACCGGCCACCACGACGTGGTCGAGCCGTGGCGCGCCCGGCAGCGCGAGCAGCCCGGCGATCTCGGCGGCGTGGTCACGCCCCCGGAACCGCTCCGCGACGACGAGGACCCTCGCCCGGGAGGCGCCCAGCATGAAGGACATCTCCCGCTCACGGAAGATCGGCATGAGCGGGCAGCACAGCGCCCCGACGCGGGCCGTCGCCAGGGCCAGGACGGGGAACTCCGCCCAGTTCGGCAGCTGCCAGGCGACCGGCTCGCCCGGTTCGACGCCGAGGTCGAGCAGCAGTGCGGCGGCGGCGTCGGCGCGCTCGTCGAGCTCCCGCCAGGTGAGGACGCGCTCCCCGCGGCCCTCCGAGGCGGTCTCGACCACGGCGACGTCGTCCGGCCGCTCCCCCGCCCTGCGGCGCACGAGCGCGCCGACGGTCGTGGCGGCCATCCTGCCGGGATCGACCCGGGGAGTCCGTGTCTCCTGTGTCCCCTGTGGCCCCCGTTCCGGGGCCTGCACCGTCATGGACATGCCGACCGTGTTCATCTCGTTGAGGAAGCGCGGGTAGGAGATCCGGTAGGCGTTGGGGTAGGTCAGCCTGCTCTCCCCGTCGGCCCTCGACGCGGCCACCGCCAGCGCCATCAGCACCCGGTGGTCGTTGAAGGAGGACAGGTCGGCCGCGGCGAGGCTCTCCACCCCGTGGCAGACCAGCCGTTCGCCGCGCAGCCCGAGCCGTGCCCCCATCCGGTTGAGCTGCAGCATCGCGGTCACCCGGTCGGACTCCTTGAGCCGCACGTGGGCCACGTTCTCCAGCACCGAGGTGCCCTCGGCGTGGCAGGCGAGGGCGCTCAGCACCGGCAGCGCGTCCGGGACCGTACGGCAGTCGACCGTGACGGGGGCAAGGCGCAGCCCGTCGTGACGCACCCGCACGAACCCGCTGTCCGGGTCGCGGAGCAACGGCACCCCCATGCGGGTGAGGATGTCCAGCAGGTCCGCCTCCGGGTGGTCGGTCTCCGCGGCGCTCGTCGTGCGCAGACCGCGCAGCAGCACGTCCGACGGGTGCAGCGCGGTGGCCGCGATCCCGAAGGCGGCCGAGCCGATGTCCGGCGGCAGGGTGACCGTCGCGGGACGCGCCCGCTGGCCCGGTTCGACGGCGAAGGCGCGGCCGTCGTCGCCGACCTCGACGGTCAGGCCGAAGGTCCGCATCATCGACACGGTCAGGTCCACGTAGGAGCGTTCGTTGAACGGCCCGGTGACCTCGATGAGGCTGGGGCCCGTCGCGAAGGGCGCCAGGAGCAGCAGGCCGGAGATCCACTGCGACAGCGTGCCCGGCACGCTCACCCGCCCTCCCGAGGGGCGGTGCGGCAGGACCGAGATGGGCGGGCAGCCCGTCGGCGCCTCGACGGTCACGCCGAGCGCGGCGAGCGCGGCGAGCAGCGGCCTGATCGGCCTGCGCCGGAAGTAGCGCTGCCCGGTGATCGTGACGGGCGCCTCGGCCAGGCAGGCCAGCGGGGTCAGGAAGTACAGGGTGGTGCCCGAGCTGCCGACCGAGACCACGCCGTCCCTCGGCCGGTACGGCCCGCCCTCGACGACGAAGGTGTCCCCCTCCACCCTGATGGACGTGCCGAGACTCCGCAGCGCGGCGACGGTGTGCCGGACGTGCCCCGCGTCGGTCAGGCCGTGGATGCGGCTGGTCCCCGGCGCCAGGGAGGCCAGGATGAGGGCGCGGTGCGCGTGATATTTCGAGACCGGGATGTCCAGCTCCCCGGCGAGCGGTCCGGCCGTTCCCTTGACGAGGAGACGCATGCCGACCTCCTTCAACCAGTCGTGGCGGCCGACGCCCCGCGACCGGTCGTCGGTGGCTTCGGCCCGTGTGCGGCGCTCACCGCCGCCCGGAGGGGTCCGCGGGGCCGGGGACGCCGACGCCGCCGGTCACCGCGTGCATCCCGCCGTCGGCGTACAGCACCTGTCCGGTCGTGTACCTGGCGAGGTCGGAGAGCAGGAACAGCACCGCGCCGACCACCCGCGACGGGTCGTTGCGGTCCCAGCCGAGCGGCGCCCACCGCTCGTAGTGGTCGGCCAGCCGCCCGAAGCTGCTCACCCCCGAGGCCGAGACCGTCTCGACCGGGCCCGCGGCGACCAGGTTCACCCGGATTCCCGACGGGCCGAGATAGAGGGCCAGGTACTGGGCGACGGACTCAAGGGCCGTCTTGTAGACGCCCATCCAGTCGTAGCCGGGCAGCGCCCTGCCGGTGTCCACGGTCATCCCGGCGATCGCGCCGCCGTTCTCCGCCCGTGCGAGCACGGGGGCCAGGGCCTGGGCGAGCTGCTGCAGGGAGTAGGCGGAGACGCGGAAACCGTCGAGCGCGCTGGCCGCCGGGGTGGTCAGGAAACCGGAGCCGAGCGCGTCGGCGGGCGCGTGGGCGACGCTGTGCAGCACACCGTCGAGGCGGTCCCACTCCGCGGCCTCCTCGGCGACCGCCTGGAAGTGCGTGTCGTCGGTCATGTCCAGTTCGAGGACGTCCGCGGGCGACGGCAGCAGGGCCGCCGCCTTGCGGGTGACGCGCAGGGCACGCCCGAAGGAGGTGAGCACGACGTCCGCGCCCTGCGCCTGCAGCGCGGCGGCGACGTGCCAGGCGATGGACTCCTCGTTGAGCACTCCGGTGATGAGGTACTTCCTGCCCGTGAAAAGTCCGGACACCTGCATGTCTCCGTTCGGGGGTTCTCGTTCTCCTGCGCGCCGCCGGTGTCCTCACCCGGTGCCGGTCACCCCGCCTCGGCGGCCTCCTGCACGGCCGCGGCCCGCTCGGAGACGACGCGGTCGACCAGCTGGCCGAGCGTGATCCCGACCAGGTCTCGGCGCGGGATCACGACGCCGTAGTCACGTTTGATCGACGTCATCAGGTCGGCGACGTCGAGGGAGTCGATGTCCAGTTCGTCGAACCTGGCGTCGGCGTCGAGCGCGTCCTCCTCGACCCCGAGGTCGACGAGTTCCTTGTTGATGAAGTCCCGGATGGCGGACGGGGCGGCCTCACTCGTCATGCCTGTCTTTCCCTTCTGTCTCACTGGGCCTGTCTCACTCGGCGGATGCGGATGCGGTACGGCGCGCGAAGTTCGGCGAGTGACGCTGCGACCAGTACCACTGCCGCCAGTAGGCCTCGGCCAGGCCGGTCCACGTCTCCAGCCGCTCGGGGCTGTCCAGGAACCGGTTGAGGCTGACGACCAGCCAGGTGTAGACGGCCTGGCTGTCGCGGCAGCCGCCGCAGTCTCCCGAGGTGCAGCAGAACTGCAGCGTCTTGTAGTCGGCGCCGTAGACCGCGAACCCGTCGATGACCGGGTGGCCGTTGCCGACCCGCGCGGCGTGCTCGGGCAGTTCGACGCTGATGCTCGGGCAGACGTCGTAGCCGAACCGGCCTCCCCAGTGGGTGCGCCCGGTGATGAGGGTCTCGATGAAGTAGGGGTGGGAGACCACGGTCTCCGGGAACAGCTCCTTGACCCGCAGCGCCTCGGCCAGGGTTCTCTTCTCGTTCTCGATGCGCAGCGGATGGTCCGTGCCGTGCGCGCTGTAGAAGTTGAAGGTGACCTGGTTGCCGTTGTCGGCGATGGCCCGCACGGTCGGTTCGACGTGGCGCAGGCCGTCCTCCGACAGCGCGAAGACGAACGTCACACGCGGGTCGTCCCGGTAGTGCCCGAGCGCCTTGTCGAAGAGGCCGGTGAACGTCGAGCCGTTGGGCCGGTGCGCGCGCAGGTCGTCGTCGAGCGGGCCGCCGCCGAAGAGGCTGATCGCGACGGCGACGTTCTCGAAGCCCTCCCTCGGCAGCGGGCGCAGCCCGTTGGTGGAGATGGTGATGTACGGCAGCAGCTCGACGAATGGCTGGACCCGGTTCAGCACCAGGGTCGGCTCGCCACCGATCAGCGTGGCCTGGGTCACCCCCGAGGCGTCGAGCCGTTCGACGAACGCCCTGATCAGGCCGATGTCGGAGGTCTCGGGCACGGCGGCGTCGAAACCGCCCTCGAAGTACCAGCACCCCTTGCAGCGGATGTTGCAGGTGGTGGTCAGGTGGACCTCGCAGGCGCGGACCCGGCGTCCCATCTCACGGATGGCCTGGACACGTTCGGCGAGGTCCGGCCGGTCGGCGAGCAGTTCGCGCAGCCGTACCTTGGCGGCGCGCCGTTCCGGCTCCGGAGGGTTGTAGGGAGCGAGGGTGAGCGGAACCGTGGCCATGGTCAGCCCGCCTGGGTCGTCGGTACGCGCAACCCGAGGTTGATCGCGCGGGCCGAGACGGTCTTGATCCACTGGTCGCGGGCCTCGGCGTTCGTGGTCTGGCGCAGGCCGTACCTGATGGCCAGTTCGGCGCGTTTGGAGTTGGGGTTGCCGAAGACGCCGATGAAGGTGGGCCACAGCCGGTCGAGCGCGGCCTGCAGCTGCTGCCTGCCCTCCTCGGTGGTGGCGAGGTTCCTGCACACCCGGGCGCCGTGGGCGATGTGCACCTTCTCGTCGAGGATGATGGTGCGCACCGCCTCCGCCCACGGTTTGTAGCTGCTCTCGGCGAACTCGCGGATCATCAGCAGCGCCGCCTCCTCGCCGATGTAGGAGAACACGCCCCGCTCGGCCCAGGTGGTGCAGGTGTGCAGTCCCTGGTCGGCGAACAGGTTGCGCTCGTCGAGCGACTGCTGCTCCATGTAGGTGGTGTCGACGCCGATCTCGGCGAGGATCCGCTTTCCGATCTTGTAGTGGTCGTACTCCTCGACCGCGCGCTCGGCGCAGACCTGGCGTTCCTCGGCGTTCGGCGCCAGCGGGAGGAAGACCATGGTGTAGTCGTCGCCGCCGGACAGCTCACCCTCTGTGTTGATCATGACCTGGCTGATCAGCATCTTCTGATAGTCGCCCGGCGCACGATGGAATTCTTCGGGTGTTCGCACCACAAGCAATTCGTCGTCCAGAACCGCGACTTTCCGGGTCACCGTCACCCTCCAATGCCGAAACAGGCCTGATGCTTTCTCCAGAAAAAGTACGCGAGCGGTAATTCTTACGACACAGGAAACCGAACCGACCAGCCGGCGTCCTCGCGGTCAACGGCCATAAAATTCCCTTACAGGCCTTTAGTCGGAGGAATGCTAACACACGGTCAAGACCGATACCAGGGAGCGCCCAAAACCGTCGTACGGTGCTCGATCCGTCACGGAATACCGAATCCATCAGGCCACTCTGGTAACACACGTTTCACAGGTAACACAAAAAGCCGGGGATTCCGGGACCCCTGGTTTCGGGCGGCTTTTTATTCCGATATTCGGCTCCGCCTTTTCCGGTCCGCCCCGGGACCGGAATTCCCGCCCCGCGGACCCGGACCCGGCGGGCGTCGGGTACGACGGGGTGTCAGGCGCGCGGCGGGCGCGCGATCGGGTTCGCCGGAACGGAGGAGGCCGGCGCAGGCGGGATAAGGACCCGCCGTGATCTCCGGCGAGAAGGGGTCGAAATCGCCGCCGAGCGGTGCCGTGGCCATTACCCCGTCCCAAGGTCGAAATGGTCCTCGTGTCGGCCCGTACCCCTGCTCCCCGGATTTCACCGGCCCGGCGTACCCCATGCGGAAAGAAAGAAACGAAAACCCGAATCAGCACCGCGGGAACTGTTCCGTCGTTGACAGCGGGCCGTTTCGGGCGCATTCTCCGAGGGCGGTGTGACACCGCCGCGAAGAACCACCGCACATGATCCCGGTTATCCGCGGATCATCGCGACGTCACTTCTGACCGTCCGTGGGGCGACGGATGGATATCACCGCGGGAGAGAAAAGGGGACCGGCGCGGCGGCAGAACGGTCCGTGAATTGAACGGAGGCGTTCTTCGGTGGCCACGACCGATCTTGAGGCGCGGGTGACCTCCATCTGCGCCGAGGCCCTCAACCGTTCCCGTCTCGGTCCCGACGACGACCTCATGGAAGCCGGGATGGACTCACTGGCCGCCGTGGAGATCGTGACGCGCCTCGAACTGTCCTTCGGCGCGGACGTCGTCGACGTCGTCTTCGAGACGCCCACGGTCAGCCACCTGTGCGCCGCCGTACGACGTGCCCTGCGGGAGGGGTCCCGGAGCGTCGCCCTGCCCGGACCCGCCCCGCCGGCCGTGACCGGGCCGTCCCTCCCCGCGGCGACGACCCTGCTCGGCCTCGTCACCTCGGCCGCCGCCAGGTACGGCGAGCGCCCCTACCTGCTGCCCGTCGAGCCGGAGAGCCGCGTCTTCTCCTTCGCGGACGTCCTGACCTTCACCAGGGGATGCGCGACCCTGTTCGAGGAACGCGGCGTCCCCGCCGGGGCGCGGGTGGCGACGGTCATGCACAACTCGTCGCTGGCGGCGCTGCTTTTCCTCGGCGTCGTCGCCTCAGGGCGGGTGCTGGTGCCGCTGAACCCGAAGGCGGGCGCCGCCGAACTCGAAACGCTCCTGACGCACTGCGGGCCCGCGCTCGTCCTCGGCCGCGAGGCCACGGCCGTGAAGCTGCGGCGACGCCCGGAGTGGATCGGCACCGACGACGAGGAGTCCCTGCTGACCGGCCTGCTCGCGCGGGGTGAGGCGTACGGCAGGCGGCCGATCCTCTCCGGCGGTGACGGCGCGGCCGACGCCGAGATCGTCTACACCTCCGGTTCCACCGGCACCCCGAAGGGGGTCGTCCTGTCGCACAGGAGCCTGCTGTCGGGCTCCCGGTCCCTGGCCGGATGGGCGCGGGCGGGCCAGGACGACGTCTTCCTCAACGTGGGCCCGCTCTTCCACGCCGGCGGGCAGGTCTTCCCGACGCTGACCCCGCTGTGGTGCGGCGGCCGTACCGTGTGCGTGCGCCCGGAGGCGGCGCTGGCGCGGTTCTGGACCTACGTCGACCGCTACGAGCCAACGTGGACGCTTGTGGTCAACGCCTACCTCGCCCACCTGGTCGAACGGCCGGAACGACCGGTCGCAGGCCGGTTGAAGGGGGTCCTCGCCGGAGGCTCCCCCCTCGCCGTCGAGCTGATCCACCGCTTCGAGGCCACCTTCGGCCTGCCCGTCCACCAGGTGTACGGCATGACCGAGACGGCCTCGATCGCCACGGTCGAACCACGCGGGAGAAAGAGCGGCGACCCCAGGAGCGCCGGGCTGCCCCTGGACTGCTCCCGGGTCCGCGTGGCCGGCCGGGACGGGCGGGACGTCGCGACCGGTGAGAGCGGCGAGGTGCTGCTGAGCGGGGACAACGTGTTCACCCGTTACCAGGACGCCCCCGGCCTCACCGGGGAGCGGATCGACGACGGCTGGATACGCACCGGCGACCTGGGACGCCTCGACGAACGCGGGGAGCTGTCGATCGTCGACCGCCTCGACGGCATGGTCGTCGTCAACGGCGAGAACCTCTACCCCGCCGAGGTCGAGAACGTCGTCCCGCACCTCGAAGGCGTCGAGGACGCCGTCCTGGTGGCGCTGCCGCACCCGGTGACGGGGGCCGAGCCGGTGCTCGTCTACACGCTGCTGCCCGGTGCCGTCGCCCGCGTCGACGGCTGGCGCGCGACGCTGCTGAGGTTCGTCAGCACCTTCAAGGTGCCGCGCAGGTTCGTCCCCGTCGAGGACCTGGGCCTGGACGCCTTCCCGAGAACCCCGCTGGGCAAGATCGTGCGGTCTGAGGTGCGGCGGCTCGCGGCCGAACGCCTGTCGTGACCGGGAGCCTCCGGGCCCGGCGCGCGCCGGGCCCGGAGGAGGGGTCAGCCGGCCTCCGCCCTGACCACCCGGGCCGCGGCGACCATGTTGTCCAGGGAGACACGGACCTCGCCCCAGCCACGGGTCTTCAGGCCGCAGTCGGGGTTGACCCACAGCCGCCCGGCCGGGACGCCGCCGAGTCCCTCGCGCAGCAGGGAGGCGACCTCCTCGACGTCCGGCACCCTCGGGGAGTGGATGTCGTAGACGCCCGGCCCCACCTCGCGGGGATACCCGGCCCCGGCCAGCTCGCCGGCGACCCGCATGTGGGAACGGGCGGCCTCCAGGCTGATCACGTCGGCGTCGAGGTCGTCGATGGCGGACAGGATCTCACCGAACTCGGCGTAGCACATGTGGGTGTGGATCTGGGTGTCGGCCCGCACCCCGCTCGTGGCCAGGCGGAAGGCCTCCGTCGCCCAGGCCAGGTAGGCGGGCCGGTCGGCCGCGCGCAGCGGCAGTGTCTCCCGCAGCGCGGGCTCGTCCACCTGGATGACGGCGATGCCCGAGGCCTCCAGGTCGGCGACCTCGTCGCGCAGGGCGAGGGCGACCTGGCGGGCGGTCTCGGCCTGCGGCTGGTCGTCGCGGACGAAGGACCAGGCGAGCATGGTGACCGGGCCGGTCAGCATGCCCTTGACCGGGCGCCCCGTCTGGGACTGGGCGTAGGTCGTCCAGCGCAGCGTCATCGGCCTGGGGCGGGAGACGTCCCCGGCCAGGATCGGCGGGCGCACGTAGCGGGTGCCGTACGACTGCACCCAGCCGTGCTGGGTGGCCAGGTAGCCGTTGAGCCGCTCGGCGAAGTACTGGACCATGTCGTTGCGTTCCGGCTCTCCGTGCACCAGGACGTCGATGCCCGCCCGCTCCTGGAAGACCAGGACCGAGCGGATCTCCGAGGCGATCAGCTCGTCGTAGGCGTCCTGGTCGATCCGCCCGGCGCGCAGGTCGGCGCGGGCCGCCCGCAGCCGCCCGGTCTGCGGGAAGGAGCCGATGGTGGTCGTGGGCAGCTCCGGCAGGCCGAGGCGGGCGCGCTGGGCCGCCGCCCGCTCACCGTACGGCTGGGGCCTGCGGGTGTCGGCGGGGGTGACCGCGGCGGCGCGGGCCCTGACCCCGGGGTCGTGGGTGAGCGTGGAGGCCTCGCGTGAGGCCAGGTCGGCCCGGTTGGCGGCCAGCCGTCCGGCGACGGCCCCGGTTCCCTCGCTGAGCCCGGTGGCCAGGGTGACGACCTCGGCGACCTTCTGCCTGGCGAAGGCGAGCCAGCGGCCGACCCGCGGGTCGAGGCCGTGTTCGAGCCCGAGGTCGACGGGGACGTGCAGCAGCGAGCAGGAGGGCGCGACGTCCACCCGGCCGGCCAGGCCGAGCAGGGTGGCCAGGGTCGCCAGCGACCCGCCCAGGTCGTTGATCCACACGTTGCGGCCGTCCACGACACCGGCGATCAGGCGCTTGCCGGGCAGACCGCCCGCGCGGGCCAGGTCCTCCAGGTTGGCCGCGGCCGGGCCGGTGAAGTCCAGTCCCAGGCCCTCGATCGGCGCCCTGGCCAGGACCGGCAGCGCGTCTGCGAGCCGGTCGAAGTAACCGGCGACGAGGATCTTCGGCCGGTCGGTCAGGGCGCCGAGCTCACGGTAGGCGTGGGCGGCGGCGTCGAGCACCGCCCGGTCGCGGTCCTGCGCCAGCGCGGGCTCGTCGAGCTGCACCCACTCGGCACCGGCCGCGCGCAGGGCGGCGAGCACCTCGGCGTAGACGGGCAGCAGCCGGTCGAGCAGGCCGATGGGTTCGAAGGCCGGGTCCGCGCCGGGGGCGGGCTTGGCCAGCAGCAGGTAGGTGACGGGGCCGACGAGCACGGGGCGCGCGGTGTGCCCGAGCGCGACGGCCTCGCGCAGTTCGCCGACCTGTTTTGCCGGGTCCGCGGCGAAGACGGTGTCAGGTCCCAGCTCCGGCACCAGGTAGTGGTAGTTGGTGTCGAACCACTTGGTCATCTCCAGCGGGGCGACCTCCTGGGTGCCCCGGGCCATGGCGAAGTATCCCGCCAGGGGGCCTTCCGTCTCCACGACGGCTCGGTGACGCGGGGGGACGGCGCCGACCATGACGGTGGTGTCGAGGACGTGGTCGTACAGCGAGAAGTCGCCGGTCGGCACCTCCCGCACCCCCGCCTCCGTCAGGTGCCGCCAGTTGCCTGCGCGCAGCCCGGCCGCGACGTCCAGCAGGTCACGCTCGGTCACCCGGCCCGCCCAGTGGCCCTCGATCGCCTTCTTCAGCTCACGGTCCGGCCCCTGACGGGGGTAGCCGTACACGGTGGGGGAGGAAGTCTCGGTCACGGAACTCTCCTTCGCGAGTCACGAAAGGACTCCGGTGCCCCGAGGGGAGAGACGAAGGAGAGGCGGGCGCACCAGGCCCGTCCCATGCCGCCGACCCACCCGCGAGGTCACCGAGGTCACCGCGTGCGTGGTCGCACGCGGGCAGTGGCAGGTCTTCGGACTCGCGGGCACGTCCGGGCCGTTGTCTCGCCCTGACACCTAGTGGCCGTCGCTTCCCGGACCCGATCTGCCGGATCCAGTGCGTTTGACGGCGGTCGTTCCCACTCACCGCTGCGGGGCAGTCCCGGAGTCACACCGGGTTCCCTCTTACGACGCGTCTGCCTGGCGGGCAGGGCGAACCGACTGCGTCCCCAACCCTACGCGCATCCGATGGCGGAGCGACAACCATATTCGGGCCCGCCGGCGGGTTCGCGGGATCGTTCTCCCATCGCCCCGGGCCGCCTGAAACCGTACGGGGGAATTCGCGGGTCGCGGGAAAGTCTCCGTCCCCCGCTTTGGCGACTCAACAACCGTGACCTAAGACCCCATTTCCTACAATTTCCGAAAGAAAAGGGCAGGCTATATTAGACCCGGCAAACCCCCCAGCCATCGGAGTTAACCATGTATCGGACTAAAGGGTCACATCTCCATCAAGGGCGTATACCAAGCGCCCTAACCGATGTCAAGTCGCGAGTCGCCGCCATTCTCCACCGGCGTTTCCCGGTCATCATGCGAGGGACGCTCGGCCTGGTGTTCCTGTGGTTCGGCGTGCTGAAGGTGGCGAACGTCAGCCCGGTCGGCGCCCTGGTCGCCGACACCCTGTCCTTCGTGCCGCTGCCCGCGTCGTTCGTGGTGCCCGCCCTGGGCGTGTTCGAGGTCGCGGTGGCCCTGGCGCTGTTCACCGGCCGGTGGCTGCGCCCGTTCCTGCCCGTGCTCCTGCTCCACCTCGTCGGCACGTTCCTGGTCCTGGTGCTCCACCCGGGTGTCGCGTTCAAGGACGGAAACCCGCTCATGCTCACAATGGAGGGCGAGTTCGTCGTCAAGAACGTCGTCCTGATCGCCGGGACATTGGTCGTCGCCGCGACCCTCCCCCGGCGCGAGGGGCACGAGGAACAGCGGGAGGAGTCCCGCCTGCCGGTTTCCACCACCTCGCGTTAGAGAACTCACGACGGGCCCGTCGCGGGCCCGTGGAGAACGAATGCCGGGAAACGGGAAACGGGATCGCCCCGTTTCCCGTTTTCCCAAGGGCACGACGCCCCGCCCAGGACCTGTTTTGTGGATCTTCGCCGTGGCGAGGATCGTCCAGGTGGATGCCCCGCGAGGCGGAGGAGGAGCTCATAACGGAGTTATGGGCGACAGATTCTCCCCGGGCCCCGCGGCAAACGCGGAGCGTTTTCGTGGGGTGGGGCGACAACGCGGCGGGGCGCCGCCTGGGCGACCGCGGCAGGCGGAAAGATCCGCAAAACGGGTCCTAGGGAAGCCCGTCCCCCAAGGGCGGGACCTTCGTCCCTGATGGTCACGCCGTACGGCTCCGACAATGGAGATGACGGCTTCGCGCCCGGAGAGCGGGCGCCGCCACCGTCACGAAGAACGGGGGTTCAGATCATGCGATCCAAGCAGTGGGACGTCCGGGTCTCCATCACCGAGGACGGCGACGAGACCTTCGCCAGGGCGGTCCTGCCCATCGCGGGTGCCGGGGAACTGGCGGGGATCGGCCGGGCACGCCGCAACCCGTCCGACGATCCGGTGGCCGAGATCGGCGACGAGCTCGCCGCCGCCAGAGCGCTGGCCGACCTGTCCGGCAGGCTGATGAGCGTCACCTCGGCGGACATCGCCCAGCTGACCGGCCCTACCTCGTGGTGAGGGGGCCCCGCGCACGGACCGGCCCGCCCGCCGTCGCCCTCACGGACTCCGGCGGACGGGCCCCGGTTCACCGCCGGCCGTAGACCTGGTGGACGAACTCGGCGAGCTTGTCGTCGGGCAGGCCCTTGGCCAGGTCGGCCTCACTGATCATGCCGACGATGCGGTGGTTCTCGATCACGGGCAGACGCTTGATCCGGTGCCGTTCCATCATGGTCAGCGCCTCGTCGACGCTGCCTTCGACGTCGATCCAGATCAGCCCCTGGGCGAGCTCACTCGCCGTCGTCTCGTCGAGGTTCCCGCCCTCTGCGCAGCACTTGATCACGATGTCACGGTCGGTGATGATCCCCTTGAGCCGGTCGTCGTCCCCGCAGACCGGCAGCGCGCCCACATCCAGGTCGCGCATCATCCGCGCGGCCGTACGCAGACTGTCGTGTTCACCGACGCACCGCGCGTCCGGGTGCATCAGGTCCCGGACCGTCCTGCCTGTCTCCGTTCTCGTCATCGTCACCCCTCCTGACGGTAGGTTTGTGGGCCTCTATAGCCCTATGCCCGATAAATTCGGATTCAGTGGGGCGATTCTGGAGAGAAAGGCTGTGATCCACGATCACGGCCTTCTCGGCGGGCCACCCGGATGTCAGGATGTCGGGTGTGACCCTCGCGGCGTCGGCGCTTCGCGTGCCACGTGCCATCGTCTTCGCGACGCTGTGCACCGTGGTCTCCGCGGGCGGCCACGCCCTGGCCGGAGGCGGTCTCGTCCCGCCGTTCCTCGGGATTCTCGGCGTCGTCGTCTCCTTCTGCGTCGCCTACCCGCTCGGCGGCCGTGAACGCGGCCCCGAGGTGGTGCTCACGGCCACCGGTGGCGTGCAGCTCCTGCTGCACGAGCTGTTCAGCCGGGCCGCGCACGGGCCGCACACCACGATCCTCGGCGACCACGGCCATCCCACCTCCGGCATGACCGTGGTCCACCTGGCCGTCGCGCTGGGCACCGGCTGGTGGCTGTACCGCGGTGAGAGCGCGGTGTGGCTGATGATCCGCCTGTACGGCCGCCGCCTGCCGGTGATCCGGCTGCTCCTCACCGTCCCCACCGAGGTGGTCGCCCCCGTCCGGCGGCCGGTGACCACCCATGAGGCCACGCCGTACGGCGGGCGGGACGTCCTTCCCGCGCTACGGCGCCGCGGCCCACCCCTGCCCGCCCCCACCGGCTGAGCCCCCACGGCCCCGGGCCTTCCCCCCTGTCACGACCGGAGTCCTCCCCCGACCGGAGGTTCTCCCGCCCTCTCATGACCGGCGCGCTCCCCGCTCCTTCGCGATCGGGTGTCCTCGCCGGCCCTTCGTGATCGGGCGCTTCCCCGGGCCCTCCGGGACCGGACGTCCTTCGGGGCCGGACGCGTTCCCCGGGTCCTCCGTGGCCAGGTGCCCCCCGGCTCCGTGACCGGGTGGCCCCGCTTCCCTCACCGAAGCCGCGGGGAGCCAGGGGGAGCCGGGGGGAGCCGACACCGCCGCCGAGCCCGTCCACGGCCCGGCCCACTCGTCACAGCCGGGTGCACGGCGCCCCGCGCGTCGTGCCCGGGCGTGTCCCCGCTCCCCGTGGCCGGGCGTGGCCGCGTCCGGGGTGCTCCCTGTCGCGCCTGGACGTGTCCGGGCACTTCACCGTGCCCGGACACGTCCGCCCCCGCCTCCGGCATGCCCTTTCACCCGGCCGGATCCCCCTAAGCCGTCGATCGGCCCGCCCGGCGAGCACGCCCTGACGCCCGCGGCTCCGTCTCGACCAGCGTCGAAGGAACCCCCATGCCTCCTGCCGTACCCGCCGTCTCCTCGATCTCAGCGGACCTCCCCGCCTCCCCCGCCTCTGTCGGCTTATCCGAACCCTCCGCCGCCTCCTGCCCTTCTGTCATCTCCGGTTCCCCCGGGCTCTCCGGGCTCTCCGGGCTCTCCGGGCTCTCCGGGCTCTCCGACGAGCAGGTGACGGCGCTCGCGCTGGCCGCGCGTGCGGGGGCGCCCGACACCGTCGAGGCCTTCGCCCGCGCCGTCTACCCGGACGTACTGCGCTTCGTCGCCCACCTGGCCGGAACCCACGCGGCGGAGGACCTGACGCAGGAGACCTTCGTACGGGCCCTGCTCGCCCTGCCCCGTTTCGCGGGCCGCTCCTCCGCCCGGACCTGGCTGCTGTCCATCGCCCGGCGGGTCGTCATCGACCGCTTCCGGTCCGCGGCCCGCCGTCCGCTCCTCGCCGACCTCACGGACTGGCAGTCGGCGGCCGAACGCCGTCAGCCCCTCGGGCTTCCCGGACGCGAGGACGGAGTCGCCCTGGCCGACCTGCTGTCCAGGGTCCCGCGTGAACGCCGCGAGGCCTTCGTGCTGACCCAGCTGGTCGGGGTGCCGTACGGCGAGGCCGCCGAACTGATCGGCTGCCCGGTCGGCACCGTACGCTCCCGCGTTGCCCGCGCCAGATCCCAGCTGATCGCCTCCCTGACCGCCGCCGACCGGGCCGCCTGACCCCCGCCCCGAACGATCGTCATGCCCTGACCTGCGCGAGAAGGCCAGATCCCCGGATGACGGCGGCGGGCTCACCGGGACCCGACCGGGCAGAACTCGGCCGACAGGACGTCGGCGAAGACGTTCAGCCCGCTCCAGTCGCCGTTGATCTCGGTGGCCAGCATGTGCCTGCCGTCTCGCCGCCCCATGGCGTACGTCCACGATCCGTAGGTGGCACCGGCGTTACCCCAGACCCACGTGCCGCACGACAGTCTCTGGGTGAAGACGCCGAGTCCGTAACGGGTGCCGGGGATCCAGGCGGGCCCGCCCTTGGTCTCGACGGTGGTGAACATCTCCTTCTGCTGGGCGGCGGGCAGTAATCGGCCGCCCAGCAGCGCGCCGAAGAACCGGTTGAGGTCACCGACCGTCGAGACCATCCCGCCGGCCGACCAGGCGGCGGACTGGTTCATGTCGCCGGCGTCGTAGATCGCCGGGTTGGGTTCCTGGGAGAACAGGGTGGAGTAGTGCACGGGGTGCGGACCTCGGATCCTCGCCTCCGTTCCGGGAAGGTATGTCCCGGTCAGGCGCAACGGCCGGATGATCCGCCGGGTCACCTCGTCACCGAAGGTCCTGCCTGTCGCCTTCTCCACGATCATGGCGGCCAGGATGTAGTTGGTGTTGGAGTAGGCGAAGCCCCCGCCGGGGGCGAAGTACGGTGGGTTGCGCAACGCGATCCCCACCAGTTCCTCCGGCGTGACGACGTCGTAGCGGTGCTCGAACCACGCGGCGCCCCGCCCCTTGGCGAAGAATTCGGGGTCGTTGCCGTAGTTGAAGATTCCGCTGGTGTGGTTGAGCAATTGCCGGACGGTGATCCTTCCGCCGTCGTATCCGTTGCCCCGCACCAGTCCGGGCAGCCAGTGCTGAATACGGTCGTCCAGGCTCAGCCTGCCCTCTCCGGCCAGTTGCAGTACCACGGCGGCGGTGAACGCCTTGGTGGCGCTGCCGATTCTGAAACGCTCGTTCGGGCGGCGCCCGCGAGCCGTTTCGGTGTTTGAGAACCCCGCCGAACCGAACCACCGTTTGTTCCCCTCGCGTACCTCGGCGGCGATGCCGGGTGCCCCGTTTTCGGATACGGCCCGATCGAGGGCGGGCTGTACCTGGGCAGGGCTCGCCACGAGCGCGGCGGCGAGAAGGAGGGATGCGATCACATCGAACTCCGATACACGAGACAGCGCGTATTTTACAGACACAAAAGCTAGTTTGCATTCAGGGCGCCGTCAATAAAATCCGAGACATTCACCCGGCATTTTGCAATGACAATGAAGGTGAATGCAAAATCCCTACTTGCAATGAGCTGCCAGCGAATGCAATATTTGTTTTCAACGGGAGGAGGCGCAGCGCCGATGCCAGGCGGCAGACTGACATACGAGGAACGCCGGGAAATCGCCAGGGGACTGGCCGAAGGGCTCACCTACACCGAGATCGCCAAATGCCTCGGACGCCCGATCTCCACCGTCACCCGCGAGGTCATCCGCAACGGCGGGGCCGGCGGTTACCAGGCCGACCGGGCCCACCACGCGACCGGGATCCGGGCCCACCGCAACAGGTCCGCCGAGTCCCAGCCGGCGCCGGCGGTCAGAGACGGGCAGGGACGGAATCCGGAGACGATCAGGCAACTGGAAGACGACTTCAGCACCATGCTGGTGGACACCGGACTGCCCCGCATGACCGCTCGGGTGCTCGCCTGCCTCTACACCACCGACAGCGGCAGCCTCACCGCCGCCGAACTCGTCCAGCGGCTCCAGGTCAGCCCGGCCTCCGTCTCGAAGGCCGTCACCCAACTTGAGCAGCAGCGGTTGATCCGGCGCGAACGCGATTCCCGGCGGCGTCGTGACCGCTACGTCATCGACGGCGACATCTGGCACCGGTCGTGGCTGGCCAGCGCCCGCAGGAACGCCCGACTCGCCGAGGTCGCCGACGGCGGTGCCGAGGTCCTCGGTCCGGCCACCCCCGCCGGTGCCCGGCTGAAAACCATGGGCGCGATCCTCAACCGGCTCAGCGACGACATGATCCGCGCGGCCGAGCGCCTACGCGGCGCCGGCGGCGATCAGTGAGCTCCGACCGCCGGCACCCGCCTCCTCCCCACCGCCGCCCGAGGCGTCGACGGACCCGGTCGCGGCCGGGCCGAACCGGGTTCACGCGCGAACGTCCGGCCCGGCCGAAGGGAAGGGACTCACCGCCGGCCGGTCACCGTTCCTCCTTCATGCCGTCCAGTCGAAGCAGAGCGCTCCAGCCGGTGCTCCGCCGTCTCGCAGGCGCGCGTAGACGGACTCCGCGTCCACGGGGGACACCCGTTCGGAGATCATCGCGGCGGTTCTGAACGTTCCCGAGGCGAGACGGCGGAAGTACAGCTCGGTCACCGCGTCACGGTTGAGCGGGCCCGCCGACGGGTCGTCGGAGACGAGGTCGGCGTGCGCCCCGAGGATGGTCAGCGAGTTGCTGACCACGCCGGGACCGAGCGTCTGCCGGGACGGTGTGGGCGTGTCACCGAGCAGGACGACACGGCCCAGCGTGCGCGCCAGCCGTACCGCCTGGGAGAGCACGGCGGGGTTGCCGGTGACGTCGAAGACCACGTCGGCGAACCGGCCGCCGGTCAGGTCGGCGACGGCGGAGAGGGCGTCGGCCGCGGTGCCCGCGAGCAGGTCACTCGCCCCGCTCGCCCGCGCCAGGTCGAGCCGCCTGGCGTCGGTGTCGACGGCGACGACGCGGGAGGCTCCGTGCGCGACCGCGTACTGCACGACCAGCTGGCCCACCGGGCCGAGCCCCAGCACCACGACGGTCTCGCCCATGGTGATCGCGGCTCTGGCGGCGCCCGCCGCCGCGGTCACGACGAGGGGGATCCACACCGCCTCCTCGTCCGTCACGCCGCCGGGCAGCGGCCGGGCCTCGCGCTCGGTGAGGGTGACCAGCTCCTGGTGGGGCGCGTAGCTCTGCACGCGGTCGCCAGGCCGCAACGTCGTGACGCCCTCGCCGACCGCCTCCACGACCCCGGCCATGCTGTAGCCGGGCCGGAACGGGTGACGCACCCACTCCTCCCAGTTGGTGCCCGGGTCGAACTCCCCGCGCAGGCAGGCCAGCTCGGTGCCGGGGCTGATCAGCGACAGCGTGGTACGGCACAGCACCTCGCCGGGGCCCGGAGGGGCGACGTCCTCATGCGCCACCCGCACCTCGCCCGGACCCGGGAACTCCACGAACAACGACCTCATCGGTCCCTCCCAAGATGTACGGTCCGCCCGTGGGCGGCGCTCTGGTACGCCGCTTCGATGATCCGCATCGAGGTGACGCCGTGCGACGCACCGGGGGTGGGGTCGGCCCCGGCCAGAGTGTCCAGGAACGCACGCATCTGGGCGTCGTATCTGCGCTGGAGCGCCGCTTCGGTGAGCTCGCCGGGAAAGGTCTCCGCGCCCGGCTGCCCGGCCCGTACCAGCGTGCCGGGGAAGGTCTGCGCGTACGCCTCGGTGCCGGACACGCGCACGCTCCCCGTCGGACCCGGCGTGTGCGGATGCCACCAGCCCGACTCCACGCCGGAGGTGACCCCGTTGTCCCAGACGATCGTGAGGATCGCGGTGTCGTCGACCGGCAGGTCGCGGTAGTGCGTCCCGCAGTGCGCGCTCACGCTGACGGGCTGGGGGTCGCCGAGGATGTGGCGGGTGACGTCGATGGCGTGGACGCCGAGGTCCATGAGCGCGCCGCCGCCCGCCAGCGCCGGGTCGGTGAACCAGCCCTCGGGGCCGAACCCGGCGTGGACGGCGTAGGCGGTGGTGTGGACGGGCCTGCCGAGTGTCCCGTCGCGCACCAGGTCGCGCAGCCAGCCGACCTGCTCGTCGAAACGCAGGCAGTGGGCGAGCATCACCCGGGCACGCGGGCCTTCCGCGGCGGCGATGGCCAGGGATTCGGCGACGCTCAGCGCCATCGGCTTCTCCAGCAGCACCGAGACCCCGGCCCGCAGCGCCTTGACCGCCTGCTCGGCGTGCAGGGAGTTGGGCGTGGCCACGATGAGGCCGTCCACGTCGCCGTCCGCCAGGAGACGGTCGAGGTCGAGGTAGCGGCGGGCGATGCCGTACCGCTGTGACAGGGCGTCGAGGGACTCCGGCCGGTGGTTGACCGCGGCGACCAGCACGGCGCCGGCGCCGGCGGCGGCGCGTGCGTGGTAGTCGGCGATGTAGCCGGTCCCGGCGATGGCCAGGCGCGGTGGGCGGTTCATGCGAGTTCGTCCATGCGAACGAGGCGGGCACCGGCGGCGCGCAGACCGTCGATGACCAGCGGCAGGGCACGGCCGGTGGCCTTGGTCCACGGATGGAGCAGCACCACGGCGCCGTCGCCGTGCGCGACGGCCTCCTCCACGACCAGGCGGGCGACGCCCGGCCCGGTGGCCTTGCCGCGCCAGTCGAACGGGTCCACGTGCCAGCTCGTCTCCCGGTAGCCGAGCCGGTCCAGCGCGGACCGGATCGCCGGGTCATCGCTGCCGTCGCCGAACGGGCAGCGGAACCAGGGGCTCGGGTCGTGGCCGGTGGCGCGGCGGATGGCGCGTTCGGCGAGCCGTACGTCCTGGTCGAAGGCCTTGGGCGACAGCCAGCTCATCGGCGCGTGGTGGTGGGAGTGGTTGCCGATCAGGTGACCGTGGGCGGCCAGGTCCTTGGCCAGCGCGGGGTTCGCCTGGGCCCAGCGCCCCTGGATGAACATGGTCCCCACGGCCTCGCGCTCGGTGAGCGTCTCAAGCACGTGCCGGGTGCCGTCCGGGTGGGCGGGATGGTCGCCGTGCTCGACGTCGAAGGTCAGCGCCACTCGCCAGGGCGCCGGTTGGGTTCGGGGTGACTCCGTCACGCCTTCTACCTGCCTCTGATTCGGGGGGTGCCGCCTTGACAGAGGTAGCGGCCGTGATCAGTATTGCTGACAACATTATAAGCAATCAACCGCTCGGCAGATTTCGGAAGGAAGCGAACTCCCGATGGCCCGCTATCGGCTCGAAGCCGGTCCGATCCCCCTCCACCACCAGGTCTACCTGGACCTGAGCGCCGCGCTCGACGAGGGGGAATGGCAGGCGGGAGACCGTCTGCCGCCGGAGAGAGAGCTTGCCCGCCGCTACGGATGCAGCCTCATCCCGGTACGGCGGGCCCTGGCCGAGCTGGCCCGCGAGGGCCGTCTGGAGCGCACCCGCGGGCGCGGCACGTTCGTCCAGCACTCCCGGCTCGAAGTCGATCTGGGCACCAGCCAGAGCTTCGCCGACCTGATGAACATGCACGGCCTGGACCCGGACACCAGACTGGTCGCCTCCGGGATCGAGATGCCGGGAGAGATGGTCGCCGCCGCGCTGGCCCTGGCCCCCGGCGCGCAGGTCGTCTATCTCGAACGTCTGCGCATCGCCAACGGCGAGCCGTTGATCCTGGAGCAGGTCTACCTACCGGCCGGCCGCTTCGCCGGGCTGCTCGACCACGATCTTGAGCGCAACTCCCTCTACAGCCTGCTCGGCGCGCACTACGGCGCCAGGGTCGTGCGCGCCCGCGAGGTCATCGAGCCGGTACGGCTGCGCGCCCACGAGGCGCGGCTGCTCGACCAGCCCGTGGAACGCCCCGCCATGCTCGTCGAGGGGGTCGCCTTCGGCCCCGGCGACGAGCCCATCGAGTTCACCCGCAGTTACGTGAGAGGTGACAGAGCCCGCCTCTCTTTTGAGCTCTCCATCACCCGCCCCCCGGACCCCCCAGCCTAGGGAGAGACACATGAATCGGTTATGGCACACCCTGGCCGCGATCTTATTGGCCACGACGCTGGCCGCCTGTGGAGCAGACGCCCCTCCCGGCGGTGACGACGCGGCTGTCGAGCTGCGCTGGTACTGCTGCCTCGGCACCGGTGAACAGGCCGAACAGGTCAAGGCGCAGCAGAAGGTGATCGAGAGGTTCAACGCCTCCCAGCGCCGGATCAAGGTCAAGCTGGAGGTCGTCACCTACGACTCCGCCCGCGACACGCTCGCCACCCAGATCGCCTCGGGCAACGTGCCCGACCTCGCCGGTCCCGTGGGGGTCGGCGGTGCGGCCGCCTTCCACGGCCAGTGGCTCGACCTGGCCCCGCTCATCAAGTCCAGCGGCTTCGACCTCAGCCCCTACGCCAAGGGCAGCGCCGACCTCTACCGGATCGGCTCCGTTCAGGAGGGCGTCCCGTTCGCGATCTACCCCTCGACCCTGTACTACAAGGCCGACATGTTCGAGGAGGCCGGCCTGGCCGAGCCGCCGCACAAGTACGGCGAGAAGTACACCTGGCCCGACGGCCGCCAGAGCGAGTGGAACTACGACACGCTCAGGGAGCTGGCCCTCAAGCTCACCGTCGACAAGAACGGCAAGGACGCGACCCAGGAGGGCTTCGACCCCGGCCAGATCGTGCAGTACGGCTTCGAACCGGCCCGTGACGACCTGCGCTACCAGGGCGCCGCCTTCGCCGCCGGATCACTGGACACGGGCGACGGCAAGACCGTGAAGATCCCCGACGCCTGGGCCGACTCCTGGCGCTTCTTCTACGACGGCATGTGGAAGGACCGGTTCATCATGACCGGCCCCGTCTTCCAGACCGAGCAGTTCAACGGGGACGGCGCCGCCTTCTTCTCCGGGCACGTCGCGATGAGCGTCAACTTCCTGTGGTCCACCTACGGCGTGGCAGGCGCGGGCGACGACTGGGACCTGGCGGCGATGCCCTCCTACAAGGGCAGGACCACCTCACCCACCAGCGCGGACACCTTCCGGATCCTGGCCGGCAGCAAGCACCCCGCCGAGGCCTTCGAGTTCCTGAGCTACCTGGTCGGCCCGGCCTCCCAGGAACTGCTCTCCGCGTACGGCGCGATGCCCGCCCGCACCGCCGACCAGGACGCCTTCTTCGCCAAGCTGGCCGGGCAGTTCCCCAACAAGGTCGACTGGCAGGTCGCCAAGGACAGCGTTGCCTTCGCCGACAACCCCCACTCGGAGTCGTACACGCCCAAGTACAACCAGACGCTCACCATCCTCGGCACCTACAGGAGCCGCTGGATGACCCAGGGCGGGCTCGACATGAACGCCCAGCTCAAGGCGATGCGCGAGGAGATCCAGGACGTGTGGAACCGCTCATGAGGAGCGAGACCACATCCTGGGTGGCCCGCAGGGAGGCCCGGTACGGGCTCCTGTTCGTCCTTCCGTGGATCATCGGGTTCCTCGCGTTCACGGCGGTCCCGATGGCGGCCACGTTCGTCTTCACCTTCCTCAACATCTCGCTGACCGAGCGGGAGCCGCTCATGTTCGTCGGCCTGGCGAACTACCAGCGGCTCTTCGCCGACCGGCAGGCGTGGGCCTCGCTGTGGGTGACCGCCCGCTTCGCCCTGCTCTGGCTGCCGCTGGTCGTCGTCCTGCCGTTCCTGCTCGCGGTCGCGGTCAACAGCAGGTACGTGCGCGGCACCGGGCTGTTGCGGGTGCTGTTGTTCATGCCGTACGTCGTGCCGTTCGTGGCCAGCGCGCTGATCTGGCAGAACATGCTGGTCGACGACGGATGGATCAACACCGCGCTGCGCGTGCTCGGCGTCGGCGACGCGCCGAGCTGGCTGAGCGACCCCAGCTGGGTGATCCCCGGACTCGTCATGATCGGCCTGTGGGGGCTCGGCTCGGGCATCATCATCAACCTGGCGGGGCTGCGCGGCATCCCCACCGAGTTGTACGACGCCGCCCGGCTCGACGGTGCCGGATGGTGGCGCCAGCTGTGGCACGTGACGGTCCCGATGATGTCGCCGGTGATCTTCTACACGATGATCCTCGCGGTCGTCGAGGTCATGCAGTACTTCCTCATCCCGCTGGTGCTCTTCGACGGCAGCGGCGACCCCGGCGGCGCGACCCGCTTCTTCAACCTCTACCTGTACCAGACCTTCTTCACCTACCAGGAGATGTCCTACGGCTCGACGCTGGCGTGGCTGCTGTTCGTCATCACCCTCGTCGTGACCCTGGTGCTGTTCCGGCTGTCCAGGCACTGGGTCCACTACACGAGTGAGAGGTGACCCGGTGACCCCGTACGCCGCCCGCCGCATCCGGACGGCGCTGATGACGATCGTGATGTTCGGCATCGTCGTGGCGTTCCTGTCGCCCCTCGTCCAGATGACGCTGTCGTCGCTGAAGAGCGAACGGCAGGTCAGCCAGGCGCACGCGCCGCTGCTGCCGTCCGACCCGCGCACCTTCACCCATGAGGGCCGGCAGTACGACGTGTACCGGGTGCCGCTCGACGGCGCGGTCCGCGAACTGGCCCTGGTGAAGAAGGGGCGCGCCGAGAGCGAGTTCCTCGACCCGGCGGCTCCCGAGAGGGGAACCGTCGTCTGGCGCGGCTCCTGGCGCACCCTGGAACCCAGCTGGGTCCTGGCGCCGCAGTGGTCGAACTACGCCGCGGTCTGGAGGCTGATCGACTTCCCCCGGCTGCTGCTCAACACCATCACGCTGGCGGTGATCAGCACGATCGGGACCGTCCTGTCGTGCACGCTGGTCGCCTACGGCTTCGCCCGGTTCCGCTTCCCCGGCCGCGGGCCGCTGTTCACCCTGCTCATCGCCACGATCTTCCTGCCAACCGCGGTGACGCTGATCCCGACATACACCATCTTCGTGCAGATCGGCTGGGTCGGCACCTGGCTGCCGCTGCTCGTACCGACCTTCTTCGCCAACGCCTACAGTGTCTTCCTGCTGAGGCAGTACTTCCTGACCATCCCGCGCGAGATGGACGAGGCGGCCTCGATCGACGGTGCCGGACCGCTGCGCACGCTGCGTTCGGTGATCGTGCCGCAGGCGTGGCCGGCGATCACCGCCGTCATCCTGTTCAACTTCGTCTACACCTGGAACGACTACTTCACCCCGCTCGTCTACCTTTCCGGGCGGCCCGAGCTCCAGCCGCTGCAGGTGGGCCTGGCCGCCTTCAACGGCCTGTACTCGACGAAACCCGCCTACATCCAGGCCGGCGCCATGATGACGATCGCCGTTCCGGTGATCCTCTTCATCTGTTTCCAGCGCACGTTCGTGCGCGGCATCATGAGCACCGGAGTGGAGAAGTGACCGTGGCGGCCGAGGGCCGGGGAGGCGGGTCGGCGGGGTTCAGCCGAGACGGCGGGCCGCGTACAGGATCCGGTCGTGACTCTCCTCGTCGGCCGGTTCCCGCGCCGAGGTCTCCACCAGTCCCCGGGTGGCGACGACGCGCAGCCCGGCCCGTTCGGCCGCCCGGCGTACCGTCCGGTCGGAGTGGTGCCGCTGCACGTGCCGCATCGAGACCCGCCGCCAGGTCGTCCCCGACCGCTCGAACAGGTCGAACCGGGTGACCACCACCGCGTCGGCCTCGATGGGCGGGGACTCCGCGAACCACGCCACGTACCGGTCCCCCCGGTCGACGACCGTGGGGGCGCCGAACGCGCGCCGATAGTAACCGATGGTGTTCATGTCGAAGACCAGCACCCCGCCCTCGGCGAGCTGGTCGCGCGCGGCCGCCATCGCCCGGCACAGCCGGTCCTCCGAGGTCAGGTAGGTCATCGGCACGTCCACGCAGGTGACCGCGTCGAAGCCGGTCAGACCCGGCGGGGGTTGCTGCAGCCGTCCCACCAGGAACCGGATCCCCTCGGCTCCTGGGCGGCGCCGGGCCGCGGCCACCATCGCCGGGGACAGGTCGTAGCCGGTCACCTCGAACCCCCGTTCGCGGAAGGCCACGCTGCTGCGGCCGGTTCCGCAGCCCGCGTCCAGCAGCCGCCGTCCGCCCGGGCCGTACCGGTCCACCATCTCGACGTAGCGCGCCACCAGCCCGGTGGTGTCCGTCCCCGCGTTCAGCTCGTCGTAGCGGGGCGCGATGCCCTCGTACGCCGCCAGCGTCTCGTCCACGTGTGACACGCGCGCCTCCGGTGAGCCGGGCCGGGAGGCCGCGCCGGACCGTCGGTCACGGCGCGGCCGGTGGGGGACCTACCAAACGCGCCACGCCTGCCGGTTGACCCGGCGGCCGGTGACCCGGCGCATCAGCTTCCTCATGGACTCACCTCCTCTTCTGGTGACCGTCGGCGGTCAGGGCCTGGTGGGGGTACGGCGCAGCCGGAATCCGGGAGGGGTGATGATGCCCGCGACGTGGGGACGTCCCCGGCCGCCGCGCACCTCAAGGCGGGCGCCGTCGGTCACGGCGGAGAGCAGGTCGACGGCCAGGGTCTGGGCGACGGAGGCCCCGGCGCAGGCGAACGGGCCGCCGCCGAAGGGCAGGTAGGGTCCGTGGGGGCCGGAGCCGTCCCAGCGGCCGGGCCGGAACCGGGTGGCCTGCGGCCAGTGCCGGTCGTCGCGGTGCAGCAGGTAGGAGCAGACCGACACGCTCTCCCCCGGTTCCAGGAGCACACCGCCGACCCGGTGGGCGCGGCGCACCGGGCGGCCCAGCAGCCACGCCACGGGCCACAGCCGCAGCGACTCCCGTACGGCCGACTCCGCGGGCACCTCCGCCAGGTCGACGCCCTCGGTCGCGGCCGCCAGCAGCGCCCAGGCGACGACGTGGCCGACCGGTGCCACCGAGGTCCGGAACAGCAGCAGGTAGACCTGGGCGACCTGGGTGGCGGGCGTGCCGGGCGGGGTGGCCCCGAGTACGGCGTCCAGCAGGTCGCCGGGCGGATCCGGCCGCCGCTCCGGCCGGGCCCGCCGGGCGCGCGCCTCGTCGGCGACCGCCCGCACCACGCGCGCCCACAGTGCCCGCTGCGCCGTACGTGCCAGCGGGCCGCCGAAGCGGATCAGGACGCCGCGCCGTACGACCCGCGTCATCAGTTCCCGCAGCGCCGCCGGGCTGTCCGGGCTCAGCAGCGCCTCGTCCAGGAACCGGTACGCGGCGACGCGCCCGGCCGAGGGCCACTCGCTGTCCTCCCCCAGCTCCGCCACGACGGCGGGCAGCCGTTCGCGGCCGGCGGTCAGGTGGGCGCGCAGCGTCGCGCGCGCCGCCCGCCCGATCGCGACCTGCGTCGCCCGTGGCCCCAACCGGCCGCCGCGGACGTGGAAGAAGTCGGACACCTCGTCGTAGTCGCCCTCGGGGTCGTGCAGGATGCGCCGGGCCTCGACCGGGTCGGCCACGCACAGCGACCCGTCGTCGGGAAGCCGGAACATCGGGCCCCGTTCGCGGGCCGCCCACTCGACGAACCCCAGCGGGTCCCGGCGGTACCACCGCGCCGCTCCGCCGGGCGGGCCCGGCGGCCGTCTCCCGTCCCGGGCGGACTGATCCGGTTCGCCGACCGCCGTCATTCCCACCTGCCCACGCCGTCCGTGATCTCGGATGTCCGCGCGGGTGGTGCCGTCCGCGCCCTGCCGGGAGAGCCGCGTCGCCTGCCATCCCACCGGGTCTACCGAACACGGCAAAGATGGAAAGACAACACCAAACCAGGAACAGTCGCAGTTTATACCCATAGATCACCCATATTGGTTGTTGAGTGAAAAATGAGAAATATCGATACTTGACGGAATGTCATGGCGGACATATCCCAGGAAAAGGTCACCCGATTCGAGCCGGAGAAAGACCCGGTGAGCCCAGGCAACGGGGCCCTTCCAGGGGTTTTCCGGCGACCGCCCGTCCCGGTCCGGCGCCGAGTGAACGAGTGGCTCAAGGATATGAGGCCGCGGATCGGACGCGTTTCCCGTCCGCCCCCGGGAAACGCCGGGAAACGCCGGGAAACCGGCCGTACGGGTGACTCCGGTGAGGGAGTGCCGGGCTTACCTGTGCGGCCCGCGCTTCGGACCCCCAGCCCTGGCGCGGGCCGCACAGGAGACCCGGCGGTCAGCGTTTGCGCCAGCCGGAGACGAGGACCCAGACCAGGTAGACACCGCCGAGGGAGCCGGTCATCACCCCGACGGGAAGCTGGGTCGGGGCCAGCAGGCGCTGGGCGGCCATGTCACCGGCGACCAGCAGCAGCGCGCCCATGAGGCCCGACAGGACCAGGACGGGGGCGGCGGACCTGGCGAGTCTTCGGGCCAGCTGGGGGGCGGCGAGCGCGACGAACGGGATGGGCCCCGAGGCGACCGTCGCCACGGCGGTGAGGGCGACCCCGAGCAGCATGAGCCAGAGCCGGGAGCTCTCCACCCGCACGCCCAGGGCGGTCGCCAGTTCGTCGCCGAGTTCCATCAACTTCAGCCGCCTGCCGAAGGCCAGCGTGACGGGGACGAGGACCAGGAGCGTGCCGACCAGCAGGTTCACATGACCCCAGCCGCGCCCGTTGAGGTTGCCGGTCATCCAGGTCGCCGCGACGTGGGCGTCGGCGAACTCGGCGCGGGCGATCAGGTAGATGTTGGTCGCCACCAGCCCCCCGTTGACGGCGATGCCGACCAGGATCAGCCGGTAGCCCTGTACCCCGTCCCTGAAGGCGAGGAGATACACGACGAGGGAGGTCAGCAGGCCCCCGGCCAGGGCGCCGCCCGCGACGGCGACCATCCCCCCGCCGAGCACGATGATCTGGATGAGCGCGCCGGTCGCGGCGCCCGTGGTGAAACCGACGATGTCGGGGCTGCCCAGCGGGTTGCGGGTGAGGCTCTGGAAGACCGCGCCCGCCAGGCCGAGGGCCGCGCCGACGAGCAGCCCGGTCAGCACGCGCGGCAGCCTGAGCGTCTCGACGACGAACATGTGGGCGCGCTGGCCGTTGCCCGCGAAGGCGCGCAGCACGTCCCCGGGGGCGATCGGGTACTGCCCGGTCCCGATGGCCAGGACGGTCAGCGTGGTCACGGCCGCCGCGAGCACGGCCCCGGTCAGCACGACCCGGAGGCCGACGCGGAAGGAGGCGCGACGCCCGGGGAGGGTGACCGTGAACCCGGGGCGCTTCGTGGTGTTGAGCGCGTTCACAGCTGGGCGATCCTCCTGCGGCGGACGAGGGCGAGAAAGACCGGCATGCCGACGAAGGCGGTGACCACCCCGGCCTCCAGCTCCGCGGGCCACAGCACCAGACGGCCCACGATGTCGGACACCAGCAGCAGCACGGGGCCGAGCAGCACCGAGTACAGCAGCACCCAGCGGTTGTCCTGACCGACCGCCAGCCGGGCGGCCTGCGCCACGACCAGGCCGACGAACCCGATGGGCCCGACGGCCGCGGTCGCCGCGCCGCACAGCAGGGTGACGGCGATGACACCGAGCACCCGGGTACGGCCCGGCCGTACTCCCAGGGCGCGTCCCGCGTCGTCGCCGAGCGCGAGCGCGTTCAGGGAGTTGCCCAGCGACATCGCCACGATCAGGCCGACGACCATGAAGGGGACCGTCCTGGTCACGACCGTCATGTCATGGCCGCTGAGGGCTCCGGTCCCCCAGTAGCGGTACTGCTTGAAGGCCTCGGGGTCGGTCAGCGCGATCGCCTGGGTCGCCGAGGCCAGGGCGGCGCTGACCGCCGTCCCGGCCAGGGCGAGCCGTACGGGGGTGGCGCCGGAGCGCCCGCTTGAGCCGATGAGGTAGACGACGACCGCGGCGGCGGCCGAGCCCGCGAAGGAGAACCAGACGAGGCCCCCCAGGTCCTGCAGCCCGAACAGGCCGATGGCCGCCGCGATGGCGATGACCGCGCCCGCCTCGACGCCCAGGATGCCGGGGTCGGCCAGCGGGTTGCGGGTCAGCGCCTGCATGAGCGCGCCCGCCAGGGCCAGGCAGGCGCCCACCCCGATCCCGAGCAGGGTCCTGGGGACGCGCAGGTCGTGGATGACGTGGGCCGCGTCCGAGTTGTCCGGGTGCAGCAGGAGCCTGACGACGTCTCCGGCCGGGATGGCCTTCGAGCCGATGGCCAGGCTCGCGAGCACCGCCAGGACCAGCAGCAGGAAGGCCAGCAGCGCGCCCGCGGAGCGCAGCGCCGTACCGCGCGCCCGGCCTCCCTTCGACCTGACCGGCGGGGGCGCCAGAAGTCCGACGCCCTCCCCGGCGGTCATGAAGGCGCCTTCGCGGACGCGGTGCGGGTCACCGATGGTAAGGGGAGGTCCACTCGGTCCTCTTCCTCCTTGTGAACGCTCCGGTGAACGTCCTTGTGAACTGACGATCCCTAGGCGAGCTTGGCGAGGATGGCTTCGAGCTGGCCGACGATCTCCAGGACGCCCTTGTAGCTGTACTGGTAGCCGTACTTGATCGGGTAGACGTGCCCCTCCTTCGCGGCGGGCAGCAGCTTCCACGATCCCTGGTCGAGCAGCTTCTGCGTCGCGGGGTCGACGCTGCCGTCGGGCTGCGCGCCGTACAGCAGGACGGAGGTGTCCTTGAAGCGGGAGATCTGCTCGTAGGAGAGCCGGACGCCACGGTTGGCGCGCTCGTCGGTCGCGACCTTGGAGAACTTCAGGCCGGTCTCCTCCATGAACAGGCCGGGCCAGGAGACCGGGGAGTTGGCGACGAAGCCCTCGGGGCCGCCCTCGACGTAGTCCCAGGTGGTCTTCTCCAGGACGGCGGAGTACTTGGACTTGATCTCGGCGATCTTCGCCTCGTACTCGGCGATCTTCCCGGCCATCGCGTCCTTCTTACCCAGCGCGTCGGCGATCTCGGGCAGGGCCTTGCGGACGTCGGCCGGGTTCTCCGTCACGAAGAAGGCGGTCGGCGCGATGGCGCTGAGCTTGTCGTAGCCGAAGTCCTCCTCCCTGCGCTGGGTGCTGACGATGAGGTCGGGCTGGAGCTGGGCGAGCTGCTCGTAGTTGATCGACGTCTCGTCGGTCCCGATGACGGGGATGGTCTTGACCTTCGCCCAGTCCTCGGGCGAGTAGTCGCTCTCGGCCTCCTGGAGGACCGCGATGGGGGTGATGCCCAGTTCGAGGACGGCCGCGGTGGTGTTGAGCAGGGAGACGACTCTCTTGGGCTCGGTGGGGACCTGGACGGCGCCGTGGACGGTCTGGACGGTCCTGGTGGCGGCGGGTGCCCCCGAGGGGTCGCTCGCCGAGCCCGGGGAGGGGGCCGAGGAGGGACCGCACGCGGTGGTCAGGGCGACCAGCCCGGCGGTGAGGAGGCCGAGAACGGCCCTGGTGAGATGCATCCCGCGTCTCCTGGATCACTATTGTTAGGTAAGGCAAACCTAAGTAAAGAGTCAGGTTTCCTTCACGTCAAGTCGAGGCCGCCCGTCACCCGGCTACGGGCGGCCCCGGTCAGTTCTCGTACCGGGGGTCGAGCGCGCCCGCGCGCAGCCCGACCAGCCGTGGCAGCAGCTCGATGGTCGCGGGACGGTGGGCGATGACGATGAGCGCGCGCTCGTCGCGCAGCCGGGCGAGCGCCGTCTCCAGGCTGCGGGCCGTGACCGGGTCGACGTCGGCGGTCGCCTCGTCGAGGATGAGCACGGCCGGGTCGGCGAGCACGGCCCTGACCAGCCCGAGGATCTGCCTCTCCCCCGCCGACAGGTCCCCGGCGGGGGTGTCCAGCCCCCGGGGCAGCCCTCGGAGGAACGCGCCGATCCCCAGGGTCTCGAAGGCCGCCTCCATCTCGGCGCGTCCCGGCTCGCCCCTGGCGAGGGCGAGGTTGTCGGCGACCGAGCCGGAGACCATGTGGACCTCCTGCGGCACGAGGGCGATGCGTCTGCGCACCTCCTCCGGCGAGGCCTCGCCGAGATCGACGCCGCCGAAGGTGACCCGCCCCGAGTCGGGCCGGTAGAGGCCGCTGAGGAGCTTGGACAGGGTCGTCTTGCCCGATCCGGTCTCCCCGACGAGCCCGGCGTGGGCGTTCTCTGCGAAACGCACCGAGACCCCGCGCAGCACCTCTGTCTCGTCCTCGTAGCGGAAGGTGACCTCCTCGGCCAGCAGCTCTCCCCTGGCGGGCAGCGGCCGGTCCCCGCCCGGCTCGGGGGCGCCCGCCGACAGCAGGTCGAGCAGCCGGGCCAGCCCGGCCCTCACGGTCTGCATCTCCCCCGCGAGCTGGGACAGGTCGCCGAACCCCTCGAACAGGTTGCGCCCGGCCAGCACGAAGACGACCGCGGTGGAGACGCTCAGATGCCCTCCGACGGCCAGCCAGGCACCGAAGCCCAGGAGCACGGCCATCGCCGCCCCCTCGACCAGGGTGATCGCGCCGATCCTGTTCTCCACCACGACCGTGCGGCGCTGGGTGAGGAGGGCGGCCAGGTTGTCCCGGTCGAAACGGGCCAGCCAGGCGGGCATGCCGCCCGCGGAGCGCAGTTCCTCACGCGCGTCGAGGGTCTCGGCGAAGGTGCCCGCCATGGTCGCCTCCGCCCCGGCGTGCGCGCCGAACGCGGAACCGGCGTCCTTGGCGAACCAGCGGGTGATCAGCAGCGCCGGGGGCAGGAAGACCGCGACGACCACGAGGGTCAGCGGCCAGGAGTAGCCGAGCAGCACGACGGCGGTGAAGGCCAGCGTCGCGGTGACGCCGAGCAGGTTCGGCAGCGCGGTGCGGACGAACATGGCCAGCTCGGCGATCTCCCCGGTGGCGCGCTGCAGCAGCGAGCCGTCGCGGTGCGCCTCGATGAAGCGCAGCGGCGCCCCGGCGAGTCGTTCCGCGGCGCGTTCGCGCAGTTCCCTGGCGACCCGCTCTCCCGCGTCGGCCAGGGTGGTCGCGGCGAACCTGGCCAGCAGCGCCTGCGCGACGACGAGCCCGGCCAGCAGCGCGACGGCCGTGAGCAGCCGGTCGCGGTCGCCTTCGGTCAGCGCCTCGACGGCCAGGCCGATGAACGGCGCCAGGGCGACCAGCGCGGCGCTCTCGGCCAGGCTGAGCAGCAGCGCGAGCAGGATCCTGCCCGAGTGCGGCCGCAGGTACGGCCAGGCGCGGCGCAGCAGCCTCCTGGTGGACGGCTCGTCGGACAGCATGACGACCTCAGCCATGGGAGACCTCCGCTCCGGTGAGGTCGAGCACACGGTCGGCGGCGTCCGCGACCGCGGCCCTGTGGGTCACGAAGACGACGGCGGTCCGCGGCGACCAGCGGCGCAGCCGGTCCAGGACGTGCGCCTCCGTCGTCTCGTCGAGGGCGGAGGTGACGTCGTCGAGCAGCAGCACGGCCGGTCGGCCGAGCAGGGCGCGGGCGAGGGCGAGCCGTTTCACCTGGCCGCCGGACAGGGCCCCGCCGCGCTCGCCGACCTCCGCGTCGAGAGGCAGGTCGATGGCCGCGGTGTGGCAGGCGGCACGCAGGTCGTCCTCGTCCAGGTCACGGCCGAGCCTCAGGTTGTCGGCGACGGTCCCGGAGACCAGCACGGGCCGCTGGGAGACCAGGACCAGGCTCGCCGCCACCTCGTCGGGGTCGGCGGCGCGCAGGTCGAGGCCGCCGTAGGAGACGGTCCCCTCCGAGGGGTCGGCGCGACGGCACAGCAGCCGCAGCAGCGTCGACTTGCCCGAGCCGCTCGGCCCGGTCACGGCCAGCAGCTCCCCCGGCTTCACCGAAAGCGACAGCGGGCCGAGCACCCGCCGCCCGTCTCGGACGACCGTCACGTCCTCGCAGGCGAGGACGGCGTCCGCGGGCAGCGGGAGGGGGTCGGACGGCCGGTCGAGCGCCGGGCGCAGCGCGAGGACCTCGGCGATGCGGCGGGCGGCGACGACGGCCTGGCCCCGGTCGGCGAAGCGTTCGACGGCCACGCCGACGGCCAGGGTGAGCGTGACCATCCACGTGGTGAACGCGACGAGGCCGCCGACGGTGAGGTCTCCGGCGAGCACCGCTATGCCGCCGAAGCCGATCCCGGCGACCACCGCCAGGCGGGGGATCATCGGCCCGAGCGCCGACCAGGTCGCCGAGATCCGGGCGGCGCGCATGGTCGTCTCCGTGACGCGGGCGCTGTGCGCGCGGTGCCTGCCGAGCAGGACGTCGGCGCCGCCGAGGCCGCGCAGCGCGCCGCCGACGGTCAGCAGGTCCGCGACGGCGTCGGCGCGGGCGGCGTGCGCGTCGGACAACTCGGCGAGCGCGGGCTCGAACCTGCGGGAGAACACCACGTTGACCAGGATCAGCGGCGGGATCATGGCGAGCGTCACGTAGAGCAGGACGGGTTCGAGCGTGGCCAGGGCGGGCAGCACGACCGCGAACGTGGTGGCGATGACCGCCCAGGTGGTCAGGCCGTGCACCCAGATGCGCACCAGGTCCACATCCCGGGTCACGCTCATGGCCAGGTCGCCCCGGCCGCCCCGCCCGGCCAGGTCGTCGTCGCCGAGCGCGGCGACGTGCCGGACCAGGCGGTGCCGCAGCGTGACGCCCGCCCGGGCGTCGGCCAGGTTCGCCCACCACTGCCAGCCGGCGAGCCCGGCCCACTGGACCGCGGCGGCGGCCAGGACGGCCAGCGCCCAGGTGATCGTGGTACCGACGTCGGAGCGGGAGATGCCGTCGTCGACGGCGCGCTGCACGCACCAGGGGATGGCCAGCAGCGCGACCTGCCTGACGACGGCCGAGACGACGGCGGCGGCCAGGGTGCGCCGCTGCGCCAGCAGGCACTGGCGCAGCAGCGAGGAGGGCCGGGGTGGCCGGGGTGAGGAGGAATCGGAGAGCGGCAAGCTCAGCCGCCCATCTCGGCGACGAGGCTCTTCGGGCGCATGTCGGTCCAGTTGGCCTCGACGTAGGCCAGGCAGTCAGCGCGGGAGGCCGGGCCGTGGACGCTCTCCCAGCCGCCGGGCACGTCGGCGAAGGCGGGCCACAGCGAGTGCTGCCCCTCGGCGTTCACCAGCACCAGGTAGCGGGCGTCGGCGTCTTCGAAGGGATTGGTCATCGGAGGTTCTCCTGTGCTGGTCTCGTGGTCTGGATCTCGTTGAGCGCGCGGTTCACGATGGGGCCGATCACGGTGAGCGCCCTGGGGGTGAGCAGTTCCGCGTGGGTGAAGTCCACGTCGTGGTTGACGATCTCCCCGTCCACGTGGGCGGCCCACTGCAGGTGGTCACCGGTCTCCACCCGGTCCTTGGTGGCGGTGACGACGAGCAGGTCGCCGTCGTAGCGGGCGTAGTCCGCGCCGAGCAGCAGGTCCATGCAGGCGCGGTGGACGGTCGCGATGGCCCGCACCGTGGCGTCGTCGAAGTCGGCGAGCACACCCGCCGACTCGCGCAGCCCCTGCAGGAACTCCTCGGTCTCGGCCCGGCTGAGCTCGTCCAGTTCCTGCGGGGTGCGGCTCGGCTCCTCCTCGGCGTCCATCGGGAAGGTGTCGAGCACGCCGAGGAAGGCGACCTCCTGCCCCCTCTCGCGCAGCGCCGTGGCGATCGCGTAGGCGACCTGCCCGCCGAAGGACCAGCCGAACAGGTGGTACGGCCCGGCGGGCTGGACGGCGGCGATCCGGTCGGCGTAGGCCCGGCCCAGGTCGCGGATGGTCGCCGGGGCGAAGTCCTCCCCGGTCAGCTGGGGCGCCTGGATGCCGTACAGGGGCCTGCGCGGGTCGAGGTGGGGCAGCAGCCCGCCGTACAGCCAGGCGAACCCGGCGGGCGGGTGCGCGCAGAACAGCGGCGGCAGGTCGCCCGAGGCGCGCAGTGGCAGGATCACGTCGAATCCGCCCGGCGCTCCCCCGGCCAGCCGTACGGCCAGCTCCGCCGGGGTCGGGGCGGCCATGACGGTGGCCAGCTTGAGCGGCGTGCCGAGCTCCGTCCTGATCCTGGCGGCCAGCCGCATGGCCAGCAGCGAGTGGCCGCCGAGTTCGAAGAAGCTGTCGTCGACGCCGACCCTGGGCAGGCCGAGCACCTCGGCGAAGACCCGGCACAGGGCGGCTTCGCGTTCGTCGCGCGGCTCGCGGGAGGAGACGGCGGCGGCGAAGTCCGGGGCGGGCAGCGCCTTGCGGTCGAGCTTGCCGTTGATGGTCAGCGGCAACTCGTCGAGGGTGACGAACGCCGAGGGCACCATGTAGCCGGGCAGCAGCTCCCGCAGGGACGCCGCCAGGTCGCCGGGGCCGTCCCCCGAGGGCACGACGTAGGCGACCAGGCGGGTGACCGGGCCCGGCTGGGCGACGACCGCCACCTGGCCGACGCCGGGTTCGGCGGCGATGACGGCCTCGATCTCGCCGGGTTCGACCCGGAATCCACGGATCTTCAGCTGGTCGTCGGCCCTGCCGAGGAAGTCGAGGTTGCCGTCGCCGCGCCAGCGCACGACGTCGCCGGTGCGGTACATGCGCTCGCCGTCCTGGAAGGGGTCGGCGACGAAGCGCTCCGCGGTGAGGCCGGGCCGGTTCAGGTAGCCGCGGGCCAGGCCGATCCCGGAGACGTACAGCTCGCCCGCGACGCCGACGGGGACCGGGCGCAGCCGGTCGTCCAGCACGTAGACGCGGGTGTTCCAGATCGGGCGGCCGACGATGGGGGTGACGCTGTCGCCGGTGCCGCCGCCGAGGGTGTTGATCGTGTACTCGGTCGGGCCGTACAGGTTGTAGCCGAGTGTCCCCTCCGTGGTGCGCAGCGTCTCCCACAGGGCGTGGCCGACGGCCTCGCCGCCGAGCAGCACCAGCGGCGGGACGTGCCCTTCGAGCAGGCCGTGTTCGACGAGTTGCTGGGCGTAGGAGGGGGTGACGTTGACGACGTCGACGAGGTGCTCGGCGCAGTAGGCGGTGAGCGACTGCGCGTCGCGGCGCATCTCCTCGTCCAGGACGTGCACCTCGTGCCCCTCGACGAGCCACAGCAGTTCCTCCCACGACATGTCGAAGGAGAAGGAGACGGTGTGCGCGATCCGCAGCCGCCGGCCCGCCGAGGCCACGACCGGGTCGAAGATCTCGCTGCGGTGGTTGAACTGCATGTTGGTCAGGCCCGCGTACGGCACGACGACGCCCTTCGGCCTCCCCGTCGAGCCCGAGGTGTAGATGACGTACGCCGGGTGGCTCAGCGGGAACTCCAGGCCCAGGTCGTCGCCGGGCAGCCCGTCCAGGCCGTCCAGGTCCCCGGGGCGCAGCACGCACACCGGCCCGGCGTCGTCGATCATGTGCTCGATCCGGTCGGCCGGGTAGTCCAGGTCGAGCGGCAGGTAGGCGGCGCCGGTCTTGAGCACCGCGAACAGCGCGGCGACCATGTCGGCCGAGCGCGGCAGCGCGAGCCCGACGATCCGCTCCGGCCCGGCGCCCCTGCCGACCAGCATCCTGGCGATGCGGTTGGCGCGGGCGTTGAGCTCGGCGTAGGTGTGGCGTTCCCTGCCGAAGACCAGCGCGACGGCGCCGGGGGTGCGCGCGGCCTGTTCCTCCAGGAGGCGAGCCACGGTCTTGTCCGGCAGCGGGTGATCGGTGGCGTTCCATTCCTGGAGTACCAGCCGTCGTTCGTCCGGCCCGAGCGGGTCGAGACGGCCGACGGGTGTCGTCAGGTCCCCGGCGATCTGTTCGAGCAGTCGGGTGAAGCGGGCGAGCATCGCCTCGGCGAGCGGCCGGTCGAACACGTCGGGCCGGTAGGCCAGCGACACCTTGAGCCGTTCGTCCGGGGTGACGACGAGGGTCAGCGGGTAGTGGGTGCCGTCCACGCTGTCCATCTCGGCGATGCCGTAGGAGGCGGTGACGCGCAGGCGTTCCTCCTCGTCGTCGCCGAAGTTGCGCAGCACGTACAGGGTGTCGAAGAGCTGGCCGAGTCCCGCCGCCCGCTGGATCTCGCCGAGCCCGAGGTGTTCGTGGGCCAGTACGGCGGAGCGGCCGCGCTGCAGGCGGGTGAGCAGGTCCAGGAGGGACTCGTCGGCGTCGAGGGTGATCCGCACGGGGACGGTGTTGAGGAACAGGCCGATGGTCGACTCGACGCCGGGGATCTCGGCGGGCCGTCCTGAGACGGTGCTGCCGAACACGACGTCGGAGCGGCCGGTGACCCCGGCCAGGACCATGCCCCAGGCGGCGGTCAGCAGGGTGCTGAGTGTCAGGCCGTGCCGTCTGGCCTGGGCGACCAGGCTCGGGCCGAACCCGTCGGGCAGTTCGGCCAGCACGGCGTCGGGCACGACCGCGGTCAGCTCGCCCCCGGTGGGGGCCAGCAGCGTCGGCTCGGCGAGCCCGGCCAGGGCCTGCTTCCAGGCCTCGAACGCGGCGCCGGTGTCCTGCCGCGACAGCCAGGCCAGATAGTCCCGGTAGGGGGTGACCCGCTCGGGCTCTCGCCCGTCGTACAGGTCGAACAGCTCCCGCAGGAACAGCCCCTCCGACCAACCGTCCCACAGGATGTGGTGGTGGATCATGACCAGCAGGTGGTGGTCGGGGGCCAGCCTGACCAGGGTGAAGCGCACCAGCGGCGGCCTGGTCAGGTCGAAGCGCCTGGCGCGGTCCTCGGTCAGGATCCGCGCGACCGCGTCCCGCTGCGCCGGGTCGGTGAGGAAGCCGAGGTCGATGCCCTCCGCCCGCGCCTCCTGCCCGGTGAGGGGCCGCCCGGTGAGGCCGGTCAGGTCGATCTCGGTCAGCGGCAGCTCCGCCGTCCTGGGCACGAACTGGACGGCCCGGTCGAGGCCGTCGTACCGGAACCCGGCCAGCAGGTTGGGGTGGCGGGCGGTCAGCCGCCGCCAGGCCTCGCGCAGCCGTCCGGCGTCCATCGGGCGGCGCAGTTCGAGGAAGTTCTGCACGGTGTAGACGTCGAGCGCGCCCTCGTCCACGGTGGCGTGGAAGAGCAGGCCCTCCTGCAGCGGCGCGAGCGGCAGCACCTCGGCCGTGCCGGGGGGCAGCTCGTCGATCTGCGCCTGGGTGAGGGAGACCAGCGGCAGGTCGGAGGGGGTCAGCGCGTCGTCGAGGGCGCCGGGGGCGCCGAGTTCGGCCAGCGCCGCCTCCCAGCGCCCGGCCAGACCGGCCAGTTCCGCGCCGTCGAGGACGGCCGAGGTCCAGGTGACCCGCAGCGTCGGCCCCTCGGGCCTGTCCTGGGTGACGGCGTCCACCTCAAGCCCGTACGGCGAGGCGCCGGTCCCGATCTCGGGGAGCGTCTCGTCGGCGATGCCCCAGTCCTCGGCGCCGCCGACGCCGAACCTGCCCAGGTAGTTGAACAGGATCTCCGGGCGGGGCGCGGCGGCGAGCACGGCGGCCGTCTGCGGGTTGAGGTGACGCAGCAGGCCGTAGCCGAGGCCGCCGTCGGGCACCGCGGCCAGCTGTTCCCTGATCCGCTTGAACGCCGTGACCGTGCCGGCTGTGCCGCCGGGGGCCCCGGGGTCGAGACGTACCGGGTGGACGGCGGTGAGCCAGCCCGCGGTGCGCGACAGGTCGAGTTCGGCGTGTTCGCGGCCGTGGCCCTCCAGCTCGACCAGGGCCGGGCCGTCGCCGGGCAGGGCCAGGGCGAGCGCGGTGAGCAGCAGCGCGTTCATCCCGCCCCTGGCCGAAAGCAGGCTCCGGGTGAGCGCGGTGTCCAGGACGGTCTCGTGCGTGGCGGGCGCCGTAGCGGACACCGGGGACGCCTGGGGCGTCACCGCCAGGCGGGTGGCGCCGGGGGCGACGGCCGCCAGCCAGTGGTCGAGTTCGGCGAGCCGCCCGGGGGTGTGCGCCTCCTCGCTCAGCCGCCGTGACCAGCGGCGCAGGGAGACGGGGACGGGGGCGGGGTCGCGGCCCTCGACGGCGGCTGCCAGGTCGGGCAGCAGGAAGCGCCAGGAGACGCCGTCCACCACGAGGTGGTGGGCGACGACGAGCAGGCGGCCCGGCTCCTCGCCGAGGTCGAACCAGACGACCTGGACGACCGCGCCGGTCGCCGGGTCGAGCCGTCCGACGGCGGCGCGGTACTCGGCTTCGAGACCGGCCAGGCCGGTGACCCGGCGCACCTCGAAGGGGGCCGCCTCAGGGGTGATCTCCGCCGACCAGATCGCGGGGTGCGGCCTGGCCAGGCGCAGCCGCAGCGCGTCGTGGCGGCGGGCGAGGACGTCGAAGGCGGCGGTGATCCGCTCGACGCCGAGCGCGGGCGGCACCCGCAGCAGCCTGGCCTGGTGCACGTCCTCGACCGGGACGCCCTGTTCGCGCAGCCAGTGCATGACGGGCAGCAGCGGCAGCGGGCCGCCCGCCTCCTCCTCGGGTTCCGCAGGCGCCGCGGCGGCGGGCTCCGCCGCCGTGGCGACGGCCGCGAGCCCGGCGACGGTCGGGTGCTCGAAGACGTCCTTGGCGGTGATCGTCAGCCCGGCGGCGCGGGCTCTGGCGACCAGGGTGATGGACATGATGCTGTCGCCGCCGAGGCCGAAGAAGTCGTCGTCGACGCCGACCGCGCCCAGGCCGAGCACCTCGGCGAAGGCGGCGGCCATGGTCTCCTCGCCGGGCCTGGCGGGCTTCGCGGCGGCGGGCGCCTCGGGCGCGGCGGGGACGGGCAGCGTGCGGCGGTCGAGCTTGCCGTTGACGGAGAGCGGCAGCGCGTCGATCGGCACGATCACCGAGGGCACGAGCTGGCCGGGGACACACGAGGCCAGTTCGGCGCGGAGCGCCGCCGGGTCGAGCGCACCGTCGGGGGCACCGTCCGAAGCACCGACGACGTAGCCGATCAGGCGGCCCTCGACGGCGGCCGCGGCGGCCTGCCGTACGCCGGGAAGGGCGCGCAGCGCGGCCTCGACCTCGCCCAGCTCGATCCGCTGCCCGCGGATCTTCACCTGGTCGTCGGTGCGGCCGAGGAACTCGACGGTGCCGTCGGGGCGCCGGCGGGCCAGGTCCCCGGTGCGGTACATGCGCTCGCCGTGCCCGGACGGGTCGGCGACGAACCGTTCGGCGGTCAGGCCCGGCCGGTTGAGGTAGCCGCGGGCGAGCTGGACGCCCGACAGGTACAGCTCGCCGGGGACGCCGACCGGCACCGGGCGCAGCGCGGCGTCCAGCACGTGGACGCCGGTGTTCCACACCGGGCGGCCGATCGGGACCGTGGCGGCTCCGGGGTCACCGGTGTACTCCTGGTAGGTGACGTCCACGGCGGCCTCGGTCGGGCCGTACAGGTTGTGCAGCCCGGCGCCGAGCGCCCTCCTGAAGTCGGCGGCCAGGTCGGCGGGCAGCGCCTCGCCGGAGCAGACGACGTGGCGCAGGCTCACGCAGCCGGGCACGCCGGGGTCGGTCAGGAAGGCCCGCAGCATGGACGGCACGAAGTGGGCGACCGTGACGGACCGCTCCCGGATGAGCCGGACGAGCCTGGCGGGGTCGCGGTGGTCGCCGGGCGCGGCCAGGACCACGGCGGCGCCCTCGCAGAGCGCCCAGAAGAACTCCCACACCGACACGTCGAACCCGGCGGGGGTCTTCTGCAGCACCCGGTCGTCCGGGGTGAGGCCGTACTCGGCCTGCATCCAGGCCAGGCGGTTGACGATCGCCCGGTGCTCGACCACCACGCCCTTCGGCCGTCCCGTCGAGCCGGAGGTGTAGATCACGTAGGCCGGGCCGCCGGGGGCCGAGGCGTCGGGGAAGGGCCGGTCCCCGCCCTCACGGGGGACGTCGGCGGCCGTCAGCAGCCGGACGGGGCGGGCGTCGTCGAGCATCAGCTCACGCCGCCGCGCCGGATAGTCGGGGTCGATCGGCAGGTAGGCCGCCCCGGTCTTCAGCACGGCCAGCAGCGCGACCATCAGCTCCGCCGAGCGGGGGACGGAGACCGCGACGATCGTCTCGGGACCGGCGCCGCCCTCGGCGAGTTCCCAGGCCAGCCGGTCGGCGCGCCGTTCCAGCTCGGCGTAGGTCAGCTCAAGCCAGGTCCTCCCCTCAGGCCCCTCGGGGGCGGCCACGGCCAGGGCGTCCGGGGTACGGCGGGCCTGGGCGGTGATGCGGCGGCTGAGCGTGCCGGAGGGCACCTCGCGGGCGGTGTCGTTCCACTCGCCGGTGATCCGGCCGCGTTCGGCGGGGGACAGCACGTCGACCGCGCCGACGGTCAGCGCCGGGTCGGCCAGCACCTGGCGCAGCACGTGGACGAGCCGGTCGCCGAGCAGGTGGGCGGTCGCGTCGTCGAACAGGTCGCGGGCGTAGATGATCGACAGGTGCGTGGCCTCGCCGTCGTCCACGGCGTTGAAGGCCAGGTCGAAGCGGGCGTGGACGCTCAGGTCGGGTTCGAGCTCGCCGAGGGCGACGGCGGGTTCCGCCCGGTGGTACTGGGTCATGACCTGGAACAGCGGGTGCCTGGCCAGTGACCTGGTGGGGGCGACGATGTCGACGAGCCGCTCGAACGGCAGGTCCTGGTGGGCGAGCGCGGCCAGTTCCGTCTGGCGCACCCGGCCGAGCAGCGTGTCGAACGACGGATCGCCCGACAGGTCGGCGCGCAGCACGAGCGTGTTGACGAACAGGCCCATGACGTCGTCGAGGGCCTCGTCGGGGCGGCCCGCCACGGGTACGCCGAGCGGGATGTCGTCCCCGCCGCCGAGCCTGCCCAGCAGGAGGGCGACGGCGGCCTGCAGCACCATGAAGGGGGTCGCGCCGCCGCGCCCGGCCAGCGCCGCGACGCCCCGGTGGACGTCGTCGGGCAGGCGGAGCCGTACGGTCGCGCCCCGGTGGGTCGGGGTGTGCGGCCTGGGCCGGTCGTAGGGCAGCGCCAGCTCGTCGGGGATGCCCGCCAGCGCCTCCCGCCAGTGGCGTTCGTCCTCCTCGGTGGGGACGTCCCGGCGCCAGAGGGTGTGGTCGGCGTACTGCAGGACGTCGGGCCACTCCGGTTCCCGCCCGGCCAGCCTTGCCTCGTAGGCGCTCGCCAGGTCGCGCAGGAACACCCCCTCCGACCACTGGTCGCTGGCGATGTGGTGGAAGACGGCCGACAGGACGAGCCGTCCGTCGCCGAGGGTGAACAGCGTCCCGCGCAGCGGCGGCTCTGCGGGCAGATCGAAGCCGTACTCCTCGGCCTCGGCGAGGTCGTCCGCCAGCCGCTCCGCCGTGCTCGCCACGGTCGTCAGCGGCGGCCGGACGTCCAGGACCACCTGGTACGGCGTGCCTTCGGCGTCCGGGTAGACGGTGCGCAGGATCTCGTGGCGGCCGGTCACGTCGTGCCAGGCGGCGCGCAGCGCGGCGGCGTCGGCGCCCGGCGTCAGGTGCAGGCGCAGCGGGATGTTGTAGACCGGGCTCGGGCCTTCCAGGTGGTGCAGGAACCACAGGCGGCGCTGGGCGGCCGAGAGCGGCACCCGTTCCGGGCGCGACATGCGGGTGAGCGGCGCGCGGGCGGCGCCGCCGAGCCTGGGCATGAGCCTGGCGACGGTGCGCGCCTCGAACAGGTCCCTGATCGCCAGGCCGGTGCCCAGGGCGCGCCGGATGCGGTTGACGGCGCGGGCGGCCAGCAGCGAGTGGCCGCCGAGGGCGAAGAAGTCGTCGTCGGCGCCGATCGCGGGCACGCCGAGCAGGTCGGCGAGCACGCCGCGGACGAGTTCCTCCCGTTCGTCCCTGGCCGCGCGGCCCGCCGTACGGCTCACCCCGGGGGCGGGCAGGGCGGCGCGGTCGAGCTTGCCGTGGACGTTCATCGGCAGCGCGTCGAGGGTGACGACGGCGGGGACCATATAGGCGGGCAGGCCGAGTGCGCCGGGGTCGACCGGCCCGTCGGCGACGACGTAGGCGACGAGCCGGTCGTCCCTGACGATCACGGCGGCGCGGGAGACCCCGGGCTGTGCGGTGAGCGCGGCCTCGACCTCGCCCAGCTCGATCCGGTAGCCGCGTACCTTCACCTGGTCGTCGGTGCGGCCGAGGAACTCCAGGGTGCCGTCGGGCCGCCAGCGGGCCAGGTCCCCGGTGCGGTACATGCGCTCGCCGTACCTGAGGGGGTCGGCGACGAACCGTTCCGCGGTCAGGCCCGGCCGGTTCAGGTAGCCGCGGGCCAGACCGGCCCCGGCGATGTACAGCTCGCCGGGGACGCCCGGCGGCACCGGGCGCAGCCTGCGGTCGAGCACGTAGACGCGGGTGTTGGCGATGGGCCGTCCGACGACCGGGGCGGGGCTGTCGGCGAGGTCGGCGCCGAGGGTGTCCACGGTGTCCTCGGTCGGGCCGTAGTAGTTGTGCGCGAGCACGCCGGGGGTCTCACGCAGGCGGCGCCACAGCGCGTCGGGCACGGCCTCGCCGCCGAGCAGCACGAGCACGGGCCGGTGCTCACCGTCGAGCAGGCCGCAGTCGAGCAGCTGCTCGGCGAAGGTCGGGGTGACGTCGAGGGTGTCGATGCGCCGTTCGGCGACCAGCGCGACGGTCGCCTCGGCGTCGCGGCGGGTCTCCTCGTCGAAGACGTGCAGCTCGTGGCCGCACAGCAGCCACAGCAGCTGCTCCCAGGAGGAGTCGAAGGAGAAGGACGCGGTGTGCGCGGCGCGCAGCCGCCGCCCGCCCGCCGCCTCGACCGCCCTGGCGAAGACGGTGTCGCGGTGGTCGCGGTAGAGGTTCATCAGGCCGTGGTGGGCGATCTGCACGCCCTTGGGGCGTCCGGTCGAGCCGGAGGTGTAGATGACGAAGGCCTGCTGCGCGGGGTCGCGTTCGACGACGGGGTCGGTCTCCGGGCCGTCGTCGGTCTCCGGGAGCTTGGTCAGGACGAGCACGGGGCGGGCGTCGGCGAGCATGAGCCGCCGCCGCTCCTCCGGGTAGTCGAGGTCGATCGGCAGGTAGGCGGCCCCGGTCTTCAGCACGGCCAGCAGCGCGACGACCAGGTCGGCCGAGCGGGGCAGCGCGAGCGCGACCAGTGTCTCCCGCCCGGCGCCGAGCCCGGTCAGGGCGTGCGCGAGCCGGTTGACGCGCCGGTTGAGCTGGTCGAAGGTCAGGGCGGTCGTGCCGGAGACCACCGCGGTCGCGTCCGGGGTCGCGGCGACCTGCGCCTCGAAGACGTCCACGACGGTGCCTGCGGGGATCTCCGCCTCGGTGGCGATCCAGTCGCCGAGGACGCTCTCGCGTTCGATCAGCACGTCGATCTCGCCGACGACGACCTCCGCGGTGAGCTGCGCGAGCACCCGGGCGAAGCGGGCGGCCACGACCCGGGCCTCGTCGTCGCCGAACGCGTCGGGCCGGTACTCCAGGACGAAGCGGGGCCCGCCGCCGTCGGGGCCGAGCACCGGGTTGCCCGAGGGAAGCACGAGCAGCGTCAGCGGGTAGTGCGTGTGGCCCCGGTTGCCTGCGCCGGTCACGGTGACCTCGCCGCCGGGCACGCCCTGCCCGGCCGGGTAGTTCTCGAAGACGAGCAGCGTGTCGAAGAGCGTCCCGGCCCCGGCGAGGGCCTGGATCTCGGCCAGGCCGAGGTACTGGTGGTCGAGCAGCCTGGCCTGTTCCGCCTGGAGCCTGGTGAGCGCGGCGAGCGCCGCCTCCTCCGGGTCGAGCCGCACCCGGACGGGGACGGTGTTGCTGAACAGGCCGATCATGTTCTCCACGCCGTCGAGGTCGGCGGGACGGCCGGAGACGGTCGCGCCGAAGACGACGTCGTCGCGTCCGGTGAGCACGCCGAGCAGGATCGCCCAAGCCCCCTGGACGACGGTGTTGAGGGTCAGGCCGTGCCGCCTGGCGAACACGCCGAGCCGCTCCCCCACGGCGGCGGGCAGTTCGACGGCCACCTCACGCGGCGGGACGGGGGTTCGCGCGGCTTCCGCGCCTCCGACCAGGGTCGGTTCGACCGGCCCGGCCAGCGCCTCGCGCCAGGCCGCGGCGTCGGCCTCGATGTCCCTGCGGCCCAGCCAGGCCAGGTAGTCCCGGTACGGCGGCGCCGGTTCGGCGGTTCCCGAGACCAGTTCGCGCACGATGAGCGGGGTCGACCAGCCGTCGGCGACGATGTGGTGGCCGGTCAGCAGCAGCCGGTGGCGGTCAGGGCCGAGCCGTACGAGCAGGCAGCGCAGCAGCGGCGAGCGGGTGAGGTCGAAGCGGTGGGCCAGTTCGGCGCGTTCGACCTCGTCGAGGCGTTCCGGCTCGCCGGACAGGTCGAGTTCCCGCCAGGACAGTTCCGCCCGGGCCGGGATGACCTGGACGGGCCGGTCGAAGCCGTCGGACAGGAAGACCGCGCGCAGGCTGTCGTGCCGGGCGAGCAGCCGTTCCATCCGCCCGCGCAGCCCGTCGACCGGCCCTTCGAGGTCGAGGTGGGTCAGCGAGGTGTAGACGTCGAGTTCGTCGGCGCTGGCGTGGAAGAGCAGGCCCTCCTGCAGCGGCGAGAGCGGCAGCACGTCGGCGGCGTCCCCGGGCAGGCGGTCGACCTCCCGCTGGGTGAGGGCGACCAGCGGCAGGTCGGACGGGACGAGCGCGTCGGGCGTCGCGGCCAGTTCGTCGAGGGCGGCGTCCCAGCGCGCGCCGAGGTCGTCCAGGTCGAGCACGCCGGGCGGGCTCGACAGGTGGACGGCCAGCGAGGGTCCCTGCGGCGTCTCGTGCAGGAAGGCGTTGACCTCAAGGGCGTACGGCGTGGGCATGGCGGGGTCGTCGGAGGCGGTGAAGGCGGCGCCCGCGGCGAAACGGCCGAGGTAGTTGAACAGGATCTGCGGCTGCGGCAGCCCGTCGAGCAGTCCGCGCAGGTGGCGCAGGACGCCGTAGCCGAGCCCGCCGCCGGGCACCGACCTGACGGCCTCCTTCACCCTCCTGAGGGTGCCGGCCGGGGTCGCGGCTCCGTCGAGACGGACGCGGACGGGGTGTTCGACGGTGAACCAGCCGACGGTGCGCGACAGGTCGAGGTCGTCGATCAGGTCACGGCCGTGCCCCTCGGTCTGCACCAGCAGTTCGTCCCCGCCGACGGCCCTGGCCAGGACGGCCAGCAGCAGCTCGTCCATCCCGGCGCGGCAGCGGGCCGCGGCGGCCAGCAGCGGCGCCGTACGGCCCGGCGGCACGGTGACGACGGAGCGCACGGCGGTGCCGACGGTGTCGCCGGGTCCCGGCCTGCGCGCGCCGAGCCTCGGTCCCGGCCGGTCGAGAACCCCGGTCCAGTAGGGCAGTTCCCCGGAGACGTCCAGGTCGGCCACGGTGGCCGCCCAGGTGCGCAGCGAGGTGCCGACCGGTTCGAGCGGCCGTCCTTCGAGGGCGGCCCGCAGGTCGGGCAGCAGGACACGCCAGGAGACGCCGTCCACGACGAGGTGGTGGACGGCGACGGTGAGCCGTCCCGGTTCGTGGGTGAAGGCGACCATGCGGCCCGCCGCCGGGTCGAGGTCGTCCCCGGGGCCGGCGGTCGTACCGACGACGTCGGCGGCGGCGACCGCGCCGGGGGGCCGGACGTCGAGGGTCCAGTCGGGGTTGAGGCGGGCGCGCAGCGCGTCGTGGTGGTCGAGCAGGGTCTGCACCGCCTGAAGCACCCGCTCGCCGGTGACCCCCTCGGGAAGGTCCACGGAGGCGGTGTGCCGGAACGCCGTGACCGAGCCGCCGAGGTCGCGCAGCCAGGCGACGATGGGCGTGAGCGGGACGGTCCCCACGCCGTCGTCGGGGCGGGCCTGCCGTACGGCTCCCGCGACGGCGGCCAGACCGGCGACGGTCCTCAGCTCGAAGACCTGGCGGGGCGTCACCGCGAGCCCGGCCTTGCGGGCGCGCCCGCAGACCTGGATGGAGGTGATGCTGTCGCCGCCCAGCTCGAAGAAGTTGTCGTCGATGCCGATCTCGGGCAGACCGAGGACCTCGGCGAAGATCCCGCAGAGCGTCTCCTCCGTCGCGTCGCGCGGCGGGCGGCCCATGGCGGTGAACTCGGGGGCGGGCAGGGCGCGCCGGTCGAGCTTGCCGTGCCCGGTCAGCGGCAGGGCGGCGAGCACGACGACGGCGGCGGGCACCATGTAGCCGGGCAGCCGGGCGGCCAGCGTGCCCCGCACCCGGGCGGCCTCCAGGCCGTCGCCGACGACGTAGCCGGTCAGCAGCCCGCCGCGCACGGCGGCCGCGGCCTGGGTGACGCCGGGCACGGCCGCCAGCGCGGCCTCGACCTCGCCCAGCTCGACGCGGTGGCCGCGGATCTTGATCTGGTCGTCGGTGCGGCCGTGGAACTCCAGGGTCCCGTCGGGGCGCCAGCGGGCCATGTCGCCGGTGCGGTACATCCGCCCGCCCGGCTGGAAGGGGTCGGCGACGAACCGTTCCGCGGTCAGGCCGGGCCGGTTCAGGTAGCCGCGGGCCAGGCCGCCGCCCGCGACGTACAGTTCCCCGGTCACGCCGGGCGGCACCGGGGCCAGGCGGGCGTCGAGCACGTAGGCCCTGGCCCCGCCGACGGGACGGCCGACGACCGGTTCCTCACTGTCGTCGAGCCAGGCCCACAGGGCGTCCACGGTGAACTCGGTCGGGCCGTACAGGTTGTGTGCGCGCACACCGGGGGTCTCGCGCAGCCGCCGCCACAGCGCGGGCGGCACGGCCTCCCCGCCGAGCAGCACGAGCCCGGGGTGTCCCGGCCGGTCGAGCATGTCGGCGTCGGCCAGTTGCAGGCAGAACGACGGGGAGACGTCGATGACGTCGAGCCCGGTGAAGGAGGCGGGGTCACGCCGTTCGTGCTCGTCGAGGACGACCAGTTCGTGCCCGGAGACCATCCACAGGAACGGCCCCCACGCCGAGTCGAAGGAGAAGGCGTAGGAGTGCGCGACCTTCCTGCGGGGTCCGGCGTGCAGGGTGACGCGGTGGTGCTCCCACAGGTTGGCGAGGGTGGCGTGGGTGACGGCGACGGCCTTGGGCAGGCCGGTCGAGCCGGAGGTGTAGAGCACGTACGCCAGCGAGGCGGGCCGTACGGTCACCCCAGGAAGGACCCCCGCTTCGGCTTCGGCTTCGGCGAGCGTCTCCGGGGTGACCACGAGCACCGGGCCGGCGTCGGCCAGCAGGAAGGCGCGCCGTTCCTCCGGCAGGTCGGTGGGGAGCACCAGGTGGGCGGCGCCGGACTTGAGGGCGGCGAGCTGGGCGACGATCATGCCGGTGCCGCGGGGCAGTTCGAGGGCGACGGTCCGCTCGGGGGCCGCTCCCCTGCCGAGCAGCAGCGCGGCCAGCCGGTCGGAGCGGGCGTCGAGCTCGGCGAAGCTGAGACCGTTCCCGGTGCCGGACAGGTCGCGGACCGCGACCGCCTCCGGCGTCCTGCGGGCCTGGGCGCGGAACGCCTCGGCGAGGGTCGCGCCGGTGACGGACGTCCCGGTGGCGTTCCAGCCGTCGACGACGAGGTCGCGTTCCGCCGGGGTGATCAGCGGCAGTTCCGCGACCGGCGTTCTCGGCGCCGCGGCCATGGCGTCGGCGAAGGCGAGGAAGCGCCGCAGGTGCGCCCTGAGGGTCTCGGGCGTGCACCTGCCGGGGTTGCCGTCGAGTTCGACGACCAGGACGTCGTCGGGGGTCTTGTAGAAGGAGAACTCCAGGTCGTCGACGGGGCCCGCGGCGAGGTTGCGGGTGACGCCGTCGACCCCGGCGAAGGAGAGCTCGTAGTCGAAGGCCTTGACGTTGACCGAGGGGCCGTACAGCCTGCGTCCCGAGCCGACCAGGTCGAGGTCGCGCTGCAGGTCCTCACCCCGGTAGTGCTGGTGGGCCCGGACGGCGACGATCTCGGCGGCGGCCTGGCGGACGAGGCCGGTGAGCGTCGTCTCCGCCTCGTGGAGGAGCCTGACCGGCAGGACGTTGACCGTCATGCCCGGCACGCGCATCGACGCCACGCCGAACCGTCCGGCGAACGGCATGCCCAGGACGACGTCCGCGGCGCCGGTCATCCGCCAGGTGTAGGCGGCGGTGACGGCGGTCACCGCGTCGGCCCAGGTCCCGCCCGCCTCCTTGGCGACGGCGAGCAGCGCCTGGCCGGGGAACTCGGCCCGCTCGCGCAGGAAGCCGTACGTGGAGGTCCCCGAGGTGATCTCCGCGACCTCCGGCCGGTCGGCGAGGTGCTCGCGCCACCAGTCGCGGTCCTGCTCGCGCCCGCCGGAGGTCCGGTAGTCGACCTCCTGGCCGACGACCGCCCCCAGCCGCCCGAACGGGCTGTCCCCGTACGGCCTGCCCGCGGCCAGCGCCGTGTAGATCTGCGCGACCCGCCCGGCCAGCAGGGCGAAGCTGTAGCCGTCCATGAGGATGTGGTGGAAACGCTGGTACCAGAGGTAACGCTGGGGGCCGACCTCGTAGAGGGTCTCGGCGACCAGCGGCCCGGTCAGGATGTCGACCGGGGTCGCGAGGTCGGCCCGCATGGCGCGCAGCGCCTCCTCGGGGTCGCAGCGGACGACGCCGAAGTCCCAGTCCGCGGCCTCGCCGATCACCTGCCACGGCCCGTCGGGGCCGTCCACGATCCGCACGTTCAGGGCCTGCGTCTCGCCGACCCCGATCCGTACGGCCTCGCCGAACAGGTCCAGGTCGAGGGGTCCGCACAGCTCGACGTACTGGCCGACGTTGAAGCTCGGGTCGGCGGGGTCGAGGCGCTGGGCGTACCAGACGCCCAGCTGCGCGCCGGTCAGCGCGAGCACGTCCGCGGGCAAGGGGAACCTCTTTCTCGGATCTCGTCTTCCATGGCGGATCCCGGGCGCCTGCGGCCCGGCCCGCCGAACGTGGTTCAGGCGCCGTCGGCCCGGCTCACCGGCCGCCGTCCTCCATGCGGTCGCTGATGAGCCGCCACCAGGCGGCGACGGTCGGCTGCTCGGCCAGTTCGATGAAGGTGGTGCTGACGCCCGCCGCGCGCCAGCGTTCGACGAGGCTCATCACGCGGATCGAGTCGAGTCCGCGGTCGAGGAGGTTCTCGTCGTCGGAGATCTCGGCCGGCTGCTCGGACAGGACGTCGGCGACGTCCTCCCGGACGCGCTCGTGGCTCAGCGACATGGGGTGACCGTTGCTTTCTCATCGGGTGGTCGGGGGGCGGGCTGTCTAGCCGAGGGCGGCCACGGACGCGGAGTCCACGCCGGGCAGGCCGCTCGCGCGGGGGCCGCCCGCGATCGAGCGGACGATGTCCCCCGCCCTGACGGCCACGTTGGACAGCAGGGAGGACGACAGGCCGTGGGCGTACTCGGTGCCGCCCTGCAGGTAGATCCCGGCCTTGACGGACGGGTCGGTGAGCACGCGGTAGTCGGCGCCGACCAGCAGCCGTCCCTCGTCGTCGAGGCGGCAGTGCCCGGCCAGGTCACCGAGCAGTTCGGCCGGGTCGACGGGGCGGTAGCCGGTGGCGAAGACCACGGCGTCGCAGTCGAGGACGGTGCTCGTGCCGGTCGCCAGGTGGTCGACGTGCACGCGCACGCCGTCGGTGACCTCGTCCAGGCCCGCGACGCGGGAGACGTTGAGGATGCGCAGCCGTTCCCGGCCGACGACCTTCTCCTGGTAGGCGCGCCGGTAGAGCTCCTCGATGAGTTCGAGGTCGACGACCGAGTAGTTGGTGTTGGCGTGGTAGTCCAGCAGGGATCGCCGGACGTCCTCGGGGGCGGCGTGGAACTCGTCCACGGCCTCGGCGTCGAAGATCCGGTTGGCGAACGGGCTGTCGTCCGCGGGGCTGTAGCCGTACCGGGTGAAGATCGAGCAGACCTCGGCCTCCGGGTAGGTCCGGTGCAGGTGGTCGGTGACCTCCGCGGCGCTCTGTCCCGCGCCGACGACGGCGAAGCGCCGCCGGGTGAGCGGGGGCAGCCCGGCCAGCCGGGTCAGCAGGTCGGCGTTGTGCCAGACGCGCTCGGACAGGTGCACGCCCTTGGGCAGCCGGGGCCGCAGGCCGGGGGCGAGCACCAGGTTGCGGGTGTGGCCGAGGACCTGGCCGTCGTCGCCGAGGACCTCGATCCGCCCGGCGTCGCCGTGGGCGTCCCACACGGGCCGGGCGCCGCGCACCGTGGTGCCGTAGGTGACCTGGTGGGCGAACAGCGCGGCGACCCACTCCAGGTAGTCGTTGAACTCGACGCGGGTCGGGAACAGCGTCTTGTGGTTGACGAAGTCGGCGAGCCTGCCCTTGGCGTGCAGGTAGAACAGGAAGCCGTACTCGCTGGCGGGGTTGCGGAGGGTCGCGAGGTCCTTGAGGAAGGAGACCTGCAGCGTCGCCCCTTCGATGAGCATTCCCGGGTGCCAGCCGAATCGCTCACGGCGCTCGAAGAACGCCGCCTCCAGAGCCGTTCCCGTCGTGCCGTGCTCTCGCAACGCCACGGCCAGGGCGAGGTTGGCCGGACCGAATCCGACGCCGACCAGGTCGAGTGGCCGCCGAGACCGTGGTCTCTCCGCGGGGGGTTCCGACATTCCGCTCCTCGTGTCTGGGCATGGCTGAGCCCCCCTCAGAAAAAGGGCATGCGTAATGGAAGGGCCCAAAATCCACCTAAAGTACTTAGGTAAGTCTTACCTAAGATCTATCCCGTCAAGACGGACGTCAAGGGGCAATCCAGTGTGAACCAGATCACAACAGTCGATCTCTTGACAGACCTTGTCGGGACATGGAAGGTAAATTTAGGCTTACCTAAGTTTAGGCTTACCTAAGTTGACCAGTGAGGGCAGAGCGATGAACGAGCCCGGCCTCTCGGGTGCCGTGGCACTCGTGACGGGTGCCGCACGAGGTATCGGAGCGGCCGTGACGACCGCGCTCGCCCGCGCGGGGGCCGCCGTCGCCGGGGTCGACCTCCTTCCCGAACCCTGGGAGGACCGGGACGAGAAGGTGACCCGGCTGGTCGCCGACGTCACCGACCCCGCACGGATGGAGACGGTCGTCGCGGAGGTCGAGGACCTCCTCGGCCCGATCGGCGTCCTGGTCAACGTGGCGGGCATCCTGCGCACCGGCGCGGTGACGGACTTCGGCGAGGACGACTGGAACCGGGTGTTCGCGGTGAACGCCTCGGGCGTCTTCCACGTCTCAAGGGCCGTCGCGCGCAGGATGGTTCCCCGCCGTTCCGGGACGATCATCACCGTGGCGTCGAACGCGGGCGGCGTGCCCCGGATGGGGATGGCGGCCTACGCCGCCTCCAAGGCCGCCTCCGCCATGTTCACCCGCTGCCTCGGGCTCGAACTCGCCGAGCACGGCATCCGCTGCAACGTGGTCTCCCCCGGTTCGACGGAGACCGTGATGCAGGCCGGGCTCGACCGGCGCTCCGTGCTTGAGGGCGATCCCGCGACCTTCAGGGTCGGCATCCCGCTCGGCCGGGTCGCCGACCCCTCCGACATCGCGGACGCCGTGACCTTCCTCGCCTCCGACCGTGCGCGGCACATCACCATGCAGGACCTGTACGTGGACGGCGGCGCCACGCTGCGAGCCTGACTTCTGTAGGAAAGGCTAGTTTTGAGCATCGCATACGAGGCGGTCACCGCCTCCGAGCTGCTGCACGGGTACCGTCCCGGGCTCTCCTCCCTCTTCTCCTCCCCCCAGCACACGCTGCTGGGCCAGGGGTGCGCCGACGTGGTGCCCCCCGCGGCGACGCTGCGCGAGCTGGCGGGCCGCGTGCGGGAGCGGGCGGGTCTCGTCATGGGCGCCATCCCGTTCGACGAGCCGGGTGCGGCGCACCTCGTCGCGCCGGAGCGGGCCCGGTGGGCCGACCCCTTCGTCCCCTGCGACCCGCCGGAGGCCGAACCGGGGCAGCCGTGGCGGATCGTCGCGGTCCCCAGCCCGGCCGACCACCGCAAGGGGGTACGGCGCGCCCTGGACCTGCTGGAACGGGGCGCCCTGGACAAGATCGTCCTGGCCCGGTCCCTGGAGCTGACCCGACCCGAACCGGTGGACGTCGTGACGATGGTGCGCCGCCTGGCGGGCCGCGACCCGCACGGCCACATCTTCGCGGTGCCGCTGCCCGGTGACAGGACCCTGGTCGGCGCGAGTCCCGAGCTGCTGGTCTCCCGTACCGGGCCGGCCGTGGTGGCCAACCCCCTGGCGGGGTCGGCGCCGCGCAGCGCAGACCCGCAGGAGGACCGCCGCCGCGCGGCGGCCCTGCTCTGCTCCGCCAAGGACCAGCGGGAGCACGCCGTCGTCGTCGAGGCGGTCGCCGACGCGCTCGCCCCGCACTGCCGCGCGCTCAGCGTGCCCGCCGAGCCCTCACTCGTCTGCACGGCCACCATGTGGCACCTGTCGACCAGGGTCACCGGCCGCCTGAACGACCCGGCGACGACCTCACTCGACCTGGCCGTCGCGCTGCACCCCACCCCGGCCGTCTGCGGCACGCCCACCGGGGCGGCCCGCGCCGCCATCGCCGACATCGAGCCCTTCGACCGCGGCTTCTACACCGGCATGGTCGGCTGGTGCGACGCCTCGGGCGACGGCGAGTGGGCCGTCACCATCCGCTGCGCCGAGGTGTCGCGGACCGGGGTCCGCCTGTTCGCGGGCGGCGGCATCGTCGCGGGCTCGGTCCCCGAGGCCGAACTCGACGAGACCTCCGCGAAGTTCCGCACCCTCCTGCACGCCCTCGGTCTCGGCGCGCAGGCCTCAACCCACGATTGACGGGAACCACGATGAGCGTTGTGCCGTACCCGCCGGAGTTCGCCGAGCGGTACCGCGCCGCCGGATACTGGCGCGGCGAGACATTCGGCGGTCTGCTCCGCGAACGGGCCGCGGCGCACGGCGACCGCGTCGCCCTGGTCGGCGGCGGCGAGCGGGTGACCTACCGCGAGCTGGACGAACGCGCCGACGGGCTGGCGACCGGCCTGCTCGGGCTCGGGCTCGGCCCCGGTGACCGGGTCGTCGTCCAGCTCCCCAACCGGATCTCCTTCTACGAGGTCTGCTTCGCGCTGTTCCGGATCGGGGCGCTGCCGGTGTTCGCGCTCCCGGCCCACCGGTCCTCGGAGATCTCCTACTTCTGCGAGTTCACCGAGGCCGCGGCGTACGTCATCCCCGACGTCCACGACGGCTTCGACCACCGGCGGCTCGCCGAGGGGCTGAAGGTGCCGCACGTGATCGTGGACGGCGACCCCGGTGGGCACGTCGCCCTGGACTCCCTGCGCGCGGACGGCGCGGGCCCCACGGACATCCCCGGCCCGGTCCCCTCCGACGTGGCCTTCCTGCAGCTGTCCGGCGGCAGCACCGGGCTGCCCAAGCTCATTCCCCGCACCCACGACGACTACATCTACAGCTTCCGCGCCAGCGCCGAGATCTGCGGGCTCGACGAGACGAGCGTCTACCTGTGCGCGCTGCCCGCCGGGCACAACTTCCCGATGAGCTCCCCCGGCGTCTTCGGCGCCCTGTACGCCGGGGGACGCGCGGTGCTGGCCCCCCACCCTGGGCCGGACACCTGCTTCCCGCTGATCGAGGCGGAGGGTGTGACGATCACCGGGCTGGTGCCGCCGCTGGCGCTGCTGTGGGTCGAGGCCGCCCGCCGCGCCGAGCACGACCTGTCGAGCCTGCGCGTGCTGCAGGTCGGCGGAGCGAAGCTGAGCGAGGAGGCGGCGCGCAGAGTGAGCCCCGCCCTCGGCTGCGCCCTGCAGCAGGTCTTCGGGATGGCCGAGGGACTGGTCAACTACACCCGCTTCGACGACCCCGAGGAGATCGTCGTCACCACGCAGGGCAGGCCGATCTCACCCGACGACGAGATCCTGATCGTTGACGACTCCGGCTCCCCGGTCGCCCCCGGGGAGACCGGCCACCTGCTCACCCGCGGGCCGTACACGATCCGCGGCTACTACCGCGCCGAGGAGCACAACGCGACCGCCTTCACCCCCGACGGCTTCTACCGGACCGGCGACATCGTACGGCGGACGCCGACCGGCCACCTCGTCGTCGAGGGACGGGCGAAGGACCAGATCAACCGGGGCGGCGAGAAGATCGCGGCCGAGGAGGTCGAGAACCACCTGCTCGCCCACCCGGCCGTGCACGACGTGTCGGTCGTGGCGATCCCCGACGCCTATCTCGGCGAACGGTCCTGCGCCCACGTCGTGACCCGATCCCCCGTCGGCGTGCCCGAGCTGAAGGCCTTCCTGCGGGAGCGGGGCCTCGCCGACTACAAGATCCCCGACCGGATCGAGTTCACCGAGACGCTGCCGACGACCGCCGTCGGCAAGGTCAGCAAGGTCAGGCTCAGAACCCGTTGACGACCGAAGAAAGGAACGACGTGGCCATTCCCGCCATCGCCCCCTATCCCATGCCGGGAGAGGAGGGGCTGCCCGAGAACCGGGTGGAGTGGACGCCGGACCCACGGCGTGCGCTGCTGCTCGTGCACGACATGCAGAACTACTTCGTCAGCGCGTTCACCCAGGGCGCGTCGCCGATGTCCGACCTGGTGGCGAACGTCTCCGCGCTCCGCGAGACCGCCGGGCGGCTCGGTGTCCCCGTCGTCTACTCGGCCCAGCCCGGCGGGCAGACCCGCACGCAGCGCGGCCTGCTGCAGGACTTCTGGGGGGCGGGGATCGGCCCCGAGCCCGGCGCCCAGGAGATCATCCCGGCCCTGGCCCCGGGTCCCGACGACGTCCACCTCGTGAAGTGGCGCTACAGCGCCTTCCACCGCACCCGCCTGCGCGAGCTGATGACGGAGACCGGCAGGGACCAGCTGGTCGTCACCGGGATCTACGCCCACATCGGCTGCCTGATGACCGCCTGCGACGCGTTCATGAGCGACACGCAGGTCTTCTTCGTCGCCGACGCCGTCGCCGACTTCTCCGCCGAGCACCACGGGATGGCCCTGACCTACGCCGCCGAGCGGTGCGCGATGGTCCTGACCACCCGGCGTCTGAACGAGCGGCTCACCACCGCGGCCACCGTGGTGGCCCACTGATCCCGTACGGCGTCGTCACCAGGGTGTCCCGGCGTGGGGACGCCCTGGTGACCCCGTCCTCGCAGGGGCCCGGCCGCCTCAGGCGTCTCCCCTGAGGCGGGCCAGGACGATCGGGTCGATCCTGCCCTCGACCAGCCTGCCCTCCAGGTTCTCGACCCCGGCCCACTGGTCGAGTGTGTCGTGTCCCAGCTCCTTCAGGCGGGCCTCGATCTCCTCGGCCAGCTCTCCCCGGACCTCCAGCAGGCTCTCCGGGTCGGGCCTGCCGAACAGCAGCTCGTGGACGTCCAGCAGCCTGCGCAGTTCGGTCACCGGGTCGGGGTGGTCGTCGACGCGCAGGTCGCAGGCGACGTCGCCCGAGCCCGCGTAGCCCGCGCCCGCCTCGACCACGTAGACCGCCGCGCTCTGCCTGCCCCTGCTGTCGCCGCCGGCGGCGTCGCCCGCGGCCAGCGCGGCCACCAGCCGTTCGGCGAGGGGCAGTTCCGCGGCGGCCAGCCAGGCCGCCTCCATCTCCCGGACCACCTCGGGGCCGGTGAGGATGTTGCCCTGGATGGCGTAGCCGTCACCGCTGACCCCGCCCGCCCAGGCGGGGCACTCCTGCCCGGTGAAGGTGGCGCCCGCGCCGTCGGCTCCGACCACGCCGAGCTGACGCTGGTCCCGCCCGGGGTCGGAGGCGATCAGCCCGGCCACCGCGTCCTCGGCCCGCGTCCCGGTACGCAGCAGCGCCAGTCCCTGCGGCCGGAAGGCGACGTTGGCCCACGCCTGGGTCGCCAGCGCTCCGGCGCCCGCCTCCGCGGCGGGCACGATCGCCCCGGCCGCCAGGAACTTGCTCGCCACGGCGACCCCGTAGGCGTCACCGGCCCTTGCCACGATCGAAAACGTCACGCGCCGACCGTACCCGGACAAAACGGCGAGGTCCATATCACCCCTGCACGGCCCCGTCTCCGCTGGAGGGCCGTCGTCCTGGCACGGTCCATCCGCGAACTCAACGCTTGATCGCGATCAGGGCCTTCACCAGACCGGCCATCCACTCGTAGTGGAGCTCCGAGTCCGGGAAGTAGTGCCGCATCTCGGTCTTGCTGAGCAGTTCGATCTCGGCCACCGAGCGCACCGCGCTCGCCCGGTCCGCCGGGCGGGTGTGCACCAGGGGCCAGCGCCGCACGGTCGCCGCCCGCACCGCCATCGGCATGAACTGCAACCCGGGGAAGACGTAGTGCGGCTCGACGGGGAAGTAGCGGTAGGGCGTCTGCACCCAGTGCCGGTCGGCCAGGTCGTAGACGGCCTCGGCGAAGCTCTCCCGTCTGGCGTGGCCGCCGACGTGCTCGATGACCGCGTTCGAGAAGACCAGGTCGTAGCGGCCGTGGGTGGCGGCGCGCAGATCACAGGCGTCGCCGTTCTCCACGGTCACCCACGGGGGCAGCTCGGCGGGCGGGGTGGAGAGGTTGACGATGTGCACACGCGCGGGCTTGACCGGCGAACGGAGCCAGGCGCTGGCCGTACCGCCCAGGTCGATGACCGTCATGTCGCCCACGTCGGGGAAGACCCGCGCCAGCCACTGCCAGCGGCGCGCGCGGGCCTTGGCACCCAGGGAGTCAGGAGCGTCCACGAACCTGCTACGCAGGGCGGTCAAACGGCTCATCGGGCATCCATTCTCGGAGTCGAGCAATACACCGGACAGCAGGGTCAGATTTCCTGAACGTTCGCGATGCCTCACCGTCGTCAGCCGACGGCCCCCGATTCCCCGTTCGCGAGACAGCAGGGAGATACCCCTTGATTCTCATGAACTTCAGGAAGTTTTCCATAGAGGGGATATCCGTCGTTAGTGCATCGTTATAGTGCGCGATCAGGTGACACGCGCGACTCATGAGGCATATAGCGAAATATCACATTTGACCGGATTTACCTGCTGGACATCTCGCCCAAAAATACCAATCGTCCCCTCCTTGCCATCCCGAACAGAAACTTCCTTCCAGGCGCCACCCCCTCTCTCAATTCGCAAAATTTACGACTATTCGGCCGGTTCTTAATGAGAAACCAGGAACGGTCCAAAAACCATGACCAATGCCATACGGATCACGCCCCTCGTAATACCTCTAAGCATCACGAATAGGCAGCGACCACGCCCACGACGAGACCGGCCAGAGAGACGGCCGTGAGCAGGCATCCGACGGCCACGGCCGGGCGCCGGCCACGCCGTACCCGCAGGACGTACAGCAGCGCGTACGGCAGGAAGCCCAGCACCCCGACACCGAGGAAGGGCAGGGTGAGGGCGGCCAGCACACCCGAGGTGCCGGCCGGGACCGCGCGGTCGCCCTCCGGGGTGAGCCGGGCGCGCCTGACGTCGCCGACCGTCGAGTCGGGTGAGGCGGCGACCTGCACCGTCTCACCGGTGCGGTCCAGGACGAAGCTGCCCCGGCAGTCGTAACGCCCCTGCCCCAGAGGCGCGCACGAGACGACCGTCAGGGTTCCCGGGGAGCCGGTCCTCCCCGTGGCGAGCTTGAGATCCTCGACCGCGAAGACGAAGGGCGCCAGGCCGAGCGCCGCCCAGAGGATCATCAGCACGGCCATCCCCACCGGCCCGGGAGTACGCCCCGGCCCCGGCGACGGGGCGGGCTGGAAGGCCTCGGCGAGGTTGTCGAACACGTCATTCATGGGATCAGCGTGGACCACACCGCTTGTGGCCCACCTGACACCGGCTTGCGGACCTCCCGGGGCTCGCGGGGCGGGCCTTCAGGACAGGTCGTCGCCCTGTCTCGCCTGCGCCTCCGCGGCGTCCAGCTTGGCGGCCTCCTCCGGAGTCGGGGCGCCGCCACCGAGGTGGCTGGGCTGCCACCACGCGCCCGGCGGGATCTCCGGATAGGTCCGCTGCGCCCGGTCGAGCAGCTCGGCCATCCTCCTGCGCAACTCGGCGGTGACCGCGTCGTAGTCGTCACCGCGCTTGGGCTCCAGCGGTTCGCCGACCAGGACCGTGATCGGCACGTGCCGCTGCAGCAGCCTCCTGGGCCGCCCCTTGGTCCACAGCCGCTGGGTGCCCCACAGGGCCATCGGGATCAGCGGCACCTTCGCGCCGACGGCCATCCTGACCGCGCCGTTCTTGATCTCCTTGACCGTGAAGGACCGGCTGATCGTGGCCTCGGCGAACACCCCGACGACCTCACCCGACTTGAGCGCCTTCAGCGACGCGCCGAACGCGGCGGCACCCGCGGCCCTGTCCACCGGGATGTGGTGCATGCCGCGCATCAGCGGACCCGAGATCCGGTGGTCGAAGACATCCTTCTTCGCCATGAAGCGGACCAGACGCTCGGCGGGCAGGGCCGCCAGGCCCGCGAAGATGAAGTCCAGATAGCTGATGTGGTTGCTGGCGAGCACCGCGCCGCCGGTCCGCGGAATCCGCTCCGCGCCCTCGACATGGATCTTGAGGTCCAGCGCGCGGAACAGGGTCTTCGCCAGCGCGATGACCGGGGGGTACACGATCTCAGCCATGGCTGAACCGTACCTCAGTCCTCCCCCTCCCCCGGTACCCCCGCCCCGCCCTCGCCCCACTGAGAGTTCCGCACCGCCGTGCTTGCCACGACACGGGAACGGGAAGAGCTAAGGAATGTGAAGAAGCTCATCAACAGCGCCGAAACGGTCGTCACGGACGCGCTGCGCGGGCTGGCGGCCGCCCACCCCGACCTGAGGGTCGACCCCGGCGGCCGGATCGTCTCCCGTGCCTGCGGTCCCACCCCGGGCAAGGTCGGGCTGGTCTCCGGCGGCGGCTCCGGCCACGAGCCGCTGCACGCGGGCTTCGTCGGGTACGGCATGCTCGACGCGGCCTGTCCCGGCGAGATCTTCACCTCCCTGGTGCCCGACCAGATGGTCACCGCGACCGCCGCCGCGAACGGCGGCGTGGGCGTGCTCCACGTCGTGAAGAACTACACCGGCGACGTCCTGAACTTCGAACTGGCCGCCGACCTGTGCGCCGAGGAGGGCGTCGAGATCGCCCGTGTGCTCGTCGACGACGACGTGGCCGTGCGCGACTCCCCGGACACCGCGGGCCGCAGGGGCACCGGCGCGACCGTCTTCGTGGAGAAGATCGCCGGAGCCGCCGCGGAGGGCGGCGCGCCGCTGGCCGAGGTCGCGCGGGTGGCCCGGGAGGTCAACGCCAGGAGCCGCTCCTTCGGCATCGCGCTGGAGGCCTGCACGACTCCCGTCTCGGGCAGGCCGACCTTCGAACTGGGCGAGACCGAGATCGAGCTGGGCGTCGGCATCCACGGCGAGCCCGGACGGTCACGCGCCGCCATGCGCGACGCCCGGGAACTGGCCGCCGTCGCGCTCGACGCCGTCAATGAGGACATGCCGCTCTCCGGCGACGTCCTGGTCATGGTGAACGGCCTGGGCGGCACGCCGCTCATCGAACTCCACATCGTCTTCGCCGAGATCGCCGAGCGGTTGTCCGGCAGGGGCGCGCGGGTGGCGCGCAGCCTGGTCGGCGACTACGTCACCAGTCTCGACATGCGGGGCTTCTCCGTCACGGCCTGTCTGCTGAGCGAGGACCTCGCCCGCCTGTGGGACGCCCCGGTCCAGACCCCCGCCCTGCGCTGGGGCCGCTGATGGACACCGCCCTCCTCACCCGGTGGATCACCGGGATCGCCGAGACGGTGCGCGCGAACCGGGAACGGCTCACCGAACTGGACGCCGCGATCGGCGACGCCGACCACGGCGTCAACCTCGACCGGGGCTTCGGCGCCGCCGTACAGGCGCTGGCCGAGGAGCCACCGGTCAGCCCCGGCGCCCTGCTCCGTCTGGTGGGCGGCACGCTGATCCGCAGGGTCGGCGGCGCCTCCGGCCCCCTGTACGGCACGGCGTTCCGGGAGGCGGGCAGGCACCTCGGCTCTCTCGGCGACTCCCCCGAGGTGTCCCCCGCCGAACTGGCCCGCGCGCTCAGGGCCGGCCTCGACGGCGTCACGCGGCTGGGGTCGGCGGCGGAGGGTGACAAGACCATGGTGGACGCGCTCGCCCCGGCCGTCAGGGCGCTTGAGTCGGCCACCGCGTCACCCGCCGCCGCCCGAGCCGTCGCCGAAGAGCGGGAGGCGTTCGAGGCGGCGGCCTCGGCCGCCCTCGCGGGAGCGGAGGCCACGATCCCGATGGTGGCCCGTAAGGGCAGGGCCAGCTATCTCGGCCCTCGCAGCGCGGGTCACGAGGACCCCGGCGCCGCCTCCTGCGCGCTCGTGTTCGCCGCCCTGCTCTCGGCCGTGAACGATCCCGGGCAGGGGTAGGGCGCCGATGGTCGGCATCGTCCTCATCTCCCACAGCGGGCCGCTCGCCTCGGAGGTCGCGACGCTGGCCGCCCAGATCTGCGGCGTCACCGTACCCCTGGCTCCCGCGGGGGGCGCGTCCGACGGCGGCCTGGGCAACAGCGCCGACCTGGTGGCCGCGGCGATCTCCCGGGTCGACCAGGGGGACGGGGTGATCCTGATCCCCGACCTCGGCGGCTCGGTCCTGACGGCCCGCCTCTTCGAGGCCCCCGGGGTCGTGGTCGCCGACGTACCGTTCGTCGAGGGCGCCGTCGCGGCGGTCGTCTCAGCGAGCACGGGGGCGTCCCTGCGGGCCGTACTGGCCTCGGCGGAGGAGTCCAGGACCTTCCGCAAGCTCTGAGGCCGGGCTCCGGGCGGCGGCCGGCCGAGGCGTCGGGCCCGGCCGTCCGGTGAGGACCCAGGTGGGGGGTCGGGACCTCACCGGACGCGCCTCGCGGGTCCGCCGGACTACTTGACGAGCTTGCCGAGTGCCCCTTCGTACTCCTGGGCGTCCATCGGCATCAGCTCCTTCGAGACCCGCACCACGACCGGGCCCTTCACGTAGCTGTACTCGGCGAGTGTCGGGACCTTCTGCGCGCTCTCCTTCAGGAGGTTGGCGCGCACCTCCGCGTCTCCGGCCGTGGCGAAGACCTCGACGCTGCCGCCGAGGCCCACGTCACCCTGCTTGGCTCCGGGGACCTTGGTGGCGTCGACCCGCTGGTCGGTGAAGGAGGCCTTGGAGGTGTAACCGTTCGGCTTCCCGAGCAACTTGTTCGGGTCGTTGGAGGCGGTGTAGGTCACCGTGAGGGACACGGGCAGTCCCTGTTTGGCCAGCGCCTCGACCATCTGGGTGGCGTTCATGGTGGTGGTCGGAGCGCTCGCGCAACCCGCGAGGGTGAAGATCAGCAACCCGGCGGAAACCGCCGTGCCCGTTCGTCGCTTCTGGGGGGTTTTGAACATACCCCTTTCTTCGTTTGGAGCGCTCTCCTCATTACACGAACGACATCATCGGTTCCATACCGTGTCCTTCCGCAGGAGAGAGTCCCGTCCCGGGGCCGCCTGGGAGAGCGCTCCCCCGGCTCGTGACTCACCCGGCCTTCCCGAGGTTCCCGCGGTACTCCCTGGTCAGTTCGAGGAACTCGGCTTCGGAGGCGGCGAACTTCGTGACACCCCTCTTCGGGTCGGTCGTCACGAAGTAGAGCCAGGGCCCGGCGGCCGGCTTCAGGGCGGCCGCGATGGCGTCGGCGCCCGGGTTGCAGATGGGCCCGGGCGGCAGGCCCCGGCGCGCGTAGGTGTTGTACGGCGAACGGCTCCTGAGATCCTCCTGCGAGGCCTTGGCGCCGTACTTGCCCAGGCCGTACAGGACGGTGCTGTCCAGTTGCAGTCTCAGTCCGGGCGTGTGGTCCAGCCGGTTGTGGACGACCCGCGCGATCTTCGGCATGTCGCGTTTGTCGGCCGACTCGGCCTGGACGATGCTGGCGATGATCAGGATCTCCAGTGGTGTACGGCCGGCGCGCCTGGCGCCGGCCACCAGATCGCCGTCCCCGGCCACGCGGTTGAAGCGCGTCACCATCGCGGCGAGGATCTCGCCGGGGCTCGACGTGGACGGGACCTCGTAGGTTCCGGGGAAGGCGAATCCCTCCAGCGCGCCCCTGGCGTAGGACGGCAGGCCGAGCGCCCCGCCGTCCTTGGCGGCCCGCCCGAACTCCGCCTGCGGTCTTCCGGTGGCGGCCGACAGCCGCTCCAGGACCTGTGAGAGCCGTAGCCCCTCCCGCACGGTCAGGGTGATCCGTCCCCGCCCGGTCTCCACAGACGCCGTGCCCGGACCCTGCCCGGCGGCGTCCCGGGATGAGGACAGGCCCTGGGACACGAGCGTGGACCCGACCGCCATCGCGGTCACGGCCGCCGCCGCGACCAGGGCGAGTCCGCGCCCGCGGGGGCGCCCCCGCCTGACCTGGACGAACCGGTCCGGTGGGGGCGGCTGCTCCTCGTGGGCCATGTCGGAAAGGGTCTCGCGCAGCAGATCCTCGATGTTCATCCGAACTCCCTCACCGTGCTCAGTTCGGGCGCGGCCGCCCTCAGACGTTCCAGCGACCGGTGGATCTGGCTGCGCACCGACCCCACCCTGACGCCGAGCAGTCGTGCGATCTCGGTCTCGGACAGGTCCTCGAAGTAGCGCAGCACGAGGATGGTCCGCTGCCGGGGGGTCAGCCGGGCGAGTGCCTCGCGCATCACCAGGCGGAGATCCGCCGCCTCGGCGTGCCCGTCGCCGATCCGTTCGGGCAGCCATCCGGTGGGCACCTCCGCGATGCGGGAACGGCGCCGCCACCGGCTCACCTGCTCGTGGTACATGACGCGGCGGACATAACCCTCGATGGCCGCGGTGTCCCGCAGACCCCGCCATTTCGCCGCCGTTTTCGCCAGCGCCGACTGCACCAGGTCCTCAGCGGCGTGCCGGTCGCCGGTCAGCAGGTAGGCGGTGCGGAACAGCGCCCCCGATCGATCGATGACGAACTCCCTGAGGTCCGCCTCAAATCCTGGATCCACCCGTCCTCCTCTCGATGTCACCGGACAAGGACGCGGACGGAGCGCCGATCTATGCCGGTGGGACCGGATCGCCCGGTCTAGGCGTCGTCCGAGGTGGTCAGGCGGCGGCTCCGGCGAAGGTGGGCGTGGACGCGCAGGAGGCTGGGGACGAGGGCGTACACCACGGCGGGGACCACGATCGCGGTGAGCGCCAGGGTGCGCAACGGCAGCGGCAGCGGCGCGAGGACGGGCCCGATCACGACCTGGACCAGCATGATCATCGCGTAGACCGACAGCCAGGTGATCACGGCGCGGTGGTGCACGGAGGGGACAGCGGACATGTCAGTGCCTTTCGCTACACATTTCCAACTCGCTGGTTGGATATTGTCACGACAGACTCCAACTGTCCAGTTGGAATTTCGGCTATGCTGGCCGCCATGGCGTGGAACACGGAGAGGACACGGCAGCTCCTGCTGGACGCGGCCGTACAGGAGTTCGCCCAGCACGGCCCCGAGGCCGCCCGGCTGGATCGGGTCGCCGCCGCCGCGGGCGTCAACAAGGAACGCATCTACCAGTACTTCGGCAACAAGGAGCAGCTGTTCGCCGCCGTGCTGACCTCGGCGCTGGAACGGCTGGCCGAGGCCGTGCCACTGGACGAGCACCTGGCCGGCGACCTGCCGGAGTACGCCGGGCGCGTCTACGACTACCACCGTGAGCATCCACAGCTCATCCGCCTGCTGCACTGGGAGGGCCTGCACCGCGGCGACGGGCCCATCGCGGCCGAGGAGCGGCGCGGTGCCCACTACGCCGCGAAGCTGGCCGCGCTGACCGCCGCCCAGAAGGCGGGCACCCTGAACCCGGACCTCGCGGCCAGGGAACTGCTCTACGCCGTGGTCGCCCTGGCCGGATGGTGGTACGCCACCCCGCAGCTCGCCCGCATGATCATGGCGGAGGGCACGGAGACCGCCCGGGACACCCTCGTCCGCCTGGTCGCCAGGCTGGCCGGCTGAGGCGGACGTCGTCCTCCCGATCTCCGAGTCGTTCGCGGGTCTCTCCACACTTGGCGGCCCGCCGTGGATCGGCCCCGTCGGTCTCCTCAGGCGAGAGGCCTGCCACCCACAGCGACGACCAACGGTTCGCCGAAACCCACAGAGAACCGATTCACCGGACATCCCGAATCTCGACGCCGCGCCGAGGGCACCCGGCGCGGCGGGGCGCCCGTGGTGCTCAAGCAGGGGCGGCCCTGGTTCGAAGCCGATGAGGACGGCAGGGACGTGCGTGACCCGCCGCGCGACGAGGAGGCCGTTCTTCGGCACCCCTCTCAGGAAGCTGCGCCCTGCGCGCGCGGGAGTACGGCCCTCTTGTGGGACGCCGGTGCCTCAGTTGGTGCCTCAGAACGCGAAAAAGGTGCCTCTCATGTGAGAGACACCCTCGCTGACCAGTGGAAACCTGGTCGGGACGACAGGATTTGAACCTGCGACCCCTTGACCCCCAGTCAAGTGCGCTACCAAGCTGCGCTACGTCCCGGTTGTCCTTCGGACACCGTGAACCTTAGCGTAGATCAGCAGCGTGTGCACACGAGCGAGCCGGTGGCCGACGTCGACGGGATAACCGGGATGTGTAATATCCCGGTTATGTTGATGGGTGAGGGCGTCGAGTGGGGTCTGCACTGCTGTCTGGCCCTGGCGTGGCTGGGAGATCAGGCGCCGGTGTCGACGGGACGGCTGGCCGAGGTGTTCGAACTGCCGCCCGAGTACCTGAAGAAGCGTCTCCAGCCACTGGTGCGTGCGGGAATCCTGTCCTCCTCGCCGGGGCCGCGCGGCGGCTACTCGCTGGCGCGGACACCTGAGGAGATCAGCCTCATGGACGTGGTGGCCGCGATCGAGGGACGGCAGGACGCGTTCCGCTGCACCGAGATCCGGCAGCGCGGCGCCGGAGCCGAGGCCGCGGGCTCCGAGTTCGCCCGTCCGTGCGGGGTCGCGCAGGCGATGCGCAGGGCGGAGCTCGCGTGGCGGCGGGAACTGGCCGCGCAGACCCTGGCGGATCTCATCGCGGTGAGTCCCGCGGCGGCCCCGGCGCGGGTGCGCCGGTTCTGCCAGACCCTTTCCTGACCCCGGTCCTCCGGCACGAGGAGATCCATCGCGCCCGGCCGGCCGGCCGGGCCTCATTGAAAGGTAAATCGGGATGTCAAATGTCTCGATATCGCGCCCGGCCGCCCTCGGCGGCCTGGGCCGGACGTGGGTGCTGGCCCTGGGAACGTTCGCGGTGGGCACGGACGCGTTCGTCCTGGCCGGGTTCCTGCCGGACGTCGCCGCCTCACTGCGCGCCTCGACGGCGGGCGCGGGGCAGGCGGTGACGGTGTTCGCCGCCTGCTACGCGCTCGCGGCGCCGGTGGTGGCCACCCTGACCGCGCGGCTGCCGCGCCGGGCGCTGCTGGTGGCGGCGCTGGTGCTGCTGGCCGCGGCGAACGCGGGCTCCGCGCTGGCGCCGGACCTGCCGTCGCTGCTGGTCACCCGGGTGCTCGCGGCGGTCGGCGCGGCGGCCTACACCCCGACCGCAGGGGCGGTCTCGGCGGCGTTGGTCCGTCCCGAACTGCGGGCCAGGGCGCTGGCCGTGGTCGTCGGCGGGCTGACGGTGGCGACGGCGCTGGGGGTGCCGCTCGGCGGCGCGATCGGAGCGGTGATGGGCTGGCGGGCCGCCCTGGGCCTGGTGGCGGCGTTGTGCCTGGTGACCGCGCTGGCCGCGGGCGCGTTGACGCCGCCCCTTCCCGGAGGCGTCCCGGTGCCGCTGCGGACCAGGCTGGCGGCGCTGCGCAGGCCCGGGGTGGCCATGGTGCTGCCGCTGACGGCCCTGGGCATGGCCGCCGCCTACACCGCCTACGCCTTCGCGGTCCCGGCGCTGCGTGCCCTGGGTGTGACCGGCTCGGGCACCGTGTGGGTGCTGTCCGCCTACGGTCTCGGCGCCGTCGCGGGGAACCTGGCCGCCGGTTTCGCCGCCGACCGGATCGGCCCGGTCAGGACGCTGGCCACCGGCTACGCGCTGATGGCCGTGACCATGGCCGCCTTCGCGACGCTGGCCGTGACGGGCGTGCGGGCGCCCGCCGCGGTCGCCCTGCTGGCCGTCACGTGGGGCGCGGCGAGCTGGTGTCAGACCCCGCCGCAGCAGCACCGGCTGATCGAGGCGGCGACGGCGCAGGCACCGCTGCTGGTGGCGCTGAACTCATCGGCGATCTATCTCGGCATCAGCGTGGGCACGGCGGTCGGCGGGCTGACGATGCCGGCCGGGACGGGGACGACGTTCGCCGTCGCGACGGCGCTGGCGCTGGCCGCGCTCGCCTGGCTGTCCGTGACCGCCGGGGTCACCCGTCGGTGAGGAACGCGAGCCGATCCGGATCTGCCGGCTTCGGGCGCCCGCTCCTCACCTCGGTCCGTGTCCCGCCGCCTCGCCGGTGAACACCCCCGGCCTGGCGCGGCACCCGAACATGAACCGGACAGAGTTCACGAGAGCAAACGCCCGCTCAGAGGACGGCGATCATGTGCGCCGGTACGGTGGCGGCCTCCGCGAGGCAGGCCTCCTCGCCCGCCTCACGGACGGCGCGCAGGTACCAGGCCAGCAGGGCGTCCAGGGCTCGGGCGCGCTCGGGTTCTGGGTCCTCGGCCCAGGCGCGTTCGAGGGCGTACTCGCGGACCAGGTCGTGGAGGGCGTAGCGGCCCGGTTCGGTCTCCTCGACGAGCCCCGCGGCGGCGAGACCGTACAGCAGGCGGTCGGCCTCGCCTGGGGGCGTGCCCGCGAGCGCGGCGGCCGCCTCGGCGGTGAAGACGGGCCCCGGGACCATGCCGAGCAGCCGGAACAGGCGCCGGGCGGGCGGGTCGAGGTGGCGGTAGGAGCTGTCGAGCGCGCCGCGCGCGATCTCACGCGCCTCCCCGGCGGCGGGCACGGAAAGCCTGGCGCCGGCGAGCCTGCGGGCCCGGCCCGCCGTCTCCCCCACGGGCCCACCCGCGACGTCGGCCGCGGCGACGCGCAGCGCCAGCGGCAGGTAACCGCAGGCCCTGGCCAGTTCCCCGGCCGCCTCGGGCTCCGCCGACAACCGTTCGCCGCCCGGGAGTTTGCCGAACAGGGTGACCGCCTCGTCCGAGGCGAGCACGCCGAGCGGGACCGGGACCGCGCCGTCCCTGGCGACGAGGCCCGCCAGGTGTTCCCTGCTGGTGACCACCGTGGCGCAGCGCCTGCCGCCGGGCAGGAGGGGACGGACCTGCTCCACACTGCCCGCGTTGTCCAGCACGACCAGCACCCTGCGGTCGGCGAGCAGGCTGCGGTAGACCGCGCCCGCCTCCTCCACGGTGCCGGGCACGCGCTCGGCGGGAACGCCCAGCGCGCGCAGGAACCGTCCGAGGACCTCGATCGGGCGCAGCGGCCGTCGCGGTGAGTGACCGTGCAGGTCGACGTAGAGCTGCCCGTCGGGGAAGCGGGAGCGGGTCCGGTGCGCCCAGTGGACGGCCAGGGCGGTCTTGCCGACGCCGCTCGTGCCGGTCACCAGCGAGATCGCCACCGTTTCGTCACCGGTCACGACCGAGTCCAGCAGGGTCAGTTCGGCGGCGCGGCCGGTGAACTGGCCGGGTTCCGCGGGCAGCTGGGCGGGGACCGCGTCCGCCTCGACGGACGGCAGAAGAACGGTCCCCGCCCCGCGTACGGTGCCGCGCAGGATTGTCTGGTGCAGTTGCCGCAGCTCAGGGCCGGGGTCGAGGCCGAGTTCCTCGACGAGACGGCGCCGGGTGCGTTCGTATCGCTCCAAGGCGTCGGCCCTGCGGCCCGCCCGGCACAGGGCCAGCATGAGCAGGCCGACCAGTCCCTCCCTGAAGGGGTGCTCGGCCACGAGCGCGATCAGTTCGGGGATCAGCACCGTGGCGTGGCCCGCGCGCGCCTCGGCGTTCAGGCACTCCTCGGTGGCGGCCAGCCGTTCCTCGGTGAGGGTCTCGCGCAGCCCGTCGAGCAGCTCACCTCCGGAGACTCCGGTCAGGGGTTCCCCCCGCCACAGCGCGATGGCGCGCCGCAGGGCGACGGCCTGCGCCTCGTCGGTGTCGAGAGAGCGTGCCCTGGTGACCGAAATCCGGAACTCGTGGACGTCCACCTGTTCGGCCGCGAGTTCGAGGAGGTAGCCCTGCGGCGCGTAGGCGATCGTGACGCCCATCCCGGCGAGGGCCGGCCGCAGCCGCGAGACGTATCCCTGGACCAGGCCCCGCGCCCCCGCCGGTGCCCGCTCCCCCCATAAACCTCTGATCAGCCGTTCCATCGGGACCGTACGACCCGCCTCCAGCGCGAGCAGGGCCAGCACCGCTCGCTGCCGCGGCGGGCCGAGGGGGACCTCCCGGCATTCGCAACGCGCCTGGACCGCTCCGAGCAGCCCGATTTTCAGAACGTGCCCCAGGCACCTTTCTGACATTTCGCTCTCCGTCTGTCACATCGTTGTCACAGGCAGCCATGCGAGAAACACGAGATGTAGTCCAGCCGAAATCCAGGCCGCATCAAGTCCACATCCAGCGCTCCTCGACAGCATGAACGCGATCCCCCGAATTCACTGCAAAACACCATTTGGCGTGTTAACTCAGAAAGAGGCAAGAGTGCCTTATTCGCATCCCGACGTGATAAGGGCGTTCGCGGACGCGGCCGAACGGTATCCGGAACGGCTCGCGACGGCGGACAACGGTCACCCCCTCACCTACGCCGAGTTCGCCGCGTGGGTCCGCGCGACGGCCGGGCGGCTCGGCCCCCGCCCCGGGACGGTCGGGGTGGTCGCCTCGCACTCGGCGGCGACCGTGGCCGCCCTGCTCGGCGTCCTGGCCGCGGGCGGCACGTACTGCCCCGTCGACCCGGCGCACCCGGAGCCCAGGCGGCGGGCGCTGCTGGCGGCGAGCGGGTGCCGCCTGCTGCTCACCCCCGACCCGGACGCGCCCACGCCGCCGGGAGTGCGCGCGCTCGCCCTTCCCTCCCCCGGGGAGGCCGTACCGGGGGAGGCCCTACCGGGGAAGGCCCTACCGGGGGCCGTGCCCGGGACGGGGGACACCGCAGACGCCGACGACCCGGCGTACGTCCTGTTCACCTCCGGCTCAACGGGGGCGCCGAAGCCCGTGGTGACCCCGCGCGGGGCCGTCTCCACCGTGACCGGTGAGCTGCGGACCCTGTTCGGGCTGACCCCCGAGGACCGGGTGCTGCAGTTCGCGTCGCCGAACTGGGACACCTGCCTGGAGGAGATCCTGCCCGCGCTCACCACGGGGGCGGCGCTGGTCTTCGACGAGCGGGCCCACTCGGGCTCCTTCCCCCGGCTGCTACGGATGATCGAGACCGAGCGGATCACCCTGCTCGACCTCCCCTCGGCGTTCTGGCACGAGCTGGTGCGCCACCTGACCGAGGAGCGGGCCGTGCTGCCGGCCTGCGTGCGGACGGTCGTCATCGGCGGGGAGGCCGTCAGCCCCGTACGGCTCGCCGACTGGTGCGCGCTCGGCACCGACGGGATCCGGCTGGTCAACACCTACGGGTGCACGGAGACCACGCTCATCACCCATGCCGTCGACCTGCACGGCCCGTTCGCGCCCCGCAGGGACCGGCCGTGGACGGCGGGGGAGCGGGTCCCGATCGGGCGCCCCCTGCCCCATGTCCGCCAGCACGTCACAGGGGACGGCGAACTGCTCGTCGGCGGCCCCTCGCTGGCGCTCGGCTACCGCGACCTGCCCGAGGCGACCGCGGAACGGTTCGCCGAGGCGGACCTGGGCGAGGGCCCCGAGCGCTGCTTCCACACCGGCGACCGGGTGAGCCGGACCGAAGACGGGACGCTCGTCCACGAGGGACGGCTCGACCACGAGCTCAAGGTCCGTGGTGTCCGGGTCGATCCGGGCGAGGTGGAGGCCCAGATCTCCGGCCACCCGAGGGTGGGCGCGGTGGCGGTCGCGGGCGCGACCGTCGCCGACCACACGACGCTCGCCGCCTACGTCGTGCCCCGCTCGCCCGCCGACGCCCCGACGCTCGCCGGAGACGTCCTGGACTATCTGCGCGCCCGGGTGCCCGGTCATCTGGTGCCCAGCCGGATCACCGTCGTTCCCGAACTCGCCTATACGGCCAGCGGAAAGGTCGATCGAGCGGGTTCGCACCGGCGATACGCGTCCTCAGCCAATTGAAGGAGCAATGCATTCCATGAACGTAGACGCCATCTCCGACATATTCCGGCGTGTGCTGGAAAATGACGATGTAAGGGCCGATTCTGACTTTTTCGTCATGGGTGGAGACTCGCTACTCGCCACCCGTGTGCTGAGCGCGGTCGCCCGGTCCTGGGGGGTCGAGCTGGACTTCGACGACTTCATGACCGCCCCGACGCCGGACGCCCTGGCCAAGAAGATCGCGAGCACGGCATGAGCGTCGTCGTGGTCGGGGCGGGCCTGGCCGGGCTCACCGCCGCGACCGACCTGGCCGCGCGGGGCGTCGAGGTCACCGTCGTCGAGGCACGCGAACGGGTCGGCGGCCGTGTCCACGGCGTCGAGGCCGCCCCCGGCAGCTGGATCGACGCGGGCGCCGCCTACCTGGGGGAACGGCACACCGCGCTGACCGCTCTGATGGCGCAGGTGGGCCTGCGGACCACGCCGACCGCCATGACCGGTGACAGCCGCTTCGCGCTCGGCGACGACGGCGACGGCCGTACCAGGCCCGGACGGTTCCCTCCGTTGTCGGCGGTCGCGCTCGGCGAGCTGTTCGACGCGCTGGACGAGCTGACCCGCGCGGTGCGCGCCGACGCGCCCTGGCTGTCGGCGGACGCCGTACGGCTGGACGCGACGACCGCGGACGAGTGGGCGCGTGAGCACCTGCGCCACCCCGACGCGCGGCTGTTCTTCCCGCTGTTCCTCGGGGAGATGATGGCCGCCGACCCCCGGGACGTCTCGGTCCTGCACATGGGGTTCTACCTGCGCTCGGGCGGCGGGGTCCGCTATCTCAACGCCTTCGCCGGCGGCGCGCAGGAGGACCGCGTCGCCGGTGGCGCGCACCGGCTGTGCGAACTGCTGGCCGGACGGCTCGGCGACCGGGTACGGCTCGGCGAGCCGGTGCGCGCCGTCCACCAGGACGACGAGGGCGTGACGGTGACGACCACGGCCGGTTCGCTGCGGGCCCGCGCCGTGGTGGTCGCGGTGCCGCCGTCGCTCGCCGACGCCGTCGACCACCACCCCGCGCTGCCGGTCCCCCGCTCCGGCGGGCGTACGGCGCCCGGCTGCGCGGTCAAGGTGCACCTGGTCTATCCGAGCCCGGCCTGGCGCGAACGGGGCCTGTCCGGCTGGTCGGTCAACGCGCGCGGGCCGCTGCTGTCCACGGTCGACGACTCGCCGCCCGACGGCGCGATCGGCGTGCTGACCGGTTTCGTGACCGGCAGGCAGGCGCACGACTTCGCCCGGCTGTCCCCCGGCGAGCAACGCGCGCGGGCGTTCGAGCAGGCCGTGCGGCTGTTCCCCGGACTGCCGGAGCCGACCGGCTTCCACGTGACCGACTGGGTCAACGAGGACTACAGCCGGGGGTGCTACGCGGCCCTGTTCGGCCCCGGGGACTGGACACGGCTCGGCCCGCACCTGGTCACCCCGCACGGACGGGTGCACTGGGCCGGCACCGAGACGAGCACGGAGTTCTTCGGCCTGATGGAGGGCGCCATCCGGTCGGGTCACCGCGTCGCCGCAGAAGTGATCACGACTTACGACAGGAGAGACGAGCATGTCTGAGACCACCTCGATCGCCCCCCTGGAGGTCCGGCGGAGGCTGATGACCGAGCCGGGACTCGGCGCGGGCAACTTCCTGGACCACGCCCTGGCCGCCAACCCCAACCGGGACGTCCCCTTCGTCTACAGCCACCACGACGACCACCTCGGCCGGGTCGTGTTACGCGGCCACAGCCTGACCGACCTGGCGGCGCTGCGGGACCGCTACGCCGGGTGGTACCGGGCCAACGGCGTACGGCCCGGCGAGCCGGTCGGCGTCGTGGTCGGCGAGGGGCTCCAACCCCTCATCCACTTCCTGGCGCTCACCTCCCTCGGCGCCGTCCCGGCGATGGTCAACGACGCCATGCGGCCCGACATCATGGCCGGCTACCTCGCTCACGTGGGGGCCGTCGGCGTCGTCGCCGACGACACGACCCGGCTGCAGGCCGCCTACCGGAACAACCCGCGGGAGCGGCCCCGGTTCGTCGCGCCGTCCTCCGAGGTGCGGGCCCACGACGCGGGCTCCGGCACGCCTGACGGCGAGCCCTACCGGCACGCCCCCGACGACGTCGTCGGGCTGATCCACTCCTCCGGCACCACCGGCGTCCCCAAGTCGACGATCCTGGGCCACCTGCAGTTCTGGGACGGCAAACAGCCGAGGATGGTGCGTTTCCCCGCCGAGCCGTACGACAGGCTGATGTCGCTCATGCCGCACACCCACGCGGGCGGGCTGAGCTACTTCCTCACCGCGGTGTTGCTCGGGCTGCCGACCGTCGTCATGTCGGACTGGCGGCGCGTGGCCGTCGAACCGGTCATGGAGGCCTTCCAGCCGACGATGCTGGCCTCCTTCCCCAGGACGTTCGTCGAACTGGCCACCGGCGACCTGCCCGTCAAGGGCGCCGCCAAGGTGCACTCCTGGTTCAACACCGGCGACAGCGCGCACCACGGGCACATCAGGCGCCTGGTACGGCTCGGCGAACGGCCCGCGGGCCTGATCAAGCCGTGGCTGCTGCCCGGCGGGGCCGCCTCCGACGGGCCGCTGCCCGGCTCCCAGTTCGTCGACGGCCTCGGCTCCTCGGAGATGGGGATGGCGCTGTTCGGCCAGGTCACCACGCCGGAGACGCCGAGGAACGACCGCTGCGTCGGCAAGGCGCAGGAGGCCGTGACCCGCGCGGCGGTGCTGGACGAGGACGGTGAGGAGGTGCCCGACGGCACCGTCGGCCTGCTGGCGGTCATCACCCCCTCCAGGACCCCCGGCTACTGGAACGACCCGAAGCTGACCGGAAGCTTCGAGCTCAACGGCTACTGGCTGACCGGGGACGTGGCCCGCAGGGACGGCGAGGGCAACTTCTACCACCTCGACCGGACCATGGACGTCATCGACACCGTGGACGGCCCCGTCTACAGCCTGCCGGTCGAGGAGGTCCTCATCGCCGACTGCGCCGACCTCGTCCAGGACTGCTCGGTCATCGGCGTGCCGGGACGGCCCGGCGAGGGACAGCGCCCGATCGCCGTGGTCGTCCCCCAGGCGGAGGCAGGCGACGTCACCGCCGACGAGGTGCGGGAACGCGCCAACAAGGCCCTCGCGGAGGCGGGCCTGGCCACGCTCGCCGCGGTGGTCGTCGCGCGGGACGAGGCGGACGTACCGCTCGGCCCGACCGGCAAGGTGCTCAAGCGCGAACTGCGCACCCGGCACGCGACGCTGCTGGCCGGGTGATCCTCCGCATGAACGGCGAGGCCTCCCGGCCGTACGTCTACACGCGGCGGCCCCTCGTGGAACCCGACTGGCGGCGGCTGCCCGGCTGGCGCGGCGTCGGCGACGACCTGTGGCGCGACGCCCAGTGGCAGCGTGCCCACTGCGTGAAGAACGCCGCGCAGCTGCGCGCGGTCGTCGGCGACCTGCTCCAGGAGTCCTTCTACGCCGACCTGGCCGCCGACGCGCAACGGTTCGCGACCATGCCGACGCTGCTCACCCCGCAGTTGCTCAACGTGATGGCGCCGGACGCCGTGACCGGCCCCGCCTCCTTCACCGAGGCGTTCCTGGCCGACCCGGTCCGCCGCTACATGCTGCCGGTCTGCTCCGACCGCCACCCCGAGTGGCCGAGCCACCCGCTCGCGCGGCGCGACTCACTGCACGAGGCGGAGATGTGGGCCGTGGAGGGCCTGACCCACCGCTACCCGACCAAGGTGCTGGCCGAGCTGCTGTCCACCTGCCCGCAGTACTGCGGGCACTGCACCCGGATGGACCTGGTCGGCACCTCGACCCCGCAGGTCGTCAAGGCCGGCCTCGCCCTCAGGCCGGTCGACCGGCAGGAGCTGATGCTGGACTACCTCAAGCGCACCCCCGGCGTGCGGGACGTGGTGGTCTCCGGCGGTGACGTGGCCAACGTGCCCTGGCCCCGGCTTGAGGCGTTCCTGCTGCGGCTGCTCGAACTGGAGTCCGTACGGGACATCCGGCTGGCGACCAAGGCGCTGGTCGGCCTGCCACAGCACTGGCTGCGGCCGGACGTGGTCGAGGGAGTCGGCCGGGTGTCCGCCGTCGCCCGTGCCCGCGGGGTGAACCTGGCCGTGCACACCCACGCCAACCACGTGCGCTCGGTGACACCGCTGGTGGCCGAGGCGGCCCGCGCCCTGCTCGACGCGGGTGTGCGGGACGTGCGCAACCAGGGCGTGCTGCTGCGCGGGGTGAACGCCACCCAGGCCGACCTGCTCGACCTGTGCTTCGCCCTGCAGGGCGAGGCGGGCATCCTGCCGTACTACTTCTACCTCTGCGACATGATCCCCAACGCCGAGCACTGGCGGACGCCGCTGCACCAGGCGCAGCGCCTCCAGGAGTCCCTCATGGGCTACCTGCCCGGCTACGCGACGCCACGGATCGTGTGCGACGTGCCGTACGTCGGCAAACGCTGGGTGCACCAGGTCGCCGAGTACGACCGGGAACGCGGCGTCTCCCACTGGACCGGCAACCACGGGGTCGGCCCCGGCCGGGACGGACCCTCCGCCCCGGGAGACCGCTTCCCCTTCTACGACCCGATCGACACCTTGCCCGAGCCGGGCCGCCTCTGGTGGACCCGAGGAGAGGGACGACGATGACCCTGCCCCCCGAGAGCACACTGCGTCGTATGTGCTGGATCTTCCCCGACCGGGAGTCGTCCAGGACCGGCGCCATGTGGCGCCACTACTTCTGGGACATGTACGCCGAGGTGGCCGAGGAGCTCGGCCTGACCTGGACCAGGCACGCCCCCGAGGCGGTGACCGTGGACGGCCTCGAACCCGGCAAGCCGCGTGTCTACGTGGACGACGAGCTCGTCACCCCGCAGGACACGCTCTTCATCACCGCGCTGTACTCGCTGCCCTACCAGGACATGGACGTGTTCAACCAGTACGGCCTGTACGCCGTGCTCGAACAGGCCGGCTTCTACCTGCCGTTCCCGCCGTGGCTGTCCCCGATCGCCAACGACAAGCTCGCCACCGTCCTGCACCTGCACGACTCCCCCATCCCGCCGATCCCCACGATCCGCGTCGGCAGCGGACGGGACGTGGGCAAACACCTGTACGAGGTGGCGCTGGACGGCCTCACCTACCCGGCCATCGTCAAGCCCGCCGGGTGGTGCGGCGGCGGCGGGGTCAACCTGGCCCGCGGCCCCGAGGACGTCAGAGGCCTGGCCAGCCTGGCGCAGGGCGGCGACACCACCCTCGTGCTCCAGCCCTACCTCGGCGACGGCACGGTCGACTACCGGGTCTACGTCGTGGACGGCAGGCCGTACGCGGTGCTGAAGCGGACCCCGGAGGCCGGGTCGCCGGTCGCCAACGCCAGCCGGGGCGGCGCGATGGAGTTCGCGCCCGTCCCGCCCGAACTGGCGGAGGCGACGGCCTACTTCCACCGCAAACTGCCCATCCCGTTCTTCTGCGTCGACTTCCTCCACGACGGCGAACGGTTCTGGTTCTCCGAGCTCGAACCCGACGGGGTGATCGCCCCCGACTTCGGCGACCCGGGCCGGGCGGTTCAGCGGGACGTCACCCGGGCGCGCTGGACGGCCTACCGGGACGCCCACACCCGCTGGATGACGCGGGACTCCTCGACGACCCACGAAAGCCGGTGACGACATGACCGAATCGTTCTCCCTGCCGCCGGAGGCCGCCGAGCCCCGCCTCGACGTCGCACGGCGCTCCCTGGAACGGCTCAGGGACGTGCCCGCGCTGGCGCCGCGCTACGCCGGCCACGGCAAGGTGCTCACCCTCGACGACCTCGCCGCGCTGCCCCCGCTGGTCAAGGACGACCTCAACGTGGCCCTGGCGCACCTGAGGCCCCGGGCGGAGCACGGCGCGACCTGGCTCTTCCAGAGCGGCGGCAGCACCGGAGAGCCCAAGGTCGGCCACGCTCCGACCGGGTTCTACATGCGCGGCGTCCACGAGCAGTGGCGACCGCTCGGGCGCGACGACGTCTTCGTCAACGGCTGGGGCGCGGGCCGGATGTGGGGCGCCCACTTCCTGGCCGCCGCCTTCGCCGACCTGTCCGGCTGCGAGGTCATCGCGCTCGGCTCGGTCTCCGCGCCGGAGTACGGCGACTGGCTGTCGTTCTTCGCCACCAGGGGCGTGAGCGCGTTCGGCGGCACCCCGAGCGTGCTGCGGCTGTGGTTCGCGCACGCCAGGCAGGCCGGAATCCGCCTGCCCGCGCTGCGCAAGGTGCTCTGGCTCGGCGAGGCCTGGCACCCGCAGCTCGACGAGGACCTCGCCGAGGTCGCGCCGGACGCGCGCCGCTGGGGCATGTTCGGCAGCACCGAGACCTGGGTCGCGGGCACCAACACCCCCGACTGCCCGGCGGACGTCTTCCACCTGCTGCCCGAACAGCTCGTCCACGTGGACCAGGACGAACTGCTGGACTTCACCACCCTCAACCCGGACATGCTCAACCCGGTGCTTCGCTACCGGACCGGCGACGCCGGACGGTTCACGACGTGCGAGTGCGGCAGGCCCGACCGGGCGCTGCGCGTCCTGGGCCGCCGTGACTCGGTGGTCCAGGTGCGCGGACTCGGGCTCCACGTGGACGACATCGTCGCGCGGGCGGAACGGGAGCCCGGCGTCCTGCGGGCGCAGGTCCTGGTCAACGAGCGGCGGGACCGGGTCTCCTCCGTCGAGGTGCTGCTGCTCACCGCCCCGAACGCTCCCGAGGGCCTGGCCGTACGGCTGCGCGAGGACCTCATGTCCTCGACCTTCACCATCAGCACCGCCTTCCAGCACGACCCGGGGTCCTTCCGGGTCACGGTCGCCGACGCGCTGGTCGGCAACGAACGCACCGGCAAGACCGCCTCCTTCGTGGTGCGGGAGGAGCCGTGAGGCCGAGGACCTCCCTCGGCCGGGAGTTCAACCTGTTCTGGGGCGGCCAGACGATCAGCCTCGTCGGTGACCGCATCACGGTGTTCGTCGTGCCCACCCTGATGATCTTCGCGTTGCACGCCTCGCCGTTCGAGGTCGGCGTGGTCGCCATGGCGCAGTACCTCGGCATCCCCCTGCTCGGGCCGGTCGCGGGCGTGCTCGTCGACCGCTGGGACCGGCGCAGGACCCTGGTCGCCTGTGACCTCGTACGGCTGGCCGCCGTGGCGGCCATGCCCGTCACCTACTGGCTCGGCGTGCTGTCCACCCCGGTGCTGTTCGTCTGCGTGGCGCTGGTCAGCGGGGCGACGATCTTCTTCAACGTCGGCTACCTCGTCGCGGTGCCCACCACCGTCCCCGAGGACAAACTGGTCAGGGCCTACTCCCGGCTTGAGGGCAGCAGGACCGTCTCCGAGGTCGCGGGCCCGTCGATCGCCGCCGGCCTGTACCACGCGCTCGGGGTGGCCGCGTTGCTCGTGGACGCCGCCAGCTACCTGGTCTCGGCCGCCTGCTTCCGCACCATGCGGCCCTGGGGGGCGGGAACCGTCCAGCACGGCTCCATCTGGTCACGGCTGGTCCTGGGATTCCGGCTCAACTGGACCGACCCGGTGCTGCGCCGGGTGGTGATCGCCGCGGTGACGCTGAACTCGGGCGGCCCCATCTTCGTCACGGTGCTGCCGGTGCTGGCCTACCAGGGCCTCGGCGTCCCGGTCGGCGTGTTCGGGGCGGCGATGTCGGCCGCGGCGGTGGGCGCGGTCCTCGGCGCGCTCGTCGCGCCCAGGATCGGCGCCCGGCTCGGCCTCGGCCGTACGCTGGCTTGGGCGCTCCTGCTGCACTGCCTGGTCGGCCTGGGCATCCTCGCCGCACCCGCGCTGCCCGCCGCGCCCGTCATCGGGGTGACGTTCGGCTGCTACGGCTTCTTCATGTCGTGCATCAACGTCTGCAGCGCCCCGATCCGCCAGTCGCGGATGACGGCCGACAACCAGGGCGTCACACACGCGGCCTTCCGCACCGCGACGTGGGGGGTCATCCCGCTGGCCGCGCTCGTGGGCGGACTGGCGGTCACCCTGCTCACCGGCGACCTGGGCGTGCTCAACGCCGCCAAGGCCGTCATGGTCGGCGGCACGCTGCTGGCCGCGCTCTCCTTCGTGCCCGCCTCCGGCGTCCAGGCGCTGCTCGACCGGGCCGCCGCCGAACAGCAGGAGGAGCCTCAGCTGTCCGGGAGCGCGTCGTGACGCCCCGGCGCGGAGTCCTGCTGGTCACGGGAACCTCCTCGGGCATCGGCCTGGCGACCGCGGTGAGCGCGGCGCGGGCCGGGTTCACCGTGGTCGCCACGATGCGCGACCCGGACCGGGCGGACGAGCTGCGCGAGGCGGCCGGCCAGGCCGGGGTCACCCTGGACGTGCGGCGCCTCGACGTCACCGACGCCGGCTCCGTCGACACCTGCCTGCGGGAGGTACGGCTGACCCACGGACGCCTCGACGCGCTGGTCAACAACGCCGGGATCTCCAACTTCGACCCCACCATGGAGATGTCCACCCTGGAGGCCCTGCGGGCCAACCTGGAGGTGAACTTCTTCGGCGTCGTCGCCGTCAGCCGGGTCGCGATGCCGCTGCTGCGCGCCAGCCGGGGCCGCCTGCTGACCGTCGGCAGCGTGCACGGCGTCGTCGGACAGCCCTTCAACGAGGCCTACGCGGCGGCCAAGGCGGCCGTCGAGGGCTTCATGGAGAGCCTGGCCCCGGTCGCCGCCCGGCACGGGGTCCGCGTCGGCGTGGTCGTGCCCGGCTTCGTGCCCGGCACCCGGTTCGGGATCTTCCCCGGCGTCAACAGGGAGACCGTCCGCGCCGCCTCGGGACCGTACGCGGAGACCTTCTCCGACTACCTGGCCTGGGTGACCGGCCAGGGGTGGGAGGGGGCGGGCCAGTCCCGCTGGGAGGTGGCCGAGGTCGTGGTGCGTGCGCTGACCGCCGAGGCGCCGCCGTTCCGCATCCCCACCAGCGACTGGGTCACCGCCTACCTGTCGCACAAACTCGCCGACCCGGACGGCTCCGCCGTGCAGAAACTGGCCGGGACCTGGGTCTCCGGCTCCGACGGGGCGGCCCGGTGAACGGCGCGGCCAACGGTGGGGGCAGCTGTGGGGGCGGCGCCGGAGACGCCGTGTGCCGCTCCCTGGGCATCACCGTCGAGGAGGTCTCCGTGGGAAGGGCCCGGCTGCGGATGCGGATCTCCGAGGACATGTTGAACGGCCACGGCCTGGCCCACGGCGGCTACCTGTTCCTGCTGGCCGACGCCGCCTTCGCCTACGCCGGCAACGCCCGCGGCCCGGTCACGCTGGCGCAGAGCGCGCAGATCACGTTCCTGCGCCCGGCCGAGGCCGGTGAGGAACTGCTCGCCGAGGCCGTCGAACGCACCAGGTACGGCAGGCAGGGCGTCTACGACGTGACCGTGCGGCGCCCCTGCGGCGAGATCGTCGCGGAGTTCCGCGGCCAGAGCGTGACGGTCTCCGGCAGGCCCGGTGGAGTGTCGTGATGAGCACGAGCACCGGGACGCACTGCCCCTACTGCGCGTTGCAGTGCGGGATGACCCTGACTCCGCTCCCACCGGCGGGCGCGCGGGTCGGCCCCAGGGACTTCCCGGTGAACGAGGGCGCCCTGTGCCAGAAGGGGTGGACGGCGGCGGCGCTGCTCGACACCCCCGACCGGCTCACCCACCCGCTCGTCCGCCGCCGCAGGGACGAGCCGCTCCGGCCCGCGACCTGGCCGGAGGCCCTCGACCTGATCGCCGGGCGGCTGCGGGAACTGCGTGAACGGCACGGGCCGGACGCGGTCGCCGTCTTCGGCGGTGGCGGCCTCACCAACGAGAAGGCCTACCTGCTCGGCAAGTTCGCCAGGGTCGCCCTGCGCACCTCGCAGATCGACTACAACGGCCGGTTCTGCATGTCGTCGGCCGCGGCGGCGGGCATCCGGGCCTTCGGCCTCGACCGGGGGCTGCCGTTCCCGGTCACCGACCTGCGGGAGGCGGAGACGGTCATGCTGGTCGGGGCCAACGTCGCCGAGACGATGCCGCCGTTCGTCCGGCATCTGCGCCGGGCCAGGGACCACGGCGGTCTCGTCGTGGTCGACCCCCGGCGCACCGCGACGGCCGAACTGGCCTCGCTGCACCTGGCGCCCAGGCCGGGCACGGACCTGGCGCTGGCGCTCGGCATGCTGCACGCGGCGGTCGCCGGGGGGCACCTGCGGCACGACTACGTCGGCGCGCGGACCGGCGGGTTCGCCGGGGCGTGGCGCGTCGCCGCGCGCTGGCGTCCCGAGGAGGCCGAACGGGTCACCGGGGTCGCGGGCGCCGACCAGCGGGCCGCCGTCGAACTGCTCGCCGGGGCGCGTAACGCCTACGTCCTGACCGGCCGGGGAACCGAACAGCACTCCAACGGCGTGGACACCGTCTCCGGCTGGATCAACCTGGCACTCGCCCTCGGGCTGCCGGGGCGTACGGGCTCCGGCTACGGCTGCCTGACCGGGCAGGGCAACGGGCAGGGTGGCCGTGAGCACGGGCAGAAGGCCGACCAGCTGCCGGGTTACCGGCGCCTCGACGACGAGGCGGCGCGCCGGCACGTGGCCTCCGTGTGGGGCGTCGCCCCCGAGGAGCTTCCCGGTCCCGGCCGCTCCGCCTACGAGCTGCTGGACGCGCTGGGCACCTCGACCGGGCCGAGGGCTCTGCTGCTGTTCGGCAGCAACCCCGTGGTCTCGGCGCCCCACGCCGCGCACGTGACACGCAGGCTCGCCGCCCTCGACCTGCTGGTCGTCGCCGACGTCGTCCCGTCGGAGACCGCGCTGCTGGCCGACGTGGTGCTGCCGGTCACCCAGTGGGCCGAGGAGGAGGGCACGATGACGAACCTGGAGGGGAGGGTGCTGCTGCGGCGCAGGGCCGTACCTCCCCCCGAGGGGGTCCGCGGAGACCTGACCGTCCTGCGGGAGCTCGCCGTACGGCTCGGGCAGCCCGCCGAGCGCTTCCCCGACGATCCCGAGGAGGTGTTCGCGGAACTCGCCCTGGCCTCCCGCGGCGGCGCGGCGGACTACTCGGGGCTCAGCCACCGGCGGCTGCGAGCCGGCGAGACACCGCACTGGCCCTGCCCTGAACCCGGCCATCCGGGAACGCCCCGCCTGTTCCTGGACGGCTTCGCCCACCCCGACCGCCGGGCGCGCTTCACACCCGTCGAGCACCGGGGACCCGCCGAGTCCCCCGACGCCGTCTACCCGCTGGTCGCCACGACCGGCCGGACGCTCGCGCACTACCAGTCCGGCGCGCAGACCCGCCGGGTCGCCGAACTGGTCAGAGTGGCGCCCGCGCCGTACGTGGAGGTGCATCCCGACACGGCCCGGCGGGCCGGGCTGGCCGACGGCGACCTGGCCCGTGTCGTCTCACGGCGGGGCGCGGTCGAGGCCGAGGTGCGCTGCGCGCCGGGGATCAGGCCGGACACGGTGTTCGTGCCGTTCCACTTCCCCGGCGCGGGCCGGGCCAACCTGATCAGCAACCCGGCGCTCGACCCCGTCAGCGGGATGCCGGAGTTCAAGGCGTGCGCGGTACGGCTCACCCCCGCCCGTGAATCCTCCGCCCGTGAATCCTCCGCCCGTGAGATCCCCGCCCACGAGGAGGGGTCGTGAGTCCCCGCAGGGTGGTGGTCGTCGGTTACGGCATGGCCGGAGCCCGATTGGCCGAGCTGGTCAGGGAACGCGACCCACGGGGCGAGCTGGTCGAGCTGACCGTCGTGGGTGCCGAGTCCCGTCCCGCCTACAACCGGGTGCTGCTGCCCGGCGTGCTGGACGGCACGATGACCGCCGACGGCATCGCCCTGCACGGACGGGAGTGGGCACGGGACAACCGGGTCCGGCTGCTGCTCGGGGCCGTCGCCGTACGGCTGGACCGGGCGGCGCGCATGGTCCACCTCGCGGACGGCCCTCCGATCGGCTACGACGCCCTGGTGCTGGCGACCGGCAGCAGGCCGTGGCTGCCGCCGGTCGGCGGGCTGACCGGCGAGCGAGGTGAGCCCGCGCGGGGCGTGGCCACCCTGCGCGGCCTGGACGACTGCGCGCGGATCGCGGCCGTGACCGGCCCCGGAGTCCCGGTCGCCGTGCTCGGCGGCGGGGTGCTCGGCGTGGAGACCGCGCTCGCGCTGGGCAGGCGCGGCGCCGGGGTCACGCTGATCCATCCCGCGCCCCACCTGATGGAACGCCACCTGGACCCGACAGCCGGGATGATCCTGGCCCGGCTGTGCCACGCGGCGGGAGTACGGGTCGTGACCGGCCTGACCGCGGTCAGGCACTACCCGGACGAGGGCGTCAAGCTGGAGGACGGCGCGTTCGTCCCGGCCGCGCTGACGGTGGTGACCACCGGGGTGCGCCCCGAGACGGACCTGGCCGTCGCCGCCGGGCTGGGCTCGGCGGAGGGCGTCCCGGTCGACGACCGGCTGCGCACCGCCGACCCGTACGTCCACGCCGTCGGCGACTGCGCCCGGACCGGTGACGCGCCGTCCGGCCTGCTGCGGCCCGCCTGGGATCAGGCGGCGGTGCTGGCCGACCTGCTCACCGGCGCCGGCCCCACGGCACGCTACCGCGCGAGCCCTCCGGTCACCCGGCTGCGCGCCGGGGACGTCGACCTCACCGTGTTCGGCGCCTCGCACCTCGGGCTGGACAGCCGGGAGGCCGAGGTGCTCGGCTACGCCGACCCCGCCAGGGGGACCTACGCCAAGCTGACGCTCGACGGCGACCGGGTGACCGGGGCGATCGTGCTCGGGCTGCCCGGCGTCGGGGCGACGCTGACCCAGCTGTACGACACCGGGTGGCCCGCACCCGCCGACCGGCTCGCCCTGCTGCTCGGACGAACGCCGCCACCGGCCGTCGACGACGACCCCGCCCGCCTGCCCGGCTCCACGGTGATCTGCCGGTGCAACTCGGTGACCAAGGACGACCTGACCCGCGCGGCCCGCGCCACAGGCGGCGGCGTGACCGCGCTGGTCCGCGCGACCAGGGCGAGCACGGGGTGCGGTGACTGCCTGCCAAAAGTACGACGCCTCGCCGATCCACACGAGACGACAGGAACCCCTACATGAACGACAGACGCCCCAAGACCCGCAGAACCGGACGCTGGATCGACCACTGGGAACCGGAGGACCCCGGCTTCTGGGCGGCGACCGGACGCCGCGTCGCCACCAGGAACCTCCTGTTCTCCATCGTCGTCGAGCACCTCGGCTTCACGGTGTGGCTGCTGTGGAGCGCCGTCGTCGTCCTGCTGCCCGCCGCGGGCTTCCCCTTCGACGTCGACCAGCTCTTCTGGCTGGTCGCGGTGCCCAACCTGGTGGGCGCCGCACTGCGGCTGCCGTACACCTTCGCGGTCTCGGCCTTCGGCGGGCGCAACTGGAACGTGGCCAGCGCGCTCCTGCTGCTCGTCCCCGCCGGGCTGCTGACCTGGATGGTCTCCGACCCGCGCACGCCGTACTGGATGTTCCTCGTGGCCGCGGCCACGGCCGGGCTCGGCGGCGGGAACTTCGCCTCCTCCATGGCCAACGTCTCCTACTTCTACCCGGAACGGAGTAAGGGCTTCGCGCTGGGCGTGAACGCGGCGGGCGGCAACCTCGGAGTGGCCGTGGTGCAGCTGACGGTCCCGCTCGTCGCGGCCTTCGGCCTGGCCAACGCCGGTGCGGTGTGGGTGGTGCCGATCCTGGCGGCGGCCCTGTGCGCCTACCTGTTCATGGACAACCTGGCCGTGGTGAGAGCCGACTTCGCCTCACAGAGCAGTGCCTTCCGCCGTGGACACACATGGGTCATGTCCTTCCTCTACATCGGCACCTTCGGCTCCTTCATCGGCTACTCGGCGGCGTTCCCGCTGCTGGTCAAGGCGACCTTCCCCGAGGCCGCGGCCACCTACTCCGCCTTCCTCGGCGCCCTGGTCGGCTCACTGGCCCGCCCCCTCGGCGGCTGGCTGGCCGACCGTCACGGCGGGGCCAGGGTCACCGCGTGGTCCTTCACCGCCATGGCCGCCGGCGCCACCGGTGCCCTCGCCGGACTCGGCACGCGCAGCTTCCCGCTCTTCCTCGGCGCGTTCATGGTGCTGTTCGTCGCCTCGGGGACGGGCAACGGCTCCACCTACCGCATGATCCCGGCGATCTTCACCGCCCAGGCGGAACGTGACGTCGCCGACGGCGTGGAACGCGAGCAGGCCCGGCTGCGCGCCAGGCGGGAGGCCGCGGCCGCCATCGGCATCGCCTCCGCGGTCGGCGCCTTCGGCGGCTTCCTCATCCCGCGCGGTTTCGCCGTCTCCCTCTCGCGGACCGGCTCCGTGGACGTCGCGCTCTACCTGTTCCTGGCCGCCTACGGCGTGTTCCTGGCCACGAACTGGTGGTTCTACCGCCGCCGGGTGCTGGCCCGAATCCCCAGCCTGGCCCACGCCCTGATCTGAACCCCTCTCCCGGAAGGAGCAGCACATGCCCGCCAAACCGCTGCGCGACCTGATCGACTTCGCCCGGCGCAACTCCCCCTTCTACGCCGACCTCTACCGTGACGTACCGCACGGCACCGAGGACCTCACCCTGCTGCCGATCATCGACCAGACGGCCTTCTGGGCCGCGAACACCTGGCCGGACAACCGGCTGCTGACCGGGCCGCTGACCGACGCCGGGGTCTACACCTCCGGCGGCACGACCGGCGCGCCGAAGTTCTCCCCGTGGACCCGTACCGAGCACACCGACTCGGTCAGCGCCTTCGGGGCGGGCATGGTCAGGTCGGGCCTGAGACCCGGTCACCGGGTGGCGAACCTGTTCTTCGCCGGCGAACTGTACGGAGGGTTCCTCTACATCGACAACGCCCTCTACCACGCCCCTGTCGAGAACGTCCGGCTGCCCGTCGCGGGCTCCGCGCCGGACGACTACATCGCCGACCTGATCGCGGCCTTCGACGTCGAGGTGCTGGCGGGACCGCCGATGAAGCTCAGCGGGGTCGCCGACGCGATGAACGCCAGGGGGCTGACGGCCGAGTCGGTCGAACTGCTGCTGTTCGGCGGCGACCTCCTCTTCGACGACCTGCGCCCGCACCTGGCCAAGGCCTTCCCCCAGGCGGTGATCGCCTCGCTCGGGTACGCCTCCGTCGACGCCGGGCTGGTCGGCGCCCCGGTCGTCGGTGACGACGTGCGGGTGCACGAGGCCTTTCCCAACAGGACGCTGGTCGAGCTGGTCGACGAGGTGACCGGCGAACCGATCACCACCCCCGGCGTGCCCGGCCGGGTGCTCGTCACCAACCTGTTCCGGACCCTGATGCCGATCATCCGCTACCCGGTCGGCGACCGGGCCGAGTGGATCGACGACGAGTGCCGCCGGTTCCGGCTGGTCGGCAGGACGACGGAGGGCGCCAGGGTGGCGATGGTGACGATGCGCACCGAGGACGTCCGCGAGGTGATCGTCGCGGCCGACACCGACCGGGTGCTGGCCGGGATGCAGCTGGTACAGCGCCGCTGGGACAACAAGGACGGCCTGGTGCTCCGTCTCGCCTACACCGAGGAACCGTCCGAGGCCCTGACCAGGCACTTCATCGAGGCCGTGCACGAGGCCCGCCCGATGTACCCCGAGTACGCGGCCAAGGGGTTCGTCCACCCCCTGAGCATCGAGTGGGTACGGCCCGCGGACCTGGCCACCAACCCCAGAACCGGCAAACTGATCCCCCTGGTCGACGAACGCCCCCACGCCTGACGATCTCTGATCGAGCCCCGGTGTCTCCGGCGCCGGAGCCCTCCCCTTTACAATGTAGATCAAAATCAAGGACCCGTGGACCGCACAGGCCGGGAAAGGACCACCGTACGAGCATCCGGCACGGAACCTTCCCGGCCCTGGCCGTGGACGCCTCGGCCCCCGCCACACGACACCCCCGCGAGGCGGGCCGGGCCCGCTTGTGCCCGAGGTGGCACCCCTCTTCGACCACCTCTACCCCCGCACGCCGGACCCGCTGTTCGACCGTCATCACCGGCCCGCCCCGAACGGCCCGCAAACGGCCCGGCGTCCGAGAAGGACCGCCCCCGTACGGGGGCGGTCCCGGCGTGTTCGTGCTCGGCCTGCGCCCGGGACGGCTCCGCCGCGCTCCCCCTCCGCAGGGTCCGCACAGAGACCGGACGTAGATTGACCCATGTTCTCATGGCCAAAATGAACCATGTGGTGGGTCTTTTCGGGCCCTAGATTCGGTTGTGCCGCCACGGAGAAACGTTCCTGCGGTATCACCGAACATCGGAGAGATCATGAACTTCGCCACCGCTGACCAGCCCGTTCTCGTCCGGTCCCTCGAAGCCGAGGCCCTGCGGGACGGCGCGAGCAGCCTGATCACCCTGCTCGCCGACTCCGGGGAAACCGGCGGTGCGCTGACCGCCAACAAGGCGACGTTCCTGAAGGGGTCGCCGGGTGCGCCCGCGCATTTCCACACCCGGGCCACGGAGATGTTCTACGTCCTGCGCGGTTCGATGCGGATCCTGCTGAACGACACGGTCGTGACCCTCGGCCAGGGCGACTTCCTCACCGTTCCGCCGACCGTTCCGCACGCGTTCGCCCCGTCGGCGGGGTCCGAGGCCGAGATGCTCGTCGTCTTCACGCCCGGGATGGACCGGTTCGACTACTACCGGCTGCTTGAGCGCGTCCACCACGGCGAAGCCTCCGTCCAGGAGATCCGCGACAGCTCCGAGCGCTTCGACAACCACTACTTCGACAGCCCCGTCTGGCAGCGGGAACTCGCCCGGCGCTGAAGCCCCTCCGCGAAGAAGGACTCCATCATGACCGCTCTGACCGCACCCGGTATCGCGGCCCGCCGACGGCCGGGCCTCACCCTGGCGCTGCTGGCGTTCGCACAGCTGATCGTCTCGATCGACTACAACATCGTGTACGTGACGCTGCCCGAGATCGGCTCGGCTCTCGGCTTCTCCGCCCAGAGCCTGCAGTGGGTGATCAGCGCCTACGCGGTGGCCTTCGGCGGCTTCCTCCTGCTCGGCGGCGGGGGCGCCGCGATCGTCGCCGTCACCCTCTCTCCGGCCGCCCCCTCCCCCACCGCCGTCACCGGCGGCCTCCAGACCGCCGTCACCATCGCCGTCGCGGGCATCGCCCTCACCGCCCTCCTCGCCCTCCGGCTCCGCGGCCCTCGCTGAGAGCCCGGTCACCGCCCCGTCCCCGGACGGGGCTTTCGCCGTCCCTGCGGTTCACGGGGCGGGTGGAAGGATCTCGCAGAGGGCGGCGAGGGCGGCGGCGTAGGCGTGGTCGGACGGGGTCGCGTAGCCGACGACGAGGCCCTCAAGGTCGGCGGGGGTGTCGGGGTGCCGGAAGCCGGCCAGGCCGTCCAGGGACACACCGCGCCAGGCGGCGGCCCTCAAGGTGGCGGCCTCGGTGCCGTACGGCAGGCGCAGGACGGCGTGCAGGCCCGCGGCGATGCCGGCCACCTCGATGTGCGGAGCCTGGCCGGCGAGGGCCTCCACCAGCCGGTTGCGGCGTTCGCGGTAGCGCTGGCGCATGTGGCGGATGTGGCGGTCGTAGGCGCCGGAGACGATCAGGTCGGCGAAGGTGAGCTGGTCCACGACGCCGGTCCAGCGTTCGCGCTGGCCCTTCACCGCCAGGACCGGGTCGACCAGATGTTCGGGGAGCACCATCCAGCCGAGCCGGAGGGCGGGCGAGATGCTCTTGCTCGTCGAACCGACGTACAGGACGTGCTCGGGATCGAGCGCCTGGACCGCGCCCACCGGTTCCCGGTCGTACCGGAACTCGCCGTCGTAGTCGTCCTCGATCACGACGCCGCCGCGCTCGCGTGCCCAGTCGACGGCGATGTTGCGGCGTGCCGGGGTGAGCGGACCGCCGATGGGGAACTGGTGGGCGGGGGTGAGCAGCACCGAGCGGACACCCCGTCGCCCGGCCAGGTCCTCGGTTCTGGTGCCGTGGTCGTCCAGGCCGAGCGCCACCGTCCTGACCCCGTCGGCGGCCAGCAGGGAACGGTGGAACGCCAGGCCGTACGCTTCGACGGCCAGCGGGCCGCGCAGCACGCCGCCGCCGAACAGCAGGCGTAGCGCGTCGGCGAAACCGGCGCAGATCACGATGCGTTCCGGAACGGCCCGCACCCCACGGGCACGGGCCAGATAGTCGACGAGCGCGGTGCGCAGCTCGATCCGCCCCTGGGGATCACCCGGCCCGAACGCGTCGTTCGGCGCGGCGGCGAGAGCACGGCGGGTCGAGGCGGACCAGGCGTTCCTGGGGAACGACGACGCGTCCGGCTGCCCCTGCGACAGGTTGTGCGCCGGGGCGGCGGGCACGGCCCGCGGCCTCCTCGGCACCCGCGCCGTCTTCGCGGGAGCCGCGCGTTCGGCGACCCGGGTTCCCGAGCCCTGCCGCGCGGTCAGCCAGCCCTCGGCGACCAGTTCGGCGTAGGTGTCGGCGACCGTGTTCCTGGCGATTCCGAGGTCGACCGCGAGCGATCGATAAGGAGGCAGCCGCACCCCCGGGGCGAGCCGCCCGTCCTGGATCGCCGCCCGCAGCGCCCGCCCGAGAGCGGCTCGCCGTGATCCGGTTCCGTCCAGCTCAAGATGCAGGTCAGAACCGATGCGCTCCGCCGAATTGACCCAAGGTTCCGACAGTGGAATGCACCTCCTGAGCGGTCTATCAACTCCCTAGGTTAGTGCGCATGACGGACACCGCGCCCCGCCTCAACTTCGCCGCCGCCGCCCCGAAGGCGTTCAGATCCCTGATCGGCTTCGACGCCGCCGCCCGCGACGGCCTCGACCCCGCCCTGGCCGAGCTGATCCAGATCCGTTCCTCCCAGCTCAACGGCTGCGCCTACTGCCTGCACATGCACGTCACCGACGCCCGCAAGGCCGGTGAGGACGACCTTCGTCTCCACATGATCGGGGTCTGGCGCGAGGCGAAGCACTTCTTCTCCTCCAGGGAACAGGCCGCGCTGGCCCTGACCGAAGCGGTCACCCTGATCGCCGACGCCGGCGTCCCCGACGAGGTCTACGCCGAAGCCGCCGCCCGGTTCGAAGAGGCCGAGTTGGCCCACGTGCTCGCCGTCATCCTCACCGTCAACACCTGGAACCGCGTCGCCGTCACCACCGCCAAGATCGCCGGAACGGACGAGCGCCGATGACGATCGACGCCTCCATCCGGATCCGCATCGCGCGCCCCTTCCTCGACCTGGCCGCCCCCGTCGGCCAGGCCCTGCTCGACCGGCTCCTGTCCGCGGAGGCGTCCGTGTTCCCGCCCACAGCCCCTACTGGGACGCCCACGGCGTCACCCTCGCCGACCCTGACGGCTACCGCCTCGTCCTCAGCACCCGCTCCTGGAGCCCCGGCACGGTCTCACAACGGTGAGTCCTTCCCGTCCTCGGGTGGTCCGCGCGCCTCCGTGACTCTGGAGGACGGCGACGGCCTCGCAGAGGTGACCGGTCTTGCCGGGGCCGCGGCGTAGCTTGAGAATCCTCCAGCTCTTCAGCCGGGCGTCCGCGTGTTCGCCGAGTCCGCGTAGGCGGGCACGGCGATGCCTGCCGGAGAAGTACGGCCGGTCGGCGGCGATCCGGCCGATGTGGTCAGGTGCCGTCCGGCCCGAGGTGGCGCAGGCCGTCCTGCCTGGCCCGGCGCAGCGCCCGGCCAGGCTTGGGTGAGCGCGCCGAAGGCGGCGTCACAGCCGGCGGGTCTACTTGTGCCTGAAGTAGACGAACAGGCGGCCGTGGTTCTTGGAGTCCTTGTCGATGCGGTGGTAGAGGGCCTTGATCTCCTTCTGTTCGAGGAAACGCAGGACCTTCTTCTTGAGCTGACCTGACCCCTTGCCGGGGATGATCTCGACCTCGGTCGCCCGCTTCCTGATGGCCTCGTCGATGACGTCCCGCAGTGCCCGGTCGATCTCGCCGCCGCGGTTGAAGATCGGGTGGAGGTCCAGCTTCAGTTTCACGGTTCCAGCCTCTCATCGCACGTGCTCGCGGACGAGCCCACCCGGGACCGGGCCAGCTATCTCGATGATTGCCGAAATTTCCGTATCTAGGCAAACAAAGGGGCTCTAGCTAGGCTCCCATTCATGATCAGCCGCCCATATCGGGCGGCCGTTCCCTCGTCACCCAGCGGGGAGAGCCGAGGCCTCCTCAACCGCGCCCGGACGCGGCGGGTGACCGGGCGCCTCCTTGCGGTGTGACACGCTCACGCGTCCCCCAAGGAGGTCCCCAGTTGTCAAGCACGTCCCCCTCGCCACGGACCCGGCGCCTGGTCGCGGCCGTCGCGGGCGCCGGGCTCGTCGCGATCATGATCCCGCCGGCTCACGCGGACCCGGCTCCCTCTCCTCCCGGCCGGGGGAAGTGGACGGTGACCCCGCTGACCGGCGGCGAGCCGATGCAGGGCGCCAGGTCCGAGACCGGCAGGATCGCCAGGAGCGACCAGGCGCTGCTGCGCTCCACCTCCGACGCGACCGTCAACGTGATGGTCAAACTCGACTACGACTCCTACGCCGCCTACCGGGGCGGGCTCGACGGCCTGCCCGCGACGAGCCCCGCCGAGACGGGAAGGGCCCTCGACGTCCGCGGCGCCGAGGCCAGGAGGTACACCGGGCACATCGAGCGGGTCGAGGACGACTTCCTGACCGCGCTGGCCAGGGAGGTCCCCGGTGCCAAGGCCGGACAGCGGCTGCGGACCGTCTACGGCGGGATCGCGCTGCGCATCCCGGCCAGTAAGGCGGCCCTGGTCGCCCGGCTCCCCGGGGTCACCGCCGTGCAGGAGGACAAACCGGAGCAACTCCTGACCGACTCGAGCGCCTCCTTCATCGGGGCGCCCACGGTCTACGGCAGGCTCGGCGGCGCCTCCTCCTCGGGCAAGGGCGTCGTCGTCGGCGTCCTCGACTCCGGCGCCTGGCCGGAACACCCCCAGTTCGCCGACCCCGGCACGCTGCCCGCGGTGCCCCCTACCAAGGACGGGACTCCGCGTGCCTGCGCCTTCGGCGACAACCCGCTGACCCCGCGGACCGACCCGTTCACCTGCAACCGCAAGCTGATCGGCGGTGCGCCCTTCCTGGAGACCTACAACTCCGCCTATCCGGGGGAGACGTACCCGGACAGTGCCCGTGACTCGAACGGCCACGGCACGCACACCGCGACCACCGCCGCGGGCGGCCCGGTCTCCGGCGCCACCCTGCTCGGTGTCGACAGGGGCCCGCTGCACGGCGTCGCCCCCGCCGCGCACGTGTCGGTCTACAAGGTCTGCGGGCAGCAGGGCTGCTTCCCCTCCGACGCCGCGCAGGCCGTCGGCCGGGCGATCCTCGACGGCGTCCAGGTGATCAACTACTCCGTCTCGGGCGGCGCCTCCCCCTACAGCGACCCGGTCGAACTGGCCTTCCTCGACGCCTACGCGGCGGGAGTGTTCGTCGCGGCCTCCGCGGGCAACACGGGGCCGAAGGCGGGAACCGTCAACCACACAGGCCCGTGGGTGACCACGGTCGCGGCCTCGACGCAGAGCCGTACGTTCCAGTCGGCGATCACGCTGGCGGGCGCGGGCGGGGCGAGCGCGACGCTGAAGGGCCTGTCCGTCACGACGGGTGTCGCCTCCCCGCTGCCGGTGGTGCTCGCCTCCGCGGCGCCGTACTCGAACGCCTCCTGCTCGGCGCCCGCGCCCGCGGGCCTGTTCACCGGGAAGATCGTCGCCTGTGACAGCGCGGGCGACCGGATTCTCAAGGGCCACAACGTACGGCAGGGCGGCGCCGCGGGCCTGATCGTCTACGACGCCAGGCCGCTCGACCCGATGGCCGACAACCACTGGCTCCCGGCGATCCACCTCGGCAAGCCGGAGGCCGACGCGATGCTGGCCTTCCTGTCCGCGAACCCGGGGGTGACCGCGACGTTCACCCAGGGCGCCAAGGCCGCCGCGCAGGGTGACGTGATGACCTCCTTCTCCTCGCGCGGCCCCGCCGGCGACTTCCTCAAGCCCGACGTCGGCGCGCCCGGCCTGCACATCCTGGCCGGGCAGACGCCGGTCCTGGAAAGCCCGTCCGGCGGCCCGCCCGGCAACCTGTACCAGGTCATGTCGGGCTCCTCGATGGCGGCGCCGCACGTGGCGGGCGCGGCGGCCCTGCTGTTCGCGCTGCACCCGGACTGGACGCCGGGGCAGGTCAAGTCGGCCCTGGTGACCACGGCGAAGACCACGGTCACCAAGCAGGACCGCCTCACCCCGGCCGACCCCTTCGACGTCGGCGGCGGCCGTGTCGACCTGACCAGGGCGGGCGATCCCGGCCTGACCCTGAGTGAGAGCGCGCGGAACTTCGCCGCCTCGGCGGCCGACGAGCTGAACCGCGTCGACCTGAACCTGCCCTCGGTGAACGCCCCGGTCATGCCGGGTGTCCTCACGGTCAGGCGGACGGTCACCAACGTCACGAACAGGACCCTCCTCTACCGGGCCACCGGCACGACGGTGAGCGGGGCGAGCGTCACGGTGCTGCCGCCGATCCTCAGCGTCGGTCCGGGCAGGAGCGCGAAGATCAGCGTCGTGATCGCCGCGCCCGAGCTGCCGGACGGGCAGTACTTCGGCCGGGTGGACCTCAAGGAGATCGGCGGCAGCCGTGACCTGCACCTTCCCGTGGCGTTCCTCCGCAGGCAGGGGGCGGTCCCGGTCGAGCAGAACTGCGCTCCCTCGGTGATCCGGCGCGGCACCGAGGAGGCGACCTGCACGGTCACCGTGCGCAACGACACCTTCGACAAGACCGAGGTGACGGCGGTCAGCACGCTGGACGGCAGGCTCAGGCTGAACGGCGTGACCGGCGCCGTCAAGATCGGCTCGCAGCTGGCCACGACCAAGGCGACCCTGGCCCCCAGGCAGCCCGACAGGCCGGACGTCGTGCCCGGCACCGGGCCCGCGCCGTACCTCCCGCTGGACGCCTTCGGAGTCAAGCCGACGCCGATCGGCGACGAGCAGGCGCTGAACTTCACCGTCCCGGCGTTCACCTACGCGGGCAGGACCTACACCAGGATCGGCGTCGTCTCCAACGGCTACACGGTCGCGGGCGGCACCTCGGATCCGGCCGACATCAGTCCCGTCCCGCAGTCACTGCCCGACCCGGCGGCGCCGAACAACGTGATCGCCCCCTACTGGACCGATCTGGACGGCACCGACGCGCCCGGCGTCTACGTCGGCACGCTGGCCGACGGCCCCAGCAAGTGGCTGGTGATCGAATGGCGGCTCAAGGTCCGCGGCACCCCGGACACCAAGGTGTTCCAGCAGTGGGTCGGGCTCAACGGCACCGAGGACATCACCTACACCTACGATCCGGACAGACCGCCCGGCGCCCCGTCCGGGGACCTGGGCCTGACCGTGGGCGCGGAGAACGCCGACGGTACGGCGGGCGGCCGGATCTCGGGGCCGCCCACCGGGGACCTGCGGGTCACCAGTGTGCCCGGGGCCCCGGGCGGGAGCCTGACCTACACGTTGAAGGTCAGGGGGGTCAGCCCGGGAACCGGGACGGTGACGACGGGAACCTCGACACCGCAGGTCAAGGGCCTGACCGTCGAGACCGGCAAGGTGATCGTGCGATAGCGGTCCGGGTGGGGTCCGCACCGGGACCCCACCCGGAGAGGGTCAGCGGTGGAGGTAGTCGACGAGGTGGGCCCGCTCGGTCTCCAGCGTCTCGATGGAGCTCTTGACCACGTCGCCGATGCTGACGATCCCGGTGAGCCGCCCGTCGGTGACCACCGGGACGTGCCGGATGCGGTGTGTCGTCATGGTCTGGCGCAGGTCGTCGGCGTTGGCGTCCGGCGAGCAGGTACGGACCTCGGTGGTCATGATGGAGGAGACCGGGGCTCCCAGCACGCCGGGCCCGTGCTCGTGCAGCCGCCGTACGATGTCACGCTCGGACACGATGCCGACGATCGAGAAACCGTCCTCGGACACCACCGCGGCGCCGATGTTGTGCTCGGCGAGCAGCCCGAGCAGGTCTGTTACCGTCGCGTCGGGGCGGACGGTCGTCACCACGGAGCCCTTGGCCTGCAGAATCTTCCCAATCAGCATGGAAACCACCTCGGTTCGGCGTGGCTGGGGTATCCCTGGGTTTTGCCCTGGCCGGGTGCGCCCTAAGCATGAGCAGGGCGGCCCCTGCGACCGTTATGTCACACATGGTGGTGGGATGCGCGTCCCGCCTCAGATTAGTAACGTGTGAAATACCACAATCTCACCACGGGGAAACGATGACCGACAAGCTCAACACCGGCAGCCACGACCTACCGGTCTCCGAGGCCCTCGCCGCGTTCATGGGCACGGGCTGGGCCGACACCCACCGGGACGACCTGGCCGCGCTGCCGCAGGCCGCCTACACCGCCAAGCGCCGTGCCGCACTGGCCGCGCGCTTCCCGGGCGAGCGGCTGGTCATCCCGTCCGGCACGCTCAAGGTCCGCAGCAACGACACCGACTACCGGTTCAGGGCGCACAGCGCCTTCGCCTACCTGACCGGGGACCAGGAGCCGGACGACGTCCTGGTCGTCGAGCCCTCGGGGACCGCGACCCTGTTCCTGCGTCCTCGTTCGCCGCGCTCGGCACCGGGACGGGCCGGGCAGGAGTTCTACCGCGACCGCCGCTACGGCGAGTTCTGGGTCGGCAGGCGCCCCGACCTGGCGGAGGCCGAGTCGCTCTACCTGATCGACTGCGCGCCGATCGATCGCCTCGGCGAAGCGCTCACCGGGCCCGCCAGGGTGCTGCGCGGGGTCGACGCCTCCGTCGACGCCCTGGTCTCCCCGCACGAGGGCGACGCGGAGCTTGAGACGTTCCTGTCCGAGATGCGGCTGATCAAGGACGAGTGGGAGGTCGCCGAGCTCCAGTTCTCCGTCGAGGCGACCGTCCGCGGCTTCGAGGACGTGGTCAGGGCGCTCCCCCAGGCGATGCGGCACCGGCGCGGCGAGCGCTACCTGGAGGGGGTCTTCGGGCTCCGCTCCCGTCTCGAAGGCAACGCCGTCGGCTACGACAGCATCGTGGCCTCCGGCGCGCACGCGTGCGTCCTGCACTGGATCCGCAACGACGGCGCCCTGAACGGCGACGACCTGCTCCTGCTGGACGCCGGCGTCGAGACCGACTCCCTCTACACCGCCGACATCACCAGGACCCTGCCGCTCTCCGGCCGTTTCAGCCCGGTCCAGCGGCAGGTCTACGAGCTGGTCCTGCAGGCGCAGGACGCGGCGATCTCCACCCTGCGCCCCGGCGCCAGGTTCCGTGACTTCCACATGGCGGCCATGCGGGTCATCGCCGAGGGGCTGCACGACTGGGGAGTGCTGAAGATCGGCGCCGACGAGGCCCTGGAACCCGGCAGCGGCCTGTACCGCCGCTACACGCTGTGCAGCAGCGGCCACATGCTCGGTATCGATCTGCACGACTGCGCCAAGGCCCGTGCCGAGACCTACCTGGACGGCGTGCTCGCGGAGGGGCAGGTGCTCACCGTCGAACCCGGCCTCTACCTCCAGCCCGACGACCTGACCCTTCCTCCCGAACTGCGCGGCATCGGCGTGCGCATCGAGGACGACCTCGTCATCACCGCCGACGGCGCCCGCCTGATGTCCTCCGGGCTGCCCCGCCGCCCGGACGAGATCGAGGAGTGGATGGCCGGGCTCCTCTCCTGACCCAGGCACCCACGACCCGCCGCCCGGACGGGCCCTAGTCTGGGCGGATGCCTGATTGCCTGGTGCTGGCCGGTCCGACCGACGAGATCTACTCCCCCGCCGCGCTGGACCTGCTCACCGAGGTGGAGCGGGAGCGGGCGGCGCGCTTCCTCAAGGAGGCCCACCGCCGCGACTTCGTGGCCGCCCACCTCCTGGTACGGCGCTGCGCCGCCCGGGTGACCGGAGTGCCCGAGGAGGAGCTGACGCTGCTGCAGCACTGCGACCGCTGTGGCCCGGGGCACGGCAGGCCGTCCCTGGCGGAGTTCCCCGAGCTCGGCGTCAGCCTCTCCCACACCGGGGGGTACGTGTGCGCGGCGGCGGGCCCGGGGCGGATCGGCGTCGACGCCGAGCGGGTGCCCGGGGGCCCGTTTGAGGAGTCCCTGGCGGCACAGGCGCTGTCCCCCGCAGAAAGGGCCCTGGTCGCCGACAACGAGTCGCTGATCCGTCTGTGGGTCCGCAAGGAGGCCCTCATCAAGCGCGGGGAACTCGCCCTCGACGGCCTGCGCTCGGCCGACCTGTCCGCGCTTCCCCTCGACGGCGCCGGGGACGGACGGCGGCGCCTGGAGTGGGAGGGCAGGCACCTGCTGGAGTGGCGCACCGCCTCAGGCGTCGCGGTCAGCGTCGTCACCGACCGCCCGGCCACGTTTGGCCTGTTCCCCGGGAGTCGGGTCGAGGAAGACCTGTGAGATGGCCGGGAAGCGTTCGGCGAGCGTGCGCTCGACCCGGTCCGCGGCGCGTTCGAGCGCGCCCGCCGTGCTCTCGTCGACGAAGTCCACCCGGGCGGCGACCATGATCTCATCGGGGCCCAGCATCATGGTCAGCAGCTCGACCACCGCCTCGACCTCGGGCATCGCGAGCAGTTCGGCCCTGATCTCCCGCTCGACCCGTGCCGGTGCCGACTGGCCGATCAGCAGGGAGGCGTTGGCGCGGATGAGGTTGAGCGCCACGCCCAGGAGCAGCAGGCCGATCACCACGGAGGCGGCGCCGTCCCACAGGGAGGATCCGGTCACCTGGTAGCCGAGCAGTCCGGCCGCGGCGATCAGCAGGCCGACCAGCGCGGCGGCGTCCTCGAAGACGACGGCCTTGAGCGCGGTGTCCGGGGTCCTGGCGACGTAGCGCCCCGGGCTGACCCGCAGTCTCCTGGCCTGCCCGCGCACCTGCGACAGGGCCTTGAGGAGGGAGATCCCCTCGACGACGAAGGCGATCGCCAGGACCAGGTAGGAGAGCCTCAGGTCGGCCAGTTCCTCGCCGTGGGCGATCTCGTGCACGCCATGGGTGATCGAGAACCCGGCTCCGCCGATGAGGGTGGCGAAGGCGGCCATGAGCGCCCAGAAGAAGCCCGCCATGCCGTACCCGAAGGGGTGGCGGGCGTCCGCGGGGCGTCCGGCCCTGCGCACCGCGATGAACAGCAGGACCTCGGTGACCGTGTCCGCGGCCGAGTGCGCGGCCTCGGACAGCATCGCCGAGGAGCCGCTGACCAGTCCCGCCACCAGCTTGGCCACGGCGATGGCGAGGTTGGCCAGCCCCGCGACGATCACCGTGCCGAGGCTCTCCTGCTTGTCCTCCACCCTTCGCCTCCTCCCCGCCGTCCGGTCGTGACGCACGTCTCCTGCCCACCGTGGAATAGTTGAATCTTCACCTATGTTGACGGCAGAGAACGCTAGAAACCGTGCATATAACCCACAAGGGGTGAAACATGTCGCTCGTGCTCTCTCCCGAGGCCCAGGACCTGCTCTTCCGTGAGGCCCGTACGGCCAACACCTTCACCACGGAACCGGTGAGCGACGAACAGGTGCGAGCGATCTACGACCTGGTCAAGTACGCCCCCACCGCGATGAACCAGCAGCCGCTGCGAGTCGTCCTGGTGCGCTCGCCGCAGGCCCGGGAACGCCTGGTCCGCCTGATGGCGCCGGGCAACCAGGCCAAGACCGCGGCCGCCCCGCTGGTCGCCATCCTCGCCGCCGACGAGGCGCTGCGCTCCCGCACCGCGACGTTCAACGCGGCGCTGCAGGTCGGCTACTTCATCCTGGGCGTACGCGCGGCGGGTCTCGCCGCGGGCCCGATGGCGGGCTACGACGCCGCCGGCGTCGACAAGGAGTTCCTCGACGAGGCCCACACCGTGCTGGCGGTCGTCAACATCGGCAGGCCCGGCCCTGACGCCTGGTTCGACCGCCTTCCCCGCCTGACCTACGAGGAGGTCGTAACCACCGTCTGAGGTAAGTTCTGCTCTATGAGCCAGGAGCGATCACGGCACGGCGGGCGAAACGGCCAACCCGTGGCGGCCTCCAGCACGACGAGCGAGGAACGGGTGATAGCAGCAGTGAACGACGAGGAGCCCCGCTGGCTCTCCACGATGGAGCAGCGGGCCTGGCGTGCTCATCTGGCCGCGCACAAACTACTTGAGCACCGCCTCGATCGTGACCTGCAGACCTTCGGGCTTTCGGTGAACGACTACGAGATCCTGGTCAACCTCTCGGAGAGCCCGGGCCACCGGATGCGCATGAGCGACCTCGCCGACGCCACGATCCAGTCCCGCAGCCGCCTGTCCCACCAGATCTCCCGGATGGAGGCAGCCGGACTGGTCGCCAGGGAGACCTGCGTCGACGACAGGCGCGGCACCTTCGCGGTGCTCACCGAGCACGGCTGGGCCACGATCCAGCAGGTCGCCCCGCATCACGTGGCCAGCGTACGGCAGCACTTCATCGACCTGCTGACCGACGACCAGCTGCGGGAGCTCGAAGCCGCCTACAGCCCGGTCGTGACCCACCTCAAGAGCCTGCGCTGAGTCCGTTCACCGGGTACGGCGCGCGCCGTACCCGGTGAACGGGTCACTTCTTCTTCTGGCCCTGCCGCTTCTCTCTGATCTTCATCGTGACCTCGATCGGGGAGCCCGCGAAGCCGAACTCCTCACGGATCCTGCGCTCGATGAACCGGCGGTAGGTCTCCTCAAGGAAGCCTGAGGTGAACAGCACGAACCTGGGCGGCTCGGTCGTCGCCTGGGTGGCGAAGAGGATCTTGGGCTGCTTGCCGCCCCTGACGGGGGGCGGGGTCGCCGCGACCAGCTCGGTGAGGAAGGCGTTGAGGCGGGCGGTCGGCACCCGGGTCGACCAGGACTCCAGCGCCTTCTCCAGAGCGGGGACGAGCCTGTCCACGTGCCAGCCGGTCTTGGCGGAGATGTTGACCCGCAGCGCCCACGGAACGCGGACGAGCTGACGGTCGATCTCCTTCTCCAGGTAGTAGCGGCGGTCCTCGTCGAGCAGGTCCCACTTGTTGAACGCCACGACCATGGCCCGCCCCGACTCGATCACCAGGGAGATGATCCGCAGGTCCTGCTCGGTCAGCGTCTCACTGGCGTCGATGAGCACGACCGCGATCTCGGAGCGCTCCAGGGCCGACCTGGTGCGCATGCTGGCGTAGAAGTCGGCGCCCTTCAGCTCGCGGTCACGCCTGCGGATGCCCGCGGTGTCCACGAAACGCCAGGTCTTGCCGCCCAGCTGGATCAGCTCGTCGACCGGATCGCGGGTGGTGCCCGCCATCGGGTCGACCAGGACGCGCTCCTCCCCCGCCAGCTTGTTCAGCAGCGAGGACTTGCCCACGTTCGGCTTGCCGAGCAGGGCCACCCTGCGCGGTCCCCGCTCCTCGCCGAAGCGCTGCGGCGGCGTCTCGGGCAGGCTGTCGAGGACCACGTCGAGCAGGTCACCGCTCGACCGGCCGTGCAGAGCCGAGACCGGGTGGGGCTCGCCCAGGCCGAGGGACCACAGCCCGGCGGCCTCAAGCTCCATCTGCTGGTTGTCGACCTTGTTCGCGGCGAGGATCACCGGCTTGCCCGAGGAGCGCAGCACGTGCCCGACGATCTCGTCGGCGTCGGTCACGCCGACCGTCGCGTCGACCACGAACAGGATCACGTCGGCCAGCTCCGCGGCCACCTGCGCCTGCTCGGCGATCCTCAGCGCCATACCGGTCGCGTCCGGGTCCCAGCCTCCGGTGTCGACGACCGTGAAGCGCCGTCCACGCCAGGTGGCGTCGTAGGTGACCCGGTCCCGGGTCACGCCCGGTACGTCCTCAACGACCGCCTCACGGCGGCCGATGATCCGGTTGACCAGCGTGGACTTGCCCACATTGGGGCGCCCGACCACGGCGACGACCGGCTGAGGACCGGCGTCCTGCCAGTCCTCCTCTGAGCCTTCCCCGGTACCTGAATCGACCGGCCCCGCGTCGATCCAGCCGCTGTCTTCTTCGAATTCCCCTGTCACGTCTTTTCCTTAATCAAACGCAGGATCTCGGCGACGACCTCGTCGAGGTTGAGCGCCGTTGTGTCGAGTTCTACGGCGTCGGCCGCCATCGCGAGCGGGTCCGCCTTGCGTGTGGAGTCCAGGGTGTCGCGCCTGGCCATCGCGGCCTTCTGCGCCTGCACCGTGGTGCCCGCCAGCTCCGCCGTACGGCGCAGCGCCCTGGCGTCGGCGCTCGCGGTCAGATAGATCTTGACCGGGGCGTCCGGGACGACGACCGTGCCGATGTCGCGGCCCTCGACGACGATGCCACCCTCGCCGATGATCTCACGCTGCTCGGCCACCAGCCTGCGCCGCACCTCGGGCACCGCGCTGACCGCGGAGACGGCCGCGGTGACCTCGGCGGTGCGGATGGGAGCCGCCACATCGGCGCCGTCCACGGCGACCGAGGGGGCGTCCGGGTCGGTGCCGAGCGTCAGCACCGGGCCGAGCGCCCTGGCGGCGATCGCCTCCTGGTCGGAGAGATCGACGCCCTGCTGGAGCATCCACCATGTGATCGCCCGGTACATCGCCCCGGTGTCGAGATAACGCAGCCCGAGCGCCCGCGCGACCCCGCGCGACGCGCTCGACTTGCCCGACCCCGAAGGACCGTCCATCGCGACGACCAGTCCGGTCACGACGCCTCTCCCTTGCAGCCCGCTTCAGTTGTCCGTACGAGGCTACCGGGAACGGCGAGGCGATCGCGCATCGGACGACCCGCGGCCCGCCGTGAACGGGCCGCGGGGACCGCTTCTAGGGAAGCTGCCAGCCGCCCGCCCGCAACGCCTCCGACAGGGCCGGTACGGCCTCCGGCTGGACCTGCAGTTCGGCGGCGCCCAGGGGCAGCCCCGGGGTGTGCTCAAGGCGGACGTCCTCGATGTTGACACCCGCCGCCTCGGCCACCTGGAACAGCCGGGCCAGCTCTCCGGGGCGGTCGCCGATGACGACCTGGACGCTCGCGTAGGCACGCGCGGGACCGCCGTGCTTGCCGGGAATCCTGGTCGTGCCCACCACACCGCGGCGCAGCAGGCCGGTGACGCCGTCCATGCCGGCGTTCCCGTCCGCCGGGGCTGCGGCGGCGCGCAGCGCGGCGGCGGCGGTGGCCAGATCGTCCGCGATCGCCTCGAGCACGTCGGCGACCGGCAGCGCGTTGCCCGACAGGATGCCGGTCCACAGCGCCGGGTCCCCCGCCGCGATGCGGGTGACGTCACGGACCCCCTGACCGGCCAGGCCGAGCGCGGTCCCGGAGGCCTCGGCGAGCCTGGCGGCCACCGCGGAGGCGGCCACGTGCGGGGCGTGCGAGACGACCGCGACGGCCCTGTCGTGCTCGTCCGCGCCGACCTCGACGGCCTCGCCGCCGCAGAGCTTGATCAGGCCGCGCAGAGCCTCGACCGCGTCGGGCGAGGTCTCCTCCGTCGGGCACAGCGCCCACGGCCTGCCCAGGAACAGGTCGGCCCTGGCCGCCGCCGGGCCCGAGCGCTCCCTGCCCGCCAGGGGGTGCCCCGGCGCGTAGGTGCTCAGGTCGCAGCCGAGCGCCGCCGCTCCCTCGATCGGCAGCCGCTTGACGCTGGCCACGTCGGTGTAGAAGCGCGCCGCGCCCTCCCGCTGCAGACGGGCGATCTGGTCGGCGACGAGGTGCGGCGGGACCGCGACGACCGCGAGCCCGACCCGCCGCCCGTCCCACTCGACGCCCGCGCCGAGTTCCCGCGCCAGCCGTACGGCTCCCGCGTCGCGGTCGGCCAGGTGGACGGGGACGTCGTGGCCGCGCAGGGCGAGGGCGACCGAGGTACCGATCAGGCCCGTGCCGACGACGAGGACGCTCTCAAGGCCGTTCACACGCACTCCTCCGGCGTGACGCTTGGACGGGGGTCACTGGGCGATGTCGACCCGCAGGGCCGCCGCGCCGTGCAGGTAGACATGGTGGATCTCCTGACGCGGCCGGTCGGTCTCCACGTGCGCCATCAGCCGTACGACGCGGGGCAGCGCGCCCGGGACGTCGATCTCCGAGGCGCAGATCAACGGGACGTCGTGAAAGCCGAGCTTGCGTGCCGCCAGGGCGGGGAACTCGGCGTTCAGGTCGGGCGTCGCGGTGAAGATCACACTGATCACGTCGTCGGTGGTGAGCCTGTTGCGTCCCATCACCTCCGTGACCAGCTCGGTCACCCCGGCCAGGATCGCGTCCCTGTCGTTCGCGTCGACCTGGACCGCCCCGCGGATCGCCCGCACCATCGTCGCTCCTTCGTGTCCTGAACGTGTATGTCGGGGAAGGTTACCGGCCTCGGGTCACAGACCCACGGCGGCGTAGAGTTCCCCGACCTCCTTGAGGGTCAGCGCGCGGATCGTCCCCGGCTTGAGCCTGCCGAGTTTGACCGGGCCGAACTCGATACGGGCCAGGTCGATGACCGGGTGCCCGACCTCCTCCAGCATGCGGCGGACGATGTGCTTGCGCCCCTCGTGCAGGACGATCTCCACCAGGGCCTGCTGGCCGTGCTCCTGGACGATGCTGAAGGAGTCGGCCTTGGCGATGCCGTCCTCAAGCTCGACGCCCTTCTTCAGGCGGTGGCCCAGGTCACGCTCGATCCTGCCCGGCACCTTCGCCCAGTACTTCTTCTGCACGCCGTAGCTGGGGTGGGTGAGCCGGTTGGCCAGTTCCCCGTCGTTGGTGAGCAGGATGAGGCCCTCGGTCTCGGTGTCGAGACGGCCCACGTGGAACAGCCGCTCGGTGCGGTCGGCCACGTAGTCGGCCAGCGAGGGGCGGCCGTCGGGGTCGGACATGGTGCTGACGACGCCGAGCGGCTTGTTGATGGCGAGGTAGACGAGGTCGGGCATCGTCGGCAGACGCTTGCCGTCCACGTGGATGACCTGCTTGGCGGGGTCGACCCTGGCGCCGAAACGGCGGACGGTCTGGCCGTCGACCGTCACCCTGCCCGCGCCGATCATCTCCTCGCACGCCCTGCGGCTTGCGACGCCCGCCTGGGCGAGGACCTTCTGCAGCCGCACACCGCCGGGAACCTCGGTGGTGTCGCGCTCGTCGACGTAGTCGGAGTCGTAGAAGTCGAAGTCGCGCTTGGGCTGGCGGGCGGTCTTGAACCGGTCGTTCTCGATCCCCCCGGGCCGCAGAGCGGGCTTCTGGCCCTGCCGGTCCTTCGCCGAGGCGCCCTTGGCGGGCGCGGGACGGCGCTCGCCGTAGGAGTCGGCCCGGCCACCGCCGATCGTACGGACCTCCGCGCCACGGCCGGTCTTGCCGTAACGACCTCGGGAACCGCCACCGCGGTTCTCCCTCGGACCGCCCTCCGGCCTGCCGTACCGGCCGCGCGAGCCGCCGCGCTCGTCGGAGAACCCACCACGGTCATCGCGACGGGGACCCTCAGAACGGAACCCACCCCGATCGTCACGACGCGGACCCTCAGAACGGAACCCACCCCGGTCTTCAGAGCGGAAACCGCCCCGGTCATCACGACGCGGACCCTCAGAACGGAACCCACCCCGGTCATCGGAACGGAAACCGCCCCGGTCATCACGACGCGAGCCCTCAGAACGGAACCCACCACGGTCATCGGAACGGAACCCACCCCGGTCATCACGACGCGGACCCTCAGAACGGAACCCACCACGGTCATCGGAACGGAACCCACCCCGGTCATCACGACGAGGGGAATCCTGCCGGAAACCGCCCTCCGGCCTGCCGTACCGGCCGCGTGAGCCGCCGCGCTCGTCGGACTGGAACCCGCCGCGTGACCCGCCGCGCTCCGCGCGGAAGCCGCCACGGTCCTCGGAGCGGAAGCCACCCCGATCATCGCGACGCGGGCCCTCGGAACGGAACCCGCCGCGATCGGCGCGGAAACCACCGCGATCGTCGCTCCGGGGACCGCCACGGGAGGCGCCTCGCGAGGCGTCCGGGCGGAAGCCGCCCTGCGATCCGCCTCTGGAGTCGCCGCTCCCGCGGTAGCCGCCACCGCGCGGGGCGCCGCCACGGCCTCGACCGCGTCCATCACCGGACGGGGTACCACGCCTGCTGTTCACTGCTTCTGCTCCTCTAGGTTTTCCACGTCGTCTGGCAGGAAGGGCGCGAGTTCCGGAAGCTCTTCGAGCTCCCGCAGGCCCATCCGCTCAAGGAAATATGAAGTCGTCCGGTAGAGCAACGCCTGCCCCTCCGGATCGGTGCCGGCCTCCTCGACCAGCCCCCTGGCCACCAGCGTGCGCATGACGCCGTCGCTGTTGACCCCTCGGATGGCCGCCACCCTGGCCCGGCTGACCGGCTGGCGGTAGGCGACCACGGCCAGCGTCTCAAGCGCCGCCTGGGTGAGCCGCGCCTGCTGGCCGTCACGGACGAACCGTTCGACAAGGGCCGCGCATCCGGCCCGCGTGTAGAACCGCCAGCCGCCCGCGACCTCTCTCAGGTCAAAACCCCGGCCCTGGGCCGTGTATTCCGCCGCCAGCGCCCGAAGCGCGGCGGAGATCTCGGGAACGGGCCGTTCCAGCGCCTGGGCGAGGATCGTCTCGGCGACCGGCTCGTCGACCACGAGCAGGATCGCCTCAAGCCCGGCGCGCAGGCCGGGGCCGGACGCCTCATCGGTCATCGGAGGGCTCCTTACCCGCGCTCGCGTCGTAGTCGTCGGCGACGGTCACATCACCGTCGTCGCTGCCGGTCCAGGTCACATGCAGCTCGCCGAGGGGCTCGACCTGCTCGAAGGAGACCGCCGCCTCCCGGTAGAGCTCCAGGACGGCCAGGAAACGAGCGACAACCTCGAAGGTGCCCGTGCAGTCGGAGGTGAGAGCGCGGAAGGTCGCCCGGCGCATGCGCCGCAGCCGCTGGACAAGGATAGCCGCCTGTTCGCGGACATTGGCGAGCGGTTGGTAGATGTGGGCGACGGAGACCGCGGGGGGAACCCTGGGTGCGAAGGCGCGCCGGGCCAGCTCCGCCAGCCGTTCCGGGCCGACGCCGAGGACCAGCGTGGGCAGCAGGTTGGCGAACCTCGCCTCCATCGGCACGATCCTGGGGAAGCGCAGGGCCTCCTCCGCCATCCGGGAGGAGAAGACCTTCACGACCTCCTTGTAGGCGCGGTACTGCAGGAGACGGGCGAACAGCAGGTCCCTGGCCTCAAGGAGCGCGAGGTCCTCCTCGTCGTCGACCTCTCCCGAGGGCAGCAGCCTCGCCGCCTTGAGGTCGAGCAGGGTCGCGGCCACGAGGAGGAAGTGGCTCGTCTGGTCGAGGTCCCATTCAGGGCCCCTGGCCCGGATGTGGGCGATGAACTCGTCGGTGACCTTGCTGAGCGAGACCTCGGTGATGTCCAGCTTGTGCTTGGAGATCAGGCCGAGCAGCAGGTCGAAGGGACCCTCGAAGACCTCCAGGTGCACTCTGAAGGTGTCGTCGGCCGTCTGTGCCTGCTCGGTCATCCCGTCATTGTCCCGCACCGGGATCCCGGTCACCGCGGGTGAGGGGTGGTTACTCGGCGTTCCACCTGGCGAGGACCTCGCGGGCCAGCTCCCGGTAGGCGCTCGCGCCGAGTGAGGAGGGGTCGAAGCTGGTGATGGGCTCTCCGGCGACCGTGGCGTCGGGGAAGCGGACCGTCCGGTTGATCACCGTGTGGTAGACCTTCTCGTCGAACGCCTCGACCACCCGGGCGAGCACCTCACGGCCGTGCAGGGTGCGCGCATCGTACATGGTGGCGAGCAGGCCCTCGATGACCAGGTCCTCGTTGATGCGCTGCTGGACCTTGATGATGGTGTCCATCAGCAGCGCGACACCACGCAGGGCGAAGAACTCGCACTCCAGCGGCACCATGACGCCGTGCGCGCAGGCCAGCGCGTTGATCGTGAGCAGACCCAGGGACGGCTGGCAGTCGATCAGGCAGACGTCGTACTCGGGCAGCAGGGGCTTGATCACCCTGCCGAGCACCTGCTCGCGGGCGACCTCGGTGACGAGCTGGACCTCGGCCGCCGACAGGTCGATGTTGCTCGGCAGCAGGTCCATGCCCTCGACGCCGGTCTCCATCAGCACGTCCCTGGCGGTGATCTGCGGCTCCATGAGGAGGTTGTAGACCGTCAGATCGAGCTGGTGGGGGTTGATGCCGAGGCCGACGGACAGGGCGCCCTGCGGGTCGAAGTCGACCAGCAGCACCCTCAGCCCTGCCTCGGCCAGCGCCGCGCCCAGGTTGATGGTCGTGGTCGTCTTGCCGACGCCGCCCTTCTGGTTGACCATGGCCACGACGCGCGCCGGTCCGTGCACCGTACGAGGGGATGGGTCGGGGAACACCGGGCGAGGCCGCCCGGTGGGGCCGAGAACGCCCCCGCTCCGGGGGGTGCCGGTGGTCTTGGTGTCCCCCCATGGATTCTCGGGGTTTCCAGGGGCCGTCCCCCGGCCAGAACCGTCGGTGGTCACAGTCACCAGTCGAACCTCCCTGACGGCCTCGAACCGGACCGTCCGGACGGACACTATGGCGTCAACACGTATGCGGCAAGGCGGCACGCCCGGACACGACAAAGGTCAATGCCGCACGCGCGGATGCGCGGCGGCACAGGCCTCACGGAGTTTGTCGACCGTGACCAGGGTGTACACCTGGGTGGTGGTCACCGAGGCGTGGCCGAGTAGTTCCTGAACCACCCTAACGTCCGCGCCCCCGTCCAGGAGGTGTGTTGCGAACGAATGTCGCAAGATATGGGGGGAGATTCCCGCCAGCCCTCCGCGTTCGGCCGCCGCCTGCAGCACCTCCCAGGCCCCCTGCCGGGTGAGCCTTCCGCCTCTGGCGTTGAGGAAGAGCCCCGAACCACCCCTGCCGTGGGCGGCGATGCCGGGACGGGCGCGGGTGAGGTAGACCCTGAGCGCCTCCCTGGCGAAACGGCCGAGTGGCACCAAACGGGAGTGTCCGCCCTTGCCCCGCAGCCTCACCCGCTGGCTGGCCGGGCTCAGGTCGACGTCCTCGACCGCGAGCCCGACCGCCTCGGAGATGCGGGCGCCCGTGCCGTACAGCAGTTCGAGCAGCGCCCGGTTGCGCATCGTGAGCGGCGCCCCCTCCGGACCCGAGGCCGCGATCAGACGCTCGACCTCGTCCACGCTGATCGCCTTGGGCAGGCGCCTGAGCTGGCGCGGCGGACGCACCCTGCGGGTGGGGTCGTGGTCGCAGACGCCCTGACGCAGGGCGAAGCGGTGCAGACCCCGCACCGAGGAGACCGCGCGCGCCGTCGAGCTGTCCACGAGCGCCCGATGCTCCTCGTCTCCCTCCCGCAGCGCGGTGAGGAAGGCGGCGACGTCGGCCTCCGCGACCTCGCCGAAGGTGGCGCGGCCGCGGTTCCTCAGGTGTTCCAGGTATCGAAGGAGGTCACGACGGTAGGAGGCCAGGGTGTTGGCCGCCAGGCCCCGCTCCACCGCCAGGTGGGCGAGGTAGCTGGCCAGGACGACCTCCGTCTCGCTCAGGGCTCCTCCTGTCATGCCTCCGGTGCGTCGGCGGGCCGCAGCGAGGCGAAAGCATCCGCCGAAGCGGCGTATGCGGCGAGAATACCGGCCACGGCTTGGGAATTGTGGATCATTCCCGCCAGGGCACGGCGAACCGCGTCTGACAGGGGGATCCAGACCACCGGCATGTCGGACTCCTCGTGTCGTCCGACGAAGTCGAACTCCCCCTCGGGGATGAGGCTGAGGTCTCTGGCCAGGAAGATCCTGGTCCGCTCCCCCGTCATCCCGGGCGAGGTGAAGGCGTCGACCAGGGTGTGCCAGGTCCGTGCCCGGTAGCCCGCCTCCTCTGCCAGCTCCCTGGCTGCCGCCTCCTGCAGCGGCTCGTCCTCGACGTCCCGCAGGCCCGCGGGCAGTTCCCACAGCAGGTGCCCGGCCGCGTGGCGGTACTGCCTGAGCAGCAGCACACGGTCCTGGTCGTCGAGCGCGACCACCGCGACGGAGCCGGGGTGGAGCGCGTAGTCACGGTTGACGACCTCTCCGTCCGGCATGACCACGGCGTCGGTCACCACGGTGATGACGCGCCCGCTGAAGTGCCTGACCGAGGAGACGACCTTCCACTCCTCGGGGACGTCCACGACGTCCAGAACAGCGGTGTCCTTGACAGCGTCGCTGGTGATGTCGCTCACTTGCTCCTGCCCGCCTTGGCCGCGGTGCCGCGGATGTCGGCGTAGGTCAGGGCCGCCCCGATCAAACCCTTGAACAGGGGGTGCGGGCGGGTGGGGCGGGAACGGAACTCGGGGTGCGCCTGGGTGCCGATGAAGAACGGGTGCACGTCGACGGGAAGCTCGGCGTACTCCACGAGACGGCCGTCCGGCGAGAGCCCGGAGAAGACCATGCCGATCTTCTCAAGCTGCTCGCGGTAGGAGTTGTTGACCTCGTAGCGGTGCCGGTGGCGCTCCTCGACCTTGGCCATGCCGTACAGCTGGCGGGCCAGGGAGCCCTCGGAGAGTTTGGCGGGGTACAGGCCGAGGCGCATGGTGCCGCCCATGTCGCGCTCGCCGGAGACGACGTCCTCCTGGTCGGCCATGGTCGAGATGACCGGGTGGGTGGTCTCGGGGTCGAACTCGGTGCTGCCCGCGTCCTCGACGCCCGCAAGGTTGCGGGCGGCCTCGATGACCATGCACTGCATGCCCAGGCAGATGCCGAGCAGCGGGATCTTGGTCTCTCTCGCGTGCCGTACGGCGCCCAGCTTGCCCTCGATGCCGCGCACACCGAATCCACCGGGGATCAGCACACCGTCGACGCCGTCGAGCTCACGGGCCGCGCCCTCGGGGGTCTCGCAGTCGTCGCTCTTGACCCAGCGGATGTTGACGCGGGCGTCGTTGGCGAAGCCGCCCGCGCGCAGCGCCTCGGTGACCGACAGGTAGGCGTCGGGCAGGTCGATGTACTTGCCGACGAGGGCGATCGTGACCTCCTTCGCCGGGCGGTGCACCCGGCGAAGGAGCTGCTCCCACTCCTTCCAGTCGACGTCGCGGAAGGGCAGGCCGAGGCGGCGCACCACGTAGGCGTCCAGGCCCTCGGAGTGCAGCACCCTGGGGATGTCGTAGATGCTCGACGCGTCGACGGCGGAGACGACCGCGTCCTCGTCGACGTCGCACATGAGGCTGATCTTGCGCTTGAGGGAGTTGGTGATCGGCCGGTCGGAGCGGCACACGATCGCGTCGGGCTGGATGCCGATGCTGCGCAGCGCGGCGACCGAGTGCTGCGTCGGCTTGGTCTTCAGCTCGCCGCTCGGCCCGATGTACGGCAGCAGCGACACGTGCAGGAAGAAGACGTTGTCCCGGCCCACCTCGTGGCGGACCTGGCGGACCGCCTCAAGGAAGGGCAGCGACTCGATGTCGCCGACGGTGCCGCCGACCTCGGTGATGACCACGTCGACGTCGGGGCCCGCCATGGCCCGGATGCGGTCCTTGATCTCGTTGGTGATGTGCGGAATGACCTGGACGGTGTCGCCGAGGTACTCGCCACGGCGCTCCTTGGCGATGACGTTGGAGTAGACCTGGCCGGTGGTGACGTTGGCGGAGCCGTGCAGCTCGGTGTCGAGGAAGCGCTCGTAGTGGCCGACGTCGAGGTCGGTCTCGGCTCCGTCGTCGGTCACGAAGACCTCGCCGTGCTGGAACGGGTTCATCGTCCCGGGGTCCACGTTGAGGTAGGGGTCGAGCTTCTGCATGGTGACCCGCAGGCCCCGCAGCTTCAGGAGGCGGCCGAGGCTGGAGGCCGTCAGTCCCTTGCCGAGGCTGGAGGCGACGCCGCCGGTGACGAACAGATGCTTGGTGTGTGCGGCGCTGCGCAAGGAGTCTCCCGTGGTCGTCATAGATCAGTCGGCGCGTCCTGCTGACGGCCTACATGTCCACGGGCTCTCAGAATATCAAACGGTTCCCGTGATCGGCCCGTACATCCCCTGACCCGCATTTCGCCGTCATATGACCTGACGGTACCTTGGGCCGCTATGTCACTTCGTGGTGTGGTACGGCGTGCCATGGGCAGCCTTGTGCACCGTGTCTGGTCCGCGGTCCGCACCGTGGGCGCGGTGAGCGCCACCAGCCCCGCGGGCTACCGCTTCCGCCGCATCGGCGAGGGCGCGTGCCTCGCCTTCCCCATGGGGGCCGTCTTCGGCGAGGCCTGGATCGAGATCGGCGCCCACACCCTGGTCGGCGAGCGGGTGTCGATCTCCGCGGGCATGGGCCCCGGCGTCGACCTCGGCCCCGTCTCGATCGTGCGGATCGGCGAGAGCTGCTCGATCGGCAGGGGCAGCCACATCGTGGGACACCAGTCGATCGACATCGGCGACCATGTCTTCACCGGCCCCTACGTGTACATCACCGACCAGAACCACGTCTACGACGACCCGGAGACGCCGATCGGCCGTCAGTGGCCGCGCAACAACCCGGTGGTCATCGGTTCGGGCTCCTGGCTCGGCACCGGCGCGATCATCCTGCCGGGGACCAGGATCGGCAGGCAGTGCGTGGTCGCGGGCGGCGCCGTGGTCCGCGGCGAGTTCCCCGACCACAGCGTGATCGCCGGGGTGCCCGCCCGGGTCGTGCGCCACCACGTGCCGGGGCGGGGATGGTTGCCGCCCCACCTGGACGGCACCTCGGCCGGCCGTGCCGGGACCGTGGCCGCGGACCGGGCCCTCGGCGCGTCGGCCGCACCGGCGGGCTCGACACCGCCGTGACCCCCGCGCCCGGGGCCGGTCCGTCGGCCGTCGGCTGAGAGGCGCCTGCGGGGTCGTCCGCCGGGAGGCGGAGGGACGGTCACCCGCCCGGGGGAAATCGCCGCGCAGCAGGGTGGATTGTGGCGTTTTTTCCTTGTGAGCGACCCGAAGAAGCTCGTAGCTTTCCGGGTGTTCGCCCCGGCTTGACGGATATGGCGGGGATCGTGGAGGGGATTGCGTTGAGCGGAGTTCGTATCGGCCGCAGGCTGCTCGCTGCTGCCACAGGAGGAGTCGCGGCACTGGCCGTGACGGCCGGTCCGGTGACGGCGGCACGGGCGGACGGCGGCGCGCCCGAGGTCGTCGCCAAGGGCCTCGACAGCCCGCGCGGCATCTCCTTCGGTCCCGACGGTGCCCTCTACATCGCCGAGTCCGGTCACGGCGGCAAGGTCAAGTGCGCCATGACCCCCGCCAAGAAGGGGGAGAAGGCGGAGAAGATGTGCTTCGGCCTGACCGGGCGGATCAGCGTCCTGAAGGACGGCAAGACCTCCGTGCTGGTCGGCGGCCTGCCCTCGGCTGCCAGCGGCCCGTTCGCCCTCGGCCCGCACGACGTGGCGTTCACCCCCAAGGGCGACCTGCTGGTGACCGTCGGTTTCTCCGGCGACACCGCCTTCCGTGCCAAGCTCGGCCCCAAGGCCAGGACCCTGGGCACGCTGCTGACCCTCTCCACCAAGGGCAGGCGGCTGTCCTTCGCCGACCTGGCCGCCCACGAGACCAGGCACAACCCGGACCGCAAGGACAAGGGCAGCGCCGTGGACTCCTACCCGTTCGGCCTCGCCCCGCTGCCCGGCGGCGGCGCGCTGGTCACCGACACCGGCGGCAACTCCGTGCTGCGGGTCGACCGCAAGGGCAGGGTCAGCACCGAGGCGGTCCTGCACGCCAGGTCCGTCGCCGCTCCCCCGGCCCTCAAGATGCCCAAGGGCAGCAAGATTCCGATGCAGTCGGTGCCGATGGGCATCGCCAAGGGCCCCGACGGCGCCTACTACGTCGCCGAGCACGGCGGATTCCCCAACCCCGAGGGGGCGGCCCGGGTCCTCCGTCTCAAGGACGGCAAGGTCACCACCGCCGCACGCGGCTTCACCACGGTCGCCGACGTGACCTTCGACGCCAAGGGGCGGCTGATCGTCCTGGGGTCCGCCGGACCGCTTCCCGCCAACGGCATGAGCAAGACCACCGTCTACCGCGTCGAGGGTGACGGCACCCGTACCGAGCTTCTCAAGCCCGGCACGCTGACCACCCCCCTCGGCGTGGCCGTAGGCCCCGACGGCGCCGTCTATGTGGCCGACAAGGCCATGGCGCCCGGCAAGGGCGAAATCCTCCGGATCCCCGTTTCGGAGTAGCCCGCGGGAACAGGCGGGGGCGTGTCCATCACGGACACGCCCCCGCCGCCGTTTCGCCCGGCACCGGAACCCGGCGGGATCCACCGGTGTCCCGAGGACGTTGAATGGGAGGACCGAGACACCACGGAGGCACGATGCTCGCGGCACTGACAGGCCTTGGACTCTCCACCGCGGCGGGGCTGAACGCCTACATACCGCTGCTGGTCGTCGGCCTGCTCGCCAACCTCACCGACCAGGTGCGGCTGCAGCCGGAGTTCGCCTGGCTGGCCAACGGCTGGGTGCTCGCGATCGTCGGCGTGCTGCTGGTCGCCGAGTTCGTCCTTGACAAGGTCCCGGTGGTCGACAGCGTCAACGACATGATCCAGACCGTGATCCGCCCGCTGTCCGGCGGCGTGGTCTTCAGCGCGACCGAGGCCGCGGCCCGGCTCGACGGCTCCGACTGGATGACCCACAACCCCTGGGCCGGCTGGGTGCTCGGCATCGGCGTCGCGCTCGCGGTGCACGTGATGAAGGCGACCGCCAGACCGGTGGTCAACGCCACGACCGCCGGGGTGGGGGCACCGGTGGTGAGCACGATGGAGGACGTGGGGTCTCTCGCCATGGCCCTGGTCGCGATCTTTCTCCCGGTCCTGGTCGTGATCGCGGTTGCCGTGCTCGCGGTGTTCGCCTGGTGGACCGTCCGCCGCCTACGGCGCCGCCGCGCCCTGCGGCGAAGTCCCGTCTGAACCCCGGCGCCCCGAGGCGGACACCGGCGGGGTGCACGGCGAGGTCCCTTCGGCTCCCGGCCGGGCCCCTCGCACGTCGCGAACCCCCGTGTGCACGGACAGGCGGGCTATGCTCGAAACACCTGTTTCCCCCGCCGGGAGGTGATCAAGATCACCACTTTCCTCACCATCGTGCTGGTGCTCATGGTGCTGTTCCTTCTCGCCGGAGGTGTGGGCGTCTACCTCCTGGTCAAGCTCGGCAAGAAGGCCACGAAGAAGGCCAGGAAGGTGACCGAGCGGGTGGCCTCCCAGGTGGCGGCGATGGACCCGGGCCAGGCCGGTGAGACCGAGCGGATGCGCCTGGACCTGCGCAAGGAGGTCTCCCTGACCCGGCAGGCCGTCGACCAGGCGCTCCAGGCCGGATGGGGGCTGGGTGACCTGCCGCGGCTGGTGGCCGAGATCGGCGTGCACGCCGACCAGCTGGACGGCCAGCTCGCGCTCTACGCCCGGCACAGCCGGAACTCCGCCTACGTCGACCACGCCTCCCTCGGCCGTCTGCGCGAGCACCACGCCAAGCTGACCACCTCGTGCGCCAGAATCCGGGCGGACCTGCTCAACGACCAGATGACGCACTCCGCGAACGGCATCGACGACATCCGGGACCGGACCGACCTGGAGATCGAGGCGCGCCGCCGCGCTCCCGACCCCCTGGACGAGATCGACGAGCTCTACCGGCGCACCGCGGTGCCCCGTTTCCCCGACGACGAGCGCCGCTCAGACCACCGCTGAGAGGCTCCGCCGAGGCGGGCGGGGCCGTACGGCACCCGCCCGGGTTCCGGCGGGCCGGGTCAGGAGACCCCCGCCTCGCGCATGTCGCGGACCTCGCGCTTGAGCTCCTTGATCTCGTCACGCAGCCTGGCGGCCACCTCGAACTGCAGGTCCGCCGCCGCCTGGTGCATCTGCTCGGTGAGCGACTCGACCAGGGCCTCAAGCTGCGCCCTGGGCATCTCCCCCGCGATCGCCCTGGCGTGCTGACCGGCCTGCTTGACCGCGAAGCCGGGGACCGGGGCCTTGCCGCGCGACTGCTGACGGCCGCTGCCCCCGAGGAGCTGGGCGGTGTCGGCGTCCTCCCGGTTGAGGGAGTCGAGGATGTCGGCGATCTTCTTGCGGAGCGGCTGGGGGTCGATGCCGTTGGCCTCGTTGTAGGCCGTCTGCTTGGCCCGGCGCCGGTTGGTCTCCTCGATCGCCCGCTCCATGGAGGGGGTGATCCGGTCGGCGTACATGTGGACCTGGCCGGAGACGTTACGGGCCGCGCGGCCGATGGTCTGGATCAGCGAGGTCTCCGAGCGCAGGAAGCCCTCCTTGTCGGCGTCGAGGATGGCCACCAGGGAGACCTCCGGCAGGTCCAGGCCCTCACGGAGCAGGTTGATGCCGACCAGCACGTCGTACTCGCCCAGCCGCAGCTCGCGCAGCAGCTCGATGCGGCGCAGCGTGTCGACCTCGCTGTGCAGGTAGCGGACCCTGATGCCCAGTTCGAGCAGGTAGTCGGTGAGGTCCTCCGACATCTTCTTGGTCAGCGTGGTGACCAGGACGCGCTCGTCCTTCTCCGCGCGGGTCCTGATCTCGTGGACCAGGTCGTCGATCTGCGACTTCGTGGGTTTGACGACCACCTCGGGGTCGACCAGGCCGGTCGGCCTGATCACCTGCTCGACGACGTCGCCGCCGGAGCGGCCCAGCTCGTAGGAGCCGGGCGTCGCCGAGAGGTAGACCGTCTGGTCGATCCGCTCCAGGAACTCCTCCCACTTCAGCGGGCGGTTGTCCAGGGCGGAGGGCAGCCGGAAGCCGTGCTCGACGAGCGTGCGCTTACGGGAGGCGTCCCCCTCGTACATCGCGCCGATCTGCGGGACCGTCTGGTGCGACTCGTCCAGCACCAGCAGGAAGTCCTCGGGGAAGTAGTCGAGCAGGGTGTTCGGCGCGCTACCCGGGGATCGGCCGTCCATGTGCCGCGAGTAGTTCTCGATGCCGGAGCAGGTGCCGATCTGGCGCATCATCTCCAGGTCGTAGGTGGTGCGCATGCGCAGCCGCTGGGCCTCAAGGAGCTTGCCCTGGCGCTCCATCCGCTGCAGGCTCTCTGCCAGCTCGGCCTCGATGTCCCGCACGGCCCGTTCCATCCGCTCGGGGCCCGCCACGTAGTGGGAGGCGGGGAAGATGTAGAGCTCCTCGTCCTCGGTGATCACCTCACCGGTCAGCGGGTGCATGGTGGACAGCTTCTCGATCTCGTCACCGAACATCTCGATCCGTACGGCGAGCTCCTCGTACTTCGGGATGATCTCGATCGTGTCGCCCCGCACCCGGAAGGTGCCGCGGGTGAAGGCCAGGTCGTTGCGGGTGTAGTGCATGTCGACCAGGCGCCGCAGCAGCGTGTCGCGCTCGATCTCCTGACCGACCTTCAGGGCGGTCATCCGGTCGACGTACTCCTGGGGGGTGCCCAGGCCGTAGATGCACGAGACCGAGGCGACCACGACCGTGTCGCGGCGGGTCAGCAGCGAGTTGGTCGCGGAGTGGCGCAGCCGCTCGACCTCCTCGTTGATGGAGGAGTCCTTCTCGATGTAGGTGTCGCTCTGCGGGACGTACGCCTCCGGCTGGTAGTAGTCGTAGTAGGAGACGAAGTACTCGACCGCGTTGTTGGGCAGCATCCCCCGCAGCTCGTTGGCGAACTGCGCGGCGAGCGTCTTGTTCGGCTGGATGACCAGGGTCGGCCGCTGCAGCCGCTCGATCAGCCAGGCGACCGTGGCCGTCTTGCCCGTGCCCGTCGCGCCCAGCAGGACGGTGTCCTTGTCACCCGCCCTCACCCGCCGCTCAAGCTCGGCGATCGCGGCCGGCTGGTCGCCGGAGGGGGTCATGTCGGTGACGACCTCGAAGGGGGCCACCTTGCGCTGCAAATCTGTTACCGGCCTCACCTCACCCACTGTAGGACGCCCCACCGACATTCCCGTCCCCTCTCCGGGAGCCCCGTAGGACACGGCGTTCAGCACCCGTTCAATCGGCTGTCAAGCCATCCGCAAGCCACATGTTCTTTACTGGCATCCCTGCAGGCAATCACAAAGCGTGATATATCGGGCTTTCGGACAAGACCCACGGAGGTGTGATGTCGCGGCCAAAAGAGGCCATCCAGGCGGCGGTCGCGGCCGCCCAGGCGTACGGCCAGGGCGGAGACCTGCGCCAGATCGCCGGGCAGGTCGCAGGCCAGCTCACCGGTCAGGTGACGGGACAGGCAGGGGAACAGGGCTTCACGCTCAACCCCACCGACTTCCTCGCCGCGCGTGAGCAGGGCGCGTCCGTCGGCACGCTGATCGAAGCCCGCAGCGCCTCGCTGAACGAGGCCGGGGAGATCGTCAACCGCAGCTTCAGCGGCAGCGGCCAGAACGGTGAGACGGTCCACGTGATCTCCCCCGTGGTGATCCCCAAGAGCACCACGGCACGGGTCGTCATCCCTCTGGTCGTCCTGGCGGGACTCGGCCTGGTCGGCCTGATCGCCAACGGCCTGCCCGAGGGCGCGCGGGTGCTGTTCGGCCCGCACTACTGGGCCGTCCTGGTGCTGGCCGCGGCGTTCCTGTGGTGGCGGCGCAGCGTCGTCATGGTCCCCGAGGGCTGCAAGGCGCTGATCACCAAGTTCGGCAAGCTCGTCCAGATCGCCGAACCCGGGCGGGTGACGCTGCTCAACCCGTGGAAGCGGGTCAGCTACATCGTCAACACCACCCGTGAGTACCCCTTCAACGCCCCCATCCGCGAGGCCCCGACCCAGCAGGGCGTCAAGGCGAGCGTCGACCTCTTCCTGCAGTTCCGGATCGAGGACCCGGCCGAGTTCATCTTCGTCCTCGGCTCGGTCGGCGGCTTCCAGGCCAAGCTGCAGAACGCGATCAGCGAGGTGACCCGCTCCCTCATCTACGCCCAGCGCGCCGAGGACATCTACGACCTGGTCGGCGAGAGCACCCTGGGCATGCTGGACAGCCTCAACCAGCAGTTCCTGCCCGCCGTACGGCTCACCGACGTGAACATCACCCACGCCGAGCCCTCCAGCCAGGAGTACCGGATGGACCTGGCGGCGCCGGAGATGATCAGGGTCGCCAAGGAGGCCTACACCTACGAGTACGAGCTGCAGCTGCGCAAGGAGCAGAACGAGGGCGACCTGGTCAAGGAGCTCGCCGGGCTGCAGGAGCAGCTCTCGGCCATCCACGCGGAGATCGCGGGCTACCAGGCCCGGATGGACACCGCTCTGGAACGCGCCTCGAACCAGGCCAAGGCCCAGGCGGGCCAGCGGCTGGTCGAGGCCGAGTCGACGGCGAAGGCCAACGCGGCGCTGCTTGAGGCTCAGGCGCTGGACATCAGGGCGCTGAGCGCGGCGCAGGCGCCGGAGATCCTGGACCACCGCTTCCAGCAGGACCTGCTCGACAGGCTCGAATCCGTCGCCGCCCACCTGCCCCGCGTGGTGCAGGTCGGTGAGACGACGGACATCGACCTGCTCGCCCTGGCCGGGCAGCTCGTCGGCGGCGGGGAGGCCCGGCTGTTCTCCGAGGCGGACACCGCCGCGATCCGGGCGCGGATCACCGAGATCAGCCGCCGTGTCGAGGACCGCGAGGCCGAGATCACCGCCCTGCTCAGCCAGGACGCGGGCCAGGAGACCGGTCAGGGCGCCGACCAGGGCGCCGGCCGGGAAACCGCCCAGGTCACCGATGGGGAGCCCGCGCACGCCCCGCACGCCGTACCGCCCGCCGCGCAGGAAGACGCCTGAAGATGAGCAGAGAGTTCTCCAAGATCAAGGAATCGCTGGCCTCCTGGTCGGAGATCCGCCAGCTGCTGCGCGGCGGCGAGTCCGGCCAGATCGTCCCGGTCGTGATCCCCAAGGACCGCAGGGGTTTCGCCTGGGTCGCGCTGCTGATGTTCGCGCTCTACCTCGTGGGCACCGCTCTGCTCGGCGGTGGCGGCGTCCTGTCCGCCCTGGCCGCCGTGGGCGCGGTGTTCTTCCTGCTGACCGCCCTGGTCTGGCTGTGGCGCAGGGCCATCGTCGAGATCGAGGAGGGCACGACCGGCGTGCGCAGCCGGTGGGGGGCGATCGTCGGCACCCTGCCCCCCGGCCGTCACTACCTGTGGCTGCCCTGGGACCGGGTCGACGCGGTCGTGGACACCTCGACCGAGATCCCCTACTCGGCGCCGATCGCGGCCTGCCCGACGGCGGAGAACGTGCCGCTGAAGTCGATCGAGTTCTTCCTGAAGTTCCGCATCGTCGATCCGGTCGCCTTCGTCAGGACGATCGGGGCGGGCAACTTCGACCTCGTGCTCAGCAGCGCCGTACAGGACGCCATCCGCCAGCGCAGCCGCAGGGTCCACACCGAGCGGGCCTACGACCTGCGCGGCTCCGACGTGGGAGACATGCAGGAGCTGCTGACCCGCCAGCTCGGCAGGTACGGCGTGCGCATCACCGGCGCGAACATCCCCGACGTGCAGCTGCCCGACCAGTACCAGCAGCACCTGGCGACCCGGGAGAAGGTCGCCAAGGAGCTGTCGGCCTTCGAGCGTGAGTGGGAGCTGACCCGCAAGCGCCGCATCGACACCCTGCTCATGGAGATCGAGCGGGCCAAGAAGACCAGGGACGCCCGTATCGTCGAGGTCAGGGCCGCGGCCAACACCGCCCGCAAGGACGTCGCCCGCATGCTGGAGGAGCACGAGACGCAGGCCCAGCGGGTGCGCTGGGAGATCGAGGCCAGGGGCAGGGCCGAGCTGACCTCGGCGGAGAACGAGGCCAAGGGGCTGCGCAGGCTCGCCGACTCCTACCGTGACAACCGCGCCGTGCTCCAGTACGAGCTGGCCCGCCGCCGTCTCGACGTGGGCGCCAAGCTCGCCGAGAACGCCCCCCGCCCGATCGTCGTGCGCACCGGCGGCGCCTCAGGCGAGACCTCTCCGCTGGCCACCCTGCTCCTCGCCCAGCTCCTGCCGCAGCTCAGCGCGGACGGCGGCGCGGGGAACGGCCAGGCCAAACCGTCCGTTGAACCCAACTGAAACATCTCAACCCCGGGAGTCCCCCAATGGTGTTCCGTAAACTCATGGCCGCCTTCGGCGCCGGCGTCGAGGTCGACACGGTGCTGCTGAACTCCAACGTCCGCCCCGGCGAGACCCTGCGCGGACAGGTCAACTTCCGCGGCGGCGGCTCCGACTACCGGGTGGAGGGCATCTTCATCGACTTCACCGCGGTCGTCGAGGTCGAAAGCGGCGACAACGAGTACAAGACCACCTACAGCTTCCTGCGCCAGCAGATCACCGGTTCCTTCCACCTGGCCGCGGGAGCGCCGCAGTCGGCCCCGTTCGAGATCCCCGTCCCGTGGGAGACCCCGATCAGCGCCATCGGCGGCCACCCGCTGCGCGGCATGCAGCTCGGTGTCTCCACCGAGCTGTCCCTGGCCGGGGCGCTGGACAAGGGCGACCTCGACGCGCTGTTCGTCAACCCGCTGCCCGCCCAGGACCACGTGCTCGGCGCGCTCGACAACATGGGCTTCCGCTTCAAGAAGGCCGACCTGGAGCGCGGCACGCTGCACGGCTCCCGGATGCCGTTCTTCCAGGAGATCGAGTACTACGTCGGCCCCGAGTACTCCCGGCACTTCAGCGAGCTCGAACTGACCTTCATCGCGGGCCCGCGGGCGGTGGACGTCATCCTGGAGGCCGACAAGCGCGGCGGCTTCCTGACCTCGAGTCACGACACCTACAACCGGTTCACGGTCCACTACGACGACCACCCCGGCCAGGTGGAGCAGTCGCTGCGCGCGGGCCTGCACTCGATGGCCCAGCGCCGCGGCTGGTTCTGACCCGCCTTTCACGGCTGCGCCCCGGCGGCCGCCTCCCGCCGACCGGGGCCGCTCCCCCGCCCCCCACGCCCCCCGGGCGCGCCACCCCTCGCCGTGACGTCCCTCACGGCGAGGCCTCGCCGGGGCCGCGGTACATCCGCCGCAGCCAGGCGTCGTAGCGGCGGCCCGAGCCCGCCCGGTAGTCGTGTCCCCGGTAGACGGCGAAGGCCTCGCGCTTGATCTCGTGTTCGGCGGGGGTGAGGTTGGGGGGCAGGGGCAGCGTGGTGTAGCCCCGGTAGACGACCACCCTGACTCCCGGCGGGGCGGCCGCCGCCGCGAACCTCGCGGCGGCGATGTGGTCGGGGTGGTCGGCGACGCCCGGCGGCGGGTCCGGATCGAGGGTGTTCAGCACCGAAGGCCGGAAGACCCGCATCAGCCCGCGGAGCGCCTCCAGGACGTCGGAGCGGGACAGGCAGACGGAGGGCCTGGTGAAGGGGCGCACGCAGCTCAGGTCCTCTGAGGCGGCCCACAGGCGGCTCAGGGCGCTCCTTCCGCCGTCCGCCCTGGGGTCGCCGCCGTCGGGCAGTCCGGCGAAGACGAGCCGGACCTGTGGCCTGTCCGCCAGCGTGTCCACCTCGGCCCGGATCCTGCCCACGGTCATCAGGTTCCGCCGCCACCGGTCACGAACCCCGGCGGCCCAGGCGTAGGCGGCCCTGACCCCCCGCTGCCTGTCGATGCTGTACCGCCTGGGCGGGTGCCCGTCGCCGACCCCCGCCGTCCCCTCCCCCGCGGTGAGATAGACGGTGACGGTGCTCGCGCCACGCGCGAGCAGCCTCAGCAGGTCGGGGCTCATGAAGAGCAGGTCGTCGTCCGGATGGGCGGCGATCTGGAGGTGGAGGCCCTCGGGCGTCCCGCCGGACATCAGGCTTCCCGGCCCGGGCAGGCCGGGGCTCGGCGACAGCAACGGCGCGAGGAGAAGAACGACGGCCGTCACGGCCGCCATGATCCCGCCCACACCTCGAACGCCCCGCACGTCGCCCCCCGCCGCCGATGAAAGTAACTCGACGGTAAAGGAGCGGATCCCCCGGCCACCTGAGCCGATTGGACGATTTACGGTAAGGCGTCCTCATCCAAGAGGATCGTCCTTTCTCGTCCCATAGGCGGAGCCCAGCCGTACGCCCTCGCGCTCAGGCCTTCGCGCGTGCGGCCAGATCGGCCCACAGAGCCTCCACCCGGGCCTCCAGCTCCTCCAGGGACCCCTCGTTGGGCACCACGACGTCGGCGGCCCTCAGCCGCTCCTCACGGCTCGCCTGGGCGGCGATCCTGGCCCTGACGTCGGCCTCGGTCATGCCGCGCAGCGTCAGCAGCCGTCCGGCGCGCGTCTCGTCGGCCGCGTCGACGACCACGACCACGTCGTACATCGGGGCGAGGTTGTTCTCGACCAGCAGCGGCACGTCGTAGACGACGATGGCGTCCTCGTCCGCCTGGCTCTGCAGTTCGGCGACCCGCTCCCCGACCAGCGGGTGCACGACGGCGTTGAGGGAGGCCAGTTTCTCGGAGTCGGCGAAGACGATCGAGCCGAGCCGTCCCCGGTCGAGCGAGCCGTCCTCGCGCAGGACGTCCGGACCGAAGATCGCGACGATCCGTTCCAGCCCCTCGGTTCCCGGCTCGACCACCTCACGGGCGATCATGTCGGCGTCGATCACCATGGCGCCCCTGGCGGCCAGACGCCGTGACACCTCGCTCTTGCCGGAACCGATCCCTCCGGTGAGCCCCACCTTCAACATGGTCCGCAGAATACGCGCCGCTACCGCTGCCTGCGCAGGTGGACCAGGGTCAGGTGGTCGCTCATCCGCTCCCGGTGGGTCTCACGGTAGCCGCGCCGGCGGTAGAGCCGCAGGTTGCCCTCCGACAGGTGCCCGGTGAACAGGTCGAACGCCAGGGCGGAGCCCATCTCCCCGTGAAGGGCGTCCAGCAGGGCGCCGCCGACACCCCCACCCTGCAGGTCGGGCGCGACCACCAGGCGGCCGACCAGGCAGGTGGTGCCGGACATCTGCCCGCGAACCGCCCCGGCGATCCGTCCGTCCCGCCTGGCGACGAGCACGACACCGGTCCGTATCGCCCGCTCGACCTGCTCGGCGGACTCGACCAGAGGCGGGATGAACGGATCGCCGTAGAGCTGGGCCTCGCTCACGTACGCGGCCCGCTGGACCGTGAGGATCTCTCCCGCGTCCGCGGGGGCCGCCCGCCCGATCATGGTCACCCGCCAACCCTAGCGTGGCCGGCGACGGGTGAACCCGGCCCCCGGCACCGGACAGGCCGGGAGCGCGCCCCGGGCGGATCGGCGGGCACGAAAAAGGGCCCCGCCTGAGCGGGGCCCTTCCTCGGATCTTCAGATCGCCACATCAACCACTGGAAGAGGTCAGCTCTGACCGCCCGCGAGCTTCTCCCGCAGGGCGGCGAGAGCCTCGTCGGAGGCAAGAGCGCCCGCCGCCGGAGCGGAGGAGCTCGAACCGGAGGCCGGGGTCTCGCCCGAGTAGGAGGTGGGGGCTGCCTCGCCCGCCTCCGCCTCGGCCTTGCGGGCCTCCTCGATCTGACGCTTGTGCGCCTCGAAGCGGGTCTGGGCCTCGGCGTACTGCCGCTCCCACTCCTCGCGCTGGCGGTCGAAGCCCTCAAGCCACTCGCCGGTCTCGGAGTCGAAGCCCTCGGGGTAGATGTAGTTGCCCGAGTCGTCGTAGGTCGCCGCCATGCCGTACAGCGTGGGGTCGAACTCGACGTCGGCGCCCAGCGCGCTCTCGTTGGCCTGCTTGAGCGACAGCGAGATCCTGCGGCGGTCGAGGTCGATGTCGATGATCTTCACGAAGATCTCGTCGCCGACCTGGACGACCTGCTCGGGGATCTCGACGTGGCGCTCGGCCAGCTCGGAGATGTGGACCAGGCCCTCGATGCCCTCCTCGACGCGGACGAACGCGCCGAACGGCACCAGCTTGGTGACGCGGCCCGGCACGACCTGGCCGATCTGGTGGGTGCGGGCGAACTGCTGCCAGGGGTCCTCCTGCGTCGCCTTGAGCGACAGCGAGACCCGCTCGCGCTCCATGTCGACGTCGAGAACCTCGACGGTGACCTCCTGGCCGACCTCGACGACCTCGGAGGGGTGGTCGATGTGCTTCCAGGACAGCTCGGAGACGTGAACCAGTCCGTCGACGCCACCGAGGTCCACGAAGGCACCGAAGTTGACGATCGAGGACACGACGCCCTTGCGGACCTGGCCCTTCTGGAGGGTGTTGAGGAACGTCTGGCGAACCTCGGACTGGGTCTGCTCCAGCCAGGCACGGCGGGACAGGACCACGTTGTTGCGGTTCTTGTCCAGCTCGATGATCTTGGCCTCGAGCTCACGGCCCACGTAGGGCTGCAGGTCGCGGACCCGGCGCATCTCGACCAGCGAGGCGGGAAGGAAGCCGCGCAGACCGATGTCGAGGATCAGGCCGCCCTTGACGACCTCGATGACGGTGCCGGTGACGATGCCGTCCTCGTCCTTGATCTTCTCGATCGTGCCCCAGGCGCGCTCGTACTGGGCGCGCTTCTTGGACAGGATGAGACGGCCTTCCTTGTCCTCCTTCTGGAGGACAAGGGCCTCGACGTGCTCGCCAACCTCGACGACGTCCGCCGGGTCGACATCATGCTTGATCGAGAGCTCACGCGAGGGGATGACGCCCTCGGTCTTGTAGCCGATGTCGAGCAAAACTTCGTCTCGATCGACCTTGACGACGGTGCCCTCGACGATGTCGCCGTCGTTGAAGTACTTGATGGTCAGGTCGATCGCTGCGAGGAACTCTTCCTCGGAGCCGATGTCGTTGACCGCTACCTGCGGGGTGCTCGAGGTGGCCTCAGTGCTGCTCGTCATGTGTGGAATTGCTCCGAACGCGGACAGATGTCGATGTGGCGAACACGCGGCAGGCCTCTTATCGTTCAGCCGGGAATCCACCGGCCTGATCGAGCGCGAGCCCACTCGGTCCGAGACACACGCGAGCCCACAGCGCAGCGATCAGCATATGAGAACAGACGAGCCTGGTCAATCCGGTAGCACGACACACCGATGACAAAGCCATGGCTCAACGCCGTCAGTAGGCATTGATCCGCTGCTTCCACTGCGGGCTGATATTACCCCGAAGTTCCCGTGGAACGGAGATGCGTTCGGGATCCCCGTCGGCCGTATACCGCTTGCCCGGGTGCTTGTTGAGCCACTCCAGCCAGTACTGCGAGCACCACTTACGGCATTCGCCCTTCTTGCCGTTGCTCTGGACCCGCTGGATCGCCCGCCAGTCGTAGTCCTTGGTGAACGGCGAGACCGACGGCTGCGCGCCGGCCAGGAAGACGCCCTTGAAGGCGAAGGAGGTGCCGTCCCACTTGCCCTTCTGGACGGTCGACCGTTTGCGCGGCATGGCGCCGAACGGCAGCGCCAGCGTGTCCGGGGTGCCCGCGCCGTACTTGGCCAGCATCCGCTGGACGCGGACGAGCTGCTCGGCGACCCGCTTCTTCGACAGGCCCGGCAGGTAGGGGTGGTCCCAGGTGTGGTTGGCCACCTCGAAGCCGCGCGAGGCCAGCCACCGCACCGCGTTCTCCTGGGCACGCGCGTCCCGCAGCCCGAAGGGCTGATGATTTACCCAAAATGTCGCGACAGGCCGAAAATCTGGGTACTTCTTGGCCACCTGATAGATGATTCCGACCGCGGTGTCCTTGAGCGGCACGCCCGCCTTGTCGAGCGCGAAGTGGCTCGGGTGACCGTCGTCGAAGGTCAGCACGACCGGGTGCTTGCCCGCCGGGACACGGATGTCGCCGGTGACGAACTCGTGCGCGGTGATCGGCACGTAGCCGTCCCTGGCCAGCCGCTCCATCTCCTGGCGCACCTGGGCGGGGGTCCTGTCGATGGAGGCCAGCCGCTTCTTCTGGATGCGGTGGTACATCAGCACCGGGACCACTCCGGCCTCGTTGGCCTTGACCTGCCGGGCGAACTCCGGCGAGGCCACCACCGGCGGCGGCAGCTCCGCGGAGGGCAGCGTGACCGCGGGCGAGGGGCCGGGCGACGGCGGCGGGGAGGGGGTCTGGGCGGGCGGTGTCACCGGCGGTGTGCTGAGCGGCGTCGCCGTACCCGCCAGTGAGACGGAGGTCGGCGCCGCGTCGGGGCGCACCAGGAGCACCACCACCGCGGTGATCACAACCACCACGTTGGCGAGCATGATGATCTGCGTCAGTGGCGCTGAACTCCGCACAAAACTCCCGTACCCATCGAGATCTCGACTGGATTACCACCCTAGAACAGACTCGGGCAGGCCGGGCAAACAACCAATGATCTACCTGGTCACCACTGGGTGTCCGCACGGGAACCACATCGTGACGACGCCCGCCCCGCGGAACGTCACGGGGCGGGTGCGGAGGATCGAACCGGGAAGGCGGCCCTCAGTGGCCCGCGTCCTCCCAGGTGCGGCCGACCCCGACGGAGACCTCAAGGGGGACGCGCAGCGAGTAGGCGGCGTTCATCCGGTCGACGACCAGCTCACGCAGGGTCTCCAGCTCTCCCGGCGCCACCTCGAACACCAGCTCGTCGTGGACCTGGAGCAGCATCCGCGAGCGCAGAGCGGCCTCCTTGACCGCGTCGTGCACACCGAGCATGGCGACCTTGATGATGTCGGCCGCCGACCCCTGGATCGGCGCGTTGAGCGCCATCCGCTCGGCCATCTCCCTGCGCTGCCTGTTGTCGCTGTTGAGGTCGGGCAGGTAGCGGCGGCGGCCCATGATGGTCTCGGTGTAGCCGTCCTGCCTGGCCTGGACGACGATCGCGTTGAGGAAGTCGCGGACGCCGCCGAACTCCTCGAAGTACTCGTCCTTGAGGGCCCTGGCCTCCTGCACCGGGATGCCGAGCTGCCCGGAGAGCCCGAAGTCGGACAGTCCGTAGGCGAGGCCGTAGTTCATCGCCTTGATCTTGGCCCGCATCTCACCGGTGACCTGCTGGGGCTCGATGTCGAAGACCCGCGCGGCGGTCGCCTGGTGGAAGTCGTGCCCGGACTCGAAGGCCGCGATCAGCGACGCGTCGCCGGACAGGTGGGCCATGATCCGCAGCTCGATCTGGCTGTAGTCGGCGGTCAGCAGGGTCTCGTAGCCCTGGCCGACCACGAAGCCCTGCCGGATCCTGCGGCCCTCGGCGGTGCGGATCGGGATGTTCTGCAGGTTGGGCTTCTCCGAGCTGAGCCGCCCGGTGGCCGCCATGATCTGGTTGAACGTGGTGTGGATCCGGCCGTCGTCGGCGATCTCCTTGATCAGCCCCTCGACCGTGACGCGCAGCTTGGCCTGGTCACGGTGTCTGAGCATGATGGCCGGCAGCTCGTGGTCGGTCTGCGTGGCCAGCCAGGCCAGCTGTTCGGCGTCCGTGCTGTAGCCGGTCTTGATCTTCTTGGTCTTGGGCAGCCCGAGCTTGACGAACAGGATCTCCTGGAGCTGCTTGGGCGAGCCCAGGTTGAACTGCTCCCCGACGGCGGCGTGCGCGGCGTCGACGGCCTGCTTGACCGCGGCGCCGAACTCGGCCTCCAGGCCGCTGAGGTAGGGACCGTCCGCGGCGATCCCGGCCCGTTCGAGCTCGGCCAGGACCGTCACCAGGGGCAGCTCGACGTCGCCCATCAGGTGGGTGCCGCCCCGTGGTTCGAGGAAGTCCTCAAGGGCGTCGGCCAGCTCCCGCACGGCCATGGCCCGCAGCCCGAGGTCGTGGGCGGCGTCGGTCTCCTGGTCGTCGAACAGGCTGGCCTGGCCGCTGTTGTCCTCCTCCCCGCGCAACTCCCGGCGCAGGTAGACCCGGACGAGGTCCTCAAGCGGGAACGAGCGCTGGCCGGGCATCGCCAGGTAGGCCGCCAGCGCCGTGTCGCTGGTCAGCCCGCGCAGGTCCATCCCCTGGGCCCACAGCGCCAGGATCAGCCCCTTGGCGTCGTGCACGGCCTTGGGCCGCGACGCGTCGCACAGCCACTCGCGCAGCGCCGCCTCGTCGGCCTCGGTGAGCGTCGTCTGGTCGATGAAGGCCGCGCCGCGCCCGCCGTCGCCGGGCGCGGCGATCGCGACGCTGTCGACCCGCCCGGTGCCGCTGCCGTGGGAACCCCGGAAGGCCAGGCCCGCCCGGCCCTCCGGCATGGCCCGCAGCCAGGGCCCGACCTCGTCCGGCCCGAGCACGACCGTCTCGACCTCGAAGCCCTCGCCCGTCTCCGGCTCGGCCGAGGAGAGGGTCTTGAACAGCCGGTCGCGCAGCTCGCCCCTGAACTCCAGCGTGTCGAGGATCTTGTCGATCTCGGCGCGCTCGCCCTGGCCGACCGTCAGCGCCGTGACCTCGGCTTCGAGCGGGACGTCCCGGGTGAGCTGGGTGAGACGGCGGTTCAGCAGGACCTGGTCGAGGTGGTCGCGCAGCTTGTCCCCGACCTTGCCCTTGACCTCGTCGACCCGGTTGACCAGTTCCTCCAGCGAGCCGAACTCGCGGATCCACTTGGCCGCGGTCTTCTCGCCGACACCGGGGATGTTCCTGAGGTTGTCGCTGCTGTCGCCTCTGATGGCCGCGAAGTCGGGATACTGGGCGGGGGTGAGCTCGTACTTCTCCAGCACGGCCTCGGGCGTGAACCTGGTCATGTTGCTGATGCCGACCCTGGTCATCAGCACCGTGATGCGCTCGTCGACCAGCTGGAGCGCGTCGCGGTCACCGGTGACGACCAGCACGTTCATGTCCTGCGCGGCGGCGCGGGTGGCGAGCGTGGCGATCAGGTCGTCGGCCTCGTATCCGGCCAGCGACAGGTACGGCACGCGCAGGGCGTCGAGCATCTCGTGGATCAGGCTCATCTGGCTGCGGAAGCTGTCCGGGGCCGCGCTGCGGTTGGCCTTGTACTCCGGGTACTCCGTATGCCGGAACGTCGGCTCTGACCGGTCGAAGCAGACCGCCACGTGCGTGGGCCGCTCGTCACGGAGCACGTTGACCAGCATGGAGGTGAACCCGAAGACGGCGTTGGTCGTCTGCCCCGTCGTGGTGGAGAAGTTCTCCTCGGGCAGGGCGTAGAAGGCCCGGTATGCCAGGGAGTGTCCATCCAGCAGCAGCAGACACGGACGCGAGGGGGTCGCTTCGTTCTTCGGCACAGGGGAAGCCTAGTCTCCTGATACGACAGAAAACGCTGGTCCCGCGACAAGGAGACGCCCCCTTGACCATGACAGACCCACAGGAAGTCGCCCGGATCCTCGAAGAGACCCTCGGCGGCGCCGGTGGCGCGCTCGTCGAACGGATGGGCATCGAGCTGACCGGGGCCTCCCCCGAGCGGGTCACGGGCCGCATGCCCGTCGAGGGCAACACCCAGCCGTACGGCCTGCTGCACGGCGGGGCCTCATGTGTGCTGGCCGAGACCCTGGGCTCGATCGGGGCGGCCCTGCACGCGGGCCAGGGGCGTGTCGCGGTCGGCATCGAGATCAGCGCCACCCACCACCGCGCCGTCAGCTCCGGCCACGTCACCGGCGTCGCGACCCGGGTGCACGGCGGCAGGAGCGTGGCGACCTACGAGATCGAGATCACCGACGAGCGGGACCGCAGGGTGTGCAGCTCACGCCTGACCTGCATGCTGCGCGACGCCTGAACGGGAACTCACCGGTTTTCGATCATTACCCGACCTCCCCTTTTTGCACTCTTGCCACAGGAGTCGCTACGGTGGGTGACATCGATGCCCGTGGGGGAGCCGAGTAGAAAACGCGCAGGGTCGGGGAAGTCCTGCGCGGCGCCAAAGGCTCTCCCCGGGCTCGTGTTCGCTCGGCCCCGTACGGCCCGCCCCGGGCCCTTCCGGGCTCGGGCCGTACGGGGCCGAGGGTCACACGTCGGTGTGCGTGGGGTCGAGCACCCGGCGCAGGAAGCTCCTGGTCCGTTCGTACCGGGGTGAGCCGATCACCTGGTCCGGGGGGCCGTCCTCGACGATCACGCCTCCGTCCATGAAGACCACGCGGTCGGCCACGTCCCTGGCGAAGGCCATCTCATGGGTGACCACGAGCATCGTCATGCCCTCCTCGGCCAGTTTGCGCATGACCGTGAGCACGTCGCCGACCAGCTCCGGGTCGAGCGCGGAGGTCGGTTCGTCGAAGAGCATCAACGCGGGGTTCATGGCCAGCGCCCTGGCGATGGCCACCCGCTGCTGCTGGCCGCCGGACAGCTGGGCCGGGTAGAAGGCCGCCTTCTCCAGGACGCCGACCTTCGCCAGGTGCTCCCTGGCGATCCGCTCGGCCTCGGCCGCGCCGCGCCTGAGCACCCGCCGCTGGGCGATCATCACGTTCTGCAGCACGGTCATGTGCGGGAAGAGGTTGAACTGCTGGAAGACCATGCCGACACGGCGCCGGGCCGCGTCGATGTCGACGTCGGGGTCGGTCAGTTCGACGCCTTCGAGCACGACCTTGCCCGAGGTCGGCTGCTCCAGCAGGTTCACGCAGCGCAGCAGCGTCGACTTGCCCGACCCGGAGGGGCCGATGACGCACACCACCTGGCCGGGGTCGACGGCGAAGTCGATCCCCCTGAGCACCTCCAGCCTGCCGAAGCGCTTGTGCAGGTCCCTGATCTCGACCGCGTGCGCCACGGGGGCGGCCGCCTGGGTCGTCGGCTCGGTCATCGCCGTCCCCTCCCCTGCCGTCTCTCCAGCCGGTTCGCGAGGTAACCCAGCGGGATCGTGACGAGCAGATACGTGATGCCGACGACCAGGATGGGCGTGGCGTTGGCGTGTGTGGAGGCCAGGTCGTTGCCGAACTTGGTGAGCTCGACGTACTCGCTGGTCACGCCGAGGAACAGCACCAGTGAGGAGTCCTTGAGCAGGGACACGAACTGGTTGGTCGTCGGCGGGATGACGATCCGCACGGCCTGCGGGATGACGATGCTGACCGTGGCGCGGGTGTGGGACATGCCCAGCGAGCGCGCCGCCTCCATCTGGCCCTTGGGAACGGCCTGCAGGCCCGCGCGCAGCGTCTCGGCCATGTAGGCGGACCCGACGACCGTCAGGCCCAGGATGCCCTGCCCGTAGGTGTCGCCGGGCACCTGGAAGCCGGGCAGCGCCTGTGGCAGGAACAGGATGAGCAGGAAGATGAGCAGCGCGGGCAGGCCCCGGAAGACCTCGATGTAGGCGATCGCGAGCCATCGGTACGGCAGCACCGACGACATCCTCATCAGGGCCAGCAGCAGGCCGAACAGGAAGGCGAAGACGAAACCGCCGACCGAGTAGATGATCGTGTTCTTCAGCGCGACCGTGATCACCTCGGGCCACGCCTCGGCGGCGATCTCCGGCTTGGCGAAGTTCTGCGCCAGACTGTTCCAGTCGATGCGCAGGACGAGGAACACGGCCACGGCGACCAGCACGGCGTACTGGACGGCCCGGCTGACGCGTTGTCTCTTTCGCGGACTGAGCCGGGTCCTGCGGGCGCGCCCCGCCGGACCCGGTTTCTCAGCCGTCGTTGACTGGTCGGTCATGGATCAGCCGAGCTCTCCGGGCTTCTTACCGAACCACTTGACGTAGAGCTTCTCGTAGGTTCCGTCCGCCTTGGCCGTGGTGATCGCCTCGTCGACGGCCTTGAGCAGCGCCGGGTCGGCGCCCTTCTTCAGGCCGATGCCGTACTGCTCACCGGTGTCCAGGCTGGCGAGCAGCTCGAACTTGTCGGCGATCTCCGGCTTCTTCAGCCAGGCCAGCACGACCGGCAGGTCCTGGACGATCACGTCGACCTGGCCGGACTGCAGGCCGAGCAGCTCCTTGGGCGAGTCCGCGAACTCCTTGGGGTCGAAGCCGTTCTTCCTGACGTACTCCAGGCCCGTGGTCGAGGCCTGCGCGCCCAGGCGCAGGTTCTTCGCCTTGACCTCCTCAAGGGTCTTGATCCCGATGCCCTTCTTGCCGAGCAACGCCTGGGTCGCGTCGAAGTACGGAACGGAGAAGTCGATGTTGGCCTTGCGCTCGGGCGTGATGGTCATGCCCGCCGCCGCCACGTCGCACTTGCCCGCGGCCATCGCCGCGCCGCTCTTGATGACGGCGAAGTCGATGTCGACGACGTCCTGGGTCAGGCCGAGCTTCTTGGCCGCCAGGTCGACGATGTCGATGTCGAAGCCGACGGTCTTGTCCCCTTCCTTGAACTCGAAGGGCTCGTAGGGAAGGTTCGTGCAGGTGGTCAGCTTGCCAGGGTGGACCACCTTCACGCCGCCCTCCGAGGGGGCGCTCGCGGAGGAACCTCCGGTGTTCTCGGTACCGCAGGCCGCGAGGCCGAACGTGCCGGCGACCACCACCGCCCCCGCCGCGAGCACACGACGGGAAACAAAACTCAGGCCCACAAGGCCTCCTTCGGTCAGAGTCACATCGTGGACAGTTACCTCCGGGTAATACTGCCCACCCGTACGGACGTATGGATCACCGCTACAACACGATTCGGACAACAACCCCTTTCGGCGCCACCATGATCGGTATCATGCCCCACCAGGCCCTTGACACCTTCGGACGCCGAGTGGTCAACACTGCCACCCAATACGGTCCGGGACAGGAAATCACCAAGCCACAAAACGGTGCAAATATTCTATCTTCGCACTTCAGGTGGGGTAAAGGCCGCTACGAAACTCCCCGAATCCATGGGGAAAGCGCATTGAGGAACAGCCCACGCCTCGGTTACCTTGCCCGGTGTGCGCAACCTCCCAAAGACGTTGACCGGTGCCGTCCTGGCCACCGCGCTCCTCACCGCGTGCTCGGGGCAGCCCTCCGCGGCCCCCTCCCCCTCGCCCACCCCCACCTACCGGCTGACGCCCCGCCCGGTACGGCCGGGCGAGCACCCGGTCACCGCCGTGCCCGTGACGGACGGCGACATCCGCTTCCAGGTGATCGGCCTGCAGACCGGCCTGAACGGGTTCGTCGGCAGCCACGGCGAGTGGCAGGCCAAGGGCCAGTACGTGGTCGTGCGGATCGTCGCCGAGAACCCGGGCCGCACCAACTCCCGCTTCGTCGCCGGCCGCCAGCGGCTCCTCACCGCCGACGGCACGGCCCACTCCGTCGACAGGTTCGCCCAGGCCATCAAACGCCAGCCGGACACCCTCCCGCTCGGCGCCGAGGTCAGGATCGAGATGGACCTGTGGTTCGACGTCCCCAAGGACGCGAAGATCACCGGCGTCCGCCTGTACGGCGACCCGCCCCTCGGCGTCGGCGGCACCACCCAGGGCGCGACCGTCCCCCTGGGCTAGGCCGGGCACGTCCTCGCCGCACGCGCGCGGTGAGGACGTGGAACCCCTTCCTAGGCCTCGTGCCCGAGCCCGCCGCCCAGGTAGGCGGCCTGCACGTCGGGGTCGTTGAGCAGGTCGGCGGCGGGCGCGCTCTTGACCACCTTGCCGGTCTCCAGGACATAGGCCCGGTGCGCCAGCTTCAGCGCCTGCTGGGCGTTCTGCTCGACCAGCAGCACCGTGGTCCCACGGCGGTTGATCTCCTCGATGATCGAGAAGATCTGCTGCACCATCAGCGGCGCCAGCCCCATCGACGGCTCGTCGAGCAGCAGCACCTTCGGCTTGGCCATCAGCGCGCGCCCGATGGCCAGCATCTGCTGCTCACCGCCGGACATCGTGCCGCCCATCTGCGTCCTGCGCTCGGCGAGCCTCGGGAACAGCTCGTAGACCTCGGCCAGGTCCGCGTCGAAGTCACCGGAACGGGTGTAGGCACCCATGAGCAGGTTGTCGTGCACCGTCATACCGGGGAAGACCCCCCGGCCCTCAGGCGCCTGCCCCAGGCCCGCCAGGACCCTCTTGTGACCCGGCATCTTGCTGATGTCCTGGCCGTCGAAGACGACGCTGCCCGACGTCAGGCCACGCAGACCGGAGATCGTCTTCAGGGTCGTGGTCTTGCCCGCCCCGTTCGCGCCGATGAGCGTGACGATCTCGCCCTCGTTCACCTCGACCGAGATGCCCTTGAGCGCCGCGATCTTTCCGTAGTGGACGTGGATGTCCTTGACCTCAAGAAGCATCTGCGGGAGCCCCCAAATACGCCTCGATGACCCGGGGGTCGCTCCGCACCTCGTCCGGCAGGCCGTCGGCGATCTTCTGGCCGAAGTCCAGCACCGCGATACGGTCGCTGATGCCCATGATGAGGCTCATGTCGTGTTCGATGATGAGAATCGTCCGCCCCGCGTCGCGGATGTCGCGGATCAGCTGCTGCAGGGCGACCTTCTCCGCCGGGTTCATACCGGCGGCGGGCTCGTCGAGCAGCAGCAACTTCGGGTTGGTCGCCAGCGCGCGGGCGATCTCCAGCCTGCGCTGGTCACCGTAGGGCAGGTTCTTGGCGTGGTCGTTCGCCCGATGCGAGATGCCGACGAAGTCGAGCAGCTCCATCGCCAGCGCGCGCCCCTCACGCTCCGCCCTGCGGTGCGCGGGAAGCCCGAGAGCCACGCTCAGCATGCCCGAACGGTGGTGCGCGTCCGCGCCCACCATGACGTTCTCCACAGCCGTCATGTTGTGGAACAGCCGGATGTTCTGGAACGTACGGGCGACGCCCCGCTTGGTGATCCTGAAGCGCTTGACACCGCTGATCCGCTCGCCCTGGAAGAGGACCTGCCCCTCCGTCGGCTGGTAGACCCCGGTCACCACGTTGAAGACCGTGGTCTTGCCCGCGCCGTTCGGACCGATGAGAGCGAAGATCTCCCCCTCGCCGATGGTCAGATCGACCTCGCGCAGCGCCGTGACGCCGCCGAACCGCATGACAAGACCCTGCAGTTCCAGCATCGCTCGGCCACCGCGCCCACCGGCCGTCCCGCTCACCTCGGTGCTCATCGGGAGGCCACCTCCTCACCATGCGACTCGGGACCGGACACCTCTGCGCCGAGGCTTCCCATCCCGCCCGATCCCTCTTGCAGCTCCGCCTTGCGTTGACGCGAGGGCAGCAGCCCCTCGGGCCGGAAGATCATCAGAGCGACCAGCACCGCGCCGAAGATCAGCATGCGGTAGTCCTGCAGGCCACGGAAGCGCTCAGGCAGCCACGCCACGACGAACGCGCCGAGGATGACACCCGGCAGGTTGCCCGCGCCGCCCATGACCACCGCGGCCAGGATCGTCGCGGACAGCAGGAACTGGAAGTCGTTCGGGTTGATCGAGATGGCCTTGGCCGCCCACAGCACGCCCATCGCGCCGCCGATCGAGGCACCGATCGCGAAGGCGAGCATCTTGAAGCGGAACGTCGGCACACCCATGACCTCGGCCGCGTCCTCGTCCTCACGGATCGCCGCCCAGGCCCGTCCGACCCGGCTCTTCTCCCAGCGCTTCACCAGGATGATCACGATGACCGCGAGCGCGACCAGCAGGTAGTAGTAGGGCCGCGGGTCGAGCACGCCGTACTTGAAGATCGCCACGTCACCGATCGTGATGTCGGGGAAGCTCGGCGGGTGCGGGATGCCGCGGACGCCGTTCGGGCCGCCGATCGCGTCGGTGTTACGCGCCGTGATCCGGATGATCTCGCCGAAGCCCAGCGTGACGATCGCCAGATAGTCGCCGCGAAGCCGCAGCGTCGGAGCGCCCAGCGTGATGCCCGACAGGGCGCACAGCCCGATGCCGACGACCAGGATCAGCCAGAAGTTCCAGCCGAGCCTGGTGCCGATCAACGCCATCGCGTAGCCGCCGACCGCGTAGAACGCGACGAACCCCAGGTCGAGCAGGCCCGCCTGACCGACGACCACGTTGAGCCCGATGGCCAGCACCACATAGGTGCCGATCGGGAAGAACAGGATGCTCGCCCAGTCCGTGTAGGGCGACATGAACGAGCCGATGCTCTCCGAGGGCAGCAGCAGCGCCCCGACGATCAGGAGAACGTAGACGACCCAGCGCTGCCAGCCCGGCGTGTTCAGCCAGCGCTCGTGTACGGCGTCGCCGTACTGGCTGAGCCTGTGACGGAAATCTGCCAGTGAATTCTTCTGGTTCATGCGCGCGCCTGCTGGAGTGATTCACCGAGGATTCCGGTGGGGCGGAACATCAGGACCAAGACGAGGATGCTGAAGGAGATCACGTGCTTCCAGTCGGAGCCCGCGAAGATCGCCCCGTAGTTCTCCACGAGGCCGAGCACCACACCGCCCACCAGAGCACCGCGCAGGTTGCCGATGCCGCCCAGGACCGCCGCGGTGAACGCCTTGATCCCGAAGAGGAAGCCGATGTAGTAGTACGTGTTCTCGTACGAGATCAGATACAGCGCCCCGGCCACACCGGCCATGCCGCCGCCGATCAGGAACGTCATCCGGACGATCTTGTTGATGTCGACGCCCATGAGGACCGCCGCCTCCGGATCCTGCGCGGTGGCGCGGATACCACGGCCGATCTTCGTACGGTTGACGAGGGCGTCAAGGGCGATCATCATGCCGACCGCCGCCACGATCACCAGCACCTGGTCCGCCCGGACCGAGTGGCCGAAGATCGAGAAAAGCTCGTTCCGTTCCATCAACCGGGGAAGGCCCATCTGGATGCGGCCTTGCTGCGGGCGGTTGAAGACGTTCGGAATCACCAGGAGCGCGAACAGCTCCTGCAGGAAGATCGAGGCACCGATGGCCGAGATGAGCGCCGCGAGGCGGGAGGCCCCGCGCTTGCGCAACGGCCGGTACGCGATCCGCTCCAGCGCCACCGCGGTTCCCGCGGAGGCGAGCATCCCGGCCACGACCATCAGCAGGATCACCCCGGCCAGCGCGATGCCGGTCAGAGGTGAACTTATGCCGAACACGAACGGGACGAACATCGCGCCGAAGGTCCCGATCATGAACACTTCCGAGTGCGCGAAGTTGATCAGACGCAGCACGCCGTACACCATGGTGTAGCCGAGCGCTATCAGGGCGTAGATCGAACCGAAGGCCAGGCCGTCGATTGTGGCCGGCCAGAACTGATTGATGAAGTCATTGAGCACTAGGGTTTACCACTTCTAGCGGGGGTCGCCTGCACTGCCGGTAGCACACCGCTTCCAGCAGAACCTCGTGGACTCTGGTGGAAGTACACAGAAAGCGGGACCGCGCTTCGGCGATCCCGCTCCCCGTGCGCCAACTACCTTCTCTTCTCGCGGTCCGTCCCTAGCCCAGCTTGGCCTCGGTGGCCTTGCCCAGCAGCGTGATGGCGCCGCCCTTGACCTGGTAGATGTAGATGTCCTTGGCGACGACCTCACCGTTGTCGCCGAACTTCACCTGCTTGGAGACACCGGCCAGGTCAACGGTCTTGATGAACTCGTTGATCTTGTCGGTGGTGGTGTTGCCCGCCTTGACCGCCTCGACGAAGACGGACGCGGCGTCGTAACCCTCAGAGGCGTAGATCGCCGGGTCGGCGTTGAACTTCGCCTTGTAAGAGTCGGCGAAGCTCTTCACCTTCGGGTCGGTGACATCGGGGGTGGCGATGTAGCAGGGGCAGCCGACGAGGGCGCCCTCGGCGTTCTGCGCGCCGGCGCCGTCGATGAGGCCCTTGTCCAGCGAACCGTCGCCGGAGAAGAACTTCGCGTCCTTCACGCCCTTGTCACGCAGCTGCTTGAGCAGGTTGCCGCCCGCCGCGTAGTAACCACCGAAGAAGATCGCGTCAGGCTTGGCCGCCGCGACCTTGTTCACCACCGAGGAGAAGTCGCTCTCGGCCGGGTCGAGTGAGTCGTTGGTCAGCTTCACACCCTTGGTGCCGAGCTGCGTACGGACCGCGTCGGCCAGCGGCTTGCCGTACTCCGACTTGTCGTCGATGACGAAGACGTTCTTCGCACCCGCCGCACCCGCGATGAAGTCCGCGATACCGGGACCCTGAACGCCGTCGTTCGGCAGCACACGGTGCCAGAACTTCCAGCCGTTCTCCGCGAGCTTGGCGTTCGTCGCCGAGGCCGTGATGCTCGGAACACCCGCTTCTTCGAGCACCGGCGCGACCTGCGCGGACTCACCGGAGAACGCCGGGCCGATCAGGCCGGCGACCTTGTCGCTCTTGATGGCCTGCTGCGCCAGCGCGACGGCCTTGGAGGCGTCACCCTGGCTGTCGTACTTGACCAGCTCGATCTTCACAGCCGGGTTCGTCTTGTTGTACTCGTCGACGACGAGGTTCGCGCCGTTCCACGGCGGAATGACGATACCCGCGTTGGCGCCGGTCAGGTCACCCATGAAACCGATTTTGACGGTCCCGGCAGCGGAGGCGGCGGAACTGGAGCCACCGTCCGACTGCGGGGTCCCAGAGCCACTGTTACCACAAGCAGCGAGACCGAGGGTGAGCGCCACACCGGCAGCGAGCACTCCACCGAGGCGAGCAGTCTTGGGCCGCAAGGTTGCCTTCCTTTCGCCCGACCCCTCATGGGGAGCGGGTTCACAGATGCCCTCCCTGACGGAGTGGCCAGGGGGTTGTGTCGGTTAGTACAGCCAGCGGATGTCACGGGTCGATACAGGACAGGCCACCGTAACTATTTCGTTATTACACCGATTCTTTTCAGCTATAACTGACAAAAGTCATGGTCACCACGCGCATCACCACCCTCACATAGATCACTTCGAAGATGCAAAAGCCCGCGTCAGACCGGGGTCACCGGAGCCGCGCGGGCTTAACAAACAGGAAACCTTCCTAAAGGAAGGGGGGCCTCCCCACCGGGCCCACCCCTCACTCCCCCGGCGCACCCCCGGCCCCGGACACCCCGTCGACCACGATCTGCGCCACCTGACGCATGCTCAACCGGCGATCCATCGACGCCTTCTGAATCCACCGGAACGCCTGCGGCTCACTCCACCCGTGCTCCGACATCAACAGGCCCTTCGCCCGCTCGACCAGCTTGCGCGTCTCCAGCCGATCAGAGAGCGACCCCACCTCCCGCTCAAGCGCCACGATCTCCTCGTGCCTGCTGACCGCCATCTCGATCGCGGGCACCAGATCCGACTTCGTGAACGGCTTCACCAAATACGCCATGGCTCCGGCGTCCCTCGCCCGCTCCACCAGATCACGCTGGGAGAACGCCGTGAGAATCAGACACGGGGCGATCCGCCGCGACACGATCTGCTCGGCGGCCGAGATTCCGTCCAGGATGGGCATCTTCACATCCAGGATCACCAGATCGGGCCGGTGCTCGGCGGCCAGCGCGACGGCGGCCTCCCCGTCCCCGGCCTCCGCGACGACGGCGTACCCGTCCTCCTCCAGCATCTCCTTCAGGTCGAGGCGGATCAGAGCCTCGTCTTCCGCGATCACCACTCGCCGCTGCGTACTCACGAGCAAGAGAGTACCGATGTCCGCTAGATTAGAACCACGCCGGTGCCCACAGCCGATCCAGTTCTGGGTAAGCTCACCACCGGCACACAATCCGGACAAGTCCGGAAATATGCCCTGATATCCCAACGGCAGAGGAAATGGTCTCAAACACCATCTAGTGTGGGTTCGAATCCCACTCAGGGCACCAAAGGTCAGACCCCTCGGCGCACCGCGCGTTTTTGTCGCACCCTCCTGCGAAACTCTCCGCATGTATCACCTCACTGTGCGTCAGAGAGTGCTCCGGCTGCTCGATTCCGGGCAGACCATAAGCTCGGTCAGTCGCCAGACGGGTGTTTCCCGGGCGACGGTCAGGCAGTGGCGGGACCATCCCGACCGTCCGCCCTCCCGTACGGCCTCGTGTCCCCGGTGTCAGGAGATCCCGCAGCCTCCCACACCCGGTGACGTCTACGCCTACCTTCTGGGCCTTTATCTCGGTGACGGCTGTATCAGTGCCGTCGGAGACCCCGCGAAACAGGTGTGGTCACTACGGATCATGTGCGCGGACGCCTGGCCCGGGCTCCAGGAGGAGTGCGTCCAAGCCCTCACCGTCATCAGACCGGGCAACAAGGTCCGCAGGCTCCCCCGCCAGGGATGCACAGAGATCAACTGCTTCTCCAAGCACTGGCCTCACCTGTTCCCCCAGCACGGGCCGGGAAAGAAACACGAACGCCGGATCAGTCTGGAGAGCTGGCAGCGAGAGATCGTCGAGGCCAATCCCGGCAGCCTTGCACGGGGCCTTTTCCACTCCGACGGATGCAGATCGAACAACCGGGTCCGGCGAGAGTTCGGCGGCCGGTCACAGTGGTACGAATATCCGCGTTACCTCTTCGTCAACGAATCCCGTGACATTCTCACCCTCTGTGAGGAGACCCTCGACATGCTCGGGGTCGCCTGGAGTCGTCCCAAGCCGAACACCGTTTCCGTCGCCCGCAGGGAGGCCGTCGAGAGGCTGGACGAGTTCGTCGGCCCGAAGCACTGACGGTCCGCGTGGACGACTTGCCGCTGAGGGGAGGCATCGGGAAGAGTCGGCGGTTGCGGCCCTTCGATCTGAGAGGCAGACATGACTGGTGGTGTCGTCCCGGGGGAGCTCCGTCTGAGCGGGCACGGCCTGGTGTTGCGGGAGTGGGAGGACGATGACCTGGAGACGATGGTCGGCCTGTTCGACGATCCCGAGGTGGCCTACTGGACGCCTCTGGTCTCCCCGTTCGATCTGGAGGCCGCCCGGCTCTATCTGAAGCGTGCGCGGGAGCGCCGGGCGGCGGGGCAGGCCGTCCAGCTGGCCATCACAGAAGGCTCGGGGGCGGCGCTGGGTGAGGTGCTGCTGATGTGGAGCGAGCCCGGTTCGGGGGTCGCGGAGATCGGTTACAGCGTGGGTGCGGCCCATCGGGGGCGTGGGCTGGCGGTGCGGGCGGTGCGGGTCATGACGGAGTTCGCCCGGGGCACGCTGGGGATCGACCGGTTGCTGCTGGAGATCGAGAAGGAGAACACGGCGAGCGCGGCGGTGGCGGGCGCGGCGGGTTACTCCCTGACGGAGGCGCCGCCGATTCCCGGTGAGGAGAAGGGCAGGAGGTTGTTCCTGCGGACGTGGGAGTACGACGGTTGACCCGCCGTTGGCCCACGATGCCGGTACGGCGGGCGTCGGGGCGCCGGCCGTACCGGTTGGGTGCGGTTGGTCAGGCGGGGTGGGAGACGGCCGCGCCGATGGTGTGGACGCGCAGGGCGTTGGTCGAGCCCGCGGTGCCGGGAGGGGATCCGGCGACGATGACGACCTTGTCGCCCTTCTCCAGGCGGGCGTTGGCGAGCAGGGAGGCCTCGACCTGGCGGACCATGTCGTCGGTGTGGTGGACGAAGGGCACCTCGAAGGTCTCCACGCCCCAGGTGAGGGCCAGCTGGTTGCGGACGTGGGGGGCGGAGGTGAAGGCGAGCAGCGGGATGGGCGAGCGGTAGCGGGCCAGGCGGCGGGCGGTCTCGCCGGACATGGTGAAGGCGACGAGGGCTTTGGCCCCGACGATGGCGCCGACCTCGGCCGCGGCGCGGGCGATGGCGCCTCCGGTGGTCTCGGGCAGCCGGTCGAGGCTGTGCGTGGCGTGCAGGGAGGTCTTCTCCGCGGCGACCGCGATGCGGCTCATGGTCTGGACGGTCTCGATGGGGTAGTTGCCGACGGAGGTCTCGCCGGAGAGCATGACGGCGTCGGCGCCCTCCATGACGGCGTAGGCGACGTCGGAGGCCTCCGCGCGGGTCGGGCGGGGGGCGGAGATCATGGAGTCGAGCATCTGGGTGGCGACGATGACCGGCCGGGCCTTCTCGTGGCAGAGCTGGATGGCGCGTTTCTGGACGATCGGCACCTCTTCGAGGGGTAGTTCGACGCCGAGGTCGCCGCGGGCGACCATGATGCCGTCGAAGGCCTCGATGATCTCGGGGAGCCGTTCGACCGCCTGGGGCTTCTCGATCTTGGCGAGCAGCGGGAGGCGGACGGCTTCCTGTTCCATGATGTTGCGGACGACGTCGGCGTCCGAGGGGCGCCGGACGAAGGACAGGGCGATGAGGTCGAAGCCGGTGCGCAGGGCCCAGCGGAGGTCCGCCTCGTCCTTGTCGGTGAGGGCGGGGGCGCTGACGTTGACGCCGGGCAGGTTGAGGCCCTTGTTGTCGGAGATCATGCCGCCGATGATCACGCGGGTGGTCACGCGGGGGCCGTCGATGCGGGTGACCTCCAGGTGGACGCGTCCGTCGTCGACGAGAATGCTGTCACCGGGGCGGACGTCCTTGTGGAGGCCGAGGTAGGTGGTCGAGACCTGTTCGCGGTCACCGGGGACGTCCTCGGTGGTGATGGTGAAGACGTCTCCGAAACCGAGGCGGACGGGGCCCTCCTCGAACTTTCCGACGCGGATCTTGGGGCCCTGCAGGTCGGCGAGCACGCCCACACCGCGGCCGAGTTCGGCGGCGGCCTCCCTCACCCTGTCGTATACCTCTTTGTGCAGTTCCTGGCTGCCGTGGCTGAGGTTGAAACGAGCCACGTCCATGCCTGCGGCGATGAGTTCGCGGAGGCGTTCCGGGGAGGAGGTGGCGGGGCCGAGGGTACAGACGATTTTTGCGCGACGAGTCACGGGTCCCACCCTAATTGGTACAGACCACTTGGTCGTTACGTTGGCCGGAGCAGGGGTGAAAAACTCGATGACATCGTGTCACCGGTGCGAGCCCGGGTGTTGCCGTTGAACGCCTGTGGGGTGCCGGGGGCGTTGAGGCGGCGGCCCGGAGTCGTGGCCTGTGAACGCGGGCGCGGACCATGATGGCCGAGGGGTCTCGGTCGCGGCGGTGCCGTACGGCCGGGCGTCGGGACCGGCCGGGTACGGCGATCTCCATCCGGCCGGCGGGATGAGCCCGTCGGACTTCTTCGGGGCGTCCGATGCGATCGGTGCTGGTCCTGCCGTACGTGGTCGAGGGGGTTCGCGGTCGTCGTGCCGCACCGGCGGCGGTGAGCCGTGGCGGCGCTCCGGCCTGGTGCCCGTGTGCGGCGACGCGGGCGGTCAGGGGCCTGACCCGCCTGCCGGTGGCGGGGGTGGGACGGAGCGGGTCCCGGCGGGGCGGTGCCGTACGTCGTCGTATGGACGGTTGCAACGCCGCGGGTGTGGCAGCCGGCCTCACAGGGCCGGGGCGGACGCGGCTCCGCCCCGGTTCAGGCGCCCTCGCGGGGCGTCACCGGCCCGTGTGGGTGTGACGCCCGGAACGTCAGGGGGCGATGGTCGCGGCCTTGGCGGCGTCGACGATGCCGCGGCCGTAGAAACCGTTGCGGGACTTGGAGCCCTGGCAGGTGTGGGCGGCCTCGTCGCCGAAGCCCTGGTAGACGTAGCGGCGGGGCTTGGGGCAGGAGGTGCGGGTCGCGCTGGCGTAGAGCAGCCGTTCGACGTCGGCGGGGCGCATGGTGACGCCGTCCTTGGACGGTTTGCCGAAGCGGCTGATGATCACGGCGGCGACGCCGGTGGCGTGCGGGGCGGCCATGGAGCTGCCGGCGAGGTACTGGTAGTAGGCGCAGGTTCCCGCCTTGCAGTCACGTACGACGGAGCCGCTGCGCGGTTTGCCGTCGGCGTCGATGAGGTGTTCGGCGCGGAGCACGTTTTCCGGGGCCGCCGCCAGAACGGTCCTGGTGATGTCCTGGCCGCTCTCGCCGTCGGCGGCGTCGCCGCCGGGGGCCGCCAGGTCGGTCTGTTCGAGGCCGTAGTCGGAGTAGGAGGCCTTGCGCTTGGTCGGGCCGACTGCGGAGACCGAGATGACGCCCTTGGACTCGGCGGGGACGCTGAGGCAGGAGTTGCCGATCTTACGGGTGCGCTGCGCGTCGAGGGGGTAGTCGGGGCTGATGAGGTCGGTCTTCGGGTTTCCGAGGTCGGTGGCCTCGTTGCCGATGGCGCTGATCAGGGTGACGCCGTGTGCGCGGGCGTAGTCGAGGGCGCGCTGCATGCCGGTGATGACGCCGCGCTGTTCGAGTTGTTCCGCTTTGGAGTCGCGGGGGTTGGCGGTGCAGTTGAACAGCCACGGGTCGATGTAGTAGCTCATGTTGACCACGTCGATGCCGTTGTCCGCGGCGTAGGTGAGGGCGTCGATGCTGGGTTTGAGGAAGAACATCCCGGAGTCCTGGCCCGCGCGGAGGTTGACGAGGGAGACGCCGGGGGCGACACCTGCGACGCCCAGGCCGTTGATCGGGGAGGCGATGGTGCTGGCCACGTGGGTTCCGTGGCCGTCGTCGTCCCGGTCGACGGGGTCCTTGCAGCCCTTGAACTCGCAGGGGCCGTCGAGTTCCTTGCCGTTGGGGTCCTTGGGGATGTCGGTGACGAAGTTGCGGCTGAGGCCGCGGTTGAAGTTCGGGGCGATGTCGGGGTGTTTGCCGTCGATGCCGGTGTCGATGACGCCGACCAGCACCCGCTTGTCGCCGGGGGCGGTGGCGTGCGATCCGGTGGCGGTCGCGCCGATCATCTTCATGTCCCACTGCCGTCCGGCGAGGGGTTCGCCGCCGCTGAGGGCGATGGTCCTGATGTCGGAGACGTTGACCCCGGTCGCCGTGGCGGGGACGGAGGCGGCGTGGCCGATCCTGCGGTCGCCGGAGACTCCGGCGACGGAGGGGTCACCGGCGAGGCTCTCCACGAAGCCGGCGGCGGGGCCTCTGGCGACGACGTAGCCGAGTTTGGGTTCGGTGGAGAGCGGGGTTCCCCCGGCCTCCTCGACGGCCCTGACCGCTCCGGTCCGTGCGCCGTCGGCGTAGAAGACGAGGTAGTCGCGCAGCGCCCCGCCGCCGGCCGTGGCCTGGTTCGCGGGGGCGGCCGCGGTGAGACCCGCAACCACGGCGACGACGGCTGCCGCCCCGGTCAGGCGTGCGCGCCAGCGGTTCATCGATCCTCCACATCCGTTGGAGCCAGGAGAATCATCCTCAAGCCATCCGACCTGCAAAGCAAACCGATGTTCCCGGTACGGCGGGCGCAGAGCCGTACCGGGAACGCCGGGTCGTGTTCAGACCAGGGGTCTGGCGGTCGGCGGGATCGCCGTCGGCAGGGCGGTCTGGCCGGTGAGGTAGCGGTCGACGGCCGCGGCGGCGGAGCGGCCCTCGGCGATCGCCCAGACGATCAGCGACTGGCCGCGTCCCATGTCTCCGGCGACGAAGACGCCCTCGGCGGAGGTCATGTAGCCCTTGTCCCTGGCGACGTTGCCCCGGGCGTCGAAGAACTCGCCGTCGGCGGAGTCCGCGAGGTCCTGGAGCAGGCCGGCCTTCTCCGGGCCGACGAAGCCCATGGAGAGGGTGACGAGGTCTGCGGGGATCTCCCGTTCGGTGCCGGGGATCGGCTTGAAGCCGTTCGCGGGGCCCTCGACCTCGACGAGACGCAGTGCCCTGACGTTGCCGTCGGCGTCGCCGACGAACTCGGTGGTCGAGACGGCGTAGACGCGGTCGCCGCCGCCGTCGGCCAGTTCCTCGTGGGCGCTCTCCATCTTGAACAGGATGGGGAAGGTGGGCCAGGGCTGGCTGCCGGGGCGCTCGGCCGGGGGCTGTGGCATGATCTCCAGCTGGGTGACGGAGGCCGCCCCCTGGCGGATCGCGGTGCCGATGCAGTCGGCTCCGGTGTCGCCGCCTCCGATGACCACGACGTGCTTGTCCTTGGCGTCGATCGCCGAGACGGTGTGGTCGCCCTCCTGGACCTTGTTGGCCAGGGGGAGGTACTCCATCGCCTGGTGGACGCCCTTGAGGTCGCGTCCGGCGACCGGCAGGTCCCGCCACAGGGTGGCGCCGCCGGCCAGGACGACGGCGTCGAACTCCGCGCGGAGCTGGGCGGCCGTGACGTCGACGCCGACGTTGACGCCGGTGCGGAACTCGGTGCCCTCGGCCCGCATCTGGGCGAGCCTGCGGTCGATGTGCCGCTTCTCCATCTTGAACTCGGGGATGCCGTAGCGCAGCAGGCCGCCGACGCGGTCGGCGCGTTCGAACACCACCACGTCGTGCCCGGCCCTGGTGAGCTGCTGGGCGGCGGCCAGGCCCGCGGGCCCCGAGCCGACGACGGCGATCTTCCTGCCGGTCCTGGCCGTGGGGGTCTGGGGGGTGACCCAGCCCTCGTCGAAGGCGCGGTCGATGATCTCGACCTCGACGCGCTTGATCGCCACCGGGTCCGAGTTGATGCCGAGCACGCAGGCGGCCTCGCAGGGCGCGGGGCACAGGCGGCCGGTGAACTCGGGGAAGTTGTTGGTGGCGTGCAGGCGTTCGACGGCCTCGCGCCAGTCGTCGCGGTAGACCAGGTCGTTCCACTCGGGGATGAGGTTGCCCAGGGGGCAGCCGTTGTGGCAGAACGGGATGCCGCAGTCCATGCAGCGGGACGCCTGCTTGGTCAGGGCGGGCCTGGGGAAGTCCTGGTAGACCTCCTTCCAGTCGCGGATGCGCACGTCGACCGGGCGGCGGGCGGGCAGCTCGCGTCCGTGAGTGAGGAAACCCTTCGGGTCAGCCATCGGTGTGTACCCCCTTATCCCTGCACCGCGGCCGTCATGACCGCCTCGTCGATGTCTCTGCCCTCGCGCCTGGCGGCCTCGGCCGCGCGCAGCACCCGCTTGTAGTCGGTCGGCATGATCTTGCGGAAGCGGGCCGGGTCCCAGTCGGCCAGGAGTTCCTTGGCGACGGGCGAGCCGGTCTCCGCCAGGTGGGTCTCGACGATCTCCCGCAGTGTGTCGGCGTCGGTCTCGTCCAGGTCCTCGATCTCGACCATCTCGCGGTTGATCCGCGCGGTTTCCGGGTCGAGGAGGTAGGCGACGCCGCCGGACATGCCCGCGGCGAAGTTGCGGCCGGTGGGGCCGAGGACGACGACCCTGCCGCCCGTCATGTACTCGCAGCCGTGGTCGCCGACGCCCTCGACGACGGCGGTCGCCCCGGAGTTCCGTACGCAGAAGCGTTCGCCGACGACGCCGCGGATGTGGGCCTCGCCGGAGGTCGCTCCGTACAGGCCGACGTTTCCGGCGATGATGTGGCCGTCGAGGGGGGCCTCCTCGTGCGGCCTCACGGTGATCCGGCCGCCGGACAGGCCCTTGCCGAGGTAGTCGTTGGCGTCGCCGGTCAGGCGCAGGGTGACGCCCCTGGGCACGAAGGCGCCGAAGGAGTTGCCCGCTGAGCCGGTGAAGCGGACGTCGATGGTGTCGTCGGGCAGTCCCGCGCCGCCGTACCGCTTGGTCACCTCGTGGCCGAGCATGGTGCCGACCGTACGGTTGACGTTGCGGATGGGCAGGTCGAGCGTGACCGGGTCGCCGTTGGCCAGGGCGCCTTCGGCGAGCTGGATCAGGGTGTGGTCGAGGGCTCGTTCCAGGCCGTGGTCCTGTTCGGTGACGCGGCGCAGCGCAGTTCCCTCGGGGAGTTCCGGGCGGTGCAGGATCGGCGTGAGGTCCAGGCCTGAGGCCTTCCAGTGCTGCTCGGCGGGGGCGGTGTCCAGCAGTTCCGCGTGTCCGACGGCTTCGTCGAGGGTTCGGAAGCCGAGGGCGGCGAGGTATTCGCGGATCTCCTCGGCGATGAACTCGAAGAAGTTGACGACGAACTCGGGCTTGCCGCTGAAGCGCCTGCGCAGCTCGGGGTTCTGGGTCGCGACGCCGACCGGGCAGGTGTCCAGGTGGCACACGCGCATCATCACGCAGCCGGAGACGACCAGCGGGGCGGTGGCGAAGCCGTACTCCTCGGCGCCGAGCAGCGCGGCGATGATCACGTCACGGCCGGTCTTGAGCTGGCCGTCGACCTGCACGACGATGCGGTCGCGCAGCCCGTTGAGCAGCAGCGTCTGCTGGGTCTCGGCCAGGCCGAGCTCCCAGGGGGCGCCCGCGTGCTTGAGGGAGGTGAGCGGGGAGGCGCCGGTGCCGCCGTCGTGGCCGGAGATGAGCACGACGTCGGCGTGGGCCTTGGACACGCCCGCCGCGACCGTGCCGACGCCGACCTCCGCCACGAGCTTGACGTGCACGCGGGCGGCCGGGTTGGCGTTCTTCAGGTCGTGGATGAGCTGGGCGAGGTCCTCGATGGAGTAGATGTCGTGGTGCGGCGGCGGCGAGATGAGGCCGACGCCGGGGGTGGAGTGCCTGGTCTTGGCGATCCAGGGGTAGACCTTGTGGCCGGGCAGCTGGCCGCCCTCGCCGGGCTTGGCTCCCTGGGCCATCTTGATCTGCAGGTCGTCCGCGTTGACGAGGTACTCGGAGGTGACGCCGAAGCGGCCCGAGGCGACCTGCTTGATGGCCGAACGGCGGGCGGGGTCGTGGAGCCGGTCGGGGTCCTCGCCGCCCTCGCCGGTGTTGGACTTGGCGCCGAGGCGGTTCATCGCGACGGCGAGGGTCTCGTGCGCCTCCCTGGAGATGGAGCCGTAGGACATGGCGCCGGTCGAGAAGCGCTTGACGATCTCGCTGACCGGTTCGACCTCGTCGATCGGGACCGGTTCGCGGACTCCCTCACGGAGGGTGAACAGGCCGCGCAGGGTCATCAGCCGCTCGGCCTGGGAGTCGACGAGGGAGGTGTACTCCTTGAAGATCTCGTAGCGGCGTGAGCGGGTGGCGTGCTGCAGCTTGAAGACGGTCTCGGGGTTGAACAGGTGGGGTTCGCCCTCGCGGCGCCACTGGTACTCGCCGCCGACCTCAAGCCTGCGGTGGGCGTTCTCCGCCCTGGGGTAGGCGCGGGCGTGGCGCAGCGCGGACTCCCCGGCCAGGACGTCGAAGCCGACGCCGCCGAGGCGGGAGGTGGTGCCGGTGAAGCAGGTGCCGATGACGTTCTCGTCGAGGCCGAGCGCCTCGAAGATCTGCGCGCCGGTGTAGGAGGCGACGGTGGACACGCCCATCTTGGACATGACCTTCAGGACGCCCTTGCCGTACGCCTTGATGAGGTTGCGCACGGCCTTGTCGCGCTCGACCTTCAGGACGCCGGAGGCGATCATGTCCTCGACGGTCTCGATGGCGAGGTAGGGGTTGACGGCGCCCGCGCCGTAGCCGATGAGCAGGGCCATGTGGTGGGCCTCACGTGCCTCGCCGGTCTCGATGACCAGGCCGACCCGGGTGCGGGTCTTCTCGGCGATGAGGTGGTGGTGCACCGCGCCGGTGAGCATCAGCGACGGGATGGGCGCGAGGGCGTCGGAGGAGCCCCGGTCGGACAGCACGATGATCCGTGCGCCGCCCTCGATCGCCGCGGAGACCTCGGTGCGGATCTCCTCGATGCGGTGGAGCATGGCCTCGCCGCCGCCGTGGACCTCGTAGAGGCCGGAGACGACGTGCGGGCGGAAGCCGGGCAGCGCGCCTTCGTCGTTGATGTGGATGATCTTGGCGAGCTCGTCGTTGTCGATCACCGGGTAGGGCAGCACGAGCTGGCGGCAGGAGGAGGGCTCGGGGGCGAGCAGGTTGCCCTCGGGGCCGAGCGTGCTGGCCAGGGAGGTGACGAGTTCCTCGCGGATCGCGTCCAGCGGCGGGTTGGTGACCTGCGCGAACAGCTGGCTGAAGTAGTCGAACAGCAGCCTGGGCCGGTCGCTGAGGACGGCCACGGGGGTGTCGGTTCCCATGGAGCCGATGGGCTCGGCGCCCGTGGTCGCCATGGGCGCCAGGATGATCCGCAGCTCCTCCTCGGTGTAGCCGAAGGTCTGCTGCCGCTTGATGAGCGCCTCGTGGGTGGGGATCTCCCGCGAGCGGGCGGGCAGTTCCTCGAAGCGGACCAGGCCCGCGTGCAGCCAGTCGCCGTAGGGCAGTTCGGCGGCGAGCCGGGCCTTGATCTCGTCGTCCTCGATGATCTTGCCGCGGGCGGTGTCGACCAGGAACATCCTGCCGGGCTGCAGGCGGCCCTTGCGGACCACGTCCTGCGCGGGGATGTCGAGGACGCCCGCCTCCGAGGCGAGTACGACGAGGCCGTCGGTGGTCACCCAGAACCGGCCGGGGCGCAGGCCGTTGCGGTCGAGGACCGCGCCGACGAGGGTGCCGTCGGAGAAGGTGATCGAGGCGGGGCCGTCCCAGGCCTCCATGAGGGTGGAGTGGAACTCGTAGAAGGCCCGCCGTGCGGGGTCCATCTCGGTGTTGTTCTCCCACGCCTCGGGGATCATCATCAGCACGGCGTGGGGCAGTTCGCGTCCGGCGAGGTGGAGCAGTTCGAGCGTCTCGTCGAAGGAGGCGGTGTCGGAGCCGTCCGGGTCGCAGATCGGGAACAGCCGCGACAGGTCGCCGGGCAGGGCGGCGGTGCTCAGCATGGCCTCGCGGGCACGCATCCAGTTGCGGTTGCCCTTGACCGTGTTGATCTCGCCGTTGTGGGCGACGTAGCGGTAGGGGTGCGCCAGCGGCCAGGAGGGGAAGGTGTTGGTCGAGAAGCGCGAGTGGACCAGCGAGATGGCGGTCTCGTAGCGCTCGTCGCTCAGGTCGGGGAAGAAAGGCTCGACCTGGCCGGGGGTGAGCATGCCCTTGTAGACGATCGTCCGTGAGCTGAGCGAGGGGAAGTAGACCTTCGTCTCGTGCTCGGCCCGCTTGCGCAGGCAGAAGGCGATCCGGTCCAGCTGGAGGCCGCTCTCACCTCCGGGGGAGGAGACGAACAGCTGCGCGAAGTGCGGCATGGTCGCACGGGCGCTGGGGCCGGGCAGTGCCCGGTCGGTCGGGACGTCGCGCCAGCCGAGGACCGTGAGGCCCTCCTCGTCCGCGATCCGCTCGATCTGCCGTACCGCGTCGTGGCGGGCTTCCGCCTCGGCGGGCAGGAAGGCGGTGCCGACCGCGTACGAGCCCGCCTCGGGGAGCGGGAAGCCCGCCTCCGCGCGGAGGAAGGTGTCGGGGATCTGCGTGAGGATGCCGGCGCCGTCACCGGTGTCGGGCTCGCTTCCCTGGGCTCCCCGGTGGTCGAGGTTGCACAGGGCCGTCAGCGCCTTTGTGACGATGTCGTGGCTGCGGCGGCCCGCGACGTCGGCGACCATGGCGACGCCACAGGCGTCGTGCTCGTTCGAAGGGTGGTACAGGCCCTGGGGCTCGGGGAAACCGAGGTGGGCAGCAGGCATCGAATCCCTCCCGTCGTCTCGCTGCTCTGGATCAAGCTAGGGACGACGTTGGCCCTGCTGCGTGGTGGGTAGACATTACCGTACCCTGCCGGAAAGCTACCTACCCGGTCCGCATAGCGACCATTTAGTACAGGTTTGCCCACTTCAGTCAACATGCCCGTACGGCACGGCATTCCATCGGGCGCCCTAAGGTTGGCGCATGGACGCGATTGCGGATCTCCTCGCGCGGGCGGGAGTCGACGGCAGGAGACCGAGGGCCGTGCTGGCCGCGCTGGGCGACGGCCGCTGGTGGACCCTCGCCGATCTGGTCAGGCTGACCGCGACGTCACGGCGGACGGTCGAGTCCCTGCTGCGCGAGCTCGACCTGGAGCGCTCCGGCGACCGGTTCAGGCTCAGGGCCCCGCTGCCGGAGGCACCCGTGTCCCGTGCGCCCGCCGACCCGGTGGCCCACCTGCTGCCCGAGCAGGCCGGCCTGGTCGCCACGATGGAGAAGCTGATCACCGGCGCGCCCCGGGGGCGTCACACGCTCGACCACGTGTCGGCGACCGCGGAGACCGTGGTCAGGCGGGCCCTGCTGCTTGAGGCGAGGTTCTGGCTCGACGGCGCCCGCCTGCTGTGCGTCGGCGACCACGACCTGACCTCGCTGGCCGTCGCGGCGCTGTGCCCCGGCCTTGAGGTGACCGTCGCCGACATCGACGAGCGCATCCTCGGCTACATCGCCGAGCAGGCCGGACGCCTGGGCCTGCCGGTGCGCACCCGCTGGGCCGACCTGCGCCTCGGCCTGCCCGCCTCGGCTCGCGGATGGGCCGACCTGGCGATCACCGACCCGCCCTACACGCCCGAGGGGGTCGGGCTGTTCGTCGCCCGCGCCGCCGAGGGGCTGCGCGACCGCGACCAGGGCCGCGTCCTGCTGGCCTACGGCGCCAGCGAACGCACTCCCGCCCTGGCGCTGAAGGTGCAGAACGCCCTGTCCGCCCTCAACCTCGTCAACGAGGCGATCTACCCCGACTTCAACCGCTATCTCGGCGCCGAGGCCATCGGCTCGGCCGCCGACCTGTACGTCCTGCGGCCGACCACGAAGACCTGGCCCGCCGTCGCCGCCCGCGTCGAGGGCCTCAGCGCCGCCATCTACACCCAGGGCCCCCAGGCGGTCGAGTCGGCGGCCTCATCCGCGCCTCCTCCCCCGGTCACCGGGAGTCCCGAGGTGCTGGTCGGGGACTGGCCCGCCCAGGTGCTGCCCCGCACCCCCAGGGCACGCCTGTCGACCTGGCTCGCCAAGCCGTACGCCACCGACCCCGCCGAGGTGGCGATCGCGGTGCCCGCGGGGCTTGAGGCCGCGCTGCCCCGGCTGCTGCTGGCCACCCGCGCCCGCCGGGTCCAGGTCACACTGGCCGAGCCGCCCACCGCCCTGCCCGCCGAGCTGTCGGCCGTCTACGAGCTGACCGCCGAGGGCCGGACCGTGCACGCCGTACGGCTGCCGCCCCCGCAGACCGACGAGGGCCGCGTCCTGCGGCGCGTCCTGGACAACGCCCACGGCAAGGTCGCCAACACCTGGCGGGAGGCTCTCATCTCGGTCAGAGGTGAGCTGACCAAACGGCAGGCCAGGGCACTCGTCGCGCTGAGCGCGCCGTGGGCGCAGGACGTCACCGTCCTCGAACTGCCCGCGCACCGGCTGCGGGAGCTCCAGGACGCGGTCGCGCGCTCCCTGACCGCGCCCGTGCCCGCGGACTGAGCGCGCTCAGCGCACCAGACGGTGCTGGAGCAGCAGGCTGGGGCTGTCGACGGCCACCTGCGGGTAGGTCAGGTCGGCCTTATCCGCCCCCTGCCCCGTGGTCCCGGCGGGGGCGACCCAGCTGACGGTGACGTAGTGGCCGAGGGCACGGGCCTGTGCCCAGCCCGCGGCTCCCTGGAAGCCCTCCGGGGCGCCCGGGACCGGCCGTACGAAACCGTCACGGCCCAGCACGCCGACGAGCCGGTCGGCGGCGGCGGAGTCGGCCAGATTGAAGACGACGAACTGGCCGAGGACCCGGCCGTCACGGGTCGCGTAGCGGGCGCGCAACACCTGGGTGCATCCGGCCACGGCCTCCCGTGCCCCACCCCAGACCGCCGAGGCGCAGTCGGTCAGCTGTTCGGTGCCCTGGCGCGTGAGCGTGACACCGCCCGCGCTCACCGAACCCGTGGGAAAGACCTCTGCGACGGTCAGCGGGTCGGGATCGGCGGCCCGGGTGGCGATGGGGTCGTAGTGCGCCGTGGTCCGCTCGGCCCTGAAGGTCGCCGGGCGCTGGGTGTCCGTACCCGCCCGTGACCACAGGAACACCGCGGTCCCCGCGGCGGCGAGGGCCACGACGGCGACGGCGATGATCCACTTACGCATGACCGATGAGCCTACTGTCCGTGGGGTCACGAGGGGGACGCGGCGGGCTTCACCGCGACGACACGGCGGAAAACGGCCCTCTCCGCGCCCCTGACCGCCAGGGACAGGGAGACGAAGTCGTCCTTCTCGCCGGGATCGGCGCCGTCGGCGCGGCCGATCCAGACCAGGGCCGCGTAGTGGCCCATGGCGTTGCCGCTGCCCTCGCTGTAACCGGAGGAGGAGAACGGCGCCCTGCCGCCCTGCCCCAGCGGCTGTGGCCAGCCTCCCCGGTAACCCGCGGTCAGGGACTGGACCAGTTCGTTGGCCGCGGCGGTGTCACGCAGGTTGAACAGGGTGTATTGCGCGACGTAGCGGCCGTCCGCGCTGGTGTAGGTGCCCCGCAGCGCCTGGGTGCAGCCCGACCTGGTGAGCTGGTCGGCCAGTTCCCGCCCCCAGACCGCCGCCGAGCAGGTCGCGTCGAGTTTGGTGGCGCCCAGCTTCAGGGTGATCGCACCCTCTTTGAGGGTCCTGACGGGGAAGATCTCCTTGACGGTGAGCGGCGCCGGGTCGGCCGTGTTCCGCTCGATGGGCGCGAACAGCTTCGGCGAGTTCCATCCCTTGTAGGTGTCGGGCCTCGGCTGGGTCACGATGGCGGCGGCGGTCGCCCGCTCGGGGACGAAGTCGTTGCCGACCGCGGAGATCACGAAGGCCAGGACGACCGCGGTGACGATCACTCCGACGACGGAACCGCCGATCACCAGCAGCCGCTGCTGGAGGCGGCTCAGCCCCAGCTCCCGCAGTCTGCCGCCCTCCACGGGCTGCGCCGTCCTGGAGGAGCCGCGCCGGCGCCTGCGCGACGGGGTCGGGACCTGGGGGCTGGGCGCGTTCACAGGCCGCCCCCGCCCAGCAGGTGGCCGAGGCCGAAGGTCAGGAGCGCGGCGAGCGCGCCGACGCCGAGCTGGCGCAGCCCGCTGTACCACCAGCTGCGCGCGGTGACCCTGGAGACCAGTGCCCCCGCCCCGAACAGCGCCAGGCACGAGACGATCGCGGAACCGACCAGGCTGGTGACCCCGAGAAGGTACGGCAGCAGCGGCAGGACCGCGCCGACGCTGAAGGACAGGAACGAGGAGACCGCGGCGACCTTGGGCGAGGGAAGGTCCCCCGGGGTTACGCCGAGTTCGGCGCTGGTGTGCACCTCAAGCGCCTTGTCGGGATTGAGGGAGATCTGTCTGGCCACCTCCGCCGCCAGCTCGGGCTGGACACCGCGCGACTCGTAGAGCTGGGCGAGTTCGCGCAGTTCGGCCTCGGGGTTGCGTTCCAGCTCACGCCGCTCGACGTCGATCTCGGCGACGGCGAGCTCCCGCTGGCTGGCGACCGAGACGTACTCGCCGCCCGCCATGGAGAACGCCCCCGCCGCCAGGCCCGCGATGCCCGCCAGCACGACGACCTGGGTGCTCGTCGTGCCGCCCGCGACACCGGCGATCAGCGCGAAGTTCGACACGAGCCCGTCCATCGCCCCGAAGACGGAGGGCCGCAGCCAGCCGCCGTTGACATCCCGGTGGGCGTGGTGGATCTCGGCGCGCTCCTGGGCGCCGCCCTGACTCATCGTTCCTCTTTCTTCGCCTGGTTCCTTAGCGGGGGGAGACCCGGCTCACGCCGTGCCTTTCTCCCCTGCTGCGCGCTCGCCGTCGGCCGAGGCCCTCTCGGCCTCGTCGGCCTGGTCGGACCCGTGGGCGGGGTCGGTCTCTGCGCCCGTCTGGGCGAAGGCGGACACGAACTCCGCCTTTCCATCCTGCCCGTCCTGCCCGCCGGCCTGCTCCGAGGGGGGCGCGGAATCGGCGGGCCGGTCGTCCTCGGTCTCCGCCCGCGGCCCGGTCTCGTGCTCGTCCGCCTGGTCGGCGGCATGCGCGGGGTCGGCCGGATCGCCGGCCTCCTGGTCCTGCGTCACCCCGACGACCCGCTCCTCGCCGGTCTTGTTCCTGGTGCTCCAGAACCAGATGAGCGCCGCGACGAACAGCACGATGGAGGTCCACTGGTTGAGCCGCAGGCCAAGGATGTGGTGGGCGGTGTCGATGCGCAACCCCTCGATCCAGAACCGGCCCAGGGTGTAGCCCGCGATGTAGAGCAGGAACAACCGGCCGTGCCTGAGGGCGAACCTGTGGCCCGCCCAGACCAGCACGAGGGCCAGACCCAGGTCCCACACCATCTCGTACAGGAAGGCGGGGTGGTAGGTGGAGACCCCCGGCAGCGTGCCCGGCTTGTCGGGGTCGATCTCCAGGCCCCACGGCAGGGTCGTCGGGCTGCCGAACAGCTCCTGGTTGAAGTAGTTGCCCAACCGGCCGATGGCCTGGCCGACCGCGATGGCCGGGGCCACGACGTCGGCGACCGCGGACACCGAGATTCCCCGGTTGCGGCAGCCGAACCAGACGCCCAGCGCGCCCAGGGTGACGGCCCCCCAGATGCCCAGCCCCCCGTTCCAGATGTAGAGCGCCTCGATGGGCGTGTGAGGGGCGTCAGGCCCGAAGTAGAGCTGCCAGTCGGTGATGACGTGGTAGAGACGCCCGCCGACCAGGCCGAACGGCACGGCCCAGACGGCGAGGTCGACGATGGTGCCCGGCGTTCCCCCACGGGCGCGCCAGCGGCGCTCGCCGATGGCGACGGCGACGATGACGCCGAGCACGATGCACAGCGCGTAGGCCCTGATGGGGATTACACCGAGGTACCAGACCCCCTGCGAGGGGCTGGGAATCGAGGCGAGGGGCATGTCAGGTGACGTTACCGTGTCGCGGGCTACTTGGCGGCATCGAGAACGGCTTTACGGAGATCCGCGGGCTTGAACGCGACGTCGTTGCCGATCTCGGTCCCGTTGATCTTCAGCGTCGGCGTGCCGCTGAGCTTGGCGGCCTGCATGGTCCTGGTGCTGTAGTCGATCTGCTCCTGGGCCTTCTGCTGGGTGGTCACGCAGGTGGCGAAGGCCGAGCCGGTGACCCCTGCGTCTCTGCCCCAGTCGACCATGTCGTCCACCTTGAAGCCCTCGACGGTCTCGGAGGGCTGCTCCTTGAACAGCTTGTCGTGGAACTTCGACCACGGGGTCCCTCCGGGGATGCACCGGGAGGCGGCCCCGGCACGCAGGGAGTTACCCCTGGTGACGCCCTGGTTCATCTCCTGCGAGAAGATCGTGATGGGGTGGTAGACCACCTTGACCTTTCCCTCGGCGGCCAGGTTCTTGATGGTGGGCCCGCTGGTCTGCTCCATCGCCCTGCACGCGGGGCACTGGAAGTCCTCGTAGACGTCCAGGACCGGCTTCTCGACGCCCGCGACGGCCATCACGACGGAGCCGTCCGGGGAGGCGGTGATCGGCGCGAGCGCCTGGGTGACCTCCTCGGGCTTGCTGCCGTTGGCGGCGTACCACCATCCGGCTCCGATCGCGCCGAGGGCGACGACCACCACGGTCGTCACCGTCGCGACGCGCTTGAGCCGCTCCTTCTGCCGCTGCTCCTCCCGCTGTGCCTTGATCCGCTCACGCACCGAGTGCTCCCGTGCGGCCTTGCCCATCAGTGATCCTCCTGTTTCCGTGGTTCCTCCTCGCCGTCCACCTCGTCGTACGACTCCCGCTCAGGGGCCAGCCCGAGCGCGGAGTCCAGCGCGAGCCGTCCCGGACCGAACCGGGCGACGAGCACGCCGAGAACGAAGAGACCGGAGTCCCGCAGGATGTCGACGAGGTAGTCGGGCTCGACCCCCGGCTTGAGCTGGCCGCCGCCGCCGAAGCAGCCGCAGTCGATCCGCAGGCCGCGCGCCCACACGGAGGCGATGCCGATGACGAACGCCAGCATGAGCAGCGCGGAGATGCCGCCCACGACGCGGGTGAGCAGTCCGACAACCAGCAACACCCCAATGACGATCTCCAGGATGGGCAGGCCGTAGCCGACCACCGTGGCAAGCGAGTCTGGAAGCAGTTCATACGCCTTGACCGACTGGACGGAAAGCACAGGCGTGCCGATCTTGCCCCAACCTGCGACAATGAGCACCCCCGCCAGCACCAACCGCGAGACGGTCGTCACCCAGGGTAGCGTCGAACTAGCTCTGTGCGACCTCGGGGGGGCCTGCTTTTCAGAAGTCACGAGCATCATCGTCTCCCATTCCGGACCTGCGTCGCGGCCGTCGCCGGCGGCTACACGCGTTCCTGAGGAACCCCATCACGTGCTGGATAAGCGTCGGGTAAGTCAATCGGCCGACCGTAACGCGCTCCGTGAGGGTCCCGAAACTCCGGTCTCCCGTTCGCCGGGTGTCCGGCCGGGCGTGGCATGGCGCGAAGGCGGGGACGGCATGGCCGCCGCCTCGGCTCCTCCGCCACTGGCACACACCCTCCAGGTTCGATGACCGTCCCGGTTTCCCCCATGTCCCTGCACCTGTGCGATCGGCGGGCCGAGCCTGTTCGAACTGGGAAATCGTAGCCGAGGCACGGTCCTCGCGGCGTTTTCAGGTCAACGGGGGGAGCGTTCGGACTGAACCGGGAGAGAGGTCTCGCACCCCCGGGGCCGATGCGCCGCTTCCAGCGTACGCATTTCCAGGGTACGCCGCAGCCTTCCGCGCAGGTCGGCGGGCATGACGACGCCCCGGCTCCATGGGGCGGCGCCGTACGAAGAACGCGGCCGTCCTGTGTGGACGGCCGCGTCGTATGAGATTTCAGGCGTGTCCCGGGCAAGCCCGGTTTTCAGCGGCGAATCAGGCGCGCACGCCCGCCGCCAGCTCGGCTCCCAGTTCCCTGACCGCGGCCAGGCCCGAGGCCTCGTCCGGGGCGTCGAGCAGGCGGCGGATGAACGCCGAGCCGACGATGACGCCGTCGGCGTAGCGGGCGACCTGGGCCGCCTGCTCGCCGGTGCCGACTCCGAGGCCGACGCAGACCGGCAGTGAGGTCTGCCTGCGGGTCCGCTCGACCAGGCCTTCGGCGGCCTCACCGACCGTGGCGCGCGCCCCGGTGACGCCCATCAGGGAGGCGGCGTAGACGAAGCCCGTGCAGCACTCGGCGACGGCCTTGATGCGTGTCTCGGGAGAGCTGGGTGCGACGAGGAAGACGGTGTCGATTCCGGCCCCCGCGCTGGCCTCCCGCCACGGCCCCGACTCCTCCGGGGTCAGGTCGGGGGTGATGGTCCCCGTCCCGCCCGCTGCGGCCAGGTCACGGGCGAACCGGTCGGCGCCGTAGCGGTCGATCGGGTTCCAGTAGGTCATGACCAGCGTGGCGGCGCCCGTCTTGGCCACCCCCTCGACCGTGCGCAGCACGTCGGCGATGCGGGTGCCGTTGATCAGCGACCGGTGCACGGCGTCCTGGATGGTCGGGCCGTCCATGAGCGGATCGGAGTACGGCAGGCCGATCTCGATCACGTCGCAGCCGGCCTCGACCATGGCGGTCGCGGCCGCGATCGCGCCGTCCTTCGTGGGGAAACCCGCGGGGAGGTATCCGATGAGGGCGGCGCGATCGTCCGCCTTAGCCTTGGCGAACACCGTCTGAAGAGTCGTCATCGTTGGTTCCGTTGTCGGTCGTGGCCTCCGTCCCCTCCGCGGGGCGGAGGGGAAGCAAGTCGGTCGTCAGAGGTTGAAGTACTTCATGGCGGTGCCCATGTCCTTGTCGCCCCGGCCTGAGAGGTTGACCAGGATGAGCGCCTCGGGGCCGAGCTCGCGGCCGAGCTTGAGGGCTCCGGCGAGCGCGTGCGAGGACTCGATGGCCGGGATGATGCCCTCGGTCCTGGCGAGCAGGGCGAAGGCGTCCATGGCCTCGGCGTCGGTGATGCCGTGGTAGGCGGCGCGTCCGGTGTCCTTGAGCCAGGCGTGCTCGGGGCCGACACCGGGGTAGTCGAGGCCCGCGGAGATCGAGTGGGACTCGATCGTCTGGCCCTCCTCGTCCTGCAGGACGTAGGTGCGCGACCCGTGCAGGACCCCGATGGAGCCCTCGGTGAGGGTGAGGGCGTGCTCGCCGGTCTCCTTGCCGCGGCCGCCGGCCTCGTAGCCGTGCAGCTGGACGTCCTGGTCCTCAAGGAAGGCGTGGAAGATGCCGATGGCGTTGGAACCGCCGCCGACGGCCGCGGCCACCGCGTCGGGCAGCCTGCCCGCGAGGTCGAGGATCTGGCGGCGGGCCTCGACGCCGATGATGCGGGCGAAGTCGCGGACGATCTCGGGGAACGGGTGCGGTCCGGCGATGGTGCCGAACAGGTAGTGCGTGTGGTCGACGTTGGCCACCCAGTCGCGGAAGGCCTCGTTGATGGCGTCCTTGAGGGTCTGGCTGCCGTTGGTCACCGGGACGACACTGGCGCCGAGCAGCTTCATGCGGGCGACGTTGAGCGCCTGGCGCTCGCAGTCGACGGCCCCCATGTAGATCACACACTCCAGGCCCATCAGGGCCGCGGCGGTCGCCGTCGCGACGCCGTGCTGACCCGCGCCCGTCTCGGCGATCAGGCGGTTCTTGCCGAGCCGCTTGGTGAGCAGGGCCTGGCCGAGCACATTGTTGATCTTGTGGGCGCCGGTGTGGGTCAGGTCCTCGCGCTTGAGCACGATCCGGGCGCCGCCCGCGTGCTCGGAGAAGCGGGGGATCTCGGTGAGGGTGGTCGGCCTGCCCGCGTAGGTGCGCAGCAGGTGGTCGAACTCCCGCAGGAAGGCGGGGTCGTTCCTGGCCTTCTCGTACTCGGCCGCCACCTCGTCCAGCGCGGGGATGAGGGCCTCGGGGACGTAGCGCCCACCGAAGACGCCGAACTTGCCGTCGGTGTCCGGGTCGTCGCCGTGGACGCCGTTGCCCGCGAGGTCCGCGGAGGTGAGGATGCCGTCTGTCACTGTCACGTGCTCACTGTCCCTCTGGTCGGGATGCGGGGTGGGCTCCGGCGGTGACCAGGTCGACCACGGCGGCCCTGGGGTCCTTGCCGGTCACCAGGCTCTCGCCGACAAGGACGGCGTCCGCCCCCGCCCTGGCGTAGGCGAGCAGGTCGTGGGGACCGCGCACACCCGACTCGGCGATCTTGATGATACCGTCCGGGATCTTCGGGGCGATCTTGGCGAACACCTCGCGGTCGACCTCGAGGGTCTTGAGGTTGCGCGCGTTGACACCGATGATCTTCGCTCCGGCGGCGAGCGCCCGGTCGAGCTCCTCCTCTGTGTGCACCTCGACCAGCGGGGCCAGCCCGATCGACTCGGCCCGCTCGATGAGGGAGACCAGCGCGTTCTGTTCGAGCGCGGCCACGATCAGCAGCACGAGGTCCGCGCCGTAGGCACGGGCCTCCCACAGCTGGTAGGAGGTGACGACGAAGTCCTTGCGCAGCACCGGGATGTCGACCACGGCGCGGACGGCGGCCAGGTCCTCCAGGCTGCCGCCGAAGCGGCGACGCTCGGTCAGGACGCTGATGACGTGGGCGCCACCGGACTCGTAGTCACCGGCGAGCGCGGCGGGGTCGGCGATGGCGGCCAGCGCGCCCTTCGACGGGCTCGAACGCTTCACCTCCGCGATGACCGCCACCTGGTCGCCGCCGAGAGCGGCGTAGGCGTCGCGGGGGGCGGGTGCCCGCTCCGCGCGTTCCTTGAGCTGCGCCAGCGACACCGTCTGCTGCCGGTCGGCCAGGTCCGCGCGGACTCCTTCGAGGATCTCCTCCAGTACGCTCACCTGTCCTCCTCGCGAAACTCGGAGGTCATGTCGGCGAACGCTGCCGTACGCATGGTCCGCTCACTCCACTCGCTCACGAGTAAGGCCCCTCCCGATCGATTGCCCTGTCTCGCCGATGCTATCGGCCTTGCCGTGGTCGCCCCGCCACCGGGTGACGCCTATAGGTGACTATGGGGCCAAGAATTCCCCAAAGGGAACATTCCGCACTATCCAAAAAACGATCATTAAACCAAGAAATGCCCATACATAGGCAGGATTTATAACTTTTCCGGCATCTCGTCTTCCCTGCCAGGAGAACAACGCCCAGCGTCCCCACAGCAGGACCACCACGGGGATCATGATCACGACGAGCGGATTGAACCCCAGTGCGGCGGCCGGGTCACCCTGGGTGAGCGCGTGCACCGCCCGCAGCCCTCCGCAACCCGGGCAGTACAGCCCGGTGAGGGTGAGGAAGGGGCAGGCGGGATAGTGCCCCGGCTCGCCGGGATCGACCAGCGCGACCAGGAGGGTTGCCGCACCCGCCGCCACGGCCAGGCCGAGCGGCGCCAGCACGGCTCGCATCCGCCGTGCTCTCGGCTCTCCCGCCCTCGCGGCCCCGCCGGTCACCATCTGCCCGCCCGCACCCCTTCTCCCGCGACGACTGTCACCGGCAACGATACTCAAGGCGGCGCCGGATGACCGGCGACGCCCCGGCGGGGAACGGTCGGGAGGTCCTAGGAGCTGTTTAGAGTTCGGATCATGTGGTTGAAGTGAGGAGCTTCAACCACATGACCGAGCCTCGGAGATAGAGCCCGGCTTCATAGCTTTC